>JAEOTR010000006.1 GCA_016839705.1 Promethearchaeota archaeon | reverse complement strand
TGTCGTAATGTGAAAAATCAAGTAAATTTTTAAAATATCTTTTTAACCGTACAGAAAATGATTGTTTTTCCTCACTGACAGAAGTTTTCTCTTTTTCTTCCATTCTTATCAATATCCAGAGAAAAGATTAAGTAATATATGTAATTTAAATTGCTATAAAAATTATTTTTTTCATAAATTTTCTAAAAATCTTTGTACTTGATTCATGAAACCTTACGTATTTGGGCATAGAGGAGCAATGGGATATGAAGTTGAAAATACAATTCCTGCCTTTAAAAAAGCAGTTAGTATGGGCGCGGGAATTGAAACGGACGTACAATTAACTAAAGATAATGAGCTAATATGTTTTCATGATCCCTATATTAAAATAGAAGAAAAATATTGTCCTATAAAAAATTTTACGTTAAAAGAATTACGAGCCATAAAATTTGAAGATAACAGAAGGATCCCCTTAGTAAAAGAAGTTTTTGATATTTTCAAAAATGCTCCAAATACCCTTCGATATAGCATCGATATTATTGATAAGAAATCAGGATTAGAACTTTTAAACCTTGCAAGAAAAGCTTCTCTCTTAAAGAATATAGAGATCACTGACCGAAGGTTAAGATACCTCGTCGTTTTAAGACGAAAAAATGAGGAATCAAATCTTGTATACACTTTAACAGAGTCGATCAACTCAATAAATCCAAAGACTGTAAACCTAGATAAACTGAGAAAGATCAGAATAAGTGTGATAAATATAATGCGTAGAAAGCACATTGAAGATTTATTTAAAGAAGTTATTGATAATGGTTTGAAATGTTATATATGGGGTGTTAACACTAAAATAAATATGAAGAGAATTATAAAAATGCGATATAAAGATGAAATTGTGAGTGCAATTTATACTGATTATCCCGATATACTTCTTAATCTAATAAGAGAACATTTTAAATAAGAGATTGAATAAATAGGAATCAGATAAAAAACTTCACACAAAATTTTACAAGGTATTCAAATGTTTAAAAACTTGATAAAGTCTTTTAACGATAAGCTTTTTATAGGTATACTTATCTTATGGATTATTTTAGCATTGATTTTTGGTTTTACCGATTTAGAGATTTCAAAAGCTGTTGTCGATGAAACTTCTAATTGGGGAAATTTTGGAGCTGATTATGGGGAACCACCAGGAAATTCTTTAATTGCTATAGCTTTAGCGACATTTTTAGGAGGATTTTTTAAAAAATTACATTATCAAAAAATTCCGGCTTATATATCTGTTCTTGTGGGTATATTATTCATTATATTTGCAAATGATAATACTGACATAATAACAGGTTTAGGTTTAATAATCCCTATCCTAATTTATGTATTTTTCACATGGAAAAAAGACTTGAGTGTCTATAGAACACTTTCAGGTGTAATTTCATTATTAGCTATTATTCACCCCTTAGTGTTTGTACAACTTATTAAGGTATTTTGGGGGCGAGTTAGATTTCAAGATCTTACAATACCAGGATATATAGAATATACACCATGGTTTATTCCTCAGGGGATAACTGGAAACCAAAGTTTTCCAAGCGGTCATACAGCAATGTCATTCATGTTCATACCATTATTAATACCTCTTCGAAAAATATATTTAGAAAATCAGTGTAAAAAAAAATTAGCATTAATATTAATAATCGGCGGGGTGATTATTGGCTGGGCTTTATTTGTTGCAGCCTCTAGAGTTATTGTAGGTGCTCATTATGCATCAGATGTTCTATTTTCAGGAGGAGCAGCATGTATCATAACATTATTACTTTATAATTGGCTTTATGTGAAAAGACAATAAGATACTAATGTAAATGTGTAGTAATATATATCTTTAGAGCATAAAATTAATTTTTAATATTGTTGAATAATCTTATGTCTATATTTTTTAAATATTTCAGCATTTTCAGTAGCATGACAATTTGAACACAAGCAAGTGCAATCCTCTTCTATTAATAACTTTTTAATCCTTTTGATGTCTGTAATATCTCTTAAATCAGTAGAAAAATTTGTTTTTTTCTTACTTGGATCAAGATGGTGAAAATGAAGCACAGGATGTTTGTCTATACTTACTTTTTGACATTTTGTACATCTGCTATTGTATAACTCTTCAATAATCTTCTTCTTCCTTATCCAACGTTTAATTTTTCCTCTTATTTGCCAAGTATATTCCGTAATTTTTTCTGTAAATATTGCATTTTTATTTTGATTAAAAAATGTTGCAGTTCTCATAACATGACAATTGGCACATAAAAGAATACATTCTTGTTGATCTAAACTTCTTATAATTGTGTCTAAAGGGTTGGACCTTAATTTATTCCAATCTGCTCCCTTTACTTTTAAATGTCTTTGTGTGTGGTGAAATTGTAGTGCTGGCAGAAGATTTATACCAACATTACAATTAAAACATTTTATTCGTATATCACACTTTTTTCTTTGATTTAATATGTTTAAAAATTCAGAAACATTGATACCTTCTTTTGTTTTCAAAGTAATAAATTTAGCTATTTTTATCTTTTTCCTCCAAAAATTTACTATATTTGATATGTTTCTACATTCATTACACTCCCAACGTAAATTTCCATCTTTCCTAATACTAAATTTATCATAATTAAGCATTTTTCTACATTTTATACATTGTCTAACCCGATTGATAGAATCGTCAACTAATTTTTTATATTCTTGTAGGGGTAATGGAATCCCTAAATGCTCTCTGATCTCTTTAACTTGAATATTAGCTGTAAAACCTGCAATTTCACAAATTTTAGTTTGTAAGGGAGGATTATCACTTCTTAATAAATAAATAGCTATAATAGATCTCTCAATGAATTTTTTCGTGTGTGAAGTGAATATTTTTGTTAGGGTCGTCTTTTTTTCTAGATAGGTTAAAACTTTTCTTTTTATAAATGAATATAAAATCTCATCAATTTCACAATCATCTTTATTTAGATTTTTAATTTCTTTTATTTCTGAATCGATGATCTGCTTAATTTTTTTCATATAACCATCAATTTCAGACCAAATAACTTTTTTCATATATTCTCTTTTATTTGAGAAATTAAATTTGATTTATTATTCTAACATGAATTTTTATGTCCTATGCAGATTACTTCTATTTGAAATACTTATCAACTAGAAAATATTAAAAATGGGAGATCTTTAATTTACTGATATTTTATACTTAATGAAAATTTAGAGTTTTCAACGGATTGTTTTTAATCATGCAAGAAGTCTATAAAAATATATACCATTTAGGGGATTCTGGTTGTTCTGTCTATTTAATCAATACTCATAGTCAAGATGGTCTTGTTTTAATTGATTGCGGAATGCAATTGAATATGATAAAAAAGATCAGTAAAATAGGATTAAATCCAATGCACATTAAGCATTGTATTATAACACACTTTCATATTGACCATATTGGTGCTTGTGCTGACCTTAAAGACTATAATAAACAAGTGAAGTTCTATGCTCATCAATTAGATGCTACTCCAATAGAAGAACGGGGATATGATAGAGAAACGGTAGCATCATGGTATGGTGTTAATTATAAGCCTGTTAAACTAGCAAAAAAATTTGTTGGTGAGATTGAGATCTTAAAATTTGGGAATTTAGAATTTAACTGTATTCATACCCCGGGACATACTCCAGGTTCTATCTCAGTTTTACTTGAAATTGAAGGCAAAAAAGTATTATTTGGGCAAGATTTGCATGGTCCGATTATCCCTGGTATTAGTAATTTCAATGATTATCAGAACTCTCTCAGAAAATTATTAGAATTAAATGCGGATATATTATGTGAAGGGCATTTTGGGATTTTTCAGCCTGCCAGTGAAGTCCAACGTTATATAAATAGCTACATTGAGTAATTTATTATTGGATATATAATAATCAAGATGATAAAAATTCTTAAAAAAGGAGAGAGAAAAAAATTAATTAAAATCCATAAGTATTGAAGCTAAAATTCGAATAACCTTGAGAAGCTTGAACTCTTTCTCTAGTTTCCTTTAAAGAAGTTGCTTCCTCAAAAAATCTTGGATTTAAATCTCCAAGTAGTTCATCAGCATTATTTTCTGGAGCTTTTTGAACTTCAGGTTGTTCAACCTCTTCAACTTCAAGACTTTTCATTTCCATTACTTTTTCATAAGCTTGGGTCATTTTTTTTTTCACTTTTTTTGTGTTTTTTCTATAATTATATTATTGACACGGTTTAATATATAGTTTTATTATAGGAACTCTCAGTGGACTCTTAGACTATTATTAGATTCGAATACTAATACTATTCAAGAATGACTAGAACACCTATGCTATATTAAGATTTAATATCAGTTCACACTAAAGAACGATTAATGGATCTTTTAATTCTAATCTAATCCAAATTATTCTCTGAATTAAAATTCGTCCCTAAAGCTCGCTCTTCAGCTTCAATTGCCTTCATAAATTCACCTTTTACTCGGTAGATAGAAGCAAGATCTTTCCACACATATTTATTGTTATTATCGATTTCAAGACATTGTAGATAGGATTCAATAGCATCATCATACTTTCCTAACTTCTTATAGTTTAGTCCAAGATTACTCCATAAAAGTGCTATATCTGGTTCTATATCCAAAGCACGTTTTATTGATGAAACTGCTTTATCATAATCCCCTTCTTGATGGTAAATATCACTTAAGTTGCTCCAAACAACTGAACTTAGTGGATCAATTTCTAAAAACTTTTTATAGGCTTGTTTTGCCAAATCAAGTTTGCCCATTTCTCTATAAGCAATACCCAAATGAAAAAGAGCAATCGTATTTCTTGGGTATGTTTTTAAAGTTTCTTTACATTCTTCAATAGCCTTATAGAAATTATCCTGTTCTAAATGAAGAAGCCCATTTCTATACCATTTTAATTCCATTATTTCTTTTTCAGAGAGTAAATTATGATTTAAATTCATATATTCCAGGTTATTTAACTTTTCAATTGATTCTGGTATGGATTTAATTCTATTAAATGATAAATTTAAAAATTTAAGAGATTTTAAATTACCTATACATTCTGGAATAGACTCAATAGAATTTTCTGACATTTCTAATTCTTGAAGGGAATCAAGTGAACAGATTTGTTTTGGGAGTATTCCCATCTCCATTTTCTCATCTTTAATGTAGAGCCCAATGATAAATCCATCCTTATTTATTTTATAATTAAATCCTGTTTCCCATGACAACACATCTTCTTTTTCTTCAGCTTTAAGAAGTTCTTTTCCACATATTATTTCGATCAAACTTAACACCTTAGAATTAGAATCGTTTACTCCCTCTTTGATATATGAATTTACTTTATATTTCTCAGAAAAATTATTTAACCAATCTGGAATTATTGTTAATGAATTCCCATTTAAATTAAGATAATCAAGTTTCGTTAATTGGCCTAAGGTTTCGGGGATAGTCCTTAAGTTTAAATATGATAGGTTTAAGTAAACTAATTCTGATAAAAAGCCAATGGATTCAGGGATTTTTTCAAATTCCCAACGACTAAGGTTTAATGCTCTAACATGGTCAGATTTGATAACAAGATTATATTCAGAAACATTGTTTAGTAATTGGATGTCAGGTGTGCTGAATTTTTTAAAATATCCTGCATCAAAATCAAGATCTTTTTTATTGTTGATTTGAGTGGCTTCTAAATTTATAAAAAATATTACCTCCTTGTAACTTACTCCGTAGATTTTACTATATTTTCTAACTAAAGTTTCTCTTAATGATTGAGATAGTTCATCAGTTTGATCACAAAGAAATGTGTAAAATTCAGTTAAAAACATAGCTGATGGATCTTTTTGAATCTGATGTTTTAAAATACCCTTTGATGTACTCTTAAAATTTAGAACCAATTCTTTTGCGGAATTTAACCTTAATATTGCTCTTTGATTAAGATCCAAAAATGTTTTGAAAATTTCGAAAGTTTCTGCATAATTTTGAATTAAGTATTTAAGAGATTCTCTACATTCAAGGATGATATCGCTCTTTTCACTAAAATGCTGTAAAGAAAATAGTGATTCAATTCCTTCACAGAGACTTATCTCCTTATTTTTTATTTTTAAGATAATGCTTTTGGGTGTCTTTGAAGAATTCATCTTGGTTATTCGTTAGTTCAGCAATAAAAACTTACATACTTATTTCAGTTAAAAATAATTTTATATATTAAGATTAAGCAAATAAAGGATTTGATAATTTCTAATGGATTTAAAAGATAGACAGAAAATTCTCTCCAACTATGAAAATATATTCAAAAATGAAAGAGATTACTATAGTATGAAGAAACCCACATCTACTTCGGAATTTGACTTAGAAAAAGAACAATTTTTTAAGAAAGTTAATATAAAATTGAAACAGATTTTAGGAGATATAAAGGGAAAGCAAGTTTTAGACGTAGGATGTGGTATTGGTTCTTTATCATTTTATCTTGCTCAAGAGGGTGCTAATGTAGTCGGAATTGACCTCTCAGGAGAACTAATTGAATATTGTAAAGAACAATCGAAAAAATTAGGCTACTCTATAGAATTTAGAGAGATGAATGCCCAAATTCCAGATTTCGATGAAGAGTCTTTTGATATTATCGTAGGATCAAGGATTATCCACCATCTACCTGATTTGAATTTATTTTACAAAGTATGTAAACGAATACTTAAAAAAAATGGCTTTATTGCTTTTATAGAACCTTTAAAGAAAAATCCGATAGTACAATTAAATCGGAAATATTTTGCCCCCGAAGAGCGTACGATACATGAACATCCCTTATATATTAGAGAGGTTATTAATGCGGGGAAAATATTCGGCAATTTAGAGCATTATGAATTCTTTCTTTTATCTCCACTGGCCATGTATTTTAGTAGATTTATAAATAAACCATATATCTTTAAAATAGCTTATAAATTCCTTAATTTAATCGAAAAGCCGTTATATAAAATTAATTTTCTTAGGGAATACTGCTGGCAAACTGTTTTTAAATGTAAAAAATTATAAGATTATGATTCAGCTTTCTCTTCCTTACATGAAATCTCTGTTATATCTAATCTCAATATTGCTGGTTTTATATATGTATCTTCACTTGTGAGTAATTTTTTTTTGGTTTCACCAGGATTTTTCTCTAAATGATCTATAATGATTTCAAACCCGTGCTTCTTTTCTTCAATATCTTTGATAACTGTTATGTTCCCTCGATACACTATTGATCGAAATGCTTGACCACATCCATCTTCATAACCATTATCTTCTATAATTGTACCACACACGTATGGATTGGATTTAATAAAATCGATTTTTTGTCCTTCTGTAGCACAATGGAAATACAAAGCATTATTATCTTGGTCATAACCATAACTTAAAGTTATTATATATGGTTCATTTTCCTTGCTCATTGAAATTGAGGTAAATTTTCCATTCTTTATTATTTCGTATATTTCACTATTATCGGTTATTTCTTTTTCTTTCCTTCTTATATGGTATTTTACCAACCTATATCCCCCCTCTTTGTTTATTTCTTAATTATTTGTATAATGTAATCAATAATTTTATCTTACTTAAACTATTAAATATATGTAAGATGGTTTTAGAAGATTGGCATACACATAATGAAATGTGTCATCACGCAGTTGGGTCGATTGAAGAATATCTAAGACAAGCAATAAAAAATCAACTTCGCACAATAGGGATTAGTGATCATTTTCCCTATGAATTTCTAAAGAATATTGAAAGGATTCCTTATCAGGAATATGCTATAACAATACCCGAAATTGAGGATTATTTATTAATTGCAGAAAATTTAAAAGAAAAATACAAACAGATTATCAATGTTCGAATAGGATTTGAAGTGGATTATTTTAAAAATCAAGAATATGCATTGAACAACCATTTAAATAAAATTAAAAACAGATTAGATTATATTTTAGGATCAATTCATATTTTAAATTTTAGAGATGGCAGAGGAGCATGGGGTTTTGATGACTCGCGGTTTAGAAGAGACTTTGAGTTTTACGGTTCTCAGAATGTTTATATAAATTACTTCAAAAAGCTTCAGAAGATGATTAATTCAGAAGATTTTGATTTTGACATCGTTGGACATTTTGATTTGCCCAAGAAATTCAATGATCGCCCTAATAATGAAGAACAAGTTCTCGATGAGATTATGAAAACTTTAGAATTGATAAAAGCAAAAGAACTAACAGTTGAGATTAACACCAGTGGATTAAGAAAACCATGTAAAGAGCAATATCCAAGTGAAAATATTATAAAAGAGATGTATTTATTAGATATACCAATTTTATTAGGATCTGATGCCCATAAACCTAAAGAAATTGCGTGGAAATTTAAGAAAATAACCAAAATTTTAAAGAAAATAGGGTATAATCAGTTTGTTCATTTTAATAAAAGAAAAAAAACATTCATAGAAATATAAAAGGAATTTTTAAGATGACTAAAAGTAGAAGCGACAAATGTGAAGTATGTGGTAAAGAGTTGGTTTATGCCACCCATCAGAGGGATTATAAAGATCTTACTTGTAAGTTTTGTGGAATAGAATTTAATACAAATATATATTGTGAAAAAGGACATTTTATTTGCGATATTTGCCATTCAAAAGGTCCTATTGAATTAATTGAAAAGATATGTGAAGAAACCACTATTAAAGACCCATTTGAATTAGCTGATTTAATCATGAAACACCCAAAGTTTAAGCTATATGGACCTGAGCATCATGTTTTAACTCCAGCAGTTATTCTAACATCTCTTAGGAATAATAATATAATAAAACCTAATGGAGAGGCAATATCTTTCTTTGATATTAAAGAAGCCATCAGAAGATCTTCTAAAATTCCCGGAGGATGGTGTGGATTTTATGGATCATGTGGTGCAGGAATGGGAACAGGAGTTGCAATCAGTATCTTCACAGGAGCAACACCCTCGACTGATAAACCAAGATCCCAAGCAAATGAAATGACTTCGCGTTCATTAGCAAAAATAGCTGATAATCTAGAACATTGTTGTAAGAGATCAGTTAAAATTTCTATCAGTGAAACATTAGCTTTTTTAAAAGAGAAATTTAATATCAAATTGGCCTACGATTTCTCAAAATGTATTTTTTCAGATTTCAATGATAAATGTGAAAAAGTAAAATGCCCTATTTTTTAAGCATTCTAAAAAATTAGAATTAAGGAATACGGATATAACGTTCCTTATACTTTCCTACTCCGTATCCACACTTCTAATGGTAAAGCATTTAGGAGTTTGATGTGATTCGGATCTTTAGTGTGGATTACTAAATTATTGTTTTCAGACTTCCCTGTAATACCATACAACAATTCTTCTCCATCTCTTACTAGAGCATATTTATCTTCCATATTGTAATTTTTCAGTGTGATATTATCCAAACTTTCGAATTCTTCTAAAAGTTCAGAGTGTTCTTCAATTCCAGGGTTTATTGAGCACGCAATCCTCATACTAACTGATGCTTTGACTTCATAAAGATAAAGCTCTTGTAGATCTTCAAGTTTAGGGGTAACAATCATTATACTAGCATTTGCATTTGGTAAAATTTCTCGCATTTTCTCGAGAATTTCAGATTTTGAGATGTTTGCGTGGGTAAAATCAACTATCTTAAGTTCAGCAGAATTTGATTGATCACTTCTTAATTTTTCATTTTCTAATTCTAAACTTTCTAACTCCTCATCTGATTTGGCAAGTTCTTCATTTAAAATCTTTATTTCTTTCTCAAGTTTCTGAATTTTCTCATCGTATTCTTTTAGAATATTTTTATCTATTGAAACTGACTCTAATTTTCTGATTTCTTCTTCCTTAAGTTTGATTGTTTTCTCTAAAGTTTCAGCTTTTCTATCTTTGATATCTAATGAATTCTCCATTGTTTTTATTTGTTCATCCTTCAGATTTAAGGAATTTTCAAGGGTTTTTACTTGTTCATCTTTTAGGCGAAGAAGGTTATCCTTAATCTCAAGCTGTTTTTTTAATTCGTGCTCCATTAACAAAATCACAACATTTCTTATTTATAATTTTTACTATATCGATTAAGATTTAAAAATTTATGAAGATCTAATTTTTTTTTATTATTTATAGTAATAAAACATTCTTCTGCATGAAAATTCTTGGGTAATTTAACATTTTCATCAACTATACACCAATTCAATCTACTTGATTTACCAATAATTACATCATCATAAACAATCACGTTAGAGAGTTCACAAAAATCTCTGATTTCGGAATTCTTACCAATAATAGCAAAAGGACCAATCAAGGCATCATTTCCAATTATGGCATTAGTTTTTATTCTCACAGGTTCAACAATATTATGCAATTTGCCTTTGTTTTGGCCTTTTCTTACATCCGTTAAGAACCTTTTATTCATATTTATGATATCCCTTAAATTGGTTAAGTGAAAAGCTCCTACATTCTCAATGGTAACCTCAGGAGATACAATCCGGATCCCTCTAATTTTCATCCCAATTGATAGGGATTTTTTTAGAACGTCTTGAAATTCTTTTTCACCACGTTCAGAAACTTCTAATTGATTCATTGAGCTCAAAATTTCATGATTAACTAAATACAGAGGTAATGAATAATATTCACTTAATATCTGGTGAACTTTTGGCTTTTCAATAATATCAACTATCTTCAATCCTTTTGTAGCATCTAAATCTTTAGACAAATCAGAATCTTCTGAAATTTTAACGTTTCCGTGTCCCTTTGCAATTTCATGGTCACTCGATCTCATAAGGCCTAAAACTATATCGGCGTGATTGTATAGGCTATACATTTTTAAGATTTCTTCCTTAGGGAAAATAATATCCGCGGCGGATATAAAAAAACTAGTGATATTTTCTTCTTTATAAAGAACATAATTCAGTGCTAAAGCAATAGCATCTGCCATTCCTGTTGGTTTATCTTGATCTATCGTTAGGATTTCTAGATCCTTATACCTTAACACTTCGTTTTTAATAAATTCTTTCTTATACCCAACAATAACACAAAATTTGGTAAATCCCGCATCTCTGAAATTTGATATTATCCGGGAAATAAGAGTTTTGCCATTAATATCGATTAATGGTTTTGGAATTCTGTTTGATAGTGGTTTTAATCTTGTAGCATAGCCTGCCGCTAAAATAATTACATATGTATCTGATTTTATTTCCATTTTCTAATAATACATCTAGTTTTGTATTAGTAATCAAGAAATTATTATTAAATTATTAGAATAATTTTTTATTTCCAAAAAAATATACAATAAGCAATTATGGAAAAACAAGATGAAATACTAGAAGAATTACAAAAAGATGTGTCCAGGCTAGTTGAAAAAGAACTCGAATCCACGTCTGCTGTAATAGGTATTAATATTGGAACTCCTGAAGGCACAAAAATCGCAAGTGTATTTAAAAAGGATTTAAATATGACAATGGGCGAAGTAACAGCCGCCAATAGTAGTCTTGTATTCCTTTCTTCTAAAATGCTTAAAGATAGCTTAAATCAGGATGTTTCTTATAATTTGATAATAGGAAAGAAGAAAATTGTCCTTTCAATTTTAGCAGAATCTATCACTATGATAATCTATTTAAATCGTGAATTAGCAGAGCTTGAAGGATTAGATTCTCATATTAGTAGATTACAAAAATTAAGTCTTCAAATAAATGCTATAATTGAAACATCTGATATTTTAAAAGAGGAAATATTTAAGGGTTTGAAAAGAGCAATTCCAAACACACTTGTCTTAGCAATAATAACCAAAGATGGATTACCAATAAAAATTCAATCTACAATGCCTGAATCAATTCTTTCAGCTATGGTGGCTGCGTTATATAACTTATCTGGAGTTTTGTTAGAAAGTGGAATGGAATATTCTATTATTGGAGGAGAAAACGGATCAGTTATCTTACATGATTTAGATGAGAATAGAATCCTAGCACTTGCCGTTCCAGAATCAGATGAGAGAAAATTAGGATTTTATATTGCGAAAATAAAAGCAATAATTCAGAAGGTTATATAATAAACAGAATGTTTCTGGTTAGTTAAGCAATTATTATAAGCGATTATTATATTAAAAAGGGAGTTGAAAAAATGTCGTCAATAATTTTTAAAATTATTACTGGAGGAGATGAGGGTGTTGGTAAAACTACACTCCTTATTCGCTTTGTTGAGGGAAGATTTATGGCAGAGACTAAATCTACTATAGGAGTTGAATTTTTTTGGAAAGCGCTTAATACCAAAGGAAAAAAAATTGACCTTCAATTCTGGGATTTTGCTGGTCAGTATGATTTTCGCCATATATTAAAAAATTATGCTACAGGAGCAAATGGGGCTTTATTACTTTTTGATCTTACTAATAAATCAAGTTTAGGAAATATAGATGAATGGGTTGATATTTTTAGAAAACAAGATCCAAATTTACCAATTATATTTCTAGGAACTAAATTAGACTTAACTGATTTGATCGTTGCTGAGGAGGAAGATGTGTTATTTCTTAAGGAGAAATATGGGTTTCTGGATTATATAAAAGTGTCATCTAAAACAGATGAAAATGTAAATTTAGCATTTCAGCTGTTAGTAAATGCTATCATTGAAAATCAATAATTTTATTAATTTCAGATACGATTCTTTTTGCCCCATTATAAGATTCTACATAACTATTTGCCTTGTATAGAATAGTGCATAAAGGTTCTCCCTTTAATATTGTTTTAGTTGGTTCACTTTTATCATGAATATATTTTAGGTTATTAATTCTTCTGATTAAGATTTTATCTATTTCTTTTGGGGCAAAAAATATAAGTTTGGTCGTATAATCCGTTGTCCTTTTAGATCTTATTGACTTTTTCACTATATCCCATTGATTCAAATCAAAACTTTTTATATGGAGATCTAAAAGGTTTAAATTAAGACTTTCTTCAGATGCACTGATTGATCCAGGAATTCTTGGATTAATCTCCATTAAATAGGGGTAATGATCTCTCAAAACATAATCAAATCCATTAATTCCTTTTAACCCTAATTCGAGAGTTAATAGTTTTGACATCATTGATATTGCCTTCTCATCTTTTTTAGTCAAACCTGCTGCAGGTACGATGTTACCACAATACATAAATTCTTTAGGAGGATTTAGGAGTTTTTCACCAATAATTTGACGATTTATTGAAATAACCTCACATTTTTTCCCATTTGAAATGGTTGTACAACTAACAGGTATCCCTTCAATGTATTCTTGAATCAACCAATCTGAAGGATTAAATGATTTTACTTCATTTAAAGTTGATAGGTCTTCAAGATTTTCTACTTTTGATACATTAATCCCACCAGCACTTCTAGATTTCTTAAAAATAAGGGGAAATTGAAGTTTGTTCTTAAAAAATTTAATTTTTTGGTATGGTATTGAAAAAGGAACCTTGAATTTATGGAATTTTAAATAATTATAGATATTTTCAATATTACGAGCATTTTCGATCGTTTTTAAACCATTATTCAAATTTTTTATTCTATAATTCTTTTCTTTTATTTCATTTAAAATGGATAAGCGTTCTTCAAATGCGTCATCCATACCACTACCAATTAATAAGTAATCTATTTCTGGATATTTTCTCAGCATTTTTATGGCAAATTTTGCCAGTAACTTGCTGTAATTGTCTTTTATTGTACTATAATTGGTTCCTGACTCCGTTGTTAGAACAAAACTGTCTTTAACATTTGGATATAGATCTAAATCTCCAAAAAAGTCTACAGCATATACTTCATATCCAGCCTTCTTCAAGGAGTAAGTTAATGGTCGTGTATTAAATCCTACAACAAGAATGGATTTTATTAAATCTTCCATTAGTTAAAGATTGGAATATAAAATTTAAGAAGTTTTTAGGAAACAAAATTATAGAATCTTCTTTAATTCAAGAATCAATGAGGTAGGATTATATTTATTGAATTTGTATATTTGGGCATTGGCATATTTTTTGAAGTTCTTTTTTATTTTTTCGGCAGAATAAGTGTGTACACCTAGTGCTTGAGTAGCATATGATTTCTTTGGTTCAAGAACGACCATATGGATTTTTTGTTTTGATAGTTTTTTTGTCAATTCTTTTAATTCGTGAGCAATTAACCCATAGTCAGTTTCAATTTGAGCGATTAAATCAGGATATTTAACAGATATATTTGCCCCACAATCACTGCAGACAAATACGATAGGAATGACATTTCTATCTTTCAAAAGCTCAACTTTAATGAGATCTGAAGCTTTTTTTAATGCAGCTGCCATGGGAGTATATGATTTTCCCTCTATTTTCTTTAATTTATTCACAGCCAAGTTAAAATTTACTGTAGGCTTCTGAAGAACAACAGCTTCCTTACCTCGGAAAATAATTAATGCTATTTTATCCCTTTTCCTATAACCTTCCCGATGTAATGACAATATTACGTCAGTCATTTGTTTTATTACGTAATACATTGAGGCCGAACTATCGAGTACAAAGAATAAGGCTAATGGCGCACGGTATTCATATATTTTATCCCTCAAATCATATTTATTAAAGTGAATAGGAAAATCTATATCAGTCTCGTTATATGCCATATTTTTTAAATAATTTCTAATTGTTGCGTCTAATGCAATGCTTTTAGGTTGCTCACTTATAGGTGTTCTATATGATACATACCTTCCTTTCTGGGAGGAAGATATTTTTATTCTCCTCCCGATTCCTCTTCCCCCATAATCTGATATTTTTCTGTCTTTTCGGATATTGTCAAGAATTGAAGTCATTTTTTTTTCCATTTGATATATAAACGGCATTGAATCGCTCTTGGCCTCAAAAAATTTCAAATCTCCATCAGTAGGAATATTCTTCACCTTCCAGCCACCAGCGGGTTTTGGATTACGTTTCTTATTATCAGGATATTTTGGGGGTGGAAGCTTTTGTTCTTCTGTTTCGGGAATATCTACTTTGTCAGGATCAACAGATTGACGTTTGAACTCCGTTTGCGAAGAGTTATCATGTTTTAAAGGCCCTTCTGTTTCTCTGTTAGGTTGAAGTACATTTGTATTCTCATACGCTTCTTTTATTTTTCCGTAAACTTCAGCAATTTTTGATTTTATCTCCACAGGAGTCATTTCATAATGGAGTGATTGAATTCTATGTTCAAATACAAGATCCATAGCAGCATTTAAATCTTCCTCAATAATATTTTTTCGAGAGTTTAAAGCAGCATGAGCTCGAGCACATCTTATAAAAGTAATATCTGCTCTTTGAGAAAAGATTTCTAATTCACTTACAATTTGAGATACAAACTCATAAACAGTACTAGGGATTTGAACATCTTTTAACACTTTTCGAGCATTTATAATTTTTTGTCTTAATTTTTCTTGTTCATCATCAAACTCTTTAATAAATTCTTTCGGATTATCATCAAATTTAATAACTCTTTCAGTGATCTCTGCTCTTAATTTAGAATCTCTTGGAGCTTTGATTCTAACTTCTAGACCGAGACGATCTGCAATTTGAGGTCTTAAATCACCTTCTTCTGGATTCATACTACCCACCAAAACAAATCTTGAAGGGTGAGAAACAGATATTCCCTCTCGTTCAATTATGTTTACTCCAGAAGCCGCAGAATCTAAAAGTACATCAACAATATGATCTTGAAGTAAATTTATTTCATCTACATATAAAATTCCTCGATTTGCTTTTGCTAATAAACCAGGATGTAAAGCTCTTATTCCTTCTGTAAGAACTTTATCAATAGATAATGATCCACACACCATATCTTCAGTAACTCCAAGAGGAAGATTAACTAACCACATATCCCGGAGTTCGGTATCAATTTGACCTTTTTCTTTTTTTTCTATACAATTTGTACACAAATCATCAATATCAGAATGAGGGTCACACGAAAATTCACATTGTTTAATGACTTCTATTTGGGGCATCAATTCTACAAGACTTCGAACAGCAGTGCTCTTTCCTGTACCTTGATGGCCAGTTAAAAGGATCCCCCCTATTTGGGGGTCAATCACGTTAAGAATCAAACCCATCCTCATTTTATCTTGCCCAAGAATAGCTGTGAATGGAAAATTAAGTTTTTTCATAATATAAGAAGTTTCATTTATTTCCTACGGTTTAAATATAGAAAATCGTAGTTTTCTTAATCAAAATAACGCTTAATCAAATAAAAAGATATCAAAATTAAAAATAAGATGAAAAATATTTTTTACAGCAATAAAATTTAGAATTTCTTAAATAATTCTTTAAGTTTTTTGTCCAAGTCCGCTAAAACTCCACTCCACTTTGATAAAGTTTTCTCTACTTGAGGAATAATTGCTTCTTTTTCTTTATATTCTATGTATTCCATGAATTGTTTAATGAAATTAATGCGTCCATTAGTTTCTTCAACAAATTTATAGATTTCTTGAGATTGATTTTCTAATACTCTCGGAATACGTTGAGTTTCTCCATGTCGAGTTAATGTTGTCAAATACTCTTCAGTTCCCAACAATAATGAATTCAGTTGTTCAATTCGTTCCTCAATTATCTTTTCATAAGTCTGAGGTACATTCTCCTTTGGAAACAAGTTGGTGACATCTATAATGAATTTTTGTGTTAAACTTATGAGTTGTTCCATGCTATCGTACCCTTCAATTGAATACTCCACAGGATGATAGGATGCTTCTATACCACTAGATACATTATCTAGTCTGAATATCTTAAAACCTGGATCGCTTTTTAATTGTGTATCTGGATCTCCTTTTTTATCTGCAACTTCAATTTGACGAATTAACCTTATTGGATTAAATACAAGTGAAAGTGCTAAAGGATTGCTTTGTTGATAAGATAGTGTAGTGCGAATATCAATATGTGACATCATGACTTTAAATCCAGGATGACTGTGCCACCAACCAAGTACAAATTCAGGAGGATCTCGTGAGAATGCTTCTTCATCAATAATATAAAGAGACTCATAATCTTCATCACTCCATTTATATTGATCGATTACAGCATCTTTATCTAATTCTTGATGCATAATTGGGTAAGCAGCTGAAACTATAACATTATCACCTTCATTTCTTCCTGTAAAAATACCACTCACTTCAAGCCAATCGTTTTTTGGTATACGAGCATTAGCAAATCTCACAGCTGCAGCTACAATAGTTAAATAAACTTTCTTGGGGATTATAACCGTCATTTTTTCAACCAATTTTTGATATTAAAATAGCTTTCTACAAATTAATACAAATTTTTCTATTTATGTCTTTTTTTTTAGAATTCATCATTTTCATAGATTTTTTAGAAAAATCTATTTTGAAATAAATAATAATTTAAATTCAAAATTTACCATATTAATATTACTAAGTTTAAATTATGTTAACAAAAAAGTGATGAATTTTGACGGAAAAAGGCTTTATTCCTCTAACATCAGAACTTGGGGTACCTGGTACTAGCTACAGGATCCAATTAGGTCTGATTAATGACAAGTGGGCTTCACGATTACTGAAAGGTAGAGATGTAATTGATTCATATGTTTATAAGGATGAAGACACTGAGGGTGGCTTTCCAAACCAAAACTTAATCGTTGGATGGGTTCTCCGTACTGTAGCAATACCAAATATCAACCCACATCAGGTTATGAAGACAACCCAAGCCCTAGTCAAACAGGCAATTAAAAGGAAAGAAGAAAGAAAAGCTATGGTTCCTATCTCGGACATAAAGGATGTACAATTAGATAAAGTATCTGAAGATGCTTTAAAAAGACCCAAAGTTCAAGGATGGGTGAAAAGTGATGACGTGAAAAATCAACAAGATCTTGAAGACGAGAGAAGACAAGCTTTTAAACAAAGAGTAGCTGCCAGAAAGGAGGAAATCCAATCCCCTTCATCAAATATTGCTCCCTTAAAGACAACCAGACAATTACCATCAATTCCAAAGGAAGGTGTTGCTGCAGAAGAGCCTCCAAATTCAATAGGGTCAGCATTTTGTCCACATTGTGGTAAAGATTTAAATTGGAAATTCTGTCCATATTGTGGGAAACCACTTCCTCATGAATAATAATTTTTTTAGAGATTTTATTTTAATCAACTGTTTTTTTACATAATGCTATTTTTAGGATCCCATCTCAGTGCAATTTAGAAATGCATCTTTAAAATTCGAGAAATCCAAGTTAATTTTATATTGAAGATTCCTTTAATGTTAAATTGTCAAATTAAGGAAAGGAAACAATGTTGTGGAAGACTTACTCAACCTTCGAGCAGAGTTAGGGTGTTTAATCCAAAAAATAAGAGTTCTTAAATCTCTATAATATTTTCTTTATAAGTTAAAAAAGAAAATTTGGAAAATGGGGTTTTTAAATTAAATACTTTTTGTTCAAATATTTAAAACCATACAAACTATATATATATCATAAATTTGAAAAAACAAGTGAATGTTAAATGGGGAAAAAGGATGATGATAGTATAGTAACAATTAAACCATTAGCTTACTATAAGATGTTACTTCATGTATTACGGTTTGGCTCAAAAATTCTAGAAAAAGAAAAGAAAAAACTAAGTGAAGTTATGGGGGCGCTTATTGGGCATCTGGAAGGTGAAGGTGAGATTAAAAATGTGATTGTGGAAGATGTAGCGCCTGTTTCTCATGGAGGGATAATAGAAGTTAAATATACACCTGATCAATTAGGAGCATTTGCAGAGCTAGATGGAAAAATCTATGAGCAGTACGGTCATCTTGGTTGGTTTTCTGTAGGATGGTTTCATAGTCACCCTGGGCTCTCAATATTTTTTTCCGAAACTGATAAATTTAATCAGATTTTTTGGCAAAAAAGCCCAAGTGGTATAGGTATAGTCTTTGATCATACATATTTAGAAAAACCAGGAGATTTAGGATTTAGAGTATTTAGGTTAGATGAGAAAAATTTAGACGATCCAACATTAGCATTGAAATCAGATTATCATGAAGTAAATGCTGTTGTTGAACCCCCTGATAATCTTGAGTTTTATCTAAAACTCATGGAATTAATTAACAAAATTCATACAGGAGAACCCCAAATTCTTGAATTAAATGAAACGGTAGATTTATTTAGCGATGTTTTCATCCCTGAAGAAGATCAGCTAACAGTAAAACTACGAGAAATTAATTTTAATGAAATTTATTCTATATTGAAAAATGGGATGGAAAGTTTCTTAGATCTTTCGATAAAGCCATTAATTTATTTTATGAATTCATGGGGTCAAGATACTATAAGTAGGATTCAGGTTAATAATTCCAAATTACGATATGATTTAAAAGAACTTAAAGACAAATTAAGTAATGAGGTTATCAATTTACAACAATCTTTTAATTACAATTTAAATAATGATTTAAGAAAAATTGAAGACAATGTATTTGACAAACTTGAAGAATTTGATAAGGAGAAAGAGAATATTACAAATTTGGTAAGTAAATCAATTGAGGAGTACAAAGATCAAATAACAACTTTATTTACAGAAAAAGGGCAGATATTATTTGACCAAATAATCAAAAACATTAATCCTCTGTCCTCAAAAATATTAGATTTTAATCAAAAGTTAACAAATCATATAAAAACTCTGGAACAAGGTCGTGATGCTTTGATTGGTTTAACAGAAAAGCATAAATCACTTGATAAATTCATCCAGACAAATTTGAATACAGCACAGGAAGATGTAATGACAAACTATTCTAAATCCACTAATAGAATGAAAAGCAATCTTAATAATTTAAATAAAGAAACAAAAGGTTATGTGTCAAACTTAAAAGCTGCAATAATTTTATTAGAAAGCTTAAAGACTCCCATTAAAGAGAAATTAAATTCTACCCAATCTGAGAATAAAGAACTTCAAAAAACTATAGGAGATCTTAGATCTGAGAAGAAGATTTTGTTAAAAAAAATAGAAAAGCTTGAAAAAGGAGGAGAATAAGGTAAAAATGTCAAAAATCAAAATCGAATCAAACCCATTCATTCGGATGTTTGCCCATGTGTTAAGATTTGGCAATGAGGCTTTAGACGAAAGTATTGAGGTTATGGGGATTTGTATTGGAAAGGAAGATGAAAATACAGGTGAATTTAATTTAACTAATGTTATTCCTTTTCAACATGGAATTCAGGTATCTACGGGATTCACAAAAGAAGATATTGAAATTTTTGCAGATTTAAATATGCAATATCAAGAAAAGGGGTTAAAAATTATAGGATGGTATATTTCTCGGCCAGGTTGGGGTTTAGATTTTACCGATATCACAATTCAAAACCATAAATTCTTCCAAACAGAGAAAAACCCTCACGGCTTCGCAATTGTATTTGATCACACAATCATGGGGAAAGAAAAAGATTTTGGATTTAAAATTTATACTCTTAAAGATTATAAAAAATCAAATGATTATAATGAAGTTCCATATGATATCGATATCCCAGCAAATTTAAATTTTTTCAAATGGGTACAAAAATTTGTAGAAGACTCACAAAGGTTATCTCCAGTTATAATCAAGGAATTGAAGGAAACACCTTTAAAAGAATTACAAGAAATACCGATGCCGACGGAAGATTTAGTTGAAGAGAGCATTAAGGATTATTCCTCACAAGTAAATTATGTTTTTGAAGGTTTTAATAATGGGATAGAAAAATTGAATGAATCAATCAGTGGGGCATATAAATCTCAGTTAAATACTTGGGTGGGTGATATGACTCAAGGAACTCTTAAAGGTTTGGAATTTATTAGCAGATCATTGAATCAATTAAAGAATACAGTTTCAGATGGACTAAAAAATGTGCAAAACTATTTCGACAGTACATTCATTGAGATTTCAAGCCTTTTTAAAAAACATATTACTGAATATATTGATGAACGTGTAGATGGACAACGAGAAATGAAAAATGAAATTGCTAAAAAGTTAGATGATCTCATAATTGAGCTAAAAGAAAAAGTTTTGGAACAAATTAGAACTTCCATAAATCCTTTACAAGAACAAATTAGTACACTACAGGATATATCAAATAAAAATTCAGATTTAAATTCTAGACTTGCAGAAATCACGATAGAATTAAACTCATTAGTCTCAGAGACCGACAATAATGTTAATAATCTAACCCGTAATATTGATGTTCACATAGAAAATGTTATGACTCCTTTTAAAACACAAATTCATGAAAAATCTGAAGAAATAGATTCAGAACTAAAACAAACCCTAGAAAAATATTCAGAAATCAAAATCTTGCTTGAAAAACTCCAAAAAATAATAACTGATTTTCGGAATTTAACCTAATTTTTTTAAAAGAATTGTAAGCTGGAAACTTTTGAAACATTAAGCCGATATTTAGGGATGTTTGTGCTTAGACGTTTAAGTTGGTTTAATTTTGCGACTCGACTGAGCACACGACCGATTCGGTCCACTTTAATATCTACACCGTAGTTTTCTTTTAAAATTGAATTAATTTTATAAGAGGACAACACTACAACACGCGATATATTCTTTTCACAGAGTAATTCAATTGCTTTTTTAACTAAACCAATTAAATTCTCTTTATTATCTACTTGAGAAGTTTTCATTTATAGAAATTAAAATGAATTTGTTGTAATTATATGATATATTTGAGTGTTTTTAAAACTTTCATATGAAATTTATCAATTGAACAAATATTCATATTCTTATCATTTGAATACTCTTGAGTTCTATTTTTATATTATAATTAGGTTTATATTAAAAAAAAAATGTTTTATTTATATATGTCTGGCAAGCAACCTAATTCTTCAAAAAACTCAAATAATTCTGATACCGCAAATAAGTCTGAAATTAAAGGAGAAAAGAAGAAATCTACAAAAATAAAATTGCCAAAAACGTCAAAACCCGGTAAAATAGGATTAAAACGAAAAGTTAAGGGTTATACTTCAAAACAACAGCACAGATTAGCTAGATTCTCTTCTAAAACAAAAAACAAATTATCAGATTTTTATTCCAGTAGGATAGCCCATCAAGAAGTTTATATCAAAGGTCAAGAACCAAAATCATATTCTTTTAAAAGAAAATTTTTTGGATTATATGCAATATTTATTATATATTCTTTACTGTTAATCATAGAAATTAATATTCCAGGAAGTTCTTGGATTAGTGTACTGATGTTAGGAAATCCTTTTGTTTTTTCTAACACGATTGTAGCTTTTTTTCTGGTATTATCTTTTCTATTTAGTATTGATAAATTAAGAATTTATATCTTTGAAAAAAAAACTACGATTAAACAATTAATATTATATTGTGGTATAATTACAGCATTATATTTACTATTTTTATATATTTCAACAGATCTTAATTTTATGACATATTTATTAAGTCTATCAATGATTTGGTTAGTTCTATTAAGTAGTAGATTTTACATTTATTCACGAAAATTCTCAACAAAAATAGAAGCTAGATTTATTAAAAAGTATTCAATTCCAAGATATTTTTTAGCAATTATTATACCCTTTTTCATTTTAGGTGTGCTTGTTATTATTTCATTATTTTACAGAAGTTTTTTGGTGTTTCTCTCATTAGATTTTTTTGCAGCATTCGATCCAAGTAGCGCCGTAGCTGTATACAATACAGAAATGCGCAGGATTATGCCTCTGATTTATCTTAGTTTAGTTATGACTCTTGTCTTTATTATTTTTGAATTTGTATCTACTAGAAGGAGAGCTGAAACACGAAGAGCTGGCACGTTTGATAATTTTACTTTTTCTCTAATTATATTATTTATCTTTTTCTTTCAGATTATGCAAATAAGTATATATTTACTCTTACAGCCTGAAACTGTTACTGCATTCAAAGCAACAATAGGGGCAACAGGTTCAGCAGCCACGTATATCTTTATTCTTGAATTTGTTATATCTATGTATTTCTTATATCGAATTGTGAGGAAAACGGGAAAAACATTAGGTTGGCGTATATTAATTTTTAAGCAAGACGGATTAATATTGCTTTGTTTGGCATGTATATTAGCTCAAACGTTAACACGTTTCTCTCTAGCACGTCAAATACCGAATCAGATTATAACTGATGTAGGTGAATTTTTGATGGCTGATAAATATATAATTTCGGTTCTCATGATATTTTTCTTAGGATGTACAATATTGATCTACTATTTAAAACCTCATGAAACCTCCATGTTTATGAGGTTACAAAAAGAAACAGTTAGCGAAGAAGAAAAAAGTCTGGAGAGAATTTATAAAATTATCAGAAGTGAATATATCAGAAGAGGAGAAGCATATCCACTTGCAGTAATTGAGAGAGAATTAATTAAAGCGACTCGACTATCAAAAGGAGATGTCTATAAATTTCTCGAAGAACTAGCAAGCAAAGATATGGATATTTTGATAACGGAAGAAAAGCAAGATCTTGGAAATCTTATAAAGATGATTCATTTTACTTCTGTGACTGAACGCTTTGAGAAAAAAGGCGTAGCGAAACAAAAGGCCAGAAAATTCCTCAGCGAAAGACTTTTTGAAACGACTCTAGAAAAAAAAAGTAAAACAAGCAGGTTATTGAAGAGCGGGGAATCTGACGTGACCGAAAATAGCTTTATCTCCTCGCTTACAACAGACTACAGTAAAAAACAAAGAGATAAAGAATTATATGATCAAAAATTAAAGGATTCCTCAATATTATTTACTCCTGAGCAACTCACGACAAGTTTAGAAAATCAAATAATTACTCTTCTTAAAAAAGAATATCTTTATAGAATTGAAAATCCCGAGAAAACCCCTGAACTCTATATTCCTATCTCAGAAATTTCTAGTGAGGTTGAATCAGCAACTAAAATTAATCCTGGGGAATTATACCCCATGATAGAACAGATCAGTAAGGTTGATATTGAATTAACTTTAGTAGATAACCCTGATGAGCCAGAGGATAAAAAAATCAAATTTTTGCCATACTCTGATGATAATATGAATTATTCATTAGCGAATTTCAGGTTTGATGAATATTCAAAATTTCGAGCTTTAGTCGCTAAAAACTTCTTGAGAAATTTAAAGACTAAAAAGGAGAAGAGAGTTTTGTCCCAATTAAAAAAAGGGATTCCTCAACAAACAGATGCTCAGAAATCATGGACAGAATTATTGACTATTTTACACAAATTCTATCCACTTTACACCGAACAGTTGAATTCGATTCCAGATACAAGTAAGATATTAAAAGAGGTTGACGCCATAATAAGTGAATACGAAAGAAGACAAGGTTAAGAAGGAGAAGTTTCTTAAAAAAGATTTATTCTTGTGGTTCCCACCATTCTGAAATTGATTTAATATATTCATCTGTCCATAAGGTCTTAATTCTACAGATTTTTGTGCATTCTAAACATTTCTCTGGACGGTAAATATCATGGGATATGTATTTTTCACCCCCATCCGGCAATAATACAACCATTGTACCAGATTTCATCTTTCTTACAGTCTCAATCGCAACATGCATGGCTGCCCCCGAACTTATCCCCGAGAAAATTCCTTCTTGTAAGCAAAGCATTCTCGAAGCATGTTCAGCATCTTCTAAAGTTACATATACTCTTTCATCCAATCTTGTCTCATCAAATATTGGTGGAATATATGAAGTTTCTAAGTTTTTTAATCCTTGAATTCCTTGTTTAGGCTCAGGTTCTACACCAATTATTCTAATTCTTGGATTGTATTCTTTTAAGCGTTTTGAAACTCCCATTAGGGTCCCCGATGTGCCTAAACCTCCGATAAACACATCTATTTCACCATCAGTATCCTCTATTATTTCTTCAGAGGTATATCTATAATGTGCTAAAGGATTGTTTGGGTTAGCAAACTGGTTAGGATAAAAGTATTTATCTGGATTCTTTTCGACAATTTCTTTCACAAAATCTTCTGCACCATTCATTCCCTTACTCCCATCAGTTAATGTGATTTTTGCCCCATAAGTAGTCATAATTTTACGACGTTCTATTGACATTGTTTCGGGCATAACAATTTCTAAAGGATATCCTTTAACCGCGCAAATAAGAGCCAACCCAATACCTGTATTTCCACTACTTGGTTCAATCACTATTTTATCACGAGTTAAAAGACCTTCTTTCTCAGCCTCTTCAATCATAGAAATAGCGATTCTATCTTTTACTGAACCCGCTGGATTATATTTTTCTAATTTGGCTAACATTAAAACATTTGGATTCGGATTGCTCTTGTTAATTCGAACTAATGGTGTTTTACCAATTAATTTTAATATATTTGAGTAATATTTCATATTGCCACCAAGGCTTATTTCATAATCCTAAAGTGTAAGAAAGAAAAAACGCTTTAAAGATTAATTTTTATGAAATATAAAAATGGGATCATAAAAAACTTTATTTAACCTTTTTTTTTTGACATTTTTCACATAAAACGCAGTCAGCAGTTAAGTACCCGTATTCTGGTCCATTATAGTACAAAACTTCTCCAGTTTCTTCGTCAATAATTATATCTTGGGCACCTTGTGGCAACGTTTCCATAATATTACCACATTTACAACATACTAGTTTTAATTTTCCCATTTTTACACCACTTTTCCATTATTCAATAACTTGCATTTTTTTCCCATGATGTTCTGGAATATCTTGAGCTCCACAGCTAGCACCCATCCAACATACTAACTGGTCACCTTCCTTGTGCATAGCTTGTCCACAATGCATTGGAAGTTCTTGAGTTGCTCCACATTCAGAACATTTTAATTGTCCCATTTTTATTTCCTCCTCTTTTTCTTGATTATTACCATCTATACTTACTTTTTCTTTACTTTTATCAGATTCTTTCATTTGCATTAATTTCGGATCCATCGAATCATAATTTTTAAATCTTTCAGGATCACGTTTAAAGTGGGCTTCGCAATTTGGGTTGCAGAAGTGATATATTTTATTTTTATATTCATATTCAATCGCACGTCTAGGGTCAATCTCCATCCCGCATACAGGGTCTGTTACCTTCTCTTGAGAGATCAATAATTTTTCTTCTTCAATTTGTTGAGGTGTTTTCGGTTCATATCTCTTCAAAAACAAAGCATTCGTAACTACAGAAACTGAACTTGATGCCATAAAAACTGCTGCTAGATATGGCGGTAAGAAGAATCCTGTTGCTGCAAATAAAACTCCAGCTGCGAGAGGAATGCCAATGATGTTATAAATAAATGCCCAGAATAGATTTGTAATCATTTTTTTATACGTTTTCTTAGATAGATTAATTGCTGAGACAACGTTTCTTAAATCTCCTCTCATGAGCACAATATCCGCAGTTTCAATCGCCACGTCCGTCCCAGAGCCAATAGCAATCCCTACATCTGCTTGAGCTAATGCTGGGGCATCGTTTATGCCATCTCCGACCATTCCAACAATTATATCATCACCAGAATTTTGGAGTTGTTGGATGGTGAGTGCTTTTTCATTGGGTAGTACTTCTGCAAATATATGTTCCTCATCAATTTTTAATTGACTTCCTATGCTCAAAGCAGTTTGCATATTGTCCCCGGTTAACATATAAATCTCTAGTCCCATTTCTCGCAGTTTTTCTAAAGCATAGGGTGCTTGATCTTTAATCTTATCGGAAATTCCAATTACTCCTCTAACAGAGTTATCAATACTAATAAGGATTGTCGTTATTCCCTGTTGTTGAAATTCCTCAAATTTAGTTTTATAAACTTCACTTGAGACCTGATAATCATCGATTAATTTTTCGTTTCCAATCAAAACTATCTTTTGATTAATTGTAGTTTTGATACCTTTTCCAGGAATAGCGTCGAATTCCGTTGGAAATTCAAGATTTAGAGCTCTTTGGTTTGCCTCTTCAATTATTGCCCTTCCAATGGGGTGTTCAGAACCCATTTCCGCACTACCTGCATAGAATAATAGGTCATCCTCATCATAACCCTTTCCCGTTAGTTCTTTTTCTGTATAGATTATCGTTACTTTTGGTTTACCAACTGTTAAGGTACCTGTCTTATCAAACACTATTGTATTAATGGTATTGATCGCCTCTAATGAATCACCACCTTTAATTAACAAGCCATTCTCAGCGCCTTTGCCTGTACCAACCATAACTGCTGTTGGGATAGCTAATCCTAATGCACAAGGACAAGCAATAACTACGATTGATGTGAATACTTGTAATGATGTTTCTAGCTGTGTAACTTGTAGGGAAGGGTAAATTTGAGTTCCAATGAAATACCAAAATAGAAAGGCACTCATAGCGATTATAATTACAGTAGGAACGAAATAATTACTAATTTTATCAGCTAATTGCTGTTTAGCTGCCTTCCGACTTTGAGCTTGTTTTACAAAATCAATTATTTGAAATAACAGAGTTTCTTTTCCTACTTTCTCAGTTATAATATGAATTAAACCGTTTTGATTCACAGTAGCTCCAATTACTTCACTATCTATTTCTTTTTTAACGTATTTACTCTCTCCTGTAATCATTGATTCATCAACTTTAGATTTTCCTTTAACCACTCTCCCATCAACCGGTATTTTCTCTCCAGGTCTTACTACTAAAACATCTCCAACTTCAATCTCTTCAATGGGAATCTCTGTTTCTTCTCCATCTTTTATAATCATTGCTGTTTTAGGTTGTAGACCAATAAGTTTTTTTATAGCTTCTGAAGCTTGTCCTTTAGTTTTGTGCTCTAAATATTTCCCAATTAATAAGAAAGTTATTATCATGCTCATGGCTTCATAAAATGTTTTACCAGATATAACGAATGTCGTTAATATAGAGTAAATTAGCGCTGTAGTAGTTCCTAAAGCAACTAATACATCCATATTTGTAGATTTATTCTTTAATGATTTATATGCTCCAATTAAGAAAAATGAACCCGAAATCCCATAATTTGCTAACGCAAAAAAGAAAAGAATTACGTTTCTATTAAATGAATCAACAACAAACCAACTTGTAGGAGTAATCACTAGGGAAAATGCCAAGGAAATTAACATGATACGCAGCCGATATCTCATCTCTTTTTTATGTTTCACAATTTCTATATCCATTGATCCTGCGGATTTCTCAATGGTATAGCCCAATTTCTTGACCTTAGTATATACCCCAGCTTCATCTAGAGCTAATTCATTGAATTCTATAAATAACTTGGAAGCTTTGAAATTTCCTCTAACATCATGGATTCCTTCAATTTCTATGACATTTTTAGTAAGATTGTTAAAATCATCCTCTGATAATTTATCAGTCACTTTTAAATCGATTCGTGCGAGTGATGCTTTATATCCAAGATCCTTAACTGCTTCCTTAAAAGTTTTGAAATTCGTTGTATTTGGATCATATTCAACTGTGGCTTCTTCATTTGCAAAATTGACAACAGCACTTCTTACACCCTCGAGACTATTTAATTTATTCTCAATTTTCAATGCACAATTAGCGCACGTCATGCCCGATAATTTTAAATTGATATCTTCTCTTGTTTCTACCATTCAAATATCACCTAGCTTCATGTTTTTTATTACATAATGTATTAATTATACCTTTTGTTTATAATTTGAAAGAAATCTTGGTAAATTTCATGAGCTATTTAATAAAACCTCAAGGATTTTTATTATTTAAAATAATTTTAAAAAGTAACCCAAATAATAATTTGAAATAATTTTATGTATCCAGAAGAATCCTCTCAAAATCCTAATAAAATTAATTATCCCCGTACCAAGAAATAATGTACTGAAAATCCTCAGTTGTAGAAATGTTAGGTTTTTCAAAGCCCCATTTTCCGTTAATTCCCAATTCTTTCGCACTGAGGTTAAAGTGGCTCACAGCTATTCCAATATCAAGTCGCTTAAATACATTATAAACCTTTCCCATTTTATCATCAGTGTATAAAAGGTAGAAGTGAAAATTATCTTCAGTAGGCTCCTTAACAATTCTCCAGGGTTGAAAATTGCCAGCAGAAGGTCCAAGGCGTACATTTTCAATTAATGTGAAATATTCATTTTCAAGTTTGAGAGGGGTTGAAAAATCACCTTTAAAAAAGAGCTTCTCCCAGGGAAATCGCTTATCAGCTTTTGCATATGATCGAATCGTTATTTCTTTAGATGTTCTGGCTGCTGGATACCCTATAGGAGTAATTGCTGGAACTATTTCATTTTCTTTCTTTTTTATTTTTGCTGAAAATAAGCTACGATTGAAAGTACCGCCCAACCAGACTGTTCCAAGACCAAGATCAGTTGCACCTAATATAAGTGATTCCAATATATACCCAAAATGTTCACGATCATATTTAGATTTCTCTATCGCCCCAACAATAAAATCCTGCACTCCTTCAATTGTTCCATAGGTTCCTAAGTTTTCTCTTTCTGAAGGATCGAATTCGGGTATGCTCAAGAGTTCAAACCGAGAATTTCCCGCTTTTTCACTGAAAGGACTACCAAAATCATTATCTCTCATCATATTAATCATTTTTTCTCTGACATCCTGTGCGAGGGGCTCATTTGTATAGGTCCTCCAAGATGTTCGCTTTTTGATAACATCCGTTATTGGTTTTGTAAACATCATAATCGTAATCATTAAAATTTATAAATATGAATTCTTAATGAATTAAATACCTTTTTTAGTAACTTATTCAATGAATTAACATTAAAAATTCAATTATATCTAATAAATATTTCAATATATTAAATAAAAATATAAAAAATCAGAATAAAGAGGGTTAAATAATGCCAAATGTAGTAATAGATGGTCCACCAATTAAAGAATTAGAAGTTAAGAGAGTCCTCGTTAAAGAAATTACTGAATCACTGGAAAAAGCATATAAGATCCCAAGAAGCGCTTATGTGATTGTAATAAAAGAGAATTTACCTGAAAATGTAGGTGTTGGTGGAGAATTAATCATAGATAAACGATAATTAAAAGAAATAGAAAAAAAATCTTTTTTTTTAAATTTTAAATTCTATGTTCTCACTTCATAATTTTTCCGAACGAAAACATAAAGAAGTAAACCAAGTACACCTAAAATAAAACCGATTAATAACCAGAATTCGCTATTTTTAATGTCTCTTTTAAGCGCATCTTTATGCATATATTTAGCAATAAATAGGTTTACTACAACTAAAGCAATTCCCCCTACTAGCATAAAAATCCAATGGTAAGGGCTTAGTGTGTATGTGTGTAATAAAATTTAAATCAACTCTTTATTTTTGCTGTTTTTTGATTATAGGCTTTAGATAAAGATATTCTTAATTAATTTTATCACTACAATTTATAATACCAGCTTTATTATCGCGATATAAAATTTCATCTTTATAAGATTTTCCTTTCCAGAAATCATAAAAAAGGGGATATTTTTGTTATTATTGAAAAATTTTCTCCCTTTAAATTTAAAAAAATTCTGCTATGAAAACAAGAAAAGCGAGTTCTTAACTGTGAAACCTTTAATATTTGTTGTAGATGATGATTTAGGATTGTTACGAAATATACGACATTTATTAGAAGTGAAAGATTACGACGTAATCACTGCAAATAATGGACAAGTTGCTTTGGAACTACGTTATACTTCTAAAAAGATTCCTGAAATTATCATAAGTGATATTGTTATGCCGGAAATGGATGGTTATAATTTATTTGAAGCTATCTCGAATAAAAACATGCTCAATCATATTCCTTTCATTTTTTTATCAGGGCATAATACTCCTGAAGATGTTCGGTTGGGGAAAATGTTAGGTGTTGACGATTATCTCACAAAACCATTTCACACTGAAGATCTACTTGCGATTATAGCTGGAAAAATCTCTCGGAATAAAAATATAAAAGAAATCAATGCAAAACTTGAAGTTTTACTTTCCTCTGTTAAGATGAAAACAATTCCGTCAATTACAGAAGAAGAGAAAAGTCATGTTATCCTATTAGTTGTATTTTGGGATGATAAAACAGGTCCAAAATTAATATCTAATTTTCCAAAAAATGGAAATTCTTCTTTTTCAATTGAAAGGCTGGGACAACAATTATTCCATGCAATAGTTTCCCTCTATGGGTATGAAAACATCAGTAAAGCAGAGGGTATATTACTTAATATTAAAAACTTCAATCGAGATGGTTATATCTTCTTTGATTCTTTTCAAGATAGTTCTGTGAGGGGAGGAGAAAGACGTTATATGATTGGATTGGTCGCACCTAAGATAAATTATTTCGCTTCTTTAAAAATAAAAGAAATTTTTAAAGATATATCTTCGAAAATCAAAGATCAAAAAGACTGGAATATAGAGAATTATTGGGAAAAGCTATCAACAATTTTAATAAACCACTTCTGAAAAATTTTTCTTACACCACAACCTACTCAACAATTCGATATCTATTTATTATTAGAAAGCTTTAAAATTTTGAAAATAAATAAGGTATCAAAATGTCTGTTCAACTCGAAAAACTAAAGCCATCTCGACTTAAGAGAGAATTAGTTCCTTTCCTCATCATTTCGGTTATCACCATTTCGACTTTTGTCTATTTTTCTTATCAGGATACTACAAATTCGATCTCATATACTCCAGAAGTACCAATAATTAATATTAAAGTATCAAATGAAGTAACAAATTCTGCTCAACAATGCTTTATAAAGATTTCTCCGATTTCTAATGAATTTGTAAAATCTCAATGGGCCAATCACTATTTAGCTGCCGAAATTAGAAGAAGGGATTCTGATGGGGGTTTTTCTTTTGAGTTATATCAAAGTGAAAATTTATTTCGAATTCGTGATGATGACGATTGGATTCTTTTACCTTCTGGTAAAAATTTAGACGCTTTAAGGACAAAACTAGCTTTTGATGTTTTTAATATGCTAGAAGATAACAATTCTTATTGTAAACTTCCGCAATCTAAGTTTGTAGAAGTTTATATAAATGAGAATTACCAAGGTCTCTATTTACTCTCTGAGAGAATAGATCGAAAATTTATGAATTTAGAGCAAGAAGATATTAGTAATCCCGAGGAAAATGATATGATATTTAAGGCGAATAATTGGAACGGTGACTTCTATCTAGATCCTACAGCTACTAATCCTCCAATGGAGCAATTATATCCAAATACAATTGATTTTTCTCAAATTCCTATTAATCTTACTGAGTTTGTTAATAATGCATCAGAGGAAGAACTGTTCAACCATGAATATGGTATTTTTACGATATTTGATAATATTACTTTAATTGATAACCTATTATTTGGGTTATTAGTTGGTCATGAAATTATAGAAGGATCTTCATATTATATGGTGTATAACCATAAAACTTCGGGGGTTTTCTTTTTTCTACCTTGGGATTTTGCACAATGCTGGGGTTTTTCCGAACACGGTTCTATCCCTATTGATCTTTGGTTAAATAGTGGTGAAAATCAAATTGACTCTGTAGTCTGGAGTAAATTATACCATCGACTCTTATTTCCTGATAATTCTTCGATAAACGATGGGTTTATATCAGATATTATTAACCGTTGGAGTTATTTAAGAACTAATATTTGGAAATTAGATGATCTAATAAATCGTTTCCAAGAACTTTACATACCAATCCAAAATTCACTTACTCGATCTTTAAATGACGATAATTCAGTTGAAAATATCACTGATACAGTTGAAAACTGGATAATAAACAGATGTAATTTATTGGATAACATCTTAACTGAGCAACCTAATGTATTTTTTGATAATTTTAAATCACCTTACCGTGCTGATGATAATATATTAGGATTTTCAACTCCCACCGCCAGAAGATATTATTTCAAATCATCTTTATTATTTTCAACTCAAAAAATCCATGAGGTCAATGTTGTTATTCAAATAGATTACTTAGATGATATGATGATTCGTAAACATGACAGTAATCGTTGGACAAACCGTCTCTTTATGCCGGCTGATGTTTCAATTGATGAATATTCGATAGAAAATGTTGGGTTTAGGGTTCGTGCTAATTATAATGTTTTATATCCCAAAGATTCTTTTAAATTAAAGTTTAGCGAAACGGAATTATATATCGGAGATTTACAATATTCTTATCTACCAGAAAATGAAAATCGACGATTCTTAGGATTACGAAGGCTAAATATACGAGCAGCTCCAACAGATTATTCCTTTATGAATGAAATGGCGAGTTATGAAATCTATAAAAATCTCGGATATCCATGCCCAAGAACTAGTTGGGCGAAACTTTTTCTTACTGAAACGGATGAAAATGGAGATATAGTTAAACCTAGAGAATACAAAGGGTTGTATTTACTTACAGAGGATATTGATAAGACCTTCCTAAACTATAACTTTAAAAACCCTAATGGAAATCTTTATAAAACTACAGATCTTAACGCTAATCTTGCTAATCTTCCAAGTATAAAAAATTATTTTTCCTGGGATGGTCGTCGAGTTTACGAATTGAGAACAAATGAAGAACAAGATGATTATTCTGATTTGGAGAAATTCGTCCAATACATTAATTATAATTGGAGTAATATTCAAGATGTTGCTAATATAGATCTTTTAGCCAGGTATTTTGCAGCAAGCAATTTCATTGGCAATTGGGATGATTATATATTTCTTCCTCATAATTACTTCTTATATTCTGATCCTCATTATGGTTTTATTTTTTTACCTTGGGATGCTGAACAGACCCTAAACATGGGGCATAATTCTATGATCGCTTTCGGAGCTCCTGATTTTCGAAATGCACCATTACTTTCTGGGTATGAACATTGGTATGATGCTATCAGCATTTGGGCACAGATTTCACCAAGTCCACGACCGTTATGGGATAATGCAATAACCGATTCAGATTTTGTTGATGCATACTACGACTCTCATGAAGAAATTGTAAATAATGCTGCATCATTAATATTACAAGTAGAACAATGGTTTGATTTTATTAAACCAACAGTAATTATTCCATTCGATTATACTGATCCGTATCCTGTTGTAGGTTACCCCATTATAATTCATGAAAGTTATTTTAACTATGATAAATCCCGAGTGTTGACTTATTTAATAGGTCGTACTCAATTTGTTTATACTCAATTACCTTAAATCAAAAAACAAACAATCGAATAGGTGAAAAAAATCCAGAGCTTTCAAAAATATTTCAATAGATTTGAAATTAAATATCAAATTTCATTAGAGGAACGAGATAGAATACTTTCTTATATTCCTCCTTTCATGAAATTGGATCCTCATGTTCGTAATAATTACAATTATGAGGTTAGAAGCTTGTATTTTGATTCACATTTCCAACATTCTTTTCTTGAGAAAAGAAATGGAATAGCAATTAGGAAAAAACTTAGAATACGACATTATCCTAATTACTCTAGAGACAGTCAACAATACGCTTTTATCGAGATTAAGAAAAAAATAAATGAAAACGTTGCAAAAAGCAGGATATTTGTACCTCTTAACAAGGCGGTAAGTATTTTAGACAGTTATAACAATGAAGCTAAAAATTTTTATGAAAATGCATCTGCACAGGATAAGTCCACTTTAGATGAAATTTGGTTTCTTTATAAGAAATATAATGTAAAACCTGTATGTGTTGTATCTTATCACAGGCAACCTTATATGTCAAGAGTTGAAAAAACCTTTCGTTTAACATTCGATACGAATTTAAAGGTGAGAAAGCATAACCTTGACCTTCGATTCGGGGTTGGATCGAGATATATAATTCCTCCAAATATTTGTATAATGGAGGTAAAATTTAACAATATTATTCCTAAATGGGCTATTAAAATAATTCAAAAAAATGATTGTGTGCAGTATAAGATTTCAAAATTCGCTGCAGGATTAGAAAAAACAAAGATTTTTGCTTTGATTTAATATTTCATAAATTTAATTTAGAACAAAATTTTTCTCATATTATGTGGTTAGATGACTTTCTAAGAAAGTTTATTGAAGATTCATTTCTTAGCTTAGGTTCAATTATATCACCTATAGAAATTACTGACGTAATAATTGTATTCTTCTGGAGTATCATTTTATCAATCCTTATTGGAATAACCTATCGAGGTACTCATCGAAGTATTTCATACTCTCAAAATTTTACTCAAACTTTAGTTTTGTTAGGAGTTATTGTAGGAATGATTATGATAATCATTGGCACAGATATTGCCCGAGCATTTACATTAGTGGGAGCACTCTCCATTGTGAGATTTAGAAATGCCCTTAAAGAAACTAGGGATGTTGGTTTTATCTTTTTTGTAATGGCTGTAGGAATGGCTTGTGGCACTCGGTTTTATTTGGTAGGAATAATGCTTACCACAGTTGGTTGTAGTTTAATGTACTTCATGACTTATGGAAAATTTGGAGCTAAAGGCTTAGCTCAAGATATTATTGAGCTTGATTTTCCCGTTTCTGAAGATTATTCTCTGATTTTAAGCCCGATATTCGTGCGCCATTTGAAATATTATACAATGTTAGGAATAGATTCAATAGATGAGAATACAAACCGTATTAGTTTCATTGTCACTTTCAAGAAAAAATCGAAATTATTATCTTTTAAGAAAGGAGAAGAAATCTCGAAGAAGCTCGATTCAAAAGTAGGATTATTATCAGATATTCAGAAAATCTCTTATATCTCTAATGTAAAAGTTATTGATGGCAGCAATTCAGTCGAAATTTAAGAAATTTATATTAAATAGATTTCATTATTTAAGGAAAATCGAGTTACTTAAGCTTTTTCTCGCGATACACTCTAATTGCTTCTTTTAATCCGTCTGCAGCCATTACACTGCAATGAATTTTAGGTTCAGGTAATCCGCCTAAGGCATCAACAATTTCCATTTTAGTTAGCTTTTCTGCCTCTTCTAAAGGTTTTCCCCTAGCCATCTCCGTGAGCATACTGGATGACGCAATAGCTGCTGCACAACCAAAAGTTTGGAATGAAATTTCATCTATTATCTCTTTTCCATCTTCCTCTTTAACTTTAATAAAAACGTGCATATAATCCCCACATACAGCGCTTCCTGCATTTCCGACGGCATCAGGATCTTTCATTTCTCCTTGATTTCTAGGATTTTTGAAATGATCAAGTACAATATCTGAATAAATCTTTATACACCTTTTATTTCAGATTAAACCTATAATTTTTAAAATTAGTGCAAAGAATTTATACTTAATGTTTGAATGAAGAGATGCTTAAAAACTTCCCAATTTTAATGTATGCTAGATTTTTTCTCTTCACGATATTTCTTTATAGCTTCGTGCAATCCATCAGCAGCTAAATTGCTACAATGCATTTTAATAGGGGGTAATCCATCTAGATTTTCTGCAACATCTCCTCTAGTAATTTCTAATCCCTCATCTAAGGTTTTTCCTTTGGCCATTTCTGTTACCATGGAAGATGTAGCAATTGCGGCAGCACAACCAAAGGTTTGAAAAGATATATCTTCAATTATCTCTTGACCGTCTTCCTCTTTCACTTTGATATATATGTACATTAAATCTCCGCACGTGGGATATTGGGTGAGATTTTTTCAAATCTCATTTCCCACCTCACCTACGGAGTTGGCATCTTTCATTTCTCCCATATTTCTGGGATTTTTAAAGTGCTCCATTACTTTTTCAGAGTATATTATAGCTCACCTTATTGCTTATGTAGTTCATTAAAGAAGAAGAAATTATTGACTTAAAGTTTTATTGTTTATTTCGTATAAAACTTTTAATTCAGTATTGAGAGTTGTCTCTTTTTTGGTAAAGAAACTTTCTCAACGCCTAATTCTTTTATATATTCAACGACATCTATTAACTTTTTGGCAGATTGATGGAAAAAACATACTTCTTTAGGATCTAAAGCTTTTATCATCTCACGTAATTGGTTTTTATCAGCATGAAGTTTTATTTTAATATTAGGAGCAAAAGTGTTGAGTAGCAAGGCGCGAAAGGGCATTTTCCATGTCTCAGAAAATTCAATTTCTTCAGCCCCCTCAACAAGTTCTAAACCAGGAGATTCATGAATTGAACCAGCAAGAAATATAAAATTGTGTGGGTTGCGCCCTACACTATTTATTATCTTTCTTATTAATCCATAAGAAAGATCGGGAGGATGAGAGATAATTATGTTATTTTTCTTACGTAGAAAATCTAGACTATCATGATCAAACCATCTAAACTTTATGCTATTAAATGGGTTCGCTTTATCTCTAATCAATCGAGAAATTGGTCCATGGATATATTCATATCGATGGTTAATTACTTGAATGTTTTTTCGCACCATCATATCTACATAAATGTTTGGGCGATTCTTGTAATCACGCCTTAATTGGAGCTTTCTAAAATATCTCCAGAAGGTTAACATAAAAGAGATTGCTAAACTTGAAGGATCTGCTCCGATTAATGAATTATCACCATATTCTGCTTTTTGTTCTAAAAATAAAATCAAACTGTGAAATTGATCAGAAATATTACCAAAATCTTCTCGAGCGCTTGTACCATCAATTAATAAATAATCAATAGGACGAGATATTTGTTCTAGGTACCTTTTCGTCCCAGCGAATGGTGTTATATCATTATATGTATAATCTCCTGTGTAGAGTAATCTGAAATTATTTACTTTTGCGAGCATCATCAATGCACCAGGCATATGTCCTGCATGGAAGAAGGATAAGAAGCAATCTTTTTCTTTGAATTCTATTTTAGTGCCATTTTCTACATAAATTACGTTTTTTATAATATTTTGGTATTCTTCTTCTTCAATTTCTTCATGATTTTCCTGTTTTAGGAATTTTGAATCCCGGAGTAGAAAGAGATCCATAGTTATATGGGAACTTAGAATGGGGATATCAGGATAGAGTTTAATTATTTCTTTCAACCCACCGATGTGATCCCAATGACTATGCGAGACAAAAATAGCATCTATTTTAGGATTTTGAGGTATAGTACCTGAGCTTATTACTTCCGTCTTCTCAATTACTTCATCGTTCCTCGTCTTTTCTTCTTCTATAATAAGTTGAGGTAGGGTTTGAAGATATTCTTCGATATACCTCAGATCTCCTTCTGTAACTTCTTCATCAATGATTTCTTTTTCTTCTCTCTCTTCTACATCTTTTTCTTCTTGAACTTCCTGTTCTTCTTTTATCTCTTCTGTTTCTTTTTCGGTTTTTTCAGGTGATAATCCACAATCTAATAAAATATTGAGTTTTCCCAAACCCAAGATATGGCTATTATGATTAGGCTTTAAAACAATAGGATAAATTGTTACCCTAATATCTTTAGAATTTCCCTCTTCACTTATTAGAGATATATTTGTAAAGTAATTTTCATTAAATCTTTTTTCAATTTTATCAATTGCGATGCATAATTCACTATCTCCAACAGGTACTCCAGTTATATAAAAATACCATCCATATTTCTTAACCAAGTTTTCTAAATTCTCATACATCTCATCCCCTATAAGAGATTTAATAACAATTACTTTTTCTTTTTGATAATAGATGATCTTTCTTATCCCTTTTTTTTCTTCAATTGGAACAAGCTTATCCTTATTAAAAAAATCATCAAGTACCTCTTTTGCTGGAACTTGAGTTATATTCTGTGATTTAATTATTTTCAAATAATGTCGATATTCCTTGGTATGATAAAGTGAACGCATATTCTCTTTTTCTTTCACAGAGATTACTAGATCTTTAAATTGGTAATTCTCTTTTTGAATAGTTATTTCTTTTTTTTTCTCTTCTCTCCTTTTGGATTTTTTCTCTTTTGATACTTTCTCTTTTTTTTCAGATTTCTGAATAAAAAAAAACCATCCAAAATCTCTAACTAATCTATCGCGATTGATTATAATATCTTTGCCTGAATTAGTGATTAAGATTAATATCCGTGTTTTCTGGGAATAAATAATTTTAGAAATAGAGTTTTTAGTGTTATTTGATATATAGTTATTCTTGAGAAATAATTCATTTAACACGTCATTTATGGGCTTTTGAGGAATTTTCCTCTCTTCCATAAATTTTAATTTAGTATTATATGCTTTAATTTTGTAAGAAGAGCTTATATCCTCTTTTTTTTCGATTAAGATTGTTTTAGTTGAAAATTTAAATTCCTCTATGCTCATTACATAGAAGAAAATTTCTTTTACAATAATCCTTTCGAATTTTTCCTTGTATGAGTAGAGAAATTGATTATTGTTATAATTAACTATTGATGATCTTTATTCGGGGAATCTGAAAACATATATTCTACTCCCTTTTTAAGTGGAGACATTTTTCTCAATCGTTCAATAACAGCTGGTAGTTTTTCTAAGAAATATTCTACATCTTTTTCTGTAGTAAATCTCCCTAAAGAGACTCTTAAAGAACCATGGGCTTCTTGAGGTTTTAGACCAATTGCTAATAATACATGAGATGGATCTAAGGATTCAGAGGAGCAAGCTGAACCCGTGGATGTTGCTATACCTTCTATATCCAAATCTAATACAATTGATTCACCTTCTATATATTTGAATCCTAAATTAACATTATTAGGAAGTCTTTTGGTTGGATGCCCATTGAGAAATGAATCTTCGATATTATCAGTTACCCATTTAATGATTTTATCACGTAATTTTATCTGTCTTTCCATTTCATCATTTAATTCTTCTTCTGCTATCTCTGCGGCTTTAGCAAATCCAGCTATGCCCGGAATATTTACAGTACTAGGTCTCATACCTCTTTCATGACCGCCACCATGCATAATTGGTTCAATAAATTTTCCCCAGCCTTCCTTAACTCCTTTATTCCTAATGTAGAGCATTCCTACTCCTTTTGGTCCGTATAATTTATGAGCTGAAGCAGATAATAAATCTATGTTCATCTCGTTCACATCAATAAAAACTTTTCCAAAGGCTTGTACTGCATCAGTATGGAAGATAACGTTATGTTTTTTTGCTATAGCTCCGATCTCTTTCATAGGTTGAATTGTACCTATTTCATTATTAGCAAACATTATGCTAATTAGAATTGTTTTATCTGTAATTGCTTTGTCTAGATCATCTATATTAATAAGACCAAATTTATCAACATGTAAAAAAGTAACATCAAAACCTCTTTTCTCCAATTGTTTATATGGATTTTCAACAGCATGGTGTTCAATATTAGAGGTAATAATATGGCTACCACGTTTTTCACACCTTGAAGCAACCCCAAAAATAGCAATATTATCGGCCTCAGTACCAGAAGAAGTAAAAAAGATATCATCCCTATGAGCATTGATAAGTGATGCTATAGGTTCTCTACATTTTATTAAAAGTTGAGCAGCTTTTTGTCCTACTGAATGTAGGCTCATAGAGTTTCCATAGGTCTCTTTAAAATGTTTATTTACTTCTTCAATAACCCGAGGATCCATTGGGGTTGTAGCAGCATTATCCAAGTAGATATACTTAGAGTTATTCATGTTATATCACTCTTATTTATTTTAAAGCTTCCCAGTTAATGAATTATAATGAAAGCGTTAATAATACTTTTCTTTAGATTTTATAAAAAAAATTTAAAATATCTATGATTAAGATAATATATATTAAAAAATAAGGTGCTCCTATAAAATGGAAGAAAAAAAACATCGTAAACATATTATTTGGGGAATCACGGGAACTGGTTATGTTTTAGATGAATGTATTGATATAATGAAAGAATTGGAAGAGGATCCTAATATAGATTTGACGGTTATCCTAACAAAAGAGGGTGCCGCTGTTGTAAAATGGTATAAAAAGTGGTTAGCTCTAACAAAGACGGTTCAAAAAATTAAGGTGGAAAAAACACCTAATATCCCTTTTTATGCGGGTCCATTACAAGTAGGAAAATATGATATGTTTTTAGTGTGTCCTGTTTCGGCAAATTCAGTAGCTAAAATTGTCCAAGGAATAGCCGATACATTAATTACTAATTGTGTTGCACAAGCCATTAAAGGGGGAATGGATGTACATATATTTCCTTCAGATCAAGATCTAGAACCCATAACCACAACAAGACCTGATGGATCTCCCCTTGTACTTAAAATAAGAGACATTGAATTGGAAAATATTGAAAAGCTAAAAAAAATGGAAGGAATTGTTGTAATTCCTGAATTTTCTGAAGTAAGAGAGACTATTCTACACAAAATTAAAGAAGGAAAATAACATATTTTTCTCAGAATTCATTAATTAGTGGATTAATTAGATACTTGATAACACATAATTTTATAGATGTATATTATCTTGAGCTTTATAAGAATACTAATTTAGTTTAAAACAAAAACAATATCCGAGATGAGCGTACAAGCCATTAAGAACAAAATTGTTAAGGATCTAAAAGGCATAATCCCTGAATTTCGCAAAGATAATTATAATTTTAATATCTATGAATTAGATAGCAGAAAAAACACGGTAGTCCACTTGGTTTTTGATAAAAAACTACAAGATTTTCCACAAGAGTTTATTATCAAAATCTTTAGAACAAAAAATATAGTAAGTGAAAATAATATCTTAACGAGATTAAAAAATCAAAATTTTCATGTTCCTAAAATATTGTCCTTAAAAAAACCTTACTTAATTTTAGAAAAAGTTGAAGGTTTTAATCTTTGTGATTTCATCAATGATAATTTAAAAAATAATGAAAAATTAGAGGATTTAGAGCCTGACTTGAAAACGGAGATAATTTTAAGTATTGAAAAACTTGCTGAATGGCTTGCTGAATTACATAAAAAAAACATTGTAAGAAAGCGTCGATCTGAGGAACTTTTTGTTTTGAATAAAGGAGATACAAGATTACGAGACTTTATCTTAGATCCTTCAAGAGAAATCATGTATGGAGTAGATTTTGAAGATTCGTATGAGGGAAATCATATAGATGATTTAGCATGGATTTGTTGTTCATTACTCGATACAAGCCCTGGATTATTTGATATGGATGAACCTAGGCATAAAATTGATCTTATTAATATATTTCTAAGAAAATATTATCAAACAAACTCATCCTTTCAATTTGATTTTAATTATTTTACAAAGAAAATCATTGAGCAGTTAAACATAATTATAGAAAGAAGGAACCTTCCCTATGGTCCGATTCGATCAACTTCCTTTATTAAAGAAATTTCTAAAGAAATATAATATTCTTTTGCCTTACCTAAAAATCAAAATTTATAAAAATCTACACTATTATTTTATAAAGATTTGATATAACTTTTTAAATAGGAGAAATTAAAATGAGTCTTACTGATACGAAATCATCTTTAAAAAAAATACTCTCAATTATTGAGGAGTTAAATAGATTAAATTCAGATTCAGTACCGAAATTGCAATCTCAGCCAACTAATATCCTCGGAAATATTGAAAATCTCGAAGAAGAAAAAACTACTCATCTAAGGAACATCGAATCTAACGACGATGAGATTAATTCTTTAAAAAATAAAATCTCACAGAATCAACGTGATATTACTTCATTAGAAGAAAATATTGGAGAGCTAACAACTCAACGTCAAGCTCTTCTTGATAAAATTCAAGATGCCCAAAATGAATTAAATGAAACTCAAACTAAAATAACAACACAAAAAGAAGAATTATCAACTCGAACTAGCCGTCTAGAAGAATTGGAAAATAGGCTTGTAGAATTAAAAGATATTCAAGAGAAATTTGATAATAAAATGAAAGAACTTGAAACTCAACTTCAAGGAGATTTTAATAAAAAAGAGAAGTTTAGTAATTCATATGCAATACGAGCGGCCGCAATGAAATCTTTAATTAAAGCTGGTTATATACAATCCCCACAACTAAAAGTAATTAATGCTTTACTGCCACAGTCTACCTTAGAAATAAAAGCCTTGGTCTCAGCTAGTGGTTTAAGGGAAGATGTATTCAGAAATATACTTGTGAAAATGGTTCAAAAAAATGGACCCATTGAGTATGATGAAGCAGGTGGAACAGTAACATTAAAAGGGGAGGTTGATTTCTAATGAGTTCACCAGAAATATTAGCATTGATTGAACAATTTGAGACCGCTTACGACACTTATTGGCAAGTTCTACAAAAACATAATGAAGAAGTTCTTTCTCAGTTAAGAGAAGCATGGAAATTTATGCAAGCTGAACAAAAAGAAGAAGAAACAATCAAGGAAAAATTATCTGCTCAGAATTCAGAGTTAACAGAATTAAGAACAAAATCCGAAGAATTAGACAGAACAATAGAAGGGCTTAAAGCAAAAAAGGATGAGTTCAATTCAAAAATTTCTGAACTAACAAATACTTTAGAAACAAGCGTTAATGATTTGAAAAAACCGGCATTTGAACTTACCCAACTTGAGGAAAAACTTGGTTCTGTAAATGAAAAAATAACTATTAAAGAAGAAGACAAAACAGCACTAGATCAAAAAACTGTTGAAAATGAAAACCGTGAAGCAGAATTAAATAATACTTACCAGAAAAAGATGGATGATCTAGAAGCTAAAATTAATCAATTGAGACAAGAAAATTTTTTTACTTCATTTTTGATTGAAAATTCTGACGAAGAAATTCATGAAGTTGATATATTAGCCACAATCATGGACCAGGGAGAAGCAAAATTAGATGATTTAAAAAAACTCTTAGATGTTCCACCAATAATGGCAGTTCGCACTATAAAACAGCTTGCAGTTAAAGGAATTCTTAATCTTGACGAAAATAGTGGGAAAGTAACATTACCCTAATTTATTTTTTTTTTAGTTTATATATTTTTAGGCAATCTCATAGAATATTTTTGAAAATATATCTCTCGATCATAGCTTTATATTGACACAATCCCTATTTTTTATAAAAAAAATTGTTTTTTGCGAAATTTCGTAATTGGCTATACTTCTTCAAATGCAATCTCATAGACTAAAAAGTATTGATGTTTTCCGTGGATTATGCATGTTCTGGATAGTTTTAACACACTTAATTGATTGGTGGCTAAAAAGTGAATTTATTTGGTTGCATCGAATTACTGTAATGATTTTTGACTCTTTTGGGGCCTCAGGGTTGCTATTCATTTCAGGTATTAGCATAGCATTATCCTATAGAAACAAACTAAAAAAAGTTAACAATACAAAAGGTTATTCTCATCGAGCTATAAGAAATTCTTACCTCATGCGTGCATTTTTTATTTTTATACTTGCTTTACTCTATAATATTTTTATTGCTATTTCTTTAATGGCCCCTAAATGGATTTGGACTTGGTTTGTTTTGCTAACAGCAGCTATTTCACTGATTATAGCATGGCCACTTTTAAAAACTTCAAAACTGTTTAGAATTACCCTCGGATGTGCTTTATGGATAGTAAATCCATTCATAATTAATATATTATTACCACATGAAGGCACCTTGAGTTTATATGGAGTCTTGTTTCATGTGTTTTATAGTGGGATTCATTTAGTTCCACTATTAGTATTCTTCCCCTTTTTTTTATTTGGAACAGTAATCGGGGATTCTCTTTTTGAGGCATTCTATTCGGATTCATCTAAAAATAATAAAAGGAAATCTTTCGGATATAGTTATCTACTTCCATCGGTGGTAGTTGGAGCGTTCCTCATTCTCTTTGGAGTTTTTTATGAATTTCCAAGATATTTATTAAGGGAAAGCTTATCTTGGGTAATTTACTCTTTAGGAATAAATATTGTTTTGATTTCATTACTTTTGTCAGTTGAAATTTTTGAAATTATTAAGACAAAAAAGAGTTATAAGTTATTCTTTTATTTCTCATATTACTCCTTAACAATTTTCCTTACTCATAATATACTACATTTCCTTTTTCTCAACCAATTAAATGTGATTGATATTTGGTTCTTTGCCGCTGGTGTTTTTATTTTAATGACTCTTGTATTAAGAGCAATATATAAATTATGGCAAGGACATGTTTCAGTGAAAGTACAGATTGGGAGATTAAGTTATCATGTTATTATGAAACTAGAGGAAAGATCAAATAAAAAACTCGTTAGTAACATTCTCAATTCCAGTTGATAATATCATCTAAAAATGATATTTTTCCTGTAAGGTTAAAATTCTTGTTAAAAACTTGTTCAAGTATAAGTAATATCACCTGAGTAGAATCTTGAATGAATTTATCCATTTCTTCCTTTTTTAGATAAACATACTCTCTCTTTGAAATTCTTGAATATTCCTCCTCAGAGATCTGGTAAAAATTTTTAATGAGTTTAATCTGATGTAGAATCCCTTCTTTGGGTAGAAAATCAAGGAAATGTTCATCATATTCCGTCTTTAGAAAGTCTGTCCAAAATAAAGAATCCTTTTTCTCTGTCAAGTATATCTTGTCCAAATCATACCAATCTGATTTAACCTTCCATATAAAATTTAGATCACTTCGAAGCTCTTCCAAATGCTTTTCTTTTAATGGTTTCATAATATAATAATTCCATAAATTATCTGTTATGAGATGAGTAAAATACCCAAGAAGAAAAGATTGAGAGCTTTCCAGAGAACTTAAATTTATATCCTTCAAATATCTTGAAAAAAATTCAATATCATTTAGAATGAATTTATCTAGTTTAATTACCATAAAATCATCCTTTGCAATGATGAAGTGAGTTATATCCTTAGATGGTGTAAAGGAGGTCCAATTTTCGTTAGGAACTCCGCCATCAGGGGCTATATTACCTATGGCAAAATACTTTCTTTTTAAATTAGGATATTCTTTCAGAATATTCTCTGCAATACGAAAATGAGCACCCCATGTCGCCATACTAATCTACTATAGGAAATAAGCTTATATTTATAAATATAACAGAATAATTCTATATCAATCTTTTTACATATTGTTTCTAAATTCAAAATATACCTCGCAGATAGATGAATTAATTTATGGGGGATTATAGCGAGAATAGAAATTGGTTTGAAATCATAAAACATAAAGAGTACTTGTATGTGATACGAGAAAGACTTGATGAAATTGATCCTCGATTTTATACTACTTACGATAATTTGTTTTTAATTATTGGATCTCATTCTGCTCTATTGATTGATACAGGATGTGGATTATTCCCTCTTAAACCAGTCGTAGATGATTTAATTCAAGACAAAACGCTATTGGTAATTAATACCCACTCTCATTTTGATCATGTAGGTGGAAATTATGAATTTGATGAAATTCTTATTCACAATGAAGAAATAAATTCAATTTCCAAACCAATGGATATTTCTTTCTTAAAAGATTCTCCTAAAGAAATCGCTAAACTATTTGAAAGCAATAACTTTACTATTCCACCTGTTAAAAATATTAAATCTATAGATGATAATGAAATTATAGAGTTAGGTGAACTATCGGTTAAAGTTATTCATACACCAGGACATTCTTCAGGCTCAATTTCTTTATTAACAAATAGAAATGAGCTTTTTACTGGTGATACTGCTCATTATGGTGCTATATATGTTTCAAAAGAAGATTTCACTACTCATCTAACGAGTCTCTTAAAATTGTTAAACCTTTTTCAAGAAAGAGGGAACATTGAAATTTATCCGTCACATGAGGAATATGTTGTTGATAGAGAATTACTAATCGATCTAAGTTACGGTATCCAGAATATTGAAAATATTTGGAACACAAGGGCTAGAGATGATTTCATAGAAGCATGGTTAATATCTGATGAAAAATTTAAATACTTAGTGTTTTGAATTATTTTTAATGAAGAGGAGAGAGTGATATTATTTGAATAAAAAATATTTTGATGCAAACAAAGAACTCTGGGATGCGTTTGCTAGGTTACATTATGAAGCAGAAAGTGAAGAATATAGCGTTAAAGCATTTTTAGAAGGGCAAAATACCCTGAAATCCTATGAATTAAAAGAAATGGGAAATGTGAGAGGTAAATCATTATTACATCTCCAATGTCATTTTGGTCTTGATACACTTTCTTGGGCAAGAGAAGGAGCAACAGTTACAGGAACTGACATATCCAGTGAGGGAGTTCGATTAGCAAAACTACTTGCTAAGCAAGCGAAACTTAAAGCTAATTTCATTGAATCAAATCTCTATGATTTGCCTAAGGTTCTAACTGAAAAATTTGATATTGTATATACTTCAATCGGAGTACTCTGTTGGCTATACGATCTAAAAGAATGGGGAAAAATCATTACTCATTTCCTAAAACCAGGTGGATTCTTTTACATTGCTGAAATTCATCCATTTTCAATGGTTTTTGACAATGAAACTGAAGATATCAAAGACCTTCAGGTTTATTACAATTACTTCTATCATCCAGAACCGATGGAATTTACTGCTGATGGATCATATGGTTCAGATGTTAAAATTGAACCAAAAAAAGAATATGAATGGGCTCATAGCATGTCAGATATCATTAATTCACTTATTGAAGCGGGTTTGAGAATTGAATTTCTAAATGAATATCCGTTCACTGTCTGGAAGCAATTCCCGTTTGCAGAAAAAGGACCCGATGGTTATTGTCATTTAAAAAACCAAAAAGCAGAAATTCCTCTTTTATTCACTTTAAAAGCTACAAAATAGAACCATAATTATATTATTTTATTAGCATTCTTTATCCCATCAAGGGAATGAAAATCTTTTCATAACCTTTTTATTTAATTAGCATTTAGAATATGTTAAATTTATAAGTCAAAGATGATGGAAAAATGAATCTAAAACTATCAAAATATACTATTTTACCTTCTATACTGGGGATAGCAGGTTTTATAACAATAATAATATCAGAACTTATTAATCAAATTCAAGGATCAAAGATTGTTTTCATTGCATGGCTTGCTAGCATCATTATAACATTATCTACTTTAATTATTAGATTTTACTCGATTGATACTAAAAAGTTTGAGGATATTATAAACAGCACTAATCCCGTAGATACTTATCAACTAAAACCACAACGCTTTCTAAATTGGATTGTAATCTCAATGATCGTTGGACTTATCGCTACTATTACCATTCATTATGATTTTATCATCGGAGTTATTGTGTATTTGTTAATGCAGTTTTCCTTAATTATTGCTTTCTCAGGAATTTTTTCGATTGGTCCACGAGTTCCACTAAGTCATCCAAAACTTCGTCGTGTTTTCATAACATCTGTAATATTTTGGGCTATATTTATTCCAGTGGCCTTTATTGTATTTGTTTGGAGTGACACAGAGTCTCTAATAGTAATCCCGTATGTAGCTGCTATTGGATCTATGGCATGTATCTCTTGGTTTGGATTGGGTTATACCCAAAGATCAATAATATTTCGCGTAATGATTGTTTTGGCCTCAGCGATCTTTGTGTTCTCCGATTTGTTAATTGGGAATGCAAGGTATGGACGATTTCAGATTGATATATATTTCTTGATTGATATTACATATGTACTCAATATTCTATTGATGTCTCATGCTATACTTTTTTTAAAGGATGCGTCTGACCTCACACCACTTAAAGAAAAAACTGATTAGCTGTAAGTAAAATGGAATTTTGAATATGTAAAGAATTATTCATTTCTAACTCCTCTTTTTTATTATTTTTTCTAGGTAAATTTATAAATAATTTGTGATTTAAGCATTTAACAGACGATATGTATGATTGTACATAATGGTCATAGCTACAAAGACGGTGATACCTATCGTTTTATCAAACAAAAAAAATCTGAAAAAATAAGATGTCTTCAAGAAAAACTTTAAAAGGAAGAATACTTGAACATAAAACAGCTGTAATATTAGCTATAGTGATTATTGCAGGTGGTTCTATTGGAGCATATTTTGCAATAGATTATTTGAATGCCCAAAATCCAGAAAAAATAACATTAGCCACTACTACTTCCACATATGATTCAGGATTATTAGACTATTTACTTCCAAAATTTACTGAACAGACGGGAATTCAAATAAAAGTGTTATCAGTTGGAACTGGGACTGCAATACAGTATGGGAAAGATGGAAATGCTGACGTAATTCTAGTTCATTCAAGATCGAGAGAAGATGATTTTGTTAATTCTAGTCTTGGTGTTGATGGTATTTCCTATGGAATACATCGCGCTTGTGTAATGTACAATGACTTTATAATCGTTGGACATTCGTCTAATCCAGCTAATTTGCTACCAGATGATAATATAACAACTGTAATGACGAAATTACGAGATGCAATTGACACAGGGAATATGACTTTTTATTCAAGAGGTGACAATTCGGGCACTCATTCAAAAGAAAAAGAGTTGTGGGGAGAGATTGGTGTTATTGCTGCAACAAAATGGGCGGGACAACCAGATAAATATACGGAAACGGGGCAAGGTATGGCTTCAACATTATTAATGACTTGGGAAGATGATGATGCAACTCATGAGGGATATACGATTGTAGATCGAGGTACATGGTTGTCATTTAATGATACTTATACATCTTTGAATATTCTTGCAGCGTCTGTAGTTGGTGAAGATTTCCTGCTAAATCCATATGGCGCTATTCCTGTTAATCCTGTTTTGCATCCACATGTGAAATTCCTTTCTGCATGTAGATTTGTTGGCTTTCTTACATCTCCTTACGGTCAGACCTTAATTAATGCATACACAAAAAATAATGCTGTTTTATTCCATTCAAGTTTTGGACTGTGCAATAGTACAACAAGTTGTACTACAACTAATAATGAGACTGCGATATGGACTCCATTTCAAGCCGAATTTGTAAGTTTAACAATCTAAAAAAAATATAACAAATATCAATTTTTTTAATATAAGTCGGAATTATGGCAAATGAAATTATAGAGGGAATATTAGAAGCTATTCGTTTAATCTTCATGTTTGATCCAGAAGTTTGGGGTATTATTGAAGTCTCATTTCGAGTCTCATTAACATCAACGTTTCTGGCTGCTTTAGTTGCATTGCCAATTGGATCATATATAGGCTTGAGAAAATTCAAGGGAAAGAAAGAATTATCAAATTTGATTAATACGTTTATGGGATTTCCCCCTGTGGTAATGGGATTGATTGTTTATCTACTACTTTCTCGTAATGGTCCATTTGGTGTTTTAGGACTACTTTATTCAACAACAGCCATGATAGTAGCTCAATTTCTTTTAGCTGTTCCTATTATAATGGGGACCGCAAAGGCAGCTATTGAAAGTATCGATCCTTCTTTAAAGGAAACTGTTCTTTCCTTAGGCGCTAATGAACGACAACTATGGTGGGAACTAATAAAACATTCAAAAAAATCCATAATTGCTGGATTTCTTGTCGCTTTTGGTCAAGCAATTTCAGAGGTGGGTGCTGTAATGATTGTAGGAGGTAATATACGTTGGGAAACAAGGACCTTTACTACTTCCATTGTACTTCAAACGCGTATGGGAGAATTTGGAATGGCAATCGCTTTGGGTGTAATCCTTATCTTAACTGCTTTTATTGTGAATTATGGAATGACTCGTCTACAAACTCGAGCTGATTAGTATGAAACTACTTGATGTAAAAGATCTTAGTAAAAATTTTTATAAAGGAGATAAATCAGTAATTAGTATCCTCTCCAATATCAATTTTACAGTTGAAAAAGGGGAGTGCTTTGTTATTATTGGCCCAAATGGAAGCGGTAAAACTACGTTATTAAGAATAATAGGTTTACTAGATTCAGCTACACAAGGACAAATATTTTATGATGGAAAAGATATAACAAAAATTTCAGGAAAAGAACTGACCAATTATCGGAGAAAATTCTCATTTGTCAGACAAAAACCTGTAGTACGGAATACAACTTTATTTAATAATATCGCGTATGGTTTAAAGGTGCGTGGTATTAAGCTTGATGAGTATAAAAAATCGGTACAAGAACTTATTACTTTTATAGGATTCAACGGTATGGAGAATAAAAATGCACGATCTTTATCTGGGGGTGAAATGCAACGCGTTGCGATAGCAATGAATTTTATTATTAATCCTGAAATTTATTTATTAGATGAAGTATCAGCTAATCTTGATTCGATGAATGTTAAATTATTAGACGATTTTATAATGAAGATAAAGCAAGATAAAGAAAAAACTATTATCATGAGTACTCACGATCCACTTGAAGCAATAAAATATGCAGATCGCATCGCAGTACTCAACAATGGACAAATAACCCAAATCGGAAGCCCGAATGAAATATTTATTGCTCCAAAGGATGAATTTACAGCTCTTTTTGTTGGATATGAAAATATTTTATATGGTATTGCAGAATTAGATAATAACACTGGTTTATCTCAGATTCAGGTGGGTGATATAATCATAACAGCCTCTGATCAACAAGAAGGGGAAGTAAAAGTATGTATACGACCAGAAAGTATTGGAATCGTTAAAGAACCTCCAAAAAATACAAGTTATCGGAACACCTTTAAAGGTAAAATCGAAAATATTCGTGATCTTGGGAATATTTGTCATTTAATTATTATTAGTGGCTCCGAGAAGTTTTTAATTACAATTACAGAACTCTCAAAAGAAAAATTGGGTTTAGAAATAGGATCTGAAGTCTTTATCAATTTTAAAGCAACAGATGTCAAGATTTTATAAAAAAAAACCTTTTAAAACACAAAGTTTTTCGTTATGTATAAATGGATATTTCGATAAATGATTGATATTTCAAATAAAGATTCAGTTACAAGGATTGCAAAGGCATCTGGAAAAATAAAGCTAACGAAGGCTACAATCGAGAAAATTAAAAATAAAACCCTAGAGAAAGGGGATGTTTTAACTATCGCTAAAATAGCGGCTATTAATGCAGTTAAAAAAGTACCTGATTTGATTCCTTTTTGCCACTCAATCCCTATAAGCAGTATTAATGTAGATTTTAATATTGAAAAAAACACTATTATAAACGTATCATGCACGGTTAAAAGTGTTGCGCAAACAGGAGTCGAGATGGAGGCTCTTACAGGTGTTAGCATTGCACTCTTAAATATTTGGGACGTTTTAAAGATGTATGAGAAAGATGAAAACGGTCAATATCCTTCTACAATAATCTACGATATTAAAGTTGAAGAAAAAATAAAGAAATAATGCAAAGTTAAATGATAGATAATTACAACAGAAAAATTAAGCATATTAGGTTTTCAATTACTTCAAAGTGTCAATATTCATGCCTATATTGCGATAGGGAGGGATATAGTCGGACGAATGAGCTTTCTGTAGAGGAAATAACAAGATTATGTAAAATTCTAGCGGAAATTTTAGATGTCACAAGAATCAAATTTACTGGTGGCGAACCATTATGTCGGGAAGAAATAATTCAAATAATTAAAAATGTCTCTGATCTACAACTCTACAAAGATATCTCCATTACTACAAATGGACTTCTTCTATTTAAAAAGGCAGAAGAATTGTTTAATGCTGGTTTAAATCGAATTAATGTTTCTTTAGCTAGTCTTAAACCAAATGTGTATAAGAAAATATATGGTTCAGACACCCTAGAAGAAGTATTGAGAGGTCTACAGAAGGCAAAAGAAGTTGGATTTAATCCCATAAAATTAAACTTTGTATTGATGAAAGGTTTAAATGATAATGAATTGGAAGATATGATTGAATATTGTGCAAAAAATGACTTTATTATGCAATTAATCGAACTACACAAAGTTTCTGATGCAATTGGAGGAAATGGGAATTTTTATGAGAAGTATCACTTAGATGTGAAACCTATTATAGAAATGCTTGAAGCAAGAGCAGAAGAAGTGAAAGTAAGAGGATCAATGCAAAATCGTAAAGTTATCAGGTTGCCTAATTCAGCGGTAGTCGAAACAATCACACCTAGTCATGAATTTTGTATGGGGTGTACTAAATTACGTGTTGGATGTGACGGGAATCTTTTTGGATGTTTATATAGATCTGATCTTGGAAAGAATATTAAAGAAGCTCTTCGAAATCATCATTCACTATCTAAATACGAACAAATTGTTAAACAAGTTGTAGATTCACGAGAACCCTATTATTAAAGATTATTGAATTTGGGTTGAATAAATGATTGTAGAAGTTCTCTATTTTGCTGAGTTTAAAGATATAACCGGAAAAGAGAAAGAAGAATTTGAATTATCAAATAATCAATTAAAGAATTTGATCGAATTATTATTAACTAAATATAAGATGCCCCTTCGAAATTTACTATGGGATGAAAATACTCAAAACGTAAGCAGTTTAATCTCAATAATAATAAATAATCAAGCACTCCTTCATGAAGATCCATTACTAGCTCAAATACATGATAGAGACGTAATTGCTTTTTTAACACCTGTATCAGGAGGGTAGGGCAAAGTGAATACTCAAAATAAAACCGAAATTAAATCAGGTATCTATAGTAAGGGAGAGATTGATCTTACGAGTATTATTCAATCAATAAAAAAAGATCCCAAAATCGAGGAAGCAGGATCAATTCATACTTTTACGGGGATTGTAAGGCGTAGTTCTCAAACGGGAAAACCTGTTATTAGTATGAAAATCGATGCTTATGATGATCTAGCAAATGAAAGCATCAGTAAAATTTGTTCTAAATTGAAACAAGTAAAGGGAATTATTGATATTAAAATCATTCATTTAAAAGGAGAATTTGAGCTTTCTGAGGATTTAGTTTATGTCGTTGTGACTTCAGCACATAGGAAGGAAGGATTTGAAGTAATTAGTAGGGCTGTTGACATGTATAAAAAAGAGATCGCTGTGTGGAAAAAAGAAAATTATAAAGATGGTTCTTCTGATTGGATTCATTAAAATTGTATCAATACAAAGGTAATTAAATGAAATTTCTAAAAACTATTAAAGTAAAAGAATTTAAAGAAATCCTCGAATCGGTCCCGATTTTAAGAAATGAAGAAGAAAAAGTCGATATTGAAGAAAGCTTTAATCGAATAATTTCAAGAGATGTAATTAGTGAAATTAATGTCCCTCACTTTCGAAAATCTCGCATGGATGGGTATGCTTGCATCGCAGAAAATACTTTCGGGGCAGAAGAAGATAATTTTATTGAGTTGGAACTAATAGAAGTAATTCAAGCAGGGGATATACCTCAAAAAAGCTTGATTAAAGGTCAGTGTTCATATGTCGCAACTGGGGCTGCTATACCCGAAAATGCTAACAGTGTTGTGATGGTTGAATTTACAGAAAAAGAGGGAAACAGCATTTTGATTTCTAAGGCGGTGACTCCCGGAACTTACATTATAGAAATCGGTCATGATATAAAGGAGAAAAGCATAATAGTCAAAAAAGAGTCTTTAGTTGATTTAGCAACAATGGGAATACTAGCTTCAGCAGGAAGTAAAGAAGTGTGGGTATTTAAACAACCCAAAGTTTCCCTTCTAAGCACAGGTAATGAAATTGTAAGTCAAGATGTTAAAAATTTAGAAATTGGCAAGATATACGATGTAAATTCTGTGGTATTAAAAAGGGCTATTGAAAATACAGGAGTTTTAGTCAACTATTTAGGGATCATTAATGATGATTATGAAGAATTAAAAAGTGCTTTAGATAAAGCCTTAGAAATAAGTGATATAGTAATTTTATCCGGGGGAACATCTAAAGGTGAAGGAGATTTAGGCCCCCAAGTCTTAGGAAAATATGATGACATAGAAATAATGGTTCACGGTGTAAAAATAAAACCAGGAAAGCCAATTATCTTCACAAAATTAAAGAAAAAAATAATATTTATTTTACCAGGTTATCCAACTTCCGCTTTAAGCTGTTTTTATGTCTTTATTGATAATTTTCTGAGAAGGCTTTCAGGTTATCCATTGAAAGACAGATTTTCGAAAAAATTTGAACTAGGAGAAAGAATATATAGCACTGTTGGACGACATGAATTCAAAGCGGTCAAGATTAAAGAAGAAAATGGGAATAAGAAAATTTTTCCGATAAAAACTGGATCGGAAGCTATGAGTACAATTTTCCTTGCTGATGGCTATATTGAAATAGAAGAGCTAGAATCCGTTTTAGAAAGAGGAGATACAAGGAGGGTGTATTTCTTCTAATATTTAAATTAAAATTAAGTGGTCGGCTGAGTTGTATGAAGAAAAAACTAAAAGTGCACGAGGAACATAAAAAAAAAGCTCCAGAGAAGGTTATTTTTGCTTTAGTGGTGGTGAGTACAAGTCGATATGAAGAGCTCAAGCTTAACCGGGTAACTTCAGATAAAACAATACCTATTGTGAAAAAGATATTCGATAAGGAATCATCGATTTCATTAGACTTTGCAGAGATAATACCAGATTCAGAGGAGCAGTTAAATGATATTTTGGTTAGAATAATGAAAGAAGATGCCATTGATGCTATAATTTTCAGTGGAGGTACGGGTTTATCTCCAAAAGATATTACATATGAAACTATAGAACCTCGACTTAAAAAAAAAATTAATGGATTTGGAGAGCTCTTTCGGAATATTTCATATAATGAAATTGGATCTTCTGCTATGTTATCAAGAGCTGTCGCCGGAATATTAGAAAGCAAGAAGAAAAATAAGGCTATCTTTTTGCTTCCAGGATCACCGAGAGCTGTAAAATTAGCATTAGAAGCATTAATTATACCCGAAATTGGACATATACTTTATATTATTAATAAAGAGGAGTGATGGAAATGGAAAAACTCAGAAAAATAGGATTTTCAAAATTAACATCGGTCTCAGAAGCCCTCGAAATACTTTTTTCTCACATCAAAATAAATCCAATCGAAGAAGTTGAAATAAATTCCTCACTAAACCGTGTACTAGCTGTTGATATTATGAGCGGAATGGATATTCCTCCTTTTGATCGATCCGCAATGGATGGTTATGCGATTCAAGCGGAAGATTCATTCGGGGCTTCTACTAAAAACCCAAAAGAAATTAAACTTGTTGGGACAATAGAAATTGGTGAGTCTTCCTTTCTAAAACTTAAAAAGGGTGAGGGCATCAGAATTTCCACTGGGGCTCCTATTCCAGTAGGTGCTGATTCTGTTGTTAAAATTGAAGATACAGAAATTGAAAATAACCTAATAAGTCTATATATTTCTCTTCCTCCGGGAAAAAATGTTTCCAAGAAAGGAGAGGATATCAATAAAGGGACTCAAGTTTTAAATAAGGGTACAGAATTAAAAGCTGAACATATTGCACTTTTAACTTCATTAGGATTTAAGAGTATTAAAGTGGTTACTAAACCCAAAGTTAGTGTTTTTTCATCTGGAGATGAATTACTTGAGCCCGGTGATATTTTAATTCCTGGGAAAATTTACAATTCAAACACTCCAATGATTTCCGCGTTAGTGCATCTATACGGTGGCGAAGTTATTCGAGGTGAAACTGTTAAAGATGATTTAAACTATATTAAAAAGAAACTAATTGAAGCCGCAGAAGACTCTCAGATTATAATTTTCACAGGAGGTACTTCTGTAGGGACTAAAGATTATCTTCCTGAAGTTATTAAAGAATCAGGTGTAATTTTAACTCACGGAATTGCCCAAAGACCGGGAGCACCCGTGTTAACTGGTTTATTAAATGAGAGTTTGGTATTTTGTTTACCAGGAACTCCGGTTGCAGCCTATGTTTCCTTTTTAAAAATGGCAGGTGTAGCAATAAGAGGTATAATGGGTTGTTCTCTCCTTGATCCAAGATCTGAAATAATAGTAGAGATCAGTAGAGATGTTCCTGTTTCCGGTCTTGGTTATCTTCATCATTTAAGGGTAGATATTAAAAAATCTGAAGATAAATTAGTTGCTATCCCTGTAAAACTTAAAGGATCGGGGGTTATTAGTTCGCTAACAAAGTCTGATGGTATTGTTGAAATCCCCCCACATCAAGAAGGATTAAAAAAAGGGGAAAAGGTAATCGTGAAACTTTTCCCTAGGTAAAAAGAAATTTAAATTTCTAGCAAACCCTCCCAAGCTGTTCTTTCTTTGTCAAAAAGGGCTTCCTCTACTTTACATTCTTCTCCAAAAATCATGGTTGCACGCATCTTAGTATCATAAGCAGGCCAAATAGGGATATTTCCATGATTTGGATTTCCTGTTTTCGCAAAACTAATCCAAGCATCCATCATCTTATCGGATAATTCTTTCGGTGCACCTTTAACGAATTCTTTTAGGGTCGGGGAATCCAATGTCCCAAAAACAAAAGGTATCTCGAGTGAATGACATGCTCCTAAAATACCATTCAATCCTGGCGAAGGCCAAGTAAACATATAGTTGTAGGTGTTAGGTTGAAATTTCTTCTGAGCTTCAAGTAAACGTATCGTACGGATACGGAATGCAAAGTCTGTGATAATAGCTGTGAAGACATCTAGTGGTTTTGTGGAATATTTTCCTTCTCTTGCTTCTATATATGTTTTTATTATTTCCGTCCCTTCTTTTGTTTTGATCCCCAACGATCCTAAAAATCCAACTAATAAATTCTCAGAATTACCTTCGACCATCGATTTAAAAGGTTCCATAGCTGTATATAATTTAAATTCATCAAGGTTGGTACCAATCATGAAATCGATATCTGCACACTCTCCGTTTAGAAAGGCTTTTAATGGATGTTTTGGGAACGTATCTCCAATGATTAAAGGCCTTAAAGCCATGACATCTGTAGGTAGAGAGGCAGTAACTTGATTTTGTGCTTCAATGATTTTTTCTGGTGGAACTTCTCGTAATGAATCAATATCACCTTCAATAATGTGAAGTTTACTCAAAATCTTATTGGAAGTCTCATCACTAACTTTAGTATCAATAAAAGGGGCACTCTGGGCAATAACTCTGTGAAAAAGATCCTTTGCTTTAGGCATTGTACACAAAGTTAGGACGGAATATCCCCCTGCAGATTCACCAAAAATAGTAATATTCGAAGGATCACCACCAAATGACATAATATTCTCATGTACCCATTTTAGAGCCATCAATTGATCTTGAGAACCTAGATTCGGTGGTATGCTCTTACTATATAAGAACCCAAAAGATCCAAGTCTATAATTAATGGTAACGACTATTATATCACCTCTTAGAGCCAAAGCTGAGCCATCATACATTGGATCAGTCCCACCTCCTATCATAAAAGCCCCTCCATGAATCCAAAACATTACTGGACGTTTTCCGCTGTCTGTTGCGGGAGTCCAGATGTTGAGAGTCAAGCAATCCTCACTTTCTGGTTCAAGCTTACCGAGATACTGTTCAAGTTCAGAATGTCCTTGAAATGAACAAGGACCATATTCTGTGGCTTTAAGTACTCCATCCCATGATTGCTTTTTAACGGGTGGAGAAAAGCGTAATTTCCCAATAGGGGGTTCTGCAAATGGAATTCCCTTGAAGATTTCTAATCCTTCTTCTTTATATCCTTGGATTTTTCCGGTTTTAGTTTCAATAATATTTGATTTTTCCATAATTAATATTTCTGTTTCAAGGTTTAAAAACCTTTAATCTGGTCGAACAGCAAAATAAATTCAAAAAAGGAGCTAGAAAGAGGAATTTTTAATCATTCCTCTCTTTATGTTTATTTACTAGGCTTTTTCAGGTAAATCTTATAGAAAATTATTTAAATTTGATCTTATAATCTTAATATTCTGAGAATTAATTTAGATCCATCACATTTTAGGAGAAAATCTTGTTAATATTAGATAACCCTAACGTTTAAATAAGAAAAATAATAGGTTCAACATGAAAAATTATAAAAAATATAGTTAAAAGATGATTTTTATGTCAATTGTAGATCTAATGGTTCCAATTTTTCTGGCGTTTCGAGAAGGAATAGAAGCAGTATTAGTAATAGTTATAATACTCTTATATTTAAAAAATACTGATCAACGATTTTATTATAAGTATGTCTTTATTGGAAGTACGTTAGCTATCATTTCAAGTATTTTCTTTGCGATTGTATTTACAACTGTATTTGGAGGATTTTCTGGTCCAGCAGAGCAAATCTTTGAAGGCATTGCTTTCATTATATCTGGAATTTTTGTGGTGACTTTAGTGTTATGGATGAGCAAGGAGGGACCTAAAATGAAGAAACATCTTGAAGAAAAAGTTGAGTTTTCAATTGAGTCTGGAAGAGTTATATCAATAGCAATACTTACCTACATAATTATTATTCGTGAAGGAATAGAATTAGTCCTTCTGCTCACAGGAGCAACCTCTGTTGGCTCTCTGAATCAGGTAGATGTCATATTAAGTTCTTTAACAGGTCTTAGTTTTTCGGTTGGTTTAGGATTATTAATTTATTATGGGGTGAAAAATATTAATTTAGCCAAGTTTTTCAAAGTAACAAATATTATTTTTATATTGTTTGTAGCTGGCTTAATCACATACGGAATCCATGAATTAATAGAGGCGGGAGTAGTAAATCCAATCATCCAAGAAGTATGGAATATTAAACATATTTTACCTGAAAAATTTCCTGATGGTAATCCATTAACCCCAGAATGGCTTGAAATTATTGGATCGCTGTTAAAAGCATTATTTGGTTATAACGCAAATCCTACTTTGCTAGAAATAATAATTTATCCAAGTATACTAATTTCAATTGGTGTTATTTCATTGAAATTATGGAAACGTACAAGTTCTATTTTACTAATGGAGCTAGAAGGAGAAAATCAAACTAAACTTTCTTTAGATTAAATTTTTTTTATCTTTCTTAATTTTTACCCTATGTAAGTATAAGTTAATTCTGAATTTATGTCTTAGTCTATTATCTCATAAACTAAAATTATTTTAGAAAGGATTAATTCTAAAAAATATGGTTGATACGACCAGCTTAGTGTCAGAAATACAAAAGAAATTTAAAATCATAGGTCGAACAGAAGAACTAAAACAAATTGTGTTAGCTCATTCAGTAGGTAAGAATATCTTATTAGAAGGGAATGTAGGTGTCGGAAAAACTACGCTGGCTAGGGCTATAACCAAATTTTATGGTTCTGATGATTCTAGTTTTTATAGAGTCGATTGTAGTGAAGAGTTACTCCCGCATAATCTTGTTGGTTATTATGAACCTCCTCTCGTAATTGCGAAAGGATATAACGAAGATTCTTACAAATATGGCCCTTTAGCTTTAGCAATGCTTAATGGTGGATGCTTATTTATAAATGAAATTAATAGAATGCCAGAAAATACACAAAATTCCTTGTTAACTGCTCTAGACGAGGGTATACTCGAAATCCCTAAATTAGATACAATTAAAGCTCATAAAGATTTTTTTGTAGTTGCCACTCAAAATCCTGCTGCTCATGTTGGAGTTACTGTTTTAGGTGAGGCTTTAATTGATCGCTTCATCTGGATTAATTTAGATTATCAAAGTCCAGAAGAAGAAATTCAAATAATCAAACAGGAAGCGAATGTAAATTCGGAAAAAATAACGAAAATATCTCAGAATATTATACAAGCCACTAGAGAGACAATTTCAATCCGAAGAGGGAGTTCAATTAGAGGTGCTATTGATTTAGCCACATTAATAAACCAATATAATAATTCTGATAGCTCAAGCAATTGGATCGAAGCTGCAGTGATGTCACTACATAATAAAATCGAATTGGAAGATGGATTAACTCAATCAAAAAAAGAAGTTATTACTAGTATTGTTTTAGCTGTGTTGAATAAATCAGATTTTCAATAATCGATGATTTCTCTGCGGAGGGATCCGAGGAGATTGAGAAAAAACTGCATGTTAGACTTACGGAAAGTAGGCAAAATGAAGATGTATTAGAATATGAGATAGCGAGAAAAAAAAGGAAAAAACCTGAATATTACAAACACCTTGCCGATACTCTTGATTATAAAACAATTAAAAGGTTAACTCAGTTAGCGATAGCCTCCGACAACTTGGATGCAGTAATGGGACTTCTAAAAGCAAATGTTTACGCAGCAACTGACATTTTGGATACTGAAGACGGAGTAAGATTTCTCTCTGAAAAGGTTAAAAATCAAGGAGATTTTATGCCAGAAGTTTATTTTTTTATCAGGCGTCCAATATCTCCAAAGTATAAGGCAATTTTTAGACGTCTCGCTCGTCAGAGCATATTAAAGTTATCACTAAAGATAACTAGTAAAGGGATAAGAGGCCAATTTAAAAGATCAGTACCCTATTATCAAATTGGAATGCCTGAATTTAGTTTGGATGAGACAATCCAACATAATCCCCTAAAGATTCATGATAAAAATTTAAGCTATAAAGATATCTTTGGGATTGTAAGGAAACGACAGAAAAGAAAAATAGTGCTAATATTGGATACAAGTGGGAGTATGTATGGTCGTCTTTTATTGAATGCAGCCCTTACGACCTCGGTTTTAGCATATAATATGGAAAAAGAAGATTATGCTATCGTTTTATTCAATTCAACAGCGATGACATTAAAAAAAATCAACCAAAAAAAAACAACTCTTAAAATCATAGATGATATCTTAGATTCAGAAGCAGTTGGTTTTACTAATATTCAATTAGGTCTTGAAAAAGGATTAAGCGAATTGAATAAAACAAGAGAAGAGAGGAAAAGTCGGTTCGGCATTTTAATCTCGGATGGTGTATTTAATAGAGGAAAGAATCCAATTGAAATCGCAAAGCTCTTTCCAAAGTTGCATGTCATTGGTATGCCGGCTGAAAATGATGCTGCTCAAGGGATTAAAACATGTCGAGAGATAGCAGATGCAGGGAGAGGAAAATTTTATGCTGTAACCGATTATAAAGAAATTCCTAGAGCTTTAATGGAGATATTAACTCATAGTTAAGAGATAATAAGTTTTACGTCTAATTGGCAAGTTAATAAAAGTGTTCTTTATAGTAATGTTTCACTCTTTCATATTTTCTTAAATAATCTTTATCTCTATCTTTTTTTAAAGTAATAAATGATGCTAATTCTTCTAAAATCCTATATTTATAAAAAAAGTATTTACTCACGGTATTAGTTTCTATCGCGAAGATCATATTATCTATTAACTTTTTAAATTTTTTCTTGCTAGTAAACCCTTTTAACGAGTCCTTTACTACATCAGCAGTTTCTTTGATATACCCCACTAATTAACACCTATCTTGCATTTTTTACTAAAATTTTATCTTATTATTTAAATCGAAGTAGTAATTATTGTTTTACGTCTTTTAAAAAGGAAGGGAGGGGTCACTAAAAGTAAAAACTTTTCATTGAAATGATGTTATATAAATCAAATTAAAACATTAAAGGAATTTAAAATGGGGAATAAAATTCGATTTGGAGTATTTACGAGTCAGATCCTTCCTTGGGAAAAGGAAGTCAAACGATGGAGATTAATTGAGAGTTTGGGGTTTGATAGTATATGGTTAGGAGATCACTTTACAGATCCCGTAAATCATACCGGGAACTGGTTTGAATCTTGGACACTTTTAGCTTCTCTCGCTGTTGTTACTGAACGAGTAAGACTTGGAACATTGGTGACTTCAATGCCATTACGCAGACCGGCTGTGTTAGCACGACAAGCCCTTACTGTTGACCATATATCTAATGGAAGATTAGAAATAGGCTTAGGTACAGGTGGTAGAAGAGATCCTGTTCATAACATGCTCAAGATTGAAGATTGGCAAGGTTCAGAACGAGTTGATCGATTTAAAGATCAAGTAGAAATAATAGATAGGCTCCTGCGTCAGAGTGTTTCCAGTTATGAGGGAAAATATTATAAATTAGATAATGCTGCAATGAATCCGCCAACAATTCAAAAACCTCGACCACCAATGGTCATTGCTGCGATGGGAAACACCATGCTGAAAGTTGCAGCTAAGTATGCGGATACATGGAATTCGTTTGGATCAGAAGACTGGCGAGCTCCTGCAGAAAAGATTTTTGAAAACACTAAAAAACGGGTTGAGTTGATAGATAAATATTGCAAAGAACTTAATAGAAATCCAGATACACTACGTCGTTCTTTAATGTTTTATACCCGCCATGGTCGTACAATTCTAGATTCAGAAGAGAATTTTAGATGTGAAATAAATAAATATATTGAAATTGGAATTGATGAATTTATTATTTATTTTCCCTTCTTTGAATCCAAAAACGTCCAAAATCTAACAAAAATAGCTGAGAATGTAATACCTGATTTAAGATAGGATGTATAATAATTAAAAGAGGATTATTAATGTTTCATAATGTACCAGAAAGTATCACAAAAAGAATGAAATTTCTTGAGGATCTTGATTCAAAGGATAGGAATGATGGAACTCCACGTTTAAAGAGGTTACGCCAAATTCCACCTGAAACAGGAAAATTCATTTCAATCTTAGCAGCATCCGCGCCTGAGGGGAAGTTTATTGAAATTGGAACGAGTGCAGGTTACTCGACGTTATGGATAGCTTTTGCGTGCAAATTAAAAGGAACTACAATTACTACTTTTGAATTATTGGAAGATAAAGTGAAATTAGCAAAAGAGACATTTAAGGAAACTGATATGGAGGATTACATTGAATTAATCTCAGGTGACGCTAGGAATTATTTAAAAAATTATACTGATATTTCTTTCTGTTTTTTAGACGCTGAAAAAGAGGTCTATGGTGAGTGTTATGACATGGTAATTCCTAACTTGGTTAAAGGAGGAATTCTTATAGCCGATAATGCAATTAATCATTACGAAACTTTAAAGCCTATGTTGGAAAAAGCTTTAAGTGATGATCGAGTAGATGCACTTATAGTTCCTATAGGGAAAGGAGAATTATTATGTAGAAAATTATAATGCTTCCTATTATTACAAAATTTAATAAACACCAAATATTTTCATTCAAAAACAGAATAATACAGTCAATTTTAAATATCAAAGATATAAATAAAAGCGTTTTTTCTATTGAATTATATTAAAAATTCTATTTTCATTTGAAAATTTATATTAAAACGGTTAGCGTAGGGGACAATTATGGAAGACAAACAATTAAAATATGTATTTAAAATCTGCTTAGTTGGTAGTGGTGGTGTAGGAAAAACTTGCATGGCTAGGAGGTTGTGCTTCAACACATTTAATGCTGACACCAAACTTACTGTTGGTATAGATTTTTATACATATGATATTCCTATTGTAGTTAAAGGTGATGATTCTTTTGCTCGTCTTTCAATATGGGATTTTGGAGGTCAAGAGCAATTTAAATCATTATTTGGATATTATATTTCAGGTGCAAGTGGAATCTTTTTGGTTTTTGACCTACTCAAAATAGAAACTCTTTTTAAATTAGATTGGTGGTATGATAATTTAGTGCAATATAACCTTCAAGATCGTCCCAAGGTGCTTGTTGGAACTAAGTATGACTTAGCGCGGGGTGTTGACAAAAATTATAAAGTTGCTTCATATATTATTCAACAATTCCTTCAAAATCACAATGAAAAAGATTATATAAAAACCTCTTCAAAAGAGAATAGCAATATCCTCTATAGTTTTAAACAAATAGCAAAAAAAATAATGGATTATCATAGTTTAGATTATGACAGTATACCTTAAACAATATTTTCTCTACTCAATAATTTCGTTATTAATTTTAGAATTTAAAATATAGCACATTTTTCTCTTGCTTTATTGGTTCTTTATTATAAATATTAAAAATTTATACTCTTCTTTTCTTTTTATAATAAGAGATATTAATTATTTTTGAGTAGTATAAAAAGATTCAAGAGAAAATCAGTTGGTCAGACCTCAAACAGAAAAGAACATTTGCCTTCGTTGTAAAGGAGGGAGATTGTTATGCGGGAAAAAAACGTGCCCTATTTTATTAAAGAAATCAGTATTAAAATCGATGGTTCCTTTCGAGATTGACAAAACTCAGAGAAATGTCGAGATTTTTGGGGCAAGTCCTCCGGGATTCTTTGTAGGACACTTTAGTTATCCAAATGTATATTTAGGACCATTAGTACCTTACCAGGAATTTGAAACGGGGCTTGATATCTCAGATTATCACATCCTTGATGCTCCAGAACTATGGTTTGGGAAAAAGATGGTTGATATAATACGCTATAGAAGCAGTCTAGTTAGAAGCAACTTTAAAACAAATGTGTTCATTGGTCGCAAGAATCCAAAAACTACACCTTCATTAAAAATTCAAAAACTTCTAGAAACATCTCAAGAGTTATCAATGGCAGCACAACCCGTAGATACGGAAACAAAATTATCAAAAATGAATTTACACCTGATGATGGATAATCATTCTTTACCAATGGGACCTTCTGGCATGACAGAGAAAATAACCATAACAGAAAATACTAAGGTGCATCCCCAAGTCGACTACTGCGTATCAGATATAGATCTAAAAGCAACTGAAGCTGTCTCAGAACACCTTTATTTCAAAGGGAATGTGCCTGAATCTACGATAAAAAGAATCTTCTCAGCAGGATTGCTTGGTGAAGAAAAAAGGCGTAGAATTGTACCTACTCGTTGGACAATAACCGCTGTTGATGATATCATATCAAAAGGCTTGATTAAAGAAATTAAGAAGTTTCCTGAAATTGATGATTATCAGATTTTTGAAGCTACTTATCTTGACAACCATTTCAAGATACTTTTATTCCCTGGGAAGTTTATGTATGAAATGAATGAAGTGTGGGCACCTAATACTTTATGGAATGTTTCTCTTGATGGAAATACTCGTAGTTTAAAACCACAGATAATGACTGACTTTGAATTTTACGGAGGGAGAAAAAATTATGCAAGTAATATAACTGGAGCCTATTATGCTGCAAGAAAGTCAGTGTGTGAGTATCTGTATAAAATAAAAAAGCAAGCAAGAATTCTCATATTTAGAGAAGTTTCTGGAGGGTATGTTGTTCCATTAGGCGTTTGGGTTATAAGAGAGACTGTAAATAATGCGATGTGGACAAGCGAACCTACCAAATTAGACAATTTCAAGGATGCAATCAGCAAAATGACTGAAGGGTTTATTGTAGAGTTTAAACATTGGAAAAAGGGTAGCAAGTTAATTAACTATATTAAAACTCAAAGAACCCTAGATCGTTTTTTATAATTTTACTATATTATATATGTTCAATTGAAATCAGCTAAAAAAAATCTCTTAAATAGATGAAAAGAAATAAGAATTCAATAATAAAATACTAAAATATTAAAAATTTAAACTAAACCAATTTTCAAGTTAAGATAAAAAAAATCAAAAAAAATAATAAATTTAGATTTTAAGTTTACTACTTATCTCTTTTTCTTTTTAAAGATTATTAAACAAATAGACGCAATACCGGTGATACCTATGACTATTAAAGGCTCATATCCTGGAATGCCAGGGGGTGTTGTTGCGGGATTTACAGTTAGTGTAGCTGAATCAGATACATTATTCCCAATAACATCTGAAAAAGTAATTTCATATGTAGTAACACTTGGTTCATATCCATCCGGAATATTGTAAGTAACTGGTGTACCACTTATCCACGCAGTTGCTGGTACAACGACAAGTGTTCCATTACATTTTATAACATAAGTACCAGGATTCGCATCTGTTGCCGTCCACGAAAGACTTTGTCCTGTATAACCGTGTGCAACAACTAAATCGCTCGGAGCGCTTGTTATAACAGGGTCCGTTGTATCAGGAACGGTTACAGTCATCACTACTGAATCAGATACAGAATTCCCATATGCATCTGAAAAAGTGATTTCAAATGTATAAGAAGCACCTTCTGCTAACCCATCCGTAATATTGTAAGTAACTGGCGTACCACTTGCCCATGGAGTTGGTGTTACAACGGTGATAGCATCGCGCTTTATTGTGTAATTACCAGGATTTGCATCTGTTGCGGTCCATGAAATACTTTCCCCAGTGTAGTCATGAGCAACGGCAAAATCACTTGGAGAAGTTGTTACTGGATTTACACCATCAGCTTCATATGAAACTAGTTCATAGTAGAAAAGCGTAAGGGCTCCATATTGAAATGTGTAGTTATCAAGAATGCTATTTGCATTATAGGAAACATTTATAGTTATAGGTAGGGTATTACTTCCATAACCAGAGATAGGTACAGACAATGAATATCCATCAGATAAAGCAGTTACTGTAGTATTTACAGCATCCCCTGTCCAGTAGCCACCACCCATTCCCCCATTAGCCACCGCAACAAATTCGGTCCAGTTTATATTCTTAGGTCCAAATGGAACGCCCATTATCATATAGGGAGAAGTTGCCGTCCCCCCAAATAAACTTTGTTTCGCAAAACTAGCTGTATCATTTACTATATACCAGGTATCGTCGTAGAAGGTACTAGCTGCTGGGTAATGGAGAACATTATATCCACTACCCAAATAGACTGGTGTATGAGTTATATTATCTGGGATAAAATAGTCAGGAAGAAGAAATGTACTAGTATTTTCAGGTAAAATGGCTTTAACAGTAAGAGGCCAAGATGATTGGGGTGTAATACTGTCCCAGCTCCAACCAGTATAAACTGTAATTATTTGCCAAATTATCGGTTGGCTAAAGATTGTAGCTATCACATCGCTCATATTGTCTGCGAAGAATTGAGCAAAATTAGTGTTATATTGACTTAACTCCCATAGATAAGTTTCTTCTTCTGCCACAGGAACATAGGAGGCAGGTGCAGCTACTGTAGGTGTCATAAATGGAACTAATAATAGCAATCCTAAGATTGAAATTGTAATTATTTTAGTTTTTTTCATTTTTTTTTTCACTTTTTGTAGATTTTAGTTTTATTTACCAGTATTTAGTAATTTAAATTTGTATTTAAATTTAACAAAGAATCCACAGTTTATTTAGGACCATTATTACCTCATTAAGAAATAGCCAATTCAAAAAGCTGTAGATATTTTTTTATAGGGATTCTATTTAGAGTAGTTTCTGGTGAATTCTTTGTTAGGGTCTGCATATTTAGTGGATTGGAATCCAGAAAACGCGTACCCAATAGAAGAAATATTGAAGGATTTCAACTTTGAATTTGATATAAAAGATCTTTATTAATTCTCTTTCTTTTTTTTAATTAGCTAAATTTAAAGAAGTTAAAATGGATTTAAGGTTAATACAAGATAATATCTTAATTATTTACTTTTAAATTAGATATATAATTAATAATAAATGAGTGATCAATATGGCTCTCGCAGGCGAAAAAGTCGGCATTCCCTCTGCTGAGGACGCACCAATGATAGTGATGGCTCGATATAAGCAACCTATCGCGGGTATTCTTTCAATTTTAATAGTGTTTATAATAAGTTTAGTCACCTGGTGGATTTTTTTTGATCCTCGTTGGCACAATCCTCTCCCTTTGTATGAAATGGAAATTACAGCATGGGCAACTGTGATTGGTGGGTTTGGGTTAATTGGTGTAATGTGGGCTATTTGGTTTGAGAATTGGCCTTATTACAACTGGTTTAAAACGCCTTGGAAGGTAGGGCTTGTAGGAACCGCTATTAATGGTGTAATTATATGTCTTTTCGTTCTTGTGTTTTTACCTTTATTTAATTCAGTATACAGTGGTCAAAATCCTAACTCTTATATAGCATGGTTCGTTGGTGCATCAATTTTCGGTGCTTTAAGTGGTTCTTGTTTTTCTTTTGCGGTTCTTTGGGTTGCTGGAACAATGTATTGGCCATTTTTTAAAATAAAACAACCTAAACGAGGGGTAATTGTTTGGATCATTGGTAACACAATAACACTAATTGTTTGGTTTTTATTGTTTATCCCCGCAGGAAACCCTATGGCGTCCTCTGAGGCTTCGGCAGTTAGACCCATTACTTTTTTTCCCAGTTACGCCTTTTCACTTGGATGGACTCAATGGTTGATCTTTTTTTCACTTCTCACGCTTATGGCTTTTGAGTATTGGCCGTGGAGTAAATTGGGGAAGAAACAACCATATATAGGACTTATCGCATTTGCATCTTGTACATTGTTAGGTTTACTAATTTCTTATTTTTTTCCTGATATTATTGCTAAAAATTTATTCGATCCTTTCTTTATTGCGATTGGGGGAACACCTCCTGATGCTGTAACTAGATTTAAAGGTTGGTACATGATGAGTATTACTTATGCGATATTTCTCATTTGTGCTGTTGTGTTAGTATCTTTATTCTTTGACAATTGGCCAAAAAAATTTCCTCAATGGAAGAATTTTCTTTTTAGATTTTTGCTAGTTATGTTTATTGGAACATTTAGTTTTATTGGCTATTATCTTTTATCCCCATTTATTTTTGGAGATAATATAAATTACTGGAGGATGAATCCTACACCATTTATTTTATGGTTTCTCTGGATTGAAATCTTGTTTGCATATGTGTGGAGAAAATGGCCTATCTACAGAGCTGTTTAGGTGATTTTCATAATGGTTAAAACTGGAGAGTTTTCATGGATTGGGGATTGGGGGGAACGTCGTGCAAGCCTAACACCGAATCGTCATGCAATTTTTGATAATATTGAAAAAAAAATTTACACATACAACGATCTTAATATTCGAGCAAAACAATTAGCTCATGTTCTATTAGATCACGGCATATCTAAGGGAGATCGTGTTGCTATGTTTTCAACTAATAGGATTGAGTGTATAGATTTGTTTTTAGCTTCAGGAAAAATCGGAGCTATTCTTGTTCCTTTTAATGTGAGATTATCTATTCAAGAATTAGAGTATCTTATTAAAAAGACAACCCCCTCAATATTTTTTTACGAACCAAAATTAGAATCTCAAGCATTAGAGATTAAAAAAAAAAATCTTGTTGAAAAGAACGTAGTAATGGGTAAAAAATCAATACATGGAGATCCGACGTCTCAACGTTTAATGAATAAAGCCTTAAAATCTGAAATTGAAAAACTATCCATTAATTTTGAGGATCCCCATCTTATTTTATTCACAGGTGGAACAACAGGTTTACCAAAGGGTGCTATTCTTTCTCATAGGCTTATTTTTTGGAATTCTGTTAATACAATACTTTCATGGAGTTTAAACTCAGATGATGTACAGCCACTTTTCTTTCCACTATTTCATACAGGAGGTTGGAATGTTTTACTAGTGCCTTTTTATCATTTGGGAGCTAAAACAATACTAATGGGAGATTTTAACCCCGAAGAATCTTTAAGAATAATTACTGATCAGAATTGTACTATTGTAGTTGGTGTTCCTACGATGTATCATCTGATGGCAAATAGTCCAAATTTTAATTCTACCAATCTTGCATCGGTGAAAATTTTCATATCTGGTGGAGCTCCGTGCCCAGTGGCAATTATGGAGAAATATTGGGCTAGAGATAAACTTTTTAAAATGGGATATGGTTTAACTGAAGTTGGTCCTAATAATTTCTATTTACCAGAAAGTAAAATCAAACAAAAACCTACATCTGTAGGGATACCAGTTTTTCATTGTGATATGAAAATTATTGACACGAAGACTAATTTGATTGTGAAACAAGGAGATGTGGGAGAACTTCTTTTAAAGGGACCTCACATTTTCTCAGGCTATTGGGACGAACCTGATGAAACTAAAAAAACAATTGAACCAGATGGATGGGTACATACAGGTGATTTAGCCAAGCAAGATGAGGATTTTTATTATTATATTGTAGGACGTAAGAAAGAAATGTATATCAGTGGGGGGGAGAATGTATATCCTGTTGAAATTGAAGAAATATTATTTAAACATCCATCAATCGATTTAGCTGCAGTTATTGGTGTATCTGATGAAAAATGGGGTGAAGTTGGCAAAGCATTCATTACGTTAAAACCTGGAAAAGAAATTTCTACAGATGACATTCGAGATTACCTTCTACAAAAATTAGCAAGATATAAAGTCCCAAAGTATTTTGAAATAAAAGAAGATTTGCCAACCAGCGCTGCTGGGAAAATTTTAAAACGTGAACTTAAGTAGGTAAAAAAAATTGAATTATCGTCCAGTTGGATTAGAAGCATGGGGTGTTTATCTTCCAAAAGAAAGACATACTAGTGAACATATTTCTAAAGAAACAGGGATCCCAAAAAAAGTAATAGAAGAAAAATTTGGATTGTTTAGCAAATCCGTACCAGGAACAGAAGATCATACGGTCCAAATGGGTGCTAATGCAAGTTTCAAAGCTTTAAAAAGAGCAAATTTAACCCCTGACAATCTAGATGTGATTATTTGGGCTGGGGAGGTTCACGCTGAACGACCATTAGTTGTGAATGGCATAAAACTGCAACAATTATTGGGAAATCCATTGAAGCCTTGGGCATTTGATGTAAATCAACGATGTGGAAGTTTTTTAATAGGCATGCTGATAGCAAAAAGTTTAATTCAAATAAATCCAGATATTAACAGGATACTAGTAGCAAGCGGTTATAGGAATTCTGATTTAATCAATTATAAAAATCAGAGATCAAGATTTATGATTAGTTTAGCGGCTAGTGGGGTTGCTGCAATAATCCGGGGGGATTATCAAATAAATGAAATTTTAAGTATTACCGCCATTACTGATGGCCGTTTTGTTGATGATGTTTATATACCCGCGGGTGGTACAATTCAACCTATTACTCCAAGATCTTTAGAAGAAGGAAGAAATTTTTTGGATGTACCTGATCCTGAGGGTTTAAAAGAACGATTAGACAAGTACTCGATGAGCTCATTTGTGAAGGTAATTGATAATGCCTTAAAACAATCGGGTTACTCACGTAAAGATATTGGTTATTTAGCTCTTCTCCATATGAAAAGAAGTGCATTTGAATATGTTGCAAAGACAATTGGCGTTGATCCATACACTCAATCTACATATTTCGAAGATATTGGACATAACGGCCAGAATGACGGGATAATATCAATAGAATATGGAATTAGAGATGGAAAAATTAAAGAAGGAGATGTAGTTGTTATTGTTTCAGCTGGAATAGGATGGGCATGGAATGCTGGTGTAATTAAGTGGGGTACACCATAATTAATTATTTCTAACAAACAACTTCTTACTTTTCCCAAAATGAAATTACTTGGTTATTAAACTCTACCGGGTGATCTAAAATTGTCAGATGCCCTGCATCCGGAAGAATTACTAATTCTGAATGGGGTAGCCATTCATGAATCATTTCACTTGCCCACACAGGAGTGGTAATATCTTTTTTGCCGACTAAAACCAATACCGGAATATTTAATGATTTTAAGTTTTCGCAAACATTAAATCCCGCAGAAGCCGCGGTAGCACTAAGACAGTCCTTTTTTGTCATATGATCGGTCACTATTTTTGCTACAAATTTTGCGGTGTCTTTATCATAAGGAGATAAACCTCTTATGCTTATACCTAATGCGAAGTTTTCAAGCTTGGAGTTATTTACTCGACCTAAAACGTCGGTAATTGCTTCTTGGCTAATAAAACAAAAACTATCTGCTACAACCATTTTTTTAATATTAGAAGGATTTTCAAGCCCGTATACAAGGGCAACCATTCCCCCAAGAGAATGCCCAACAAGGTAAAGGTTTTCTGTCCAATTTAGGTGTGTTAATAAACTGTACATATCATCTACATAATTTCGAATAGTAAAGCGTTTTTTTGGTTTTGTTGTCCTTCCATGACCACGAAGATCAAAACGGAGAATAAAAAATTTGTCTTCAAAAGTTTTCAGCTGTTCCCTCCAGCAATCGCTATTTAAAAAAAGACCGTGAATTAATACCATTTTGGGGTTATTTTCATTTCCACTAATTTTATAATAAATTTCAAGATTATTCTCTGGTGAAATATATTTCATAATTTTAGTTACCCGTTGTTTATTAATTAATTTTTTCAATTGATAAGGCTCTCAAACACAGTAATTTAATATAAATATTCATTTTATGCACTAAATCCAATTAGATACATCAATATTAGATCTATAGGAATATTTATATAGAAACCAGTTAAAATATAGATTAATTACAAGCCTTTCTACATAAAAATAAAAAATGATTTAAAATGAATAAACCAAAATTAATGATATCATTCCTTTTAATGGTAAGTATGACGATATTAATTACCCCACCAGCTAATTCCCAAGTTGGAACTTATACATTTCATGGGGCACCCGGAGATCAGAAGATATTGATAGTAAAAACTGCAAACAACCAAAGTATGGAAGATTTATTTGGAACAGGTTATGTTGGGCTTTTTGAAGGATTATTTGGCTCCGGAGCTCTACAGGAAGGTGCCAGAAAAAAATCTCTTGTAACGGCTGTTAATTTTAGTATATCTTGGCTTGGGGAAGATGCGGTAAACTACACAACAGATAACTGGGACTGGACTTTAGGAGAATTTGGAGAAACTCCAGATATTACTGGTTATGATGTTCATAGTTTTTATGGTCCAACGAATATTACATGGAGGACAAATTTAATTTGGATTCAGAATACTACTATCTATAATGGAGCACTTTATTTTGCTCAATTACCCACTCCTGTGGATCAATATTTAGAAGAAATTACTTGGGCTCCGAAATGGCAAAATTTAGGTAATACAGTTGTTCATAATGCTGAAGAGGGAGACGCTATTTTTAATCCTCTAGTTATGGATCAATATTTAGAAAATTGTACAGAAACATGGACTTATGATGAAACTTATGGTGCCTGGATAGGGTATCAAATTAAAGACAATGAGACAAATATAATTTATGAATTTTCTATAGAATTGCCTACAACTGCAGCGATTCCTGGCTTTGAACTTCCAATTTTGTTGAATGCTTCTATGGGAATCATTATAACCTTGATTTATATAATTAAAAAAAGGAAAAGTTAATTAATGGATTACCAATTTATTTTTTTTATTTCCTAATTTCTTATTATGTTAAATAATTGTGTTTTCTTTTATAAAGGCTCCAAGAATAGGTATATCCTAGACTTCAATAATTTGACTTGCTTCTTTGAGATTTAATTGAAATTAATTCACTATAAATAGTATTTAATTTTATACATTTTAATGAGAAGAAGCATAAAAATAGCTGTAAAGTTAGTGGTTCTTTTGAGTTTCTTAACTCTAATTTTTTTCTCTTTTTTAGATTATTTTCTTTCAAAACAGATTTATTTTCCTAATTCTTTGGAATTAATATTGAGTAAAGCTAACATCCTAATTTCCTCAAGTTTCTTTTTTCTTATTCTAATTTTTGCAATCAAAATCAAAATTTATCGAATAATGTTTCTTTTCTTTGTTATTTTTGGTGTTTTAGCATGGAATTTACTGCATTTGCAGAATACTCTGGGACTTAAACTATTTCCTGGTAGTCTAATCAATTTCCTAGAAATAATATTTTATTTGTCAGTAGCAATGGTAGCACCGGGAATAGTTCTTTTTATTATTCATTATATTAGAAAAATTTCTGTAAAATTTGAAGGAAACTTTATAGGAAAGTATCACCTACATGAGAGCTTCTTAGGTATTATTTTATTAGGACTAAGTATTCCGTTTTATATTATACGATTTAATATGATACAATTTGAAATTTTTTGGAGGGAGTATAAATTGTATTTAGCAATAATTATGATTTTCTTGTACTTTTTTATCTATTTTGGGAGTTTCTTTGCATTTCGAGATTTTCGTGATCTAACTCAACTAAATTTTCTTGAGAAAGTAAACAAGCCTATAGAAAAGAAGGGATCTACTAGATCTGCTTTCAATTCTATTACTAAAGATGATCTTCACTTTTTTAAGCATCCTAAATTAAATATCTTTCCATTTGGATTGCTGCTGACCAGCATCTCTTTCCTGATGGTAATTTATGGGAATGATTTCATACCTAAAGAATTTTTAACTCATGAGTTTGTAGTGAATTTAGGTTACCTTCTAAGTTTTTTCGCAGGAGGATTAATTGGCATTGATTGGCTTAGAATTTTTAAAATATTCTACCCGAGTCATTATAAGGAATTAAAGCGAAAAATTAATGAAATATCAAACCCCATCTAACGAATTTATTTCTTTGACTTTATGAGTTTATAAAATTCAATAATAAAATTTTTTACAATTACTACTTTTTGAAATATCAAAGTAGTTTAAGGTGGTTTTAATGATATGGAAAACACGGATTACTAAATTAACTAAGACAAAATATCCTTTGATAATGGCAGCATTTTGGAGGCATGGTATAACTGAATTTGCTGCGGCGTTTTCAAATGCAGGGGGTTTTGGAACCATCGCGGCACTTAATTATGATACCAAAAATTTTAAAAATGAACTCCAAAAAATGAAAGAGTTAACTGATAAGCCTTTTGGAGTAAATTTGACAATTGATCGTCCTCGTGGCAGAACGGATGCTGATGTAAAAAAAGAAGAATATTTAAAATATATCGAAATTGCGATAGATGCTGGAGTAGAAATATTTACAACCTCTTCTTATCAAGCACTTTATATTGGAAAAAGGGTTCATGAAGCTGGTTGTTATTGGTTTCCCAAAGTCCCATTACTAAGGCATGCAATTTCTGTGGAAAAAGCAGGGGCAGATGCTATAACCCTTATGGGTATGGAATCATCAGGATATAAGAATCCATATCAACATTCAACTCTTGTTAATCTAACAGTGGGTAGGAAAGTTTTAAAAGTTCCCTTAATAGCAGCTGGTGGAATAGGAGACGCTCGTGGTATCTTAGGCGCATTAGCTATGGGTGCAGAAGCGATTTGTTTAGGAACAGCAATATTAGTTACTAAAGAAAGTCCCCTATCAAATGATAAAAAGGAAAGTTGGTTAAAAACAGACATTTTTTCAGAAGATTATCATAAAAGGCTTTATCATTTAAAATTAGGGGGTACTAGCGTTCCTTCCCCTGCAGTAGGGTATAACAACAAGATAATTCCTTTAAAAGATCTTATCGACAACATCATGGGTAATGCTGAGAGGATTTTGGAATCCTTAGGCATCCCTAATGGTGAATTTAATACAATCCCTGACTGAATTTCAAAATTATTCAAATATCTAACGTAGTTGATTGAAAAGGTATTATAGGTTTTTCTAAGAAAAGAATTTAACTTATCTGTTAAAATAAATTTCTTTTTAAGTGATTAAAATAATCTACAATTAATCATATATATCATGTATTCTCTTTCTTTACAATATTGTAAAAATTAGGGGAACTACGAACTATTAACAAGAAAAGGTTTAACTTTAAATGACAAATGGTTATTTTGGAAAAATTTTATGGATCGATCTTTCGGAGGGAGCTTTTAAAGAAGAGAGCTTACCTGAAGAATATTATCGTTCATATTTAGGAGGTTATGGTTTAGCAGCTAAGTTAATATATGAACACATGCCAGCGAAGACAGATCCTTTGGGCTCAGATTCTATTTTCGGATTCTTCCCAGGGTTATTAACTGGCACTATCGCTCCTTTGACAGGACGATTTATGGTTGCTGGAAAATCTCCTTTAACAGGAACGTGGGGTGACTCAAACTGTGGTGGGTATTTTGGACCAGAAATTAAAAAATGCGGTTTTGATGCGATATTAATCAAAGGAAAAGCAAATACTCCTAAATATATCACAATTATTGATGGTGATAAACAAATAATTGATGCAACTGATCTATGGGGCTTAGATGTTGTTCAAACAGAAGAAAAGTTGACTGAAAAACATGGAAAAATTCAAGTTGCGAGTATTGGTCAAGCAGGTGAAAATTTATCTCTCATTTCTGGTATTGTTAATGATAAAGCGAGAATTGCAGGAAGATCTGGATTAGGTGCTGTTATGGGTTCTAAGAACTTGAAAGCAATAGTACTTAAAGGAAATAATAAAATTTCTCTTGCAGATAAAGATTTACTTTCAAAACACACAAAAGAATATAATCAACAAATACAAGAAAGCAAGGGTGGAATAACCCAAATATTCAAAACATTAGGAACTACCGCAGGTAATACTATGATGGTTCAAATGGGAGATACGCCGGTAAAAAATTGGGGTGGAACCGCGAAAGAAGATTATCCTACTGAACGTCAAAATAAAATCTCAGGTATGGAAATAGCCAAATATAAACAGAAAGCTTATGGTTGTTTTTCATGTCCAGTGCATTGTGGTGCGATAATGAAAGTTTCCGAAGTAGGACTTGAAGAAACTCATCGCCCGGAATATGAAACGTGTGCAGTTTTTGGACCTATGTTGTTAAATGATGACTTAATGTCGATATTTACTATAAATGATTTATGCAACCGTGCAGGGATAGACACAATTTCAGCGGGGACTGCAGTTGCTTTTGCTATTGAGTGTTTTGAAAATGGTATCATCAACAAAGATGAGACTGATGGTCTTGAATTAAATTGGGGAAATTCATCAGCAATAGTAGAACTTGTGAAAAAAATGATAGATCGTGAAGGTATTGGAGATATTTTAGCAGATGGTGTAAAAATTGCTTCAGAAAAAATAGGAAACGGGAGCCATGAGTACGCGATTCATTCAGGGGGTCAAGAACTTGGAATGCATTCTTCAAAGTTTTATAAGAGTATGGGAGCAACTTTCGCGTTTGATCCTACACCAGGCAGACATACTACACCAACACTGGATTTTGGCTCATATGGTCCAATAGGGAAACCTAATGGATTATTTGAGGGATTTGCTTTACCAGAAGGATATACAAATTCTGGTGAAAATAGGAGTGAGGCAGAAAAGTTGGTTGTTGGAATTTGGCAGAGTTTAAACAGCCTTGGTTTATGCGAGTTTGCTACTTCATTTCAAAAATATCCTCTTCTGGAATTAATTACTGGAGTAGTGGGCTGGGATATTACAATTGATGAATTAGTCAAGACTGGATTAAGAATTCAAACCCTTAGACAAGCATTTACATTGAGAGAGGGTATTGACATTATTAACAATAAATTACCCTCAAGAGCGGTTGGCATAGATTATCTTGCAGATTATAAAAGTTATTGCGAAAAGATGGGATGGAATCCTGAAAGTGCGTATCCATTAGAAGAAACCTTGAAAGATCTCAATTTAGGATTTGTAATAACTGATCTATATTAATTTTTTTTCTTTTTTAATTAGTAGTATTATTATTTTTAATAGAATCTTTTTCAACTTAGACAAGATCAAATATAGGAAGTAAATATTAAATGTTAAGTATTTATTTAATTAACATTTAAGAACAGACTATCAATACTTTTACGGTTTTAAGATATGACAAATGAATCTTTTAGAGATGAAAAAGAATTTGAAAGCATTAAAAAAGTGAGTGTTAGTCTAAAAGTGGCTTTGATAGCAATAACCGCTGCTTTATATACTGCCTTAGGCTATATATTTCAACCGATAAGTTTTTTAGAGCTACAATTTCGTGTAGCTGAATTAATAGTTGGAATGTGTATTATTTTCCCTTATGAGGGATTATTTGGGAATGTTTTAGGTGTTTTTTTTGTTAATCTCACTTCACCCTTGGGTGCGATAGATTTGATTAGCTGCATTGTAAATATACCGGCATTGTATTGCATCATTATATTCAGGAATAGAAAATTTCTAAAATATTTAGGAGGCGTGCTTTATTCAATCATTATTTCAATATATGTTGCTACAATTCTGTATGTTAGTTTTGGACTTCCTATATGGTTGAATTTATTATATGTATTTATTTCTGAAGTGATTTTAGCAACCCTTGGAATATTCCTTTTTGATATTATTAAAGGTAGATTTAATCTAGATTATTACTAATATATAAAACTTCATAATTAGGTTAATTTTATGTATTAGAGATGCAAATTTTAAGCTTTCTCTATTACATTAGAAAAACTAGTTTTAAATGTATGATCCATCATTTATAACTAGAGTAATTTTTTGATTTAAAAGTATAATGAGGATTTGAGTAATGAAAACAATTAAAAACAAAATTTTTTTACCCCTTTTCTTAATTACATTTGTTTTAATACCAATCTATAATTCAAACTCGTCAAGCAATAACACATCAGACTCCAGTCAAAATCTAAATAACCTATATCCTCAAGCAATTAATCGTACAGGAAAAATTTTCGATAATTTTACATGGATTAACAATTATTGCTACGTCAATCGAGAACAATCCAATTTAAACATCCAACCTAGTATCTATATCCCAAATTATAATATTTCGCATGCTAAAATGGATTTTGAGAATATTACTGCAATAAACTATACAAGATACATCGAAGATGGTTTCTCAGAATTTATTTCTAGTTCTCGTTCAGGTTCAACTTATATCTATCAAAAATTCTCGATAGAAATGAGTCAATATGTAAACAATGTTAGTGTTCTAATTCAGGACATTAATAATCCTAGCTCATTTACAGATGAGAATTCATGGGAAGTTGCGATTGTAAATTGTTCCAACGATATAATGGGAACCCCAAATACGGTAATTACTTTGGGAATTCTAGAAAAAGCTCACCCATTAGTTTTTGCTGCCCACTGGGAAGTTTTTGATTTTGAAGATTCAGATTCAGGTCCGGTATTTTTAGATATTACAAAAACAAATATGACATTAGAACAAGGAACTGAAAAATATTGGTTTGCATTCAGAATAAAAATACCTCAGGATGATTCACCAACAGGAGGAGGTCCTAAATTCCTTTATTTTAATCCCGATGATGAGGAAAATGATGGTTTAGGAGAAGGTACAACTTTTGCTATATCCCCTGATTTTTCTTTTGATGATTATACAACTAACCATGTAATGACATCACAGGTCGCAAATGGGACTTATTATAGTGGAGATATTAATTCATTTACTCAAGATGATGATGATAGATATATAGCTGGTGATGCTAACAATGTTACTATTGATGTTACTTTTGAACTCCAAGAATTAAAAAATTCACCTTATACCTTTTGGGAGTTAATTTTCCGGTCAAAGAGTCTTGAGTGGATATATGAGCACTATAAATTTATTTTTAGTTTTGATTTCTACTTAACAGTTAATGTTTCTGATATTCAACATATTCAATCTGCCAACATTTCGATATATAATTACAAAGCAGGAATGACAGCGAATAAATGGGTTCCTCTTGATTATGATATAGTTCAGGCAACTGAATCAACACTTTATTTCTCAATAAGAAATCCGTCAGAAAAGCTTCTGCTTCTTTATGCTATGAATAATAATCCCCTTAAACCCAGTGCTAATAACACTCTTAGATTTAAACTTGAATATATTGGAAAAGGTACTCCTTTCAATGTTTCTGTTAATCAATTTAGGGTTGAAGTGGGAGAATTAGAAAACCTTGATTCGATACAACCTCATGATCCATTAGTTCAAGACTTGTATTTTACAAATAGTGTAAATGTTTTCAATGGAACAAGCGCTCCATTTGGGGATCAAGACATTGAATCGTTGAATTTTATTGATAATGATTATTACGAAGCACAGGCCAATAATGATACGATATCATTCTTCCTTACTTACAACGTTTTAAACGAACTTGATAGTTCCTTCTGGGATATTGATTATTATGATTGGATTGCTTCATATCCAAATCCAATAGTCCCTTTAATGGATATAAGAATAACTTCTAATGTTAGTAAACCAGATAATCTTGACTTGGCAGCTTTAGCACTTTACAAAGGAAATGCATCGTTTGACATCCTCGATGATGAAACTAATGAGGGTGAGTGGATTTTAATGAGTGATGTTAGAAAATTCGCTCATATGAATGAAACTACTGATGTTCTTCAATTTGATGCGGGTTTTACATGGATCTTTTTAAATATTTTAAATGAAACACAAGATAATGAAGCATTTTTTATATTAGTCTATACTACAAACAACTCGGATGATGTGGGATTTAATGTTTCTATCAATGAATTTAGTGTTAATTTCTACATCCAAAATGCTATTACTTCAGATATTTCCTCGTCTCTGGGTTTAGGAATAAATAGCAACACTTTAACTCCTTCTGATATTGGCTTAAAAAACTTTGGGGTAGATGTGACTGACAATGGAATTGGCAAAGGGATTTGGGAAGCGGATATTGATAATGCAGAAATCAACCAAGGATTTTTTGAATTCGAAGTAACTTCTTTATGGCATGCAATTAGATTTGATGTAAACGGAACCTATGAACGTTTTAAAATAATACCTTTAATAGAGTTCATTGAAAATCCGGCATCACAATATATGACAGGAACTCAGTTTTTTTCAATAAGAGTACTTGAACCAGGAGGCAAACCATTAGAAAATATTGAGGTAATCTTTGAGATTTTAAATGCAAATAATATTACAATATATGAAGCTACGGCTATATCAAATGATCAAGGGATAGCAACTACCTCCCTAAATTTTGCGAGTACGGGTACTAGGTATTCTATTCGAGCAAGGTTTGCAGAAGAAGGATTGTACACAAGTGCAGAAGTTATTTCAGGATATATCAAAATTGTAAGTGAGTTTACACTTTTTATGGAACAATTTATGAGGTATTTACCTTATATATTAGGGGGATTACTCGCGGCTATTACATTTGTTTCATTAAGGCACTTTAAACATTCGAAACAAAGGAGAACTTGGGCAGGAGAAGCGATGATCTTAGATGATTTGTTAAAGATAGCATATATTATGATATTGGATAAAGAAGGCGGAGTCTCACTCTATGATAAACAAATCTCTTTAGAAGGCTTAGATTCTGATTTAATATCAGGGTTTCTACAAGCGATTTCGCAATTCAGGACAGAAATAAAAAAGGATAGTACTGCTTTAACAAAGGGGAAGGGTTTTGAAATGGATTATTATGACTTTAAAATTATTATAACAGATGGTGATTATGTTCGAGTAGCTTTGATACTAGATGGCAGTCCCTCACAAAAATTAAAAGAAAGCCAAGGAGCATTTACAGAACATTTTGAGAGAAGATTTGAAACTGAACTTACGAATTTCAAAGGTGATATTACCCCCTTTAGAATTACTGATGATTTAATTGAAAAATATTTCAATGTTACCTTTGTCTATCCACTTCAATTAGGAAAGCATTATGGAGTAATAAAACTAAAGGGTTTAGAAAAAGCTCTTGCAGAAGTCGCTGAACAAATTCAGAAAGAGAGAAAATTCTTCTTTATATCTAGTCTTTTAAACTTTGGTTTAGCGGGAAGAAAAGCATCGAGAGATGAAATAATAAGCACCATTATCTCCCTAAAAAGAAAAGGGATTATTATACCAGTAGAATTAGACTAAATAACATTTTTTTTTCTATTCTTCTATTTTCAACAATTTAAAACGGAATAAAACTTTTTTTTTATGCTTGTTTATTTATTAAAACAGAGTCATTTTAAAATTGAATGTCTCAGAATCAATTCAAAACTTAATTGAATTCATAGAGAAGTTTAAAAAAAGTAAAAGGTTTTCTCTTCCGAGAGATAGCACTTTAGATCCTCAAATTATTTATTATTTTTCTGAGGTAATTAGAAACTGGAATAAACTAAACTATATTATTAAAAAAACTTTAAGATCACTTAATTTAAATGATGAATTCAACGAATTCGAACAAGCCTTATTATTTTATATTACATATCGAATTCGACTTGAAAATGTAGCTCTTGATTCTTTACTAAATGAACTAAAGTATTATAGGATTATTGACAGAAATTTTGAACATTTTAAATCTTTTAGTATGAAAGCTAAAACTTTTTCATGGGAAATTGCTTTAAAAGGCAAGTCCAATATTGAAAGGTTAAGTATCACAGAATCTATACCCTCCTTTTTTATTGAGAAGTTACAGGAAGTTATGGACTCTAGTTATATAAAGGAAAACCTTAGATTCATGAATAGTTTCAAAGAAAAAGATTATTTCTCCACTTATTTAGCCAAGGATGTTGATTTTATATTAAGTACTTCTTCTTTCAAGAATTTTAAACCGGTCACATCACAGACTGATCAAATATTCCAAAAAGATTCTAATGTCTCTCATCTTTATCATATTCCGATAAATCTTAAGAACAAATTTGTAGATTCAGAGTTAGTTCACTCAGGAGATATTATCATTTTAGATAAAGCTTCAGCTAGCATAGTTGATCTCTTATTTCCTGAACCAGAAGACTTAATTTTAGATATGTGCGCAGCCCCGGGAGTAAAAACGTCTCTTATTTCACATTATACAAAAAATAAATCAAAGATTATTGCCATTGATTTCTCTTCAGAAAGAACAAACACATTAAAAGAATTTACGGGACGAATTACTAATAATAAAATTCAGATTCTTAACTCAGATAGCATTTCCGTACCCTTACGATCATCATTAAAATTCGATAAGATACTATTGGATGCTCCATGTACTGGGAGTGGGGCCTTATTATCTAACCCTGCATTAAAATGGCGTCAAACTGAAAAATTTCTACATCAAAATATGATCCTTCAAGAAAAGTTATTAAAATCTGCTATTGAATTATTAAAACCATCAGGAATTCTTGTTTATTCCACATGTAGTCTTTATAGTGAAGAAGGAGAATATCAAGTTAAAAATTTTTTAGATAAATTAGAAGCTATGAAGCTACCTGATTGGCTAGGAAGAAGTTATCAACTTGAAGGGAGTTATATCCATGGAACCGCTAGGCTATTTCCAGCTCAGCACCATACAGAAGGTTTTTTTATCGCAAAATTCAAAAAAAAATATTAATTTTATTCAATATGCCAAAACAGAAATATTGGACTGTAGGTCAAATTGATGCCACAGGTGTAAGAGGTCCACATGAGAAAGAACTAGAAGATATAAGTCTTGCTAAATATCCACTGTTTATTAAAATTGAAAAAGATAAGTTAGAAAGGATTGTTATTGAAGATCTCGGGGGAAAAATTGAAAATATCGGATTTAGTGAAGACTGGACCATCTCAATCGAAATGTTCCCTGATGTGAATATACACATGGCTTATTCTTATTTTGGAAATGAATTTGGAGATGACATTGAGGGAGAGTTTAAATTTTATTTTTCAGGTAAACATGTTACTTGGGTACCCGGTGAAGATAGTGCCACATACATCGATATTGTTCTGGAATTTATCGAAAGAAAATTGAAGGGAGAAGAACCATTTGAAAAGAACTATACTTCTAAATCAGAATTAATGGAAAAAGTCCTTCTTCAAAGAAATGAACCTTTTATATATTTACGAGAAGAAGACATAGAATCACTTGCGAATTTCCTTGGAGCTGAAGTAGGGAAAACGGATAATAAATGGAGAATTAAAAAAGAGATCTTCCCAAAAATCTTTACTGAGGTGATGTGGGATAAACAGAATGGATTAGATATCAAATTTTATGGGGAAAAATTAGGAGCAAATTTAGGTAGTTATCATGCAGAATTCATTGGAATCTTTTTCATAAATCACATTCTTCGATTTATTACTATTAATAACTTAGATAAAGACTTACCTGACATCTGTTATATTATGTTCTCTCGATACTATACTAAAAATATTGGAAAATGGGATCATAGGACAAGATAAAATAATAGGAAAAAATTTATAGTGCTGTCCACAGTTGTGATCTTCCTTTTTTTTCGGCACGTTTCACTTTTTTCGAATTCTCCAATTCAGACATTACCTTCCATATTTGAGAGTTACTTAATTTAAAGTATCGCCTCAATTCTGGAGTTGACATTTTTGTCCCACTCAACAAATTTGGTATGATTCTTTTGATTTCTTCAACAGTTTCCTCATCAGAATCTTCTGATGGTAGAAATGCTTCTTCTCCTATTTCCATTTCGGTAGTAATTTTATTAGCTATTTTATTAAGTTGTTTAATATTGTTTTCAATTCCCTGAGGTTTCATAAAAAGGCAACATAGCTCCAGATCTTTCGGAAATGCGACAATATAAAATTTATCATAGAGAATTGCTCTTGGTTTTTTGCCAGCATTTCCACCTCTAAATGCGAGATAAAAATTCATAGCAAAATCGTCTAAATTAACTAGATTCGTGGGATCTTTAAATTCCTTCTTCCATTTGAGGAAAGGTCCATCTATCATGTCGAATCCAATTAATGCCGCGCCAAATAGTTCATTTTCGCTAAATTTCATTATTCTTTTAACCCCCTCCTAACTGATATTTTTTCTAATTCTTTTTTAATTATATTTAATAATGTTTTTCTCTCTGCTTTATTAATGGCAGTTAATCCATATGTCTTAACACGTAAAAGATCCTCAACCCTTTTTGCATCCATTCGACCATCAGATTTTACTAGATCTTGTTTATTCGCTATACAAATAATTGGACATTCTTTACCGACAAAATGACACGCATAATTTATCAACTCTCTAGTATTTAATACATTACGAGGTGTTGAGTCTGATACAATAAAAATAACATCTGAGCCTAGCAAGTAATCCTTTGAATATGTTCGAAGATATCCACTCTGACCTGCGAGATCCCATATACGGAGATAATAATCATCGAATTTTACTGTTCTAAGGTCAAGTCCATGTGTTGGTATATAAAACCGATCAATGTGGTCTTTTATTAGAAGTTTTAACATGGTGGTTTTTCCCACAGCGGGAGCCCCAATAAAAGTTACTTTTACTATTTTGCTAATTTCAGAGCTTAATATAATTGACCACAATCTTAAATGATTTATTAAGAAGATCTAGTGTGAAAAAAATATGAATCTGGATATTATCCTTGTATTACCTTTTTCTGTTTTAGAAAGAGCTTTTTCATCCAATGAGGAAGTAAGAACCCACCATACCAAAAGATGGCACTCGTTATTAATATTAACCTCACAAATATTACTCCAAGCGCATTTAATGGTATAGATGAATCTAATAATGCTCCTACGAAAAAGGCAATATACGCAATTACTAATAATTTTCCTTTTAGTTTAACTTCTGGATCATCAGACTTCAAAGATAAACGAGCGAACAATAAACCACTAATGACAACAATTAAGATAAAGATTAATAGGAAAATCATTATGAAGAAATTATAACTTACATCAACCGGTGGGTTTAAAATTCCAATTAGATCTGGATTTATAAATAATAGAGTGAAGAATAACACTTCGAAGATTATTCCTATAATTGCAAATAGGAGGAGTATCAATTTACGTTTTTCAGTGTATAAAAAATCTGAAAATGCTAGTAACCATAAGGCAATCGCCAGTGGGACCAACACATTCCCTATTAAAAAGTATATCATTGGCGTTATTCCTACTCCATTACTTAATGATACTAGAAAAGATAAACTAGAAGGCCACCATGGTTCAGATATTAATATCCAGGTAGCTCCAACTAAAAAATAAATTTTCTCTTTATATCTGAAATATCTTATCAGTATTAAAAAGCCAACGACTAAAGAAATCATCACAAAAATGAAACTAAATATTCCGTTTAAAACATCCAAGGGGTTCAATGTCATATTATCACTTTTTTCCTTCTAGTTTATTATTAAAAATTAAGAGAAGGAATTATTTAAATATTGAATTATTGGTCCCCAAACTTTACTAAATATTATAGAGAAACAATAACAAAATAAGTGAAAAGAAGGTTGGAATGATTAAACTAAGTGTCAATAATTTCTGAGATACTTTGATACATTCTTTGAGAGTGTCGATAATCGTGTTAAAATAACGAGGATCTCCCCAAATCTTCACATTATCTTCATGTGAAGCTTTATAATAAAATTCAACGGGCTCCAAGTTTTTTTCTGCTTTTTGGATTAAATTGTTTAATTTTTCTAAAATATCATCGATTTTAATTTTATCTCCAATAGGGGAATACCCTCTAGCTGAAAATTGTCTTGCTACTGTATGTGAATCGGATGTAGTAATTTCTCCTCTCTCAATTCCTCTATTTTGTAACATATTTAGAATATATGACCTGATGTCTACATATGCATTATTACCATCAAAATGAATTAGTACTGTTGTTTGACCTGTATCTGAATTTTTAAATAAATGAACAACAATTCCACCGAATCCAATTCCATCTTTCTCAGAATACCCCTCAAATGTGCTTTTCGCAACACCATATAACATTTGAACTTCTGGAGTATCTTGGATCGTTTTACTATCAATGTAGTTCTTTGAAACATTAATTAGATCTTTAGATTCGATTGTATTTTTGGTAATTAATATTTCATCACCAATAATTGCATTATGAGAATCAATAATAATAATATCTTGATATCCTTTCGATATAGCATAATCTCTAATTTCATCCCCTACTTCTGCTTCAATATCGTCTGATGGCAGGGGATGTCTAGTTATAAATACTAATGGGATATTTTCGACCTGCATACCAATGAGTTTAGCAGAGTTAGATATTTTTCTTGTAAAATCCTTAACTTCTTTTATCCACTTTATTTCATTATTATTTCTTATCTCAGTAATATCTTGTTTTACTCTATCTACCACTACTTCAACATAGCCTTGGGTAGTTAAATTTTGAGAATGATCATTAGTTGTATGATATACAGTTGTTCCGGGTATGTCTTTAAATGCTTTATACAGGTGTTCAGGCAAATCAGATGAGCCACAAGTCTTGAATGGTCCAAAATGTATATGGGGTATTAAAAATAAACCCTTTATTTCTTTAGATTTTATACTCCTGACAGCTAGATATTGAATCTTCACTTGAGATTTTATCCCCACTCTATCAAAATATGTTTCGATTAGCTCATCATTTCCTTCTGTCATCATAGAAAGAATAAAAGCCCTAATGAAGGAGTAACCACTCATCCCTGTTGCTTCTCTATAAACATTGCTGACTTGAAATAAACCTCTTCTATATGGAATTGCAAATAATAAAGCACATCCGGTAAAAAATATCGAGGCCCTAATAAAAAAGTCCGAATTGAATTGGCCACTGTATAAAGCATAAAGAATTATGGTCAATACAGGCTGGGCTAATGGTAGAAAAAAATATCCTCGTCTGCCTACGGTAGTAAATGAAAAGTATATTATAAACGCAACAGTGTAAGCGATTATTGTCCCTAATATTAAAAAAACCTCTTGATATACAATGTTGTTCAAAAGGATCGATACAATTTGCCCAAAAATAAATGTCAGCTCAATCACTGCACTAAAATATACATTCATCTGAACGGACCATCCTTTAGGTGGTGGACGTAAAATAGGAGATTTTTTAGAAAAGAATATAATAGAAAAAAGAGATGATAATCCTGAGATTAGTAAAAATAGAGCTATAAACCTAAAAAAATGGTAAACGTCTAGATATCCTAATAAAAGGGAATAAACCAGTAGTGATATGAGCCCAAAAAGAAATGGGGTACTAAAAAATATAGAATAGGCTAATTTTTTAGAAGAAAACAATTCTAAATATGAAATTAAACCTGGAATTTGGCGTGAAGGTTTTTTTTTTATATACATGGGCACTAAAATTAAAGACTTTATTGGTAGGAATACTTATTTGAGCATTTGCCTTCTTTAATAATGAATAAACCATATTAAAATATCTTTATCTAAAACAATATAATAAAATTATAATAAAATACTTTTTTATAGACAGTATGGAAAAAAATTCCCAAAGATTAGCAAACTTCGCAAATAAAGGATTCAGTGAAATTCTATCTGAGGGATTTAGATTGTTTTTTCAAAATTATGGAACTTTAATTTTACCGCTTGCTCTTTTTCAAATAATTTTAATTATTTCAGATACACTTTTATTAACCGATCTTAAAGTGTATATCGATACTATTGGAATTAATATAGCAGATTTAATGACACGTATATTAGAGGATATACCTCTTACTGCACAGGAATGGGATCTAGTTTCTCTATTTTTACTTATGAGTATTCTCTTACTTTTCTTACAAAACTTAATCGGGGCAATTATAATTACGATTGCTATGTGTTCTGTCAGTAATTACCTTTTGCAAAAACTTCTAGGTATGAATACAAATTTCTACAATTCCTTCAAATTAGCTTTTAATAAGAAAATGTTTATCGTAATTTTTATCGTCGGATTTTGTGTTCCTTTAAGTGCCATTTTGTTGTATATCCCTGCAATATTTGTTTTTAGTATGTTCATCTTATTAGTATTTACCTATAATATTGAAGAAATTAATAACCCTATTACTGAAGCTCGAGCAATTGCAAAAGGAGTGAATAACAAACTTAAAATTATTGGTGTTTTTGTCATCAATTTTTGTATTATTTTCATTTTAAGTTTAATATTTAACACAATTATCGATTTCTTTTTGAATCCTAATATTCTAACATATAACTATAATTTGTGGTTAGCCCCCAGTTCAAGAAATTATGGAATGATTATACTTTACCAAGTATTAATTAACCTGGTGAATATTTTATTAGCGCCCTTATTTATCAATTTAATGACAGTATTATTCGCTTCTTTAAAAGCTAAAAAAGATGCAGGGCTTCAATACAAGAGAATTTTATATTCAGTAAATGAGGAATCAACAGTACTTTCTCAAAATGCAGGCAGATTTTATTGTCCTTATTGTGGTGTTTTAATAAACAATATGAAGAGATTTTGTCCGAGATGTGGGGAAAATCTGTCATCCTTAAATAAATAAATCTAAAAAATTGATGAAAATGCATGTAGACATAGAGAAAAAATTTAATTTAGAAATGGAAAGCATAAAAAATCCTATTGTATTAATTGGATGGCCTGGAATCGCGCTTGTAGCAAAGCTAGCAATCACATCTATAATTGAATCTATAGATGCTAAAGAATTTTTAAGTATTCAATATTTTGACTTATCACCAAAAGCGATTGTAGAGAAAGGTGTATTAGAAATCCCTACGGCAAAATTGTATTATAAGGCGACCGAACAAGAAGAAGGAAATGACCTTTTTATCTTAACCGCTTCTTATCAACCTCAAACACCTGTAGGGGTTTTTTTGTTTTCAAAAATTTTTTGTGAAGAAATGGAAAAAATAGCAGGGGGAAAAATAGAAATGTATGTAAGTACGGGGGCAATGATTTCTGACAGAGTTCATGATAATCCGCTAGTGTATGTATGTGGTACTGACCCAGATCTCGTTCAATCATTCCTAACCTTTGAGAATACAAAACTGTATGATAGTGGATACATCTCAGGTGCAAATGGTATAATCCCCGCATATGCGGGTGCAAATCATTTTGCCCCAGGTGTTTGCCTATTAGCTGAGACAATCCCTTTACCAATGATGACATTTGATCCTCGTTCCTCAAAAGCTTTAGTTTCTCTATTGAAGGATTATTTTTCAATAGATATGGATTTTAGTAAATTAAATGAAAAGATTAAAGAAATGGAGAATGTCTTTGAATCATTTAAAAAACAAGCAGACCAATTTATGGCTCCTCCTCAAGATGACAAAGGAGCTGATTCTTATTTTCGCTGATGATTCTCATTTTAATCTGAATCCTCATATTCTTCTTCTTTTTTGATCATAATTAGAAACATATTACACTTTGAATAGCTATGAGCTTAATATAAACAATTTCAATTTTATTAAAAGATTTAAAACTCATTAAAAATTCAAAATAATAATAAAAGAGAATGTGAAAAAAATGAAACTCATAAAATTATTTGAACCTTTAAAAATTCAGGATTTGGAAATAAAAAATCGAATTGTTATGCCGGCTCTGGGTTTGGGTTACACACCTAAAGGAGAAATTAGTGATGTTTTCAGTAATTTTTACGAAAAACGAGCGAAGGGTGGAGCAGGATTAATTATAATTGGCGGATTAGGAATTAGCCCAAATAGTGGAGGTACACCATATATCGGAGACGATAAATTCATTCCTGGTTATTCAGCATTTGCTGAAAAAATGCATAAACATGGTGTTAAAGTTATGGGCCAAATAATGCATCAAGGCGCATATTTTCCCAGTCAAAATGCGGTGTCCGCTTCTGCAGTGAGATCAAACCTTACACGAATGGTGCCTAAAGAATTAACCATTGATGAAATAAAACAAATACAGGAGGATCATGCATTAGCGGCGGAACGCTTATTAGAAGCTGGTTTCGATGGAGTGGAATTACTCGGAAGCGCAGGTTATCTTATTACTCAATTTTTAAGCCCAATAATCAATAAAAGAACCGATGAATATGGCGGATCTTTAGAAAATCGTCTAAGATATCCAATCGAGTTAATAAAACTGATGAAAAAGAGAGTTGGGGGCAAAATAATAGTGGGAATGCGCGTTGCTGGCGATGATTTCGTTCCAGGTTCCAACGATTGGACGCAAAGCCCAATATTTTCGAAACATTATGAAGAAGCAGGAATAGAATTTTTAAATGTAACGGGAGGATGGCACGAGACTAGAATTCCACAGATTCCTATGATGGTACCGCAAGCTGCATATGTATATCTCGGTGAGAACATTAAAAAGCAAGTAAATGTCCCTGTTTTTATGGCGAATCGGATAAATGATCCATTAATAGCAGAGCAAATATTAAGAGATGAAAGAGTAGATGCAATTTGTATGGGAAGAGGGCTAATAGCTGACCCAGAATTACCCAATAAAGCGAAAGAGAACCGACTTTGGGATATTATGAAATGTGTGGCTTGTAATCAAGGTTGCTTTGACACGATCTTCAGTGGCAGGTCTGTTGTATGCATGAGAAATTATATTACTGCAAAAGAAGGGGATATTGACCTAAGCAAGAAAACCGATAATCCTCAAAAAGTTTTAGTCGTTGGGAGCGGCCCCGGTGGACTTGAAGCAGCTCGAATTGCTGCAGTACTGGGTCATGACGTAACAATAGTAGAAAAAAGTGAATCAATAGGTGGACAGATGAAAACTGCTGCTGTTCCACATAGCAGAAGAAACATCTCGGAGATGTTAAGTTACTATGAAGCACAAATTCGTCATCGCCATATAAAATTAAGACTGGCAACCGAAGCCACTCCAGAATTTATCAATGATTTTAATCCAGATACGGTTATATTTGCAACGGGAGTAAAGCTCTCCACCCCAGATATTCCAGGAATTGATGGTTCAAATGGAAGCGATATCTGTTTTGCAGATGAAGCTTTAGCCGGAGATCATGTTGTTGGGAAAAATGTCGTTGTTGTTGGTGGGGGAGCAACCGGTTTAGAAACGGCGATTTGGGCTGCCGAGTTAGGAGCCATTAATTCTGATATTGCACACTTCCTTAGTTTTTATGAATTAATACCCCAAGAAGAAATTATCAAACGATGGCTGAAAGGAAATCGAAATGTAACCATAATAGATGTATTACCGAGACTAGCTACAAATGTGGGACGAACTACAAGGGGATATCTGATTGGTATTTCAATGAAATTGCAGATAAACTCAATTATGAGTGCAGAAATCACAAAATTCGAGGGGAATTCAATGCAGTATAAGATTAAGGTCTCTGATCAGGAAGAAGAAACCCATACCATGGATAATGTCGATACATTTATCCTGGCAACTGGTGTGAAGAGTAATACCGATCTTTATGAAAAAGTAAAAGCCACGAATCCATCATACAAAATGTTTAATATTGGTGACAGTAAAGAGCCGAGAACGATGATGGAAGCAATACATGAAGGGTTTGAAACTGCCTATAACCTTGATAAATAAATATGGGAATCAGATCAATTTTTTTTGAAATTTACAATTTAACATTTTTTTTATTATTTTAAAAGAATGATTTAAAATGCATGATGCCAGCTCAGAGAGATTAGAAGAGAATTTATATGGCATAAATCAGCAATCACGCAATTATATCAGAGATATTATAACACTTATTAATAAAGAAGTCGGAATCAATAAAGTTTTGTCTATTCTTCTATTTGGAAGCCAGAGAGCACAATGTAGTGACTCCACTTCGGTTTCCGATTGTGATTTACTAATTATTTTTAAGGATAGAGTATCTAATCATCATATTAAAGAGATTGAAAAATATTTTATTGCATTAGAGTTTAAGCATAATTTTCGACAATTTAGTAAAAAGCTATCCAAGAAGATATTGGGAGTTATTTCACAGACAACAGGGATATTTGTAAGTCATTTCTTAACTAAAAAGAAATATTGGGAGGATGCTAATTTCTATAAAATTTTTAGGGTTAACAGAGTATTTTCAGCGGCTTTTGCCCCTCGAAATATTGTCTTAGGAAATGTTCTTTCCAATAGCACAAATTTATACGGAGATGACCTAAGAAATAGGCTTAGACCTAAAATCCAGATTACTTTTCTTGAAATGATTAAGAGTACAATTATGAATCTTATGATTTCGTTTTTTTCAATAATCATTTCTTTATTTAGAAAGCTTGATCCTACGAAATATCAGTTGGAAGCAATTAAATGGGCGTTAAAAGCTTCAAATTTTTATTGTTTTAGAGATGTTAAGGATCTGAAAACAATCTCAAAACGTTTTATATCCTTTGAAAAACCAAGAGCTCAAAGGAGGGCAAAAAAGTTCTTCACTAGATTCATGAATTTAAGAAAAAAACCTGTTGGGGATATGAATTTTATGTTGCGATGCCCTATACGAATTATTAAAATTCACTTAAAAGCAATAACTTATCAAAAGTTAATAAATACAAAATTAAACTCACAAATTCCCACTATACCAATAGAACCAATTGTTCCTGATCGTACTTTCTCTTTAAGAGTTTAGTGAAAGAATTAATGATATTGTTGTTTTTGATTTAATACTATTAACGGAGCAGGTTCAAATAACTAAATTAATCTTTATAATATGAAGTCAAAACGGACGATTAGTATTAAAGATCCACAGTTAAGGATTGTAAGGAATAATTTACGAAGTATTATTATTAGTGCTGCTTCAGTAAAGAAGTCTGAGTCTTTAAAAGCAGAAAATAACGATGAGAGTATGTTTTGGGAAATCGAGCGTCCTTTACGAACATCTATCTTGCTCTGCTCTGCGTGTTTTCAATCTGATAAGAATATGAATTACAATCCCGTACGTAGGATATGGTATCATACGGAATGGTATGAAGTCTTGAAGAAAGGAAATGAGAAGCGCGGGACACCTGAAGAATTATATTGAGCTTTGAGCACTTGGGATACTAAAATTTGATAAACAATGCTCCATCCCCTATGTTTTAACACCTATATGTTTTTAAAGGGATAATCCTATGTTTTATTCATAAAATATAAATATTTTAAAATTTATTTAGAATTGTAATTATAATAAGATTTTTCAAAAGCCGAGGAAACAGTCGGCAACTTTATAAAGATCGAGGAAATTAACTAAAACGGTGAGAAAATGACCGAAAAGACTGATATACGCGAACTCTTCTTCGACATACTAGATATAGTCAAATTTGAACTTAAATTTTACTCAGATCGGGAGTCGCCAATGTTTGAGCGCATTGTAAAGACCCGTGTGTTCCAGACAAAACTCCAAAAATTAAAAGATTTCATTATGCATTACTTTGACATTCTTTATAGGGATGAAGAAAGTCCTATCAATCAAGCAGCACTACATTTACAGCTTGATAACATCGCTAGATTAACAAATTATTATGATGATTTATCAGATTTTTATACTGATCATACAAAGCTTATGATTACGAAAGATAAACTCCAGAGTGTAGTGGATTACTCACATATAGAAGTTTTATTTTTAATCTTTACTAATATTCTTGATTGGGAACATTATAAGAGCAGTTTGTTATTTCCAACTGATAAATCTAAAGAAAAATTATTGAAAGAGTTTCTGGAGAAACTTGCTAGCTCCGATATACGAGATGTTGATGATATAATTGATCTCGAGCAAACAATTGAGAGTTTCGTAGATAGTATTGAAATCTCTTGAGTAGATGTAGTTAGTTCTAGAAATACTTATCTCATTTTTATTTAAATTCAAATTTTGATATAATAAAAGACGAAAATTTATATGAAAACTCAATGTTAGATTTTATAGGATTTGAGGTATTTTTAGAAACTTACCTGTATAGAAAGGGAATTTTATGATAAAATTAAAAATTTAAGAGAGGAATTTATGTCTATAGTTGTAAAATTATATGGAGATTTAAGAGAAAAATTCCCTAATAAAAAACGTGGTGCCGGAATTCCACACACTCTTAAAATCGAAGTTGATAATTTAATAACTGTATTAGATATTTTTGAAAAACTAAATATCGATAATGATGAAGTAAGTCATATTTTTATTAACGGGATATATAGTGGAGCAGGAAAAATCGTGAGGAAGGGGGACCGTGTTGGTATTTTCCCCGAAAGAATGGGCTTAATGTTTAAGGAGATCACTCAAATTAAATCCATTTATGTAAAGATTGTGCTTCATGAAGGATTAAAGAAATTCCGCCCTGCTGAAGCAGTAGTAGATTTACCCGAAGGTAGTACCATTAAATCTGTTCTAAATAAATATAGAATTTCTCAATTACATGATAGACTAGAAATTATTGTAAATGGTAAACCGATTCATAATATGAATTATGTAATAAAAGATTGGGATATTATAGCAATTTTTCCTTTATAATAGGACATTTAATCTCCCTTCTATTTAAACCCTAATAGTATATCTGTTTAACAGAACAAGTTACTTTTTATCATGGGAAAAAAACGACAAAAGATACTTTTAAAAATGCAAATCCTTATGTGATTGCTTAGGATCTTAAGATAAGTTAGATTTGGGAATATAATTTATAAATTATATCATAAAAATGGAAGATTGTTTCGATAAAATCTTAGAAGCAAATAGCAAGAGCGAGGTAACGAAATATAAGGTTATCATTAAGTTAATGAAAGATCTCGAAGATGGAATATCCAACGCTTTGAGAGTCAGAAATTGTTTACTTTTTTTATTAAATCTAAGTTCAAATGATGAATATGGAGATTATTTAGATAGAGTAGGGAAACGATCTGAAGAACTCAATGAAGAAGATAGATTTGAAATGCTTGAATTATTAAGGTGGGAATGTATTAACTAAAATTTGTTAAAATACCTTTTGATCTACTTCTTTCCAGTTATCATATTGTTTAAATATATCATCTATAGTATCTAACGTATCAATAAGAGCATATTTTGTAAGAGGATCTTGTTTGAATGTATCCAAAATTACATCATAAAGATTTATATCATATTCTTGTGTAAGATCAGAAATTATTCTTAAATCTTCAATTTGAATTCCTTTTTGTCTTAATTGATTAAATGTAGAGTCTATTTCTTCTTTTAGTTTTACTGTTGCATTTAAAGATTTACTACATTTATTAAATAACTCCTGTTCTTTATCACGTATAACTGATTCATCTTCCGATAAATCGGGCTTTTCTTCTACAATTTCCAACCTTTCACTTAATAAAAATTTTACTCGTTCATAGATTTTAATGGCTTCAGATATTTTCCTTAGACCGATTATTAAATGTTTTTTACGATTCAATCTTGCTTCAATGATTTTCAAATTTGCGTCCTCATAGTAAGTTTGGATTTCTCCAAATGTACTTTTTTCCCATTCACTTATTGTTTTATATTTTTGACCTAATTCATTTTTTAAATTATTTAATTCAGAGGTTGGTAGATCTGGATTTTCAAGTTTTTTACGTATATTATTTGTCTCATGTTTAATTAGTAGAACACGTAAGTACATGATATGTGCTTTTTTCTCGATATTTGTGATACTTCTCGATACACCTTCATGTTCGCAAAATTTAAAGATCGTCAATGCGTCATCAAGTAATTTGTTAAACTTATTTAGATTTGTTCGAATATAGTACTTTGAATCTTGTACTTTTTGAATGGCTCTATCTATCTGAATTTCTAATTCAAAAATATAATCAATTAAACTTACCTGTTTTCTCTCTGATAAAATCCTTGATTTATAAGTCATATCTTTTTCTACATTCTTACTTGCTAAAAACCACAAGATTGCTGCGGGAAGCCAAAAAAAGATTGTTAGAAAAATCATATTGAAAACACTACCGAGTATTGAAATGAGAGTAAAAGATATTAAAAGTGTTACTCCCTTACTTATTTGTTCTGAAAGTTTAAAAAAAGAAGCTGCGGAGCCTTTATGTTCAGGCATATTTACATCTATCATAACAGCATTTCTGTTAGCAACTGGTCCCGCCCCTAACATCGAAGCCATTATAGCAAATATAAAAAATATTATGTATGAAGGATATGCTATAAATATTGCCCCAATAGTCCTAAGAATGTAAGACCATAATTGGTCTGTAGGGATGGTATCGGGGGGAATAGGAAAATTAATACCAAGAATATCGGTATCGATTGGGCGCAATGAAATAAGGAGTACCACTGCGAAAGGAATAGAAAAAATAAGACATATTGTAGCTAATCTTGCTCTATTTTTTTTGTTGTGACGGAATAGAATATCTCCTAAACGAGCAAATACAGCATTACCAAGAAGATAACCTATCCCTATCATCCCCGCAAAGATGGTAGCTGTTTGAAGTTGAATTTCTGGCGGAATCCTGCTAAAAAAATCAGTTATTAACATGGAAGTTGTAAAATAGACAAGTACAGTTCCGGGTATTACAGAAAAAAAACCTTGAATTATTAAATAGAGATTAGTTTTCTTTTTTATGATAGCTCCTAAGTCTTCTTTTGATATTCTATAGCTATATTCTAAATTTAACTCTACTAAATCTAATAGTTCATCCTCACCTGCCCCTCTTTGAGGGATTTTCACGAAATAAAGAACGAAAATAAGTATTATACTTATAACCGCAAGGAAAAGGAATGGAAATCTCCAAGAAAAAATAGGACCTAAAAATGCGGATAATCCTTGACCAGCTCCATTGGAGATAGAACTCAATATCGCAAGAGTACCAAACCAGCCTGATCTTTCTTCTGCGGGAATGGCATCAGAAATAATTGAATACCCAACTGGTAACACACATCCCAATCCTACCCCACTTGACATCCTAGAAATTACTAACAATAAATAATTAGGGGAAAATGCGGTTAGCACCATTCCTATTGTCCATGAAAAAGCCCCTGCCATCAGGACTTTCCCCCTATCAATTTTATCCGCCCAATATCCCCAAAGTAACGCAAAAACAGCACTTATTAATACAAAAAATGCATCAGGGATTGCGATTAACGCTTCAGGAATGTTAAACTCAAGTCTAATAGCATTATAACTTGGAATAAGCATATTTGCACATGCTGTTGAGACAAACAGCAATAACATAACTAGTATGATTGGTGCGAGATCTTTGAATTTTACAGTTGTAAGTTTGAAACGTCCGATAATCAATTACCACTTAGGGTTAATAATATTAGATAAAGTTTGAAAGTTAAAAAAACTTATAAACAACTATTTTTTAGATAGGTAATAATTAAAGGTTGCTTCTACATGAAGCTCTAAGGTATCAAGCAGCTTGATATTTGTGTCTTTTTGACTTAAAATTAAAGGTAATTCAGTACATCCTAAAATCACTCCATCTATCTCATAAGAATTGATAATTTCAAGTAATCTCTCCTTGGATTTGTTTCGATTAAGACCAATAACTAGTTCGCTAAATATTATTTGATCTATCTCATCCTGTTCTTGAATAGAAGGTGTTATTACATTAATACCCAACTTCTTGGAAAATTCTTGATAAAATGTTGATTGCATCGTAAATTTTATCCCTAATAAAAGCAACTTTTTCATTTTTTCCTTTTTAGCTTGTTCTATTGTAGCTTTTACTATACTTAAAATGGGAACCGTAGCTAATTCTTCTAAATCTTCAAACACCGCGTGAGGTGAATTAGCTGCCATAATTACAAAATCAACACCTGCACTTTCCAGTGATCTGATACCACTCATTAAATACTCTATATATATAGCCCTATCATCACTTAATTCATATTCTATAACTTTTTGGAAGTTTAAACTAAAAATAATAACTTCAGGATAATTATAATCGCAGTATTTCTTATAATATCTTTGGAGAATTAATTCATAATATTTAATTGTTGACTCATAAGACATACCGCCCAAGATTCCTATTCTCTTCATTTCAATTAAACCCTTTTACCTATTCATTTCCTGTTTTATAAAAATATGATTCTAGTATTAAATAAAAAATTTAGTGGTAGAAGATATCTTTTTATTGGTAAATTGATAAATTTAACAACTTTTGATGACAAATAACTTTATATAGTATTAGTACAAAACTAATATTACTAAATGGGTGACTAATAAAATGGTCCTTCCTAATATTGATATTATAAATGGGGTAACTGGTTTAGAGATTATTCTCAGTGGTTATATTTTGGCATTTGTCCTCTTTTTTAAACATGCTCGAAGAGCACCAAATCCTAAAGTTAAAAAGAAGATCATATTAAGAGGAGTTGGTTTATTTTCAGTTTATCAAGCATGGTTTGGTGTCTCTGCAAGTTTTTTACTGATGATATTAGGACTTAACCCTTTAGGGTATCCAGATGGTGATCCAAACGTGGGAGTTCTTGGATATGCATGGGGACCCGCACTGGGAATACCAATTTGGTCCTACGTTGCGATGGAAACATTTAAAGACGGTCGTTACAAAATTCCAGTAACTGGTATCATGGCGATTATTAGCGTAATTTTTGCGATTTTGATTTATACGAATCCTTCAATTTATACTAAATGGGAAGCATCTCCTGGCGGTTTACCTGAGACAGGAATCAGAGGTTTAGCATTAACATTGTTGTCATTAATGTTGATTATAATGATGATATTTCTTGGTCCTATTATTATGTATAGTGGTCGAAAAATGGATAACAAAAGTGCAAAATGGAAAAGATATTCGATGGGTGTTGGACTTTCTATGGCTTCCTTGTTTGGTATCATTGATGCAGCATTTGGGGCTGAAGATTTCGGATTAATAGGGTTGGCTATTGTTAAAGCCTTTATTTTCACATCAATATTTTTAATTTATGAAGGGATAGATAAGGGAATTTAATTTTTTTAATTGTTTAAATAAAAGAGATATCACAATATTAAAAAAAGAAAAAGGAGAGAAAAAAGATGGAAGATCTGGATGTACAACAAATTGGGAAGAAAAAGTCATTACGACGAAGGATTATATTAACCATGATTGCTTGCATTTTAATTCCATTCGTAATTTTGACAATAGCTTTAATATTACAGTTATTTTCGATTATTGATGAATATGTTAATTTAGGTTTTGGCTCAGTTGAAGCATTTAAAGTTCCTTTGATAATAACGTTCATTATTATAGCTATTATTATTATCATTGTAATTTCATTGGGTGTAATTCGTATCTCCAGTAGAATTACAGTACCTATTAATGAATTAACTCAATCGATAGAAATGATAGCTGAAGGTGATTTATCACAAGAGATTTCGATGGATGGTAGGATTAGGGGAAACGAAATTGGTATTCTAGCTCAATCTTTTCAAAATTTATTGGTTACCATGCGTTTGGGAAATAAAAGTTATTATCGTGGTGACATGAATCTTGCTTTTACTAATTATAACGCCGCTTTAGAACTATTCCGGACATCTAAAAATCTTAATGGACAGGGAATGTGCCTGAATAATCTTGGAAATATATATCGAATGTGGGGAGATAATAACAGGGCTAAAGATTGTTATGCTAAATCAATTGAAATCGGTGAGCAAATGGATGATATAGGAGGATTAAGCTCTCGATATAATAATCGTGGTATTCTCTTCCTTTCCGAAGAAAAGTGGGTCGAAGCTATGAAAGATTTTGAAAAAGCTCTTGAATTGGATAAGGAAATGGATGATGATGAAGGAATTGCCGCTAGAAAAAGAAATATAGGGGTTCTTCACATTCTAAAAAATGAATTAGAGCTCGCTCAAGAACAACTAAATGAAGCTTTTAGACTTGATAGCAAATGGGATTATAATGTAGGATTAGCAGAAGACGAATTTCAATTAGGAAGACTTTCAATGTTAAAAAATAAACCAGAAGAAGCAGAAGAGCATTTCAACAAATCTTTGAAATTGGCAGGAAATCTACAGAATTATCCTCTAATGAAAAATAATCTTGAAGCAATGATCAAATTATATGAAAATCAAGGGGATACAACCCTTCATCATAAAGCAGAGCTTGAACTTTCAAAAATAAATGATCTTCTTGTTAGTAAAAAGGATGTAGTGTTTGTAATTGATCAATCTGGCAGTATGAAAGAATGGGGAAAAATGCAAGCTGCACGAATGGGTGCTTTAGGTGTCTTTAACGAAACCATTAATATCGGAGATCGTGTTGCAATTGTCGGTTTTCACTCTATAATAAATATGGTTCTCGAACTTACAGAGAAGAGAGGAAATATTGCGGAAATTGTTGATTTATTTAAATATTTAGAAAATACAAGGTATGAGACTGCCCTTTATGATGCAATAGCACATGCTATTGACATATTGAGCAAAGCACCAATGATTCAGGGAGAAGAATCCCAAGAACGTCAGAAATGGGTAATAACATTAACTGATGGTGAAGATAATTTAAGCAAGGAATTCAACCCAAGAAAAATTGCAACTCTCATAAAGTCAATTCAGCCTCCTCTCAATTTTGTTTTAATTGGAGTTGGACCAGAATTGAAAAATGTGCATAGAAAAATGACGCAAATGGTCAATGCTACCCCACTTGGCAAATATATCACTATTTATTCTGCAAAAAATGTTCAAAAACGGATTGCAGATGCTTTTACAAGGGTTAAAGAAATAATGGCATCTTCAGAAATAGAAGGTTTTATACCAGAGGAGGGATAAAAATGGCTCAAGAAAAGAAACGAAAATCCGGAATAAGGAAGGAAATTCTATTAAGCTTTATTATTTTAAACGTGATAGCATTAGGAACTATTGCTATTATTGCCATTGTATTTAATAATATTATAGGTAACAGTATCACTGGAGCTTCAGAAGAATTTCTTGCCAATATTGAGATACAGTCTGCAATTATACTTGTAACCCTTTGGGAAATCATCGTAATAAGCCTTTTCGTGGGTTTAAAACTCGCAGATTCTGTGGTAAAACCAATTCAAAAATTAACAAACATAGCATTAAAACTCTGTACACACGATCTAAAAACTGTATCTTTCCAAGAGATAGCTACAGATTTTGATAAAGAAATAGCAACCCAGGAAACAGAATTAGGGAATTTAACAGAAGCATTTAAGAAATTGGTTAATCGAGTTAAAGAGGATGTAGATAAAGAATAGCCACGAAGAAGTGAAAATACTAAAATCCGGATATTATTATATAAATAATAGAATCGAATTTTCATTTGAGATATGAAATGGCTATACAATTAGTTAAAGTAAAGTCCGTCTGGAGTCGTCAATTTAAGAGAACGGTATATTCTTGTATAATTGCAAATCTATTAGGAGATTCAGAGCCCGAAATCATTGGGTGTTCATTTAGTGCTGAAATGAAAGCTTTTGATTTAAAAGGTAATGAAGTATTTCTCACTGAATTCTCATCAAATATAACAACGTTTAAAATTGCTTCTATTAGCCAGGAAAATAGAATAGAATTAATTTCAGGAGCAATAGATGGAAACATCTACGTAATGGATTCAAAAGGAAATCCTATCTGGTCCACAAACTTAAAAGTTCCTATCATATGTATGGAAACGGGGGACTTACTTGGTGATAATAGAGAAGAAATTATAGTTGGTTTAGAAAATCAACAATTAATAGGATTAGATAATGAAGGGAATAGGTTTATTGAACTTAAAGCTCCCGAACCAATTGTAGATTGTGCCATTGGTAATTTTTCAGATGAGTTTGTAGGAAAGATTTATCTACTACTTAAATCCGGAAGTGTACTTAATATTGATAATGAGGGGAATTCAGAGTTGGTATATCAATCTAAAAACCAGCCTACAAGCTTAGGATTGTGCAATTTCTATGATCAAACTCTAATGATAATTGGTCATAATACTGGATTACTAGAAATAATTAATTCAGATAAGGAAAATGTGGGAGGATATAACTTAGGATCAAAAATTAACTGTCTTGATACTTATACAATAGAAGCAGGATATGAAAAAGTTATATTATTGGTAACAGCTTCAAAAGATAAAATTATACTGCTTAAGCTAGAAAAAGGTAAGTTAAAAGAAATTATTGAAGATACTGAACCTCAAGAACCAGAACCTAAGGTTACTACAACTGAAGAGATTCGACCCGAACCAAGCATGTTAGAACCTTCTAAAGCAGAAGTAGATTCACAAACAGTTCGTGTTCTTAGAGGGGGCCAAATAGAAGGAGGGGAATATGTCTTTAAAATTAAGGTGATTAACAATGGAAAGTATAATATAACTGATGTTAATATTTATATCCATTCATATCCAGAAGAGAGCCTAATTTTATCTCGAATAGATGGACATTCAGAATCCCCTCCTGATAGAGCTAAATTTAGTAAGATTTCAAAGGGGGGTGGATTTGTAAGTCCTTCCTTCATCTTTAAACCAAATAAAGACTGCATTAGAGGAACAATTCATTCCTTTATTAACTTCATTAATGAAGAAGATCAAATTGAAACCATTAATGTAGAACCGCACGATATTAGAATGATATGTGGATTATTAAAACCAAAAATTGTTTCTAACGAGGAATTTGAGAATCTTACTAATGATCTTCTTACATTTAAAAGAAATGATGAGGAATTTACCATCCCTAGCGGCGCTGAAGAATTATATCATAAATTATCTAGTTTACTGAAAACGAAGAACTTCGCAATAATCGATGCGAAATCTCAAGAAATAGAGGGAAAATTTTTCGGAACTATCAAAGGTTTTGCTGAAGGATCTTTTAACAAGCGTTCTGTTGGATTGAAACTAACTTTAAAAGGAAATCAAAATGAGCAGGAATCAGTTTTAAAAGTAAATATCTTTGCTGAAGATGAAGATATGACCCCTTCTATAATGTCTGAATTTGAAAATGCTGTAAATCCCCAATGTTGTCCTGAGTGCGAGGATAATTTACCCTTAGAACTCGTGAGAAAATTGGTAAAGGGTTTAACTATATACTGTGAGAGCTGTGGTTCAAAACTACTGGAAATAGACGGAGATATAAAAGCAGAAAAGGATGATTTGCAATAATCTCTGAAATAAAATTTGCGAATTCAGCGATCTTTAAGAACATCTATATTTATAAATGATATTATAGACATCATTGGCAAATTTAGGTTGAAAATCAAATATTTTCTGTGAACTAAATGTTAATAATCGAAATTTAACAATAATGCTTATATTAAAATTTACTACATCAAATTGGGGTTTAATCCGAAAAATATTCTTCTGATTATACAAATCACACAGTTTTGCCACTTTATCGATGATCACTCGAAATCCTTTATAAGGAAAAGCCATTCTAAAAGTATAATTGTATAATTTTGGATAGTATTTAGTTGAAAAGGACTCATAGGCTCTTTTTAAGTTATTTTCAAATTCTTTTTTGGAATTCAAAATATCTTCATACATATCTTTAAATCCCGTATCTTGAGGTGCAAATATCTTACTTTTAAAATCTTCAAAAGTTTTTTTCTTCCCAAGTTTTACAGTATAATTAGCAATTTTAGAATAAAGAACTTGACTATTTGATTTTTCGATTATTATATTATCAAATGTCTCTAGCTTCACTTTTGTTAAATTTATCGCTCGTACAATACCTTTATCTCCTTCAATTTTGACTAAATCTTCAACTTCAAAAGGTCTTATTAGCATTAAAACAATACCTGAAATAAAATTTGCAAATATACTGCTAGAAGCGAAGGCGATTGCGGTACTAATTGCTCCAGTAAGTACTGCTGTATATGTTCCAGTTGGATCAATCGAAGAAACGAGTGGAAAACCCTCAATAATAAAGAACACTATTACAAGAACAGTCACAATTTTTACAGTAAAATTAACGATGATTTTCTGTTTTAAAGGTACTTTTTCACTTTTCCCAAATGTTGCATTAATTATCTTATTTAAGAGGTAAAAACCTATCCCGATAATTAAAAGATATATTAATGCTTCCAAATCTGAATTAAATAATACCGTTTTCAATCCTCCTCAAGACTATTTCCTAGACAATCTTTTTCTTTATCGTTCCATCCAAAATTAATTTCTTTATCATATATTTTAAAAAGAATTTCCTTGAGTAAAGGGTCTGTGTAAGTCAAAATTAAATTTGGGTCCTCTGTAATAATTTGAATAGTGATACTTAAACGATTTACAATCCCACTAACAGTCTTATTTGCATAAAAAAAAGGTTTTTTCCCAAATATGGGTTCATATTTCTCGAAGATTGGAGTTAGTAATTCATCAAGTTTATCTGAATTTATAGTATCTAAAAGTTCAACTACTTTGATATAACGAGTTATTTTTTTTTCCCCAGTTATCATTTTACTGATTTTTTTTACTACTTTAGAAATTTCTATTTTTTTTTCCTTTTCAATAGGTTTATGAGTATAACGGACTACTGATGAGTTGAATGCATTTTTATTAGGAATAAATGTGGTAGATCCATCAAAATCCTCTAACTTCAAACTATTTAATGTTATCTCTTTTACAATACCCTGAATTCCATTTGTTTCAATTAAATCACCGGCTTCAAAGCCTTCTGATGATAAAAGCATTACTCCTGAGGCAATATTACTAATTATATTTTGAAACGTTAGAGCTATTGCTACAACCAGAAAAGAAATAATTGCTACAAATAAAATATCTGAAATAATAAAAAGCAACCAAAAGGGGAATAATAACCATATTGCATTTATAATTATCATGATTAAATAACGAAATAATAAGTTTTTAATCAAGCTATGAGATATATCAATAAATATTGACCTTAAGACATAAGCAACCAAATTTAAAAGTATTATATTTACTAATAATTGTTTAAATCCAAAATAAAAATAAACTAATACAATAATTCCTATAATTGATGTCCATATGACTATTTTATAAATTCTTTTCATTCGATAACTTTTCTCCAAGGTTTTATTATTTAGAGAATGGAGATTTTATTAAAAAAAATATAAGAAAACTTTTATTTTAAAAGTTAGTTTACTAAATTATTAGTTAAAATTAACTTTTTGGCGTTTAAGTGAAATAATTTGAGGTTATTTTCTAAATCCCTTAGAAAAGCAAGTCCTTCAAGTAAAAAGAAGAAAAAAGTTGGTCTTCCTCCAGGAACTCTAATTTATACAGGGGATATAGTAGAAGAAAAAACTAAAATAAAAGTAACAGATTACACTGAAGACTATTTTAATTTACAAGAATTTACAGACATTCAGATAGATTTTACTAAAATTGAAAAACTGTTAATTAGATGGATTGATATATATGGTCTTAATCAAGTAGACGTTATTGAAGAGATTGGCCGTCATTTTAGTTTACATCCACTTGTTTTAGAAGACATCTTGAACCCGAATCAACGACCTAAATTGGAAGATTATGGAAACTATATTTTTGCAGTATTTAAAAGGTTAGGTTGGAATCAAGATAAAGGGGAATTTGAATTTGAACAAATAAGTTTGATTTTAGGAGAAAATTACGTAATATCATTCCAAGAGCGTGATACTAACTTTTTCAATCCTATTTATGAAAGGATACAAGTTCCAAAAGGAAGAGTTCGATTAATGGGGGCAGATTATCTATTTTATGTTTTAATTGATATTATTGTTGATAATTATTTCATTGTAATAGAAAAGGTAGGCGAGGAAATAGAAAACATTGAAGATGTTTTGATTAAGAATCCTGAACCCGAAACTCTACAACAAATTTATGGATTGAAAAGATCTTCTATTGAGTTAAGAAAATCAATTTGGCCAATAAGAGAAGTAATCAATAAACTGCAGCGTGAGCAATCAAATTTGATTGAAGATGAGATGCAAATTTATCTAAGAGATATATATGATCATATTTTTAGAATTAGTGATCTCTTAGATAATTATCGTGATATTATTTTTGGAATGTTAGATATGTATCTTTCCAGCGTAAGTAACAAAATGAATGATATAATGAAAGTTTTAACAATGATCTCTACAATTTTTATTCCATTATCATTTTTAGCGGGATTTTATGGGATGAATTTTGTATATATCCCAGAATTTTCAACCCCATTTGCTTATCCATTAATTATATTTATAATGATAATTATTGCCCTATCAATGGTCTGGTTCTTTAGAAAGAAAAAATGGATTTAAGTACAAGATAATTTCTAATGTTTTCTACTCCTATTTTACTCTATTAACTTTCGTGAAATCATCGTTATCCTTTCTTTTTTCATAACATATTCAAGTCTTAGGAATCTTTCCTTTAAGAAGAGATCTTAAATTCTTTTGCAAGATTTTTGAAGTCCTTTTAAATTCAGTGGATGGACTTTACCCATATGAAAATTGACGAAAAATAAAACTTATAAAAAAATATAAAAAAAATATATAAAAAAATATAAAAACTAAAATTAAATATTATTTAGTCTTTTGATTTTGAAATAGTATACATATCTTCAAGTAAACTAAGATATTTTAGTAATACTTTATCTGTTTTAGATTTTTGTTCATGTGTTCTCTTAATAACGTTTAAAAGATATTTGGGAAAAAATATGTCAATATAAAAGTCTGTAAGGAGTGTATAATATTCTATTCCATTCTCATCCTTGAAGACTCTAATCATATTTGTATCCCATAGCTTCTTTAGTACACCATAAATATCACTGACTCCTTTATTTTTTAATTTTTCAAAATCTTTCATCGTAACTATGGCAATTCTCAATAAACGGATTGTTTCATATACTTCAGGATCAATTAAAATGGAGAGAAGCTCAATATTATCCTCTTCGGTTGGTTGATATTCATTGAAGAATTTCTGAACTTCTTCTTGATAAAACTTTTTAAGTTGTGCTGGTAAGCCATGATTCACGGGATCATTAAATAATGTTTCAGGAGGTAGCCTTAGCATGAAAATCTCTTTTGTAAGAAAGATAAGCTCGGAAGGAATTCCTTTTACTGAAGTTACTTTTATTAAATCAATCTTAATAAGGTCAGCTAAAATCGCTTCTAGATCGATAATACCTTCTAATTCACTTTCTCTTACCCATATTTTCAACTCTGATTTCGTAATTACTCCGTAATCTCTTAAGATATTAATCATCATTCGTTTGATATCATCTTGATAATAGTAGATCAAATTCTGTTCATGAGTAAGAGAAGGATAAACCGATAAACGCTGGAAAAGTGAAGGAACCATCTGTAGATATGAATCATCATCAAGGTTTTGAAGAATCACTTGTGCGACATTTGGCAATGCTCCTTCATATATATCAGGATCATCATCAATATTTAAAATTAAAATAACATAATAAGCTGATTCCGGACCAGTATAATACGATAAGACGTTTAGATTAGCCCTAATTAATGAAACTAAACCCTTTTCACCACTATATTCATGTGTTCCGTATATTTGCATCAGAGTTTTTTCTGAAACATTAATATCTTCTGGGTATTTTGCTATGAGCTCTGTTCCAATTCTCTCATCCCATTTCATCAAAATTAGTCCCAATGGTTTTAGATAATCTTCTTCTTCTGAGATGGCCTGTTTTAGTTTAGGTAACTTTTTGCTTTTTTTAATTTCAATTCCTAATATATCTCCCAGTGAAAGTCCAATACTCCCCCATTTATCTCTCACTATCTCACCAACAAAAACTTCTTTTGTTTGATATAGCAAGGATTCTGAGATCGATTTGTTACCTTTAATTTCCTTTTGCATCTGTCTTACATTTTTAACAAAAGTTGGAATTGTCGCATGCTTATATACCCTATAGCCTACTATGCTTCCAACAGTTGCGAGAATAGCAAATAAGATTATTAAAAAGTAAAAAGTCGGCATACCTGGGAATATCTCTTCCATTTCAACTGTAATTGTGATTAAGAACTCTTCTGAAAAGTAATCCTCTCTGGTAATATTGATAATTCCTGTGAGAGTTTTTGATCTAAAGAATGTATTTATATTTCTAGTTGAAAGTTCAAATATATAAATTCCAGTTAGGTTTCCTGTCTGTGGTTCAAATTCATAAACATTACCGTCAATTTTCAACGTAAGAGTTGCATTAATTAATGGAATTCCTCCTTGTGTAGGATCAGTCAAGTTTATTTGAATTGGGATTGTATGACCTTTAACAACACTTATCTGATAATTTTTGAAATTACTCCCTAAAGAATATGATAAAAACCTTGTCTTAATTGTTAGAAGAATCATAGCATTTTTATACTCATAATTATCTTTCTCCAAATTAACAATTAACAGATAATCTCCAACAGCTCTGATTTCAGAGTTAAAATCCAAAACAAGAGATCCCTCATCTTCTTGAATTAAGGTTCCTTTACCATTAGCGGTGACATTTCCATCAATATCGTATTTTTCCCACATAAAAGATTGAGTTGTTAAATCTGTAATTCTACTTCCTGTCAAAGCATCTGTATATAAAAAGGTAAACTTTCTTGCGTCTTTAATATAAATGAATTCAAGTTCTCTATATAGTTTCGAATCTCCATTTATTAAGGTTAAGCGATTCATTATAATGAAATCCAAATCTTTTGTAGTTATCTTATAATTCTCTTTAAATACTTCAAAAATTATTGTGTAATAGTCTGCATCTACTAGCGAAGTATCTATACTTAATAAAAATTCTCCCAAACTGGGATAATAATCTACAACTCCAAATATATCGGGTGATTCTTGCATAACATACGTTACTGTCCCTAATGTTGCGTAGTTAACTGTTCTTACGTAACTGATTTTAAAAGAAAGGGTGAAATTAACTGGTTGATTTGTTTCAATTGAGGCTAAATATAAGCTATCTTTATTAAAGCCATTTAACGAAAATATTCCTTGTCCAGGAAGAGTGTTTAGCACAGTATATATTTGACCTCCAATTGTAATGCTCATGTCAACCTCTGAAGGAGAAAAGGTTTTAGTTTTGTTATTTATACCACTTATTAATAAAACTGCGTATTTTTCATCCCAATCATTTGTTAAACTTAATTGATAAGTTCCACCATTAGGAATATTTTCCTGGATGTATGATATGTTAATAGTTTCTCTGTGCTTATTTTGATAAAAAGCTTGAATATGTTCAACCTTAATAATCACATCGAATACAATATTTGGATTGCTTTCAACAGTAAATAGATATCGATTATCTAGGGGATATATAATTTTATCATCTATTATTAATATCCCATTACCATTTTCATCCCCAGACTGAAGAGAATATTTAAACCCATCCGCAGTAGAGATATTTAAATTCGTGAGGGTGGATAAGTTTACTTTCTCCCAAGTAGCAGTATTGTAGCAATTTTGAATTAGAAATGTAATATTCTTAATTACCCACCCCTCAGATTCAGATAATAGAGAAATGGTATCCGAGATGTTATATTTCATGTATTGAACATTAAGATCATTTCTAATGAAGGACGCATCGGCGATTACGTCTATTGTGTTATCAAATGTTCCACTAATAATGAATTCAAAGTTATTATCGTGTGTCGGGCTTTCTTTATCAAGATTTAGGGTTATTCCTATCCAGACTCCCAGATTATAATCCCATCCTGCATGATTAGAGGTATTAAATATGCTATTGATACCATAAGGATCTAGGATGGATAAATTAATATCAGATGCATTAACATTCCATGAGATATTGTAAATATTGAATGTTATTTGCGATAAATTCCAGTTTGAGTTAATACCTGGGAGCGAAAATCTAAAATTATGATCGATATCTTGAAAAATGTTCGTTTCAGTACTAAAACTTTCAGAAATTTCCCCATAAGCTTTTACCGAAAAGTCAATATTGTCTGACCAATAAACTGATTGTACTGAGTCATCATTTTGTGATTGATTGAGGAGTAACTCATTTTGCAGAATACTCAATTGAAGTAGCAATTCTTGAGGAATTGAATATCCCGATTTTTGAGCTGAAATAAATATTAAATAAGTTACATCGCTTTCTAAATTTTCTGTATTGATAAATGAATAATGAGTTCCCTTGTAATCTTTTTCAATGCCCAAATTCCCAGTTTGAATAAGATCTGCTCCTTTTAATATTTTATATGACATTATATCGCTATAGCTAGGTCCTAATAAATGTTCAGCCCCTATTGCTTTACTCACATTAAACATTATCCTTAACTTCAACTGGGAGCCCCATTGCACAGATATATATTCTGATGGATTTAAAGATATAAGTTCGGTTTCATAATTTTCTAATGAAACTTCAATATAAATGTAAAAGTCTTCTGTAGCAGATACTGTAAAATTTGTTTCTGTAACT
>JAEOTR010000090.1 GCA_016839705.1 Promethearchaeota archaeon | reverse complement strand
TCAGCTCTGAAATCTTGCCCAAACAAGATTAATCTTGCACCGGGCGCCCAAATCTTTAAAGCATTCTCAAACGTCTCTGAAATACCCACAGCATCAATAATAACATCAGCACCTTGTTCGTCAGTTAGCTTCATTATTTCTTTCTTAAGATCTTGATTTTTGGGATTAATAACATGATCAGCTCCTAATTCAAAAGCCTTTTGAATTCTCCATTCATCTATTTCTACTGAAATTAATCTCTTTATTGGATGTTTTCTAATAACAGACTCAATTATTAAGCCCATTGGTCCCGCTCCCATAATGACTACATTATCAGATTCTTTAACATCCGCAATATTATGACAATGAACAGCACAAGAAAGAGGTTCTATTAAAGCTGCTGAGGTTATATCGATATCTTTTGGAAGTTTAAAGATTGTACTTCTTGGGATTATACAATATTTTGCAAAACCCCCATTTTGAAAAATACCAAAAGTCGTACCGGTCGCCATAAAATCACAGAGATTTGATAACCCTCTACGACAATTTATACAGTAGCCACATTTTTCATTTGGATCAACAACTACTTTATCCCCTACTTCTAAATCGTGTATATCACTACCTAATTCTTTAACAACACCGGCAAATTCATGACCTAAAATAGTATTATCATTTGCAGGATGGCCACCATCTATTATTTTTAAATCCGTCCCACATATACCACAAGCTTTTACTTCTATTAATAATTGATTACTTCGAGAAATAGAAGGTATATCCACATGTTCTAATTTCACTTCCCCTCCTCCTCTTTCTAATTTATGAAACACAGCTGCAAGCATTTTTTCCATGAGATTAACCTCACTAAACTATTAAAGTTTTTATGAAAGTTAAATTAAATCAATTTTAAAATTAATTTAATTGTAAAATCATGTTTTTTAATAAAAGATTTAAATTTATAAAGATTTAAATTTGAATTACTAAATAAAATTAATTTATAAAAAATGTTGTTTTTATGAATGAAAGTGAATCTCAGAAAATTCCTCTAGGAAAGCGGATTGCTTTTGCTTTTGGTGAAGTAGGAGATAACGTAGCTTACCAGACATTTTCATTTTTAATTTTTACTTTCTATTTCACTGTTGTAGGGCTACCAGTTTTATGGATAAGTGCAGGTTTTATTCTATGGAGTGTATGGAACAGCTTTAATGATCCCACAATTGGATATCTTTCTGATCGAACGAAAACTAGATGGGGAAGAAGAATTCCTTGGATGGCTGGTGCGACTATACCATTGGCAATTGTAATGATCTTACTTTTTACACCTCCCGTCGTCCCGTCGACATCCCGCTCGGATCTTGTTAATTTTTTATATTTCTTTCTTATCCTTTTATTATTTGATACTGTCTATACGTCTTTTAATTTAAATTATAATGCAATTTTTTCCGAAATGTATGTTACAATGGAAGCTCGTAGTTCAACAGGGAAAGTACGAATAAGTTTTGTAATGATTGCATTAATTTTTGCGTTTCTTCTTCCTACACTTATCATTGAAGATATAACAAATCTTGACGGGAATACATCATATACGCTAAGTCAATACCAATTGACAGGAATTATTGCTGCAATTATCGTTGTTGTATCATATTTCATTATCTTAAAATGGGGGGTTAAAGAACCTAAATACATTTCAAAAGATGCTGAAACTGCCATGTCTTTTAAAAATACGATTAAATATACATTTAAAAATAAGTCATTTCTTTGGTTCTTATTTCCCGCACTTGGTACATGGATTGTTATAGGGATTTTACCGATATTAGCTCCACTTTTTATGGTACATGCTCTTGATATTGCTGCTGAAGACACAGAATTAATAGGTATTATTCTTGCGGTTGAATTTATAGTGGCAGCACTTTCTACTCCTTTATGGGAAAAAATTCGAGTAAAGAAAGGTGCTCGCATGGCAGGATTGATAGGAATAATGGCATGGATTATTCCTATTATATTCTTTGCGTTCTCGGTTAGTGTTGAAATGGCTTTTATAGTACAAATTTTCAACGGTATTGGTCTTGGTGGTGCACTATATTTTTACGATCAATGCATTGCAGAAATTATTGATGAAGATGAAATTACGCATGGGACACGACGATCTGGAATATATTATGCAGTCCTCAATTTTCTTATAAGGATGTCAGCAATAATAAATTTCTTTATAATCGGTATAGTGTTCACTTTTGCAGATTGGTACAATTACACACCAGCTCACCCAGAAACCGTAGTTTTAGGACTTCAAATTTTAATGGGTATTTATCCAGCAATTGTTCTTGTAGTTTCATGGATCGGAATGTATTACTACCCCATCAAAGGAGAAAGATTAATGGAAAATCGAAAAAGGTTGAGAGAGTTGCACGAAGAAAAACAGAAAAGGTATGAATAATTTTATAACAATTTTTTTTTCTTTATTAAATTTTTATTATTATATCTCAAGACTTCTTGTATAAAAGTTTATTTTTTTTATAAGCTTATTTAAAGTCAATAGTTAATATGGATAAATATAGAAAATGAAAGCCGTAGAAATATCCGCAAAATGGGAACCAAAACCAGATTTTAAACTCAGTTCTAAGGATGTTAATGGAAAATTAACATATCTGGGATCTCAAGTATGGAGATACCCAGAAGTAAGAGTTGTAGAAAAAAGAATTCCTAAAATAAAACCGAATGAAGTCCTTATAAAATTAAAAAGATGTGGGATATGTGGTTCTGATGTACATATGGCTCAAACATATGATGATGGATATATTTATTATCCTGGTTTAACAGCCTTCCCTGTCACCCTTGGACATGAATTTGCAGGTGAAATTGTTGAAGTTGGTAGTCAAGCAATAAATAAAAGAACTGGTAAACTTTATGAAGTAGGAGAACCTGTTACTGTAGAAGAAATGGTTTGGTGTGGCGAATGTAAACCTTGTTGTGATGG
>JAEOTR010000085.1 GCA_016839705.1 Promethearchaeota archaeon | reverse complement strand
TAATGCATATCCACGCCAACCAGCTTCTTCGTTTAAAGGCCCAGTTATTAATGATATAAACAAATCTAGAAGAAATATTGGTAATGTATAAGTTGGTGCTGCTCCTGGGGCTTGACCTCCAAAAAGAAGATAAATAAGAGCAAAAATCAAAGGAGCAATAATAAATAATAATCCTGCAAAATACCAAAGAAAATTTACTTTCCATATTCGAAATCCGGCAAAAAGATTCTTAATCCCTTGCCACCCATCGTTTAAACCTGATATAATAACAGCTGAAATAGTTGGCGTAGTTATAGCTAAAATTGCAAAAAACATGTCTACAAAATAATTATCTATAAGATTTCTAACCCCAATTTGGATAATTACAGTTAATATTATCAAGACAAAACTGAGAATAAAGAAAATGGTAAGATTTTTCTTATTATTTGCATAGTTTATGTTGAGTTTCGGTTTTTCATTTATTATGTTTTTATTTTCACTTATCATAATAAATCAATTTAAAGATAATTTTATAATACTGACAAAATTGATCAAATATATTAATAATAAGTAGACCAATATTTCGAAAAGTACTTAATTATCTGGGCGAACAAAATGGAACTTACAGAAATATTAAATTTGTTAAAAAGTAAGGATTACCATTACATCTTGATTTTACCGTATTAATAAAAAGATAAAATAAAAAAAGTTTTTAGAATTCTTCAGATTTCTTTCTATAGTAGGATCTAGGATGGTCACATGAGGGACATTTAAAGTCTTTAGGTAATTCTTTCATTTCTACTTCATACCCGCATTCCATACATACCCATACAACCTTCTCTCCACGTTTGAAAAAAGCATCATCACCTACCAATTTTAAGAGTTTACCGTATCTCTCAGAATGATGTTTTTCAGCAACCATAATAGCGTGCACTCTTGCAGCAATATCATTATAACCTTCCTTTTCTGCAGTCTTAGCTATATCGGGATACAATGTTTGCCATTCCATATCTTCACCCGCAATGGCAGACTTTAAATTTTCAACTGTAGTTCCATGGGTTGTTGGAAAACTTGCATCTGGGAGTACTTTCATCTCATCAAAGGGATCTTTATTTTTTAACTCTTGTAACATCCGATAGAACCAACCTCCGTGTTCTCTTTCTTGATCTGCGGTTTCAAGGAATATCTCAGACACTAATACAAGCCCTTCTTTTTTAGCGACTTTTGAAAATAGTGTATAGCGATTTCTCGCCTGTGATTCGCCAACGAAGGCAGTGAATAATTTTTTAGCTGTTTCTTTCATACTTTTTACCTCTTTTTTATTAATTTGAATTTTCGATATTTTTGAATGTACTTGGATTTATAAGTATTTCCCCTAAATTTTAATGTTTATACTTATGAATTAAAAGGAGAAATAGAATAGATAAGATCAATAAGAAGTTCCTTTCATTCTCGATTCTTCTGATTTAAAAGGATAGCCTTTTCTATGCCACATCATCATTCCACCTGTTAAGTTTCTGACATCTTTGAATCCTGCTCGTGCTAATATTTGGGCTGCCATCATAGAACGTGAACCAGAGTGGCAAATAGAGACGATTTCATCATTTTTATATTTTTGTATATCATCTGTATTATTTAAAAGCTCTCCTAATGGAATCAATTTAGTATTCTTAATATGACCTGCGGGACCATTATATTCTTGTGGCGTTCGTACATCTATTAAAAGTGGTGGTTCATCTTCAGTATCAAGGCGTTCATATAACTCATCAACACTAATATCTGAAATTGGAGGTGCGTCAGGAGACCTTAATTCCTTTCTAGTTTTCTTTTTAACAAGTGTTACAGTTTCTACAATATGTTCACCTTTTTCTAAAATCGCAACTAGCATCCCTTTTTCTTTTCCAAGATATAACAATTTTACAGTTTCATTCAATTTAGAATATGCCTCAACACTAGATTTAAATCCTGGGTCTGTTGCATATATTTTTAATTTCTTATTTTCTGGTAATGTTTCAAGCCCTTTAATTAAGGCATTCAATGGTCCCGGGCATGAAACCCCACTAGCATCAACTTCTATATAATCATCAGTTTTAGTAGCTTTTTCATGAACAAATTCTTCGATAACATTTTCGGATCCTCCGCATGCCGCCATAATTTCTTCTGTGGTAGCGTTTGCCATCTCAAAAAGTTTAAATCCTCCAGTCAATTCATACGCTTCATTAAAACCACTTTGTAAAAGAATTCTTAATGCTAAATAACTCCGATATCCTACTTCACAGTAGGCAAAAATTGGTTTATCGAAAGGAATTTCATTTAGTCGGGTTCTCAATTCTTCAATTGGTATATTTATTGAACCTTCAATAGTTCTTGCAGCAAATTCTTCTTTAGTTCTGACATCTAATAATATTCCCCCGTTTTTTGCGATATTACTAAAATCATGCCAATGCCAAATAGGCATGTCCTTTCTAAGATAATTCGCTGCAACAAATCCAGCCATATTTACAGGGTCTTTTGCGGAACCATAAGGTGGTGCATAGGTTAATTCTAATTCTTCTAAGTCGAAGACAGTTCCCCCCATTTTTATAATTGTTGATAATACATCCACTCTTTTTTCACTCCCAGCACCACCTACTATTTGAGCCCCTAAAACTTTCCCCGAAGGAATTTCAAATATCAGTTTGAGTGCCATAGGAACGGCCCCAGGATAATACCCTGCATGATTATTTGGATGGATATATATCTTATCATATTCGATATCTAGATTTTGTAACTGTTTTTCTGTTAAACCTACCATTGCAACGGTCATGTCAAAAATTTTAACAACAGACGCTCCTAAAACACCTTTATATTCTGAATTTCTCCCAGCAATATTTTCTGCCGCTATTCTTCCTTGTTTATTTGCAGGACCTGCTAAAGCCATTGAGATCGGTTTTTGAGTTTGAAAATGTTGAACTTGAACAACATCTCCCACAGCATAGATATTTGGATCAGATGTTTGCATTCTTTTATTTACTACCACATATCCTCTTTCTGATATTTCTAAACCGGTATTTTTTGCTAATTCACTTTGAGGTTTAATCCCTATGGATAAAATAATTAAATCTGTTTCGATTATTCTCCCACTTTTAGTTTTAATATATGGTTTATCGTCGTCAGAACTTCCAAAGGAATCAACTGGATCTTTTAAAACAAGGCATACTCCATTCAAAATTAATTCTTGATGAATAAACTGCGCCATTTCTTTATCCATAGGGGGTATAACCTGATCTAACATTTCAACGATTTTTACTCTAACACCTTTCTCTGCTAAGTTTTCTACCATCTCTAAGCCAATAAATCCTCCACCAACAATAACGGCATTTTTGATATGATATTTTTCAACATATTCCCTTATTTTTACAGCATCTGGAATTGTCCACACAGTAAAATATGGGACTTGATCAAGGCCTTGGAAGGGTGGAACTATAGGTTTTGATCCAGTTGCTAAGATTAAGGAATCATATTCGAGAGTATATTCTTTATTTTTACTTAAATCTCTGACTTTAACGTTCCTTTTCTCTTTATCTATTGATGTTACCTCATTAATTACCCTTACATCAATATTGAACCTTTCAAGAAACCTTTCTGGAGTCACGAGTTCTAAAGACTCACGATCCTTTATTATATTTCCAATGTAATAAGGGAGCCCACAGTTTGCAAAACTAACATAAGGACCTTTATCAAGCATAATGATTTCATAATCTTCTTTTAAGCGACGAAGTCTTGCTGCTGCGCTTGCCCCACCAGCGACTCCACCTACAATTATTACACGTTCCATTTTTTTTACCTAAATTTTTGTTTAAATACCATTTTTAACTAATTTCTATACTACAACACTTACAAATCGATTTAAAGTTATCTATAAACTTTTTTCGACTAAATGAATTTCTCTCGGGAACTCATGATGTTTACTGCAAGTTCCTTTCACAGGACATATTTCTTCAACTTTTTTGAGAAGGTTATCGACCTTTTTTAAATTTTCGTCCGTCTCAATGTACCACATATATTTGATATCAAAAAAACCAGGAAATGGCTCATTTTTAGGATTAAGCGCACTTCTTTTGTCGTGCTTTGCTTCTACTTTTACACTAATAGAATTCACCTTCACATTCGACACTGATAGATAGAGCAAAGCTGTTATTTCTAAACAATTTGCAAGACTTGCTAGAAGCATCGGCATTGGTCCCGGAACGTTACCAGATCCTCCTAAATCTTTTGGTCCGTCATTTTCTATAACAAAATTCCCAACTGTTGCTTTAACATGCAAATTATCTATTTGTTCTGAAACCGCAGTTACTTTTGATACAAATAATCTGTTTCCTTCATCAGTATCTCGATGTTTATGCAATTTTTCATAGCGATCTATATAAGCTTTTAATGTTTTATCTGAGACTAATTTATTCCTCATAATCAAAGCAAATCGTTGATTTCCTTTATTTTTTTCGATGATATTAAACTATAATAATAGATTATTATCTTATTATATAGTAAAAAAGTATTATATCTTAAAACTAGAGCTAAAATAATGAATGAAAAAGAGATTTTAAATTACATACAATCTTGTTTGGATTGTAAAACATGCTTAGAGGTTTGTGACACCTATAAAGTCACTGAAGAAGAATATAAATCTCCAAATGGGAGATTAAAGATTGCGGAAAAGATATTTAATAATCAAGAGATAAATAATGAAGAGCTTCTAGGCATTTATACGTGTACTTTGTGCGCATCCTGTAATTTAGTATGTCAACAATCTATACCAATAGCAGATATTATTCATTCTTCAAAAATTAAAATAGTTGAAGAAAATAAAGGCCCATTAGAGAATCACAAAAAAATTATTAAGGGAATAGTTGAAAAAGACAATTCAGTTGGAGGAAACCCAGATGAACGGTTAGATTGGTTACTTGAAAAATATAAAAAGGAAGAAATCTTTGAAAAGAAAAACTCTGATACGTTACTTTTTTTTGGCTGCATGTCATCATTTCGAGTTAGAGAAAGTGCGAGTGCGCCATATGAGATATTAAAGCTTGCAGGCTATAATTTTAAGATTTTAGAAAATGAACCCTGTTGTGGGGAATATATCTATTCAGCAGGAAACGTTGATATTGCAAAAAAAATCTTTAAAGAAAACATTGAGTTATTTAAGAAAATTGGTGTAAAGAATTTGTTAGTAACTTGCGGGGGTTGTTTATATGCTTTCGATAAAGTTTATCGGAAATACTTTAAGGATTATGATTTAACTGTGAAACATATAATTGACATTGTTTATGAACTAGAAGGAGAAGGTAAAATCAACCTAAAACCCTTGAATAGAACAATTACTTATCATGATCCATGTCGACTTGGGAGGAAATACAAAAATGGTCCTCTTTTCTCTGAGCCTAGAATACTACTAAAAAAATGTGGTTTGAAGATAAATGAACTAGCAGTTACCCCTAGTGAAGGTCCTTGTTGTGGAGCAGGATCTGGAATTAGAGGTGTTGATAGTAGTATTTGTATTAAAATTGGAAAAGAATTATTCAATAAAATAGAAACAAAAGTTTTAATCTCGTCCTGTCCTCTATGTGTTTTTAATTTTAGATATGTGAATTATAAGAATCAAACATATAAAGATAGTAAATATATAACTGACTACATATTAGAATCTATGAAAAAATAGAGAGAAAAATTATTAATTAAATCTATTCAAGAATTATTACAACGTCGATAAAGAGCTCATAATTTTCATTCTCATCAGTATCGTGTATAATCGTCTTCTCCACATCATCAGTTCCCTGAATTTCTAATAACTCAGATTGATGCAAAATCTTTACATCAGACATTTTGAGCTTCTTTTTTAATTCTTCAGAACCTGGCGTGTATTTTGCAGATGTTACTAATATAACTCTTCCGGTATGATTTGTTAATTCTAAAGCTAATTCTAAAGATTGATCTCCTGTATCTAATATTAAAACTCTTTTGTTATCAAACTCCGTTAAATCATCAACTTTCTTGTAAACACCTTTACCGAGAAATTCATCAATACCTAGAATCACTTGTACTTCTGTCGCCGCACATGCTTTATGCTCTACTTCAACATATGAGTCTTCCTTACCTCGATAATTATCTATTGCTGCTTTTAACGCGTCAGCGGCTAAATTAGAACAATGCATCTTTATTGGGGGTAATCCATCCAATTCTTCAGCAACATCACTTCGAGTAATTTCATAAGCATCATCAACTTTCATGCCTTTAGCCATTGTTGTTACCATTGACGAAGTTGCTACGGCTGAACCACAACCGAAAGTTCTAAATTTCACATCGTCAATTATGTCATCACCTGCTTTATCTTTTTCCACTTTGATGAATATTTCCATTAAATCGCCACAAACAGGATTTCCAACCTTTCCATAACCATCAGCTTTTTCTATTACCCCTACATTTCTAGGATTTCGAAAATGCTCTAATACTTTTTCTGAATATTGGGTTGATTTCATATCACTCATATTATTCATTCACCTCATTATACTTTTTTATTAAATCTGGAGGAGTTAGTGGAGATAATAATCTTAATCTTTTTACAATATTTGGTAATTTTTCCAATAACTCATTTACATCTTCTTCTTTTGTATCTCTTCCTAAAGTAATCATAAGCGAGCCATGGGCCTCTTCATGTAGTAACCCCATTGCAATTAAAGTATGGGATGGTTCTAACGTTTTAGAAGAACATGCTGAACCTGTGGCTGCCGCTATTTTCTCATCTTTCAGACTCAGAATTAGCGATTCACCTTCAATGTAATCAAATCTAAAATGGGCATTATGCGGAAGTCTCTTTTCTGGATGACCATTTAAATAGGATTTTGGAATGGTTTCTAAGATTCCTTTGATTAATTTATCTCTTAAAAGTTTTAACCTGACTGATTCATCATCTATTTCTGACTTCATAATCTCAGCAGCTTTGCCAAATCCTACTATACCTGGAATGTTTTCAGAACCAGATCTCATCCCCTTTTCCTGACCGCCCCCAATTATGATCGGATTCACTCTTACACCTTTTTTCAGATATAAAGCTCCAACACCTCTGGGTCCGTATATATCATTTGAAGACAGAGTTAACATATCGACCGGGATCTTTTGGACATCAAATGGGATAATGCTTTCACTAGCAACAGCGTCAGTGTGGAAAAGAATCTTATTTTTAACTGCAATATCGCTAATTTCTTTTATAGGTTGAATAGATCCCACTTCATTACTCGCAGTAGAGATAGAAATTAAAATAGTTTTATTGGTAATTAAGCGTTCAAGTTTATCAAGTCTTACAATTCCAAACTGATCTACAGGAACTCTACTAACTTCAAATCCCTGTCTTTCTAAATATTTTGCTATATTTAAAATTGAAATGTGTTCGATTTCTGAAATTATTATATGATTCCCTTTCTTCTTGATTCGCATTGCACCTCCAATTATCGCTAAATTATTTGATTCGGTTGCCCCAGATGTAAATATTATAGAAGCAGGTTCTGGAGCATTTATGAAATCTGCAACTTTACGTCGGTAATCGCTTAATGTATCTGTAGCTTCATCTCCATCACAATGGAGGGAAGAAGGATTGGCGAATTTATTGTTTAAATATACCGTCATCTCTGATATAACTCGAACATCAACCGGTTTGGCTGCTTGATAGTCTAAATATATACTCATATTGAATAACCTCGATTATTTAACTTTTTGAAAATAAAAGATTAAATCCTCACCATCTTTTTGAAATTCTACTAGTTTAGTTTCTGTTCTCTTAGCCCATCGTTTAAGATCTTCTTCAGCTGCCGGATCATCTGCGAGTACTTTAAAACATTGCCCAATTTCAAGATTTTCACTTAAATTCCTAACTTCAAATAAAGGTTCTGGGCAGTACAACCCCCGAGTGTCTAATTCTTCATCATATTTAAGCTCATTGCTTTCATTATCAGACATATTTTTATCCTCCATTTAATCTTATATAGTTTGTTTTATTTTATTGGTTCTTGGGATCTAAACGATTACGAATAGGTATAAATGTTCTCATTATATTTTAATCAATTTCAATATTAATCTTCAAATTGAGATAAAGTAGTTAAAATAATGATCTTTTAAAATATAAATATCTTAAAAAAGCAACTTAAAAAAAGTAAGATGGTAATTAAAATAGATCAAAAATAAATTATCGAGACATTAATTTTTTCCCGCTAACTTTTTAATATGTTTAACTCCATCAACAGCATCATCAGCAAAATCATCTGCACCTAGTTTTTTCGCGAGTTCTTCATTTAAGGGCGCACCACCAACAATTAATTTGACCTTATCTCGAATACCTGCTGCTATTAAAGCCTCGTGGACAACTTTAATTTGTTCGACGGTCATTGTAAGCAATGAACTTAACGCTACGATAGAGGCACCAGTTTCTTTAACCGTTTCTACTATTGTATTTTCATCTACATCCATCCCTAGATCGAGCAATTCGAAACCAGAGCTTAATAAGAGCGAACCAAGAATATTTTTTCCTATATCATGATTATCTCCTTTCACAGTACCTAGAATTATTTTTACTCTATCTGTAGACGTATCTGTTGCTGCTAAAGCAGGCTTTAAAATCGTAAACGCTTCCTTCATTGTTTCTCCTGCTAAAACCAGTTCAGTGAGATAATATTCTTTTGTTTCATATCTTCTCCCCACTTCATCCATTCCCTTCGTTAAGGCATTTAATACATCAAAAGGTTCTTTACCCTCATCTAATGCTTCTTTTACTGCATCAGATATGTCATCAACCTCTAATTCGATTATTAACTCAGTTAATTTTTCAAAATCCATAAAAATCTACGCAAATATTATTAAAAATTTGTAATAATTATATTTGGTAGTAAATTAAATTAATCCTATAAATTTTGTTTTTTAGATAATGTGGATTCTACACTTAATAGGAGCTTAAATTACGAAAGGAGAGTGAGGGAGAGGAGAAAAATACAAAATCTTAAAAAGGAAGTTTAAGACTTTGGTTTAAATTTAGTTACTTACCATTTTAATTAGGAAATTAGGGGATATTTTAGAATTTTCTCGATCTTCCCTCGAAATATTAATATGACACCTTAATATTTAAATTTATTTTAAATTTAAACATAAATTATAAAAATACAATATTAATTCTTTACATCAAATTTTAGAATAAACGCAATCATCGTAAAACCTTTGAGCATAATAATCTAAATTTTAGCATATTCGAATCTAATCTTACAAGTTATAGAAACGGGATATAAATAAGAAATGAAGGACGATACATTAGTAGAATTTAAAGATCCAAATGAAAATAATTTGGCAGAGGAGTTAACTAAGACAGATTTGATAATAATTGGAAAAGATCTCGTTAAAAATTATGAAATTGGAGATTTTATTGTAAAAGCTGTGGATGGGGTTTCATTAAATGTAAAATTTGGTGAATTCATTGTTATTAAAGGACCGAGTGGCGCTGGAAAGACCAGCTTATTAAATTTATTAGGGGGTTTAGATTCTCCCAATTCTGGGATAATATACAATCAAGGAGTAAAAATTTCTGATATGGACCAAGAATCGTTAACTTTATTCCGTTTGATGAATTCAGGATTTATTTTTCAAAATTATAATTTGATTAGCACTCTTACAGCTGAAGAAAATGTAATGTTCCCTATGAATCTCTCAGGTATGAAACTTGAAGAACAAAGGAACCGAGCGGTCAAATTGTTAAAAGAAATGAGACTTGGTGATAGGAGGGAACATTTACCTTTCCAATTATCTGCGGGTGAACAGCAAAGAGTAGCTATTGCTAGAGCCTTATCTAATGATCCCCCCGTGATTTTAGCTGATGAACCTACTGCAAATCTGGATAAAAAATCCAGTCAATTCATAAGAGATCTTTTTAATGAATTAAAAAATGGAGAAAAAACAATTATAGTTGTAACTCACGATGATGATTTAATAGCACTTGCAGATAAAGTCATCTTATTTGATCAAGGTAATATTATTGAACAAGAAAGAGATCTAAATTAAAAAAAAAATCTAAAAATTAGCATATGTCATCATTTGATTTTGCATTAAAAGATTTCTATCGTAAAAAAGGCCAAACCTATCCTTATTTAATTGTTATTACTTTTGTAATAGCAATTACAGAGTTCCTAATATATTTTACTTCCTCTTTAGGCTTAAACATCTTTATCCAAACTTCTTTTTCAAATGAGTTTTTTTTCTCTGGAAGTATTAACGTCGTCTATACACAGTTTAATACATTTATACAGATTTTATTTCTGATTTTAGCAGTTTTCATCGTAGTTACAATTACAACCACTCATATTATCAATAAAAAAAAAGATATTGGGATAATGAAAGCTTTAGGTACTTTACCCCGCAGATTGTATAGTTTTTATCTCCTCGAAGTGTATATAATATTTTTCATAGGTTTCTTCCTTGGATTAATTACTGGCCTAATCTCGTTCGGTATATTTAGTTTAATAATGAATAGTTTCTTTATAACTATTAAGTTTCAAATAGATATGGTTTTTACCCCAATCTTATTCGTTTCTTGCTTTTTTAGCATTTATATCATAACAGGATATACCCTAAGAAAAATAGGGAGAGAACCAATAATGAAATCATTTTCAAAAGATATTCCTGTTGATTATAGTGCTTCAAAAAAAACTCAGTTTATCCCAAAATGGTTATCATCATTCGGTATTAATATCAAGATATCAATTATTAATACTTTAAGACGAAAGGGTGAATTTCGGAGATACCTTGTTGTATTTTCATTAATTTGCCTTATAATTTTTACTTTAGGATTAGGGACAATAGTTTTAAAGACATCATCAGAGGAGTGGATTCATAGATCACAAAGTGATAACATTATCATATTTGGGCATCAAGAGGTTATTTATAATTATTCTTTAATGTATCAGATGTTTTCAAATCCAGAGATCTTAATTGATAATAATGCAATTAACTTTACTGAATCACAATATCTATTTAACCTAAGCGATGTCAATGAAATTAAGAATATTGAAGGGATCGAAGAATTTGATGAAAGATTAATTAGTTTTTATGAAGTCCAAGAAAAACTAGGAATACACTTCTTTGAAGATATAGAAGAATTTAGACAAGTAGGACAAAATAGAGAAGCAATTATCCCGATTATAGGAGTAAATCCCGATAATATTATCCAAAATTTTGAAATAGAGGGAAAATTCTTCACAAATGAGGATGCTTATGATAATATTACGATAGGTCATAGTTTGGCTTACAATTTATTCGACTACGCCTTAGACCAGAGTTTAGAACTTAGTTCTTATGCAACTTCATTCCATATTAGTGGCGTTGTTATCGATAGCTTTTACTCAGGATGGGTTGGTTATGCTAGTATAAATGAAACCCGAATAATGTTAAACCTTATGAATGAAGAAATCAATTTACTGGTCTTAAAGCTTACACCAGATTTTTACAATGAGGTAAAAGATGAACTTAACAACATTTCGGCAACTTTGGGAGATGACTTTACACATCTTAGATTAGACGGTGCTTTCGAGAAAAATTTGAGTTTCATCTCAAATCTTTCTCTTTACCCGATGTTTTTAATTATAGTAATTGCTGTTCTTGCTGTTTTATCATTATATAATTATCAAAAAGGCGGAATAATAGAAAAAGCAAGAGATTTCTTAATTATGCGGGCAGTAGGTGCGAAGAACAAATCATTGAAAAGAATTCTCTTTTTTGAATCCCTTTTTGTTATTATTCCTTCACTACTAGTAAGTTTAAGTATCGGCATGATACTCAATTCAATCATCATTTTTGGTCGTGTTTACTTACCCCCACTATATATTCCATTTACAGTATTCATTATTATCTTTTTAATATTTATACTGTTTAATTTTCTCAGTCTCATTCCTATTATGAAAAAAATCAATCGATTTTCAATTAAAGATTTTGATATTTATTAACAATTTCTGATTTCTTGAAAAATATGGAAATATATAATAAACAGAATGAGTTAAATTTTAAAATCAATATATTTATTAATATCATAATTTCCAGAGTTAGATGATTATTCCTTATGTCAGAAGAGACACATAATACCAGAATTACAGAACTAGAGTCTAGAACTAGAGAGTTAGAGGGAGAAATAGCAGAAAAAGATAATGAAATCATCGATTATCTCTACAAACTTGAACAACTTGAAGCTCAGGTTATGCAATTAGAGCAACTTGTTCCAGATGATAAAAAAAAAGGTAAGAAGAGACAGGCAGCTGAATCTAAGATGACTCTCAGACTTAGGGAAAAAGATGAGGAAATTAGAGATTTAAAAGACAGAATGGGTTTCCTAAGAAAAGAAAATGTTCGGTTCCAACAAGATTTGGGGAAGCTTAAAAAAAGCCAAGAAAGCTCATCGGTTATCAGAGTAGAAGATTTGAGAGAAAAACCACCGCTAAATGCCTTGGTAAAAGAATTACAGGATAAAGTGAATAAGCAAAAATCAGAAATAACCCAATTACAAGCTATTATTAAGCAAGCGGAAGAGTCTATTGAAAAGGTAAGGAACTATGAAAGTATTATCGAAACTTATAAATCAGATATCAATGGACTAAACCAGAAAATAAAAGATTTGAGTACTACCTCTGCTAGTGAAAGTGGTGATTCAATGGCTAAAGATTTAATAGAAGATCTGCAAAACCAATTGAATAAGTCTAAGATGGAAATAATCGATTTAAAACAGAAACTCTCTAAAAAATCTAAAAAACCAGATAAAAAAAGTGATACCAAAGAAATAAAAAAAATGGAAGGGAGAAATAAAGAGTTAGAAGAACTATTAGATTCCAAAAATCGCGAAATGGAAAGTCTGAAAAATAAAAGATCTAGCAAAGGTGAAATTCCTGTAACTTCAGGGCAATCTGATGCTGTGTCATCAGGAGTGATGAAAACCCTAAAAGAAGATTTACAAAACCAATTAAATAAATCAAAATTACAAGTAAGATCACTTCAAGAACAAATAAACAAATATAAAAGTGGAGACACACCTGGAACAAGTAAATCACAGAAAGAATCAGAAGGGAACTTAAAAATGCAAAGAGAACTGGCAATGTTTTTGCAGAAACAATTAAAAACAAAAGAGGAAGAAATTGAAACGATTAAGAATGAGGCAGTGCAAATTAAAAAAAGGTATAGGCAATTAGAAAACCAATTAAAATTAAGAGATCAAAAACTTAATGAGATACAAAAACAATACGAAGAACAGACTATTCGAGCTCCTCCTCAACCTCAAGAAGATCCCCATTTAACATTAAGACTGCGAGAACTAAAAGGGATCGTTCAAGATTTAGAAAAACAAAATGTTGAACAAAGATTAGAAATTGCTCAACTACGAAAAAAATGAGTCTAGACCTAATTATTTTGGGCAGCTCTGCAGCCACACCTACAAGAGAACGTAATCTATCCTCAATTGCGCTCAGGTATCGAAATCAAATCATATTATTTGATTGTGGAGAAGACTTCCAACGTAGGTTTGCTGAAGCTGGTTTAAAATTTAATAAACCCTTGATGATTTTTATTAGCCATTTCCATGGAGATCATATAATTGGTCTTCCCGGATTTTTATTTCGCTTAAGTTTAAACGAACGAACTGCTCCACTATCAGTGTTTGGACCTAGAAACCTATTTTTATATCTTTACACTCATTATAAAATTCTTGGCTTAAAAGCTAAATATCCCATCAAAATTGTAGAAATTGATTATACGACTGGCGAATTAATTGAATTTGAAGGATTAGAATCAGAAACCCCAAAAACAACGAGTAAAATAACGGATAAGATTATTTTTGATACAAAATACTTTTCAATGAAATTCGCTTTAGTAGATCATTCTGTTATTACGTATGCTTATTCATTTATCGAAAAACCTCGTCCTGGCAAATTTAATCCCGAAAGAGTAAGAGAGTTAGCTATTCCTGAGAGTCATCTATGGAGTAAATTGCAAGAAGGGCAAATGGTTGAATTTAATGGAAAAGAAATAGATCCAAATAAAGAAGGAATTGTCGGACCAAAAAGACCTGGAAGGAAAATAACATATTCCGGTGATTTAAGACCAACTAAGTCCCTTATTGATTTAGGTAAGAACTCAGATATTTTGATTCATGAAGCAACATTCGCCGTAAAATTGGCGGAAATTGCGAAAGAAAAGAAACATTCAACCTCTACTGATGCTGCTATGGATGCCAAAGAAATGAATGCAAAACAATTAATTCTTACTCACATTTCAACTAGATATCAAGAGGACGCTCTGAAACTTCTTGAAGAAGCCAAAGAAATCTTTCCTAACACCATTTTAGCAGAAGACCTACTTAAAATTGAGCTAAAATAATTTAATTATTGTAGATATCGATCTTAAAAAATAAGAGAATAAAAAAATAATAAGTTAGTTATTATCCTCCCGCAATGTGAGGTAAGATAACTATTTCATCGGTTTCCTTAATTTTTGTATTAGGTTCTGCCTTCTTTCCATTGACTAAGATACCGAAATATTTATCTTCCAAGTTCAATTCTTTTAGAAGATCAGCAACCAACATTTCTCGATCGGGAGTGAACGTCTCATAGAGACCAGTTTCCAACAAGTCTGATATTTGTTTTATGGTAACCACCTATCAAAATTTTAATTTAATAATTATATTATCTTGATCATATTTATAATTATTTTTTAAGTTATATTTGTCTCGGGTAATTTTAACACGATAGTTAATAAAGATTTTTCCAACTTTTTGAGAGGTAGATTTGTTTCTGTTAGGTACTTTAAGCTTAGTTTTCTTTAAACCGAGTAAAAAATTGAACTTACTAAAATTTAGTGGGTAAAGATTTCAGCAAAGCTAATGAATTCTTATTCACTCCAAGCTCAAGCATATCTATTGCAAGGAAAAGTTTCTTTATTAAGAATGAATTTAGGAGATGCAAGACTATATTTAACTAAGGCTCAACAGATTGCTGAACCTCACGGACTTCAGTTATTAGCATATCAAATTTCAAGTGAACATGATAAATTATTAGAACAATTTAATGAGTGGGAAGATTTAAAAAGAAGAAAAGCAACAATATCAGAGCGAATAGATTTAGCATCGTTAGATGAAACCATAGATCGGATACAAGAAAAAAAGCAAATTGACATTCCGGAACTCATTAATGAAGATCCACTTGTACTCCTAATAATAACAGAGGGCGGTGCTTTGATGTTTTCATATCCTTTTACTGAAGAATGGAAAAGTAACAATGATATTTTCGGAAATTTCTTATCAGCTTTTACATCGTTTAGCAATGAATTTTTCTCTCGGGAACTTGATAGAGCTAGATTTGGTGAGTTTACGGTACTTATGAAATCAGTTTCTAATTTCATAATTTGCTATGTATTTAAGGGACAATCCTATCAAGCTCAGCAAAAATTATCTAGATTTGCTGAGAAACTCCAAGAAAACGATCCTATAAGAAAAATTCTCGATGTATATTATAACACAGGTCAAGTTATTGAGACAAAGGATTTTCCTTTTCTTGAAGTTTTTATAAAAGAAATATTTTTGAGTTAAAACAATCAATCCTTCGTTACTTACACTGTTTTCTCCAAATGAAGATTTGAAATTGTATAAAGGCTTTTAAAAGCAAATTATTTTGAATCTACTTTAAATTTAGATTTTAGACCCAACGCGTTTATAAACCCAATCGATATTCCACCTAATGTCCTGAAAATCAACGAGTTGGGTCGATTATGCTTAATTTCGTTTGGAGAACGACCAAATTTATCTAGAAGAGCAGTTATTATTGAATTGAGATCACCATTATACTTCTGATAACTTTCAACTACTGTATCTTTGTAAGCTTTGAATACATCTTCTGATATTTTAAATACTTCTTGAACTTCAGGGCCGGTAGCTACACCAAAATGAGCTAAACTTACAGATTTCATATTATCAATCTGTGATAACTTCTTAACAGTTTTAGAATAAGATACGTGATTAAAATGAGGAGGATATGCAGTCGGTCGAGAAAATCCTGAACCTAGATGATGCCCCCCAATTGAATCCCCCGGGAATAAATTCATGTTTT
>JAEOTR010000084.1 GCA_016839705.1 Promethearchaeota archaeon | reverse complement strand
CCCGCGGAATCGTTCACATAAAATATAATCGTAACGGGTCCTTCACCTGCATTACTCCACGCCGTAGAATTAATCGTCCCACTCGCAGCTCCGGTATAATTTGTCGTTCCACTATCGAGAGTATACCAGATCTCATCCAAATTAACCTCCGTAATGGAAAGACTATAAGTTGGTGCTGTACTACCAAACCAGGCACCAGATGATGGGGAATCGATACTATCAATTGAGGGATTGACTATATCTTTTCGTACTGTAACTGATTGTGAAGATTCTTCACTTAATGTATTATTTGCATAGAATGTAATAGTTACGGTCCCATTATCAAAAAAGTCCCATGTTGATTCGTTTATAGTACCAGTTGATCCCGAAAATGTAAAGTTTCCTGACCAGTCTGTACCGTTATTTAATTCATACCAAGTTTCATTTACTCCCGCACCATCTGTTATTGTTACATTATAATCGGGTGCAGTGCTTCCAAAGAGATCATTCGCACTAGGATCATTTATTGTAATTGTTGGGGCACTGAGTTTTGGTATAAACTCAATATTGAGCCCTTCTTTAGGAATATGTTTAGTTAAGATTTGTGAAAAGCAAGGTATTAGTAGAATGTTGATTAAAATTATCGCAAAGATTATTGAATTTCTTTTATTTCTCGTTTTTCTCATAATAAACATCGTAAATTTTTATTAAAGATGATATAAAAGACTTTATTTTAAAATTTTGTTTTTTAGTAAATTTTGGACAATTCTCTTATATTTTAAATAAACCATAGGGATATCTTACCCTTTAGTTGTATTTAATGAGAATTTTTAACTATTGAATTACATAAATATTAAGCAATAAAATCTATTAAATATTAGCACTCAATTTAATGGGTGTAGTTGTAGGTATAATATAAAATTTAAAAAAAAAAAAATATCGAAACATTAATGTGGATAATTTAGTTGTACTGATTTTTTCTCGTTCTGGTTGATAAATTTTGATTCTAGACTAGTATATCCACAATCTGAACATTTCACTGCGATAGGGGGAAAATATCTTACCGTCCTAAGCTTTTTCTTTGAAAAACATTTCGGACAACTATAGTGCAATTCGTAAAACCTCGACCACTTGAAATCGAAATGAAAATTTCTATATAATATCTATACAATTTTGTGTAAAGTTAATCTAATTGAAAATCTATAAAAAAGAATAAAAACCTCAATAATTTAAAGGAGAGTGAATTTACATTCCAAATATTTAAGAGATGTAAAACCTTTAACTCTTTCAAATTTTTGTATAGTGAATAGAGATGCTAGATTTTATTCAGCTACTTTTAGATGATTATAATAATATCTTATTTGTGAGAGGACAGAGAAATGGTAATTATCCATTTTCACATTCTTTATTGGTAGGGGATTATTTGATTGATACTGGAATTTCAAGCAATCACTTAAAAAAACTAAGTAAGGAATATCCAATTAATAATGTATTGCTCTCTCATTGGCATGAAGATCATATTTCAGGTAATCATTTGTTAGCTAACTCAAAATTCCTATGTCATGCAAAGGATCGACATCCAATAGAAGATATTGAGAAAATATTACCATATTATAATGTTGAGAACACAGATGCGGGGGATGAATTCTCTACCATGCTTGGATTCTATGGTATTAAGAATACTCATATAGATGAATGTTTTAAGGAAAATGACATAATCAATATCGGGGATTATCTGAAATTAAAAGTCATTTTTATTCCAGGTCATACAGCAGGGCATTGTGGGTTTTATGAAATGAACTCGAAAATTGCTTTTTTAGGTGACATGGATTTAACTCGATTTCCATATTATGCTACAATTGACTCAAATTTAATGGAATTTGAAAGTTCAATTGAAAAACTCAAAAAGATTGATATTGAAATAGCGGTAGTAGGCCATCGAGATCCTGTAGTGGGTAGCAATAATGTGAAAGCGGAATTAAACAATTTCAAATCAATTATACAAAAAAGAGATGAACGGATATTATCTAATTTATCTGAGAAGAAGCCGATTCACCTTACTGATCTCAAAGGTTTGAATTTAATTTACAGAAGATACAATTCTGAAAATTTTGAGATAATTTCAGAATTAGTGATGATAGAAAAACATTTTGATAAATTTCTTAAAGAGGATATAATAGCAATTAAAGATAATGGATATATCTTGAACTAGTGGTATCCAAAAATTAAATTTAAAAATATTCCCAAATTTAATACAAAATCCTGAATATTAACAATAAATAAGGAGGTTGAATGTTGTTACAAATTCCAAAACTGAATCGCCTTTGGAAATACGTAGAATATTGGGCTGAGATTGAACCAAATTTTCCTACAATTCGATTTGGGAAACATAGAATAATAACGGCAAGAGAATTTAATGAAAAAACTGATCACCTTGCTAAAATATTTTCAAATATGGGGATTTCAAAAGGAGATTCAATAGTTACAATATTACCAACGACCCCAGAATTTATTTTCACTTTTATTGCGGCCAGTAAAATAGGTGCTATAACTATTCCAATGGACAAGGAGTATAAGAAAGCAGATTTTAAACTTTTAATCCCTCACTCAAATCCAAAAGTAATCATTACCATAGACAAATGGGAAAAGAATAAGATTGCTGATAATTTGAATGAAATAAAAGAAGATCTAGGAGATATTAGATACCTATTAGTGGGTAAACATGAACTAGGAGAAAATTTTGAAGATCTAATAGCAAAAGAATATCCTTTTGAAAGGGAATTAAAAGAATTTAAAGAAAATCAAAACTCGAGTGACACAATTCTTGTTGTATGGACTGGTGGTACTACTGGTACACCAAAAGCAGTTGAATTAACTCATCATAACATAATAGAAATGTGTTATATTGAATATCTGAAAATTATTGAATGGCTTCAACTTAAGGGAACCGTTAAAACATCGCGAAATACACACTTAGTAAATTTACCCGTAAGTCATGTAGGTGGGACTGTTGAACTTCTTGGAACGGGGATAATTGGTGGACTTGAAATGATAGTGCAAGCATCATGGTCCCCATGGGATGCTCTGAAAGCAATGAAGGAGCATCATATTCCTTTTATGGGAGGCGTTCCAACAATGTTTAAGATTTTACTTTCATTACCAGATCTGGATACCTATGAACCAAAAAAATATCTAAATTTAGTTGTTCTCTCAGGTGAAAAGGTATCTGGGGAGCTATTACATGGAATAAAAGAAAGAATATGTGATGAAATAATAATAGGATATGGAAGTACTGAAGCTGGAGCAGAAGTTACATTTAGCGCCCCAGGGGATAATCTAGAAAAACTTGCTCAGGGTTATGTAGGTAAACCGCTTCCCGGAGTGGAGTTGAAGATTGTTGATAAAGAGGAAGAGGAATTACCATATGGTGAAATTGGCGAAATACTTGTTCATAGTCCTTTAACAAGTAAATCATACTATAAAATGCCTGAGGAGAATAAAGTTGGATTCACTAAAACAGGTTTTTGTAAAACAGGAGATCTGGGATATATGGATAAAGATGGTGGGTTGTATATCACGGGAAGAATAAAAGATATAATACGGGTAGGAGCCTTTACCGTACTTCCAGCAGAGATTGAAGAATTAGTACTCTCCCATCCAAAAGTAGCGATTGCGGCAGCTTTAGGGGTACCTGATAAGATTAAGGGAGAAGTTGTATGGTTGGTTGTTGGGCCTGAATTAGGTGTACAATTTGAAAATTCGGATGAGGAAGAAATAATGGGGATTTGTAGGGAAAATTTGGCGAAATATAAAGTTCCTGAGAAAATTATTGTTTATCCTCTCAATCCTAATGACCTTCCCATTACTAGAATTGGTAAAGTAGATAAAATACGTTTAAAGAAGGAGCTTCTTCCTCCTATTGATTAAATAAACCATTAATTGTAATTATAAAAAATGTGATTTAAATTTGAGTGAAATTGTTAGATATGAAAAAGAAGGATATATTGGAAAAATAATATTAAATAACCCGGATAAAAATAATGCTTTAGATCTTCTAACAGTGAAGAAATTAATAGAAGCATTTGAAACAAGTTCTCAAAATGATGATATTTGTGTTATTTATTCTGCGGTAGGGAAAAATTTCACAGTAGGAGCAGATCTAAAATATGGTTTTAATTTAATATCAAAACCTGAGAAACTACAAGAGGCTATTGAGTTTCTAGAATCATTTCAAGATTTAACAAGAGCTATGTTGGCTCACAATGGAATAATTATAGCAGGAATTCACGGTTGGGTCATTGGAGGAGGTTTTGAACAACTTCTTTGTTGTGATTTGAGAATTGCCGCTGAGGATACTCGAATAATGATGCCCGAATTAGGAGTTGGACTTTTCTTTTCAAATGCATCAACAAAATTATTACCTCGGATTATTGGAGAAGGACGTGCTAAGCATTTGATGTATTTGGGTACAGAAATTAATGCCGATGAAGCCTTTAACATAGGGTTAGTTTCTCAAGTTTGTAAACGAGAAGGTTTAAGGAGAAATTTAAAGCGTATAGCGAATTCGTTAATACAGAAAGAACATTCCGTATTAAAATCGGCAAAAAAATTAATAAATGAAGATCAAGATGAAAATTTTGAGTCAGTATTAGCAAAGGAATTAAGAGTTATGATGTTAGCAGGACAATCTGAAGAACTTAAACGAAAACTCGAAAAATTCGTTAAACGATAAAAATTTTATGAAAAATGATGCAACGCACAGAACCATTACTTTTTACTATTTACCCTAATTTAAAAGGGAGGATCCCATGGATCCCTCTTTTAACCAATATTCCTACACCGATCGAAAGATTAACTGATTTAGAAAGAATGTTTAACCTTAAGGGGGGACAGATTTATATCAAAAGAGATGACAAGAGTCATGATGTATATGGAGGAAATAAACTTAGGAAGTTTGAATTTATCTTTGGAGATGTAATTAAAAAGAAGAAAAAGGGTGTAGTAAGTTATGGGGGTATTGGTACTAATCATGGTTTAGCATGTGCTATTGTATGTAAGAAATTAAATCTCAGATGTAATTTATTTCTCTATAATCAACCACTTACATGGATGGTACAACGATCACTATTATTATTTGATTATCTTGGAGCAAAGCTTCATTATGGTAAAACTGACGTGAATACTTTTATTAAAACATGGTTTTTCCAGATTTTTCATCCAAAGTACTATTTTATACTTCCAGGGGGGTCTCCATTATTTGGTCGAGGAACATCCTTAGGGACAATAGGATTTATTGACGCATTACTTGAGCTAAATGAACAGATAGTAAAGGGGATTATACCCGAACCAGATGCGATATTTATAGCAGGAGGTACAACAGGAACAGCAGCGGGATTAATTGCGGGATGTAAATTGTTAGGATTAAAATCAATTGTATATCCTGTAGCTGTATATAAAGATTTTCTAGCAAATTCTTTTAATACAGCTAGAAATGCTAATAAGGCATTGAAGTTCCTACGGAAAATGGATCATAATTTTATAAAAATTAAGGTAACAGAAAATGATTTTTATTTTATTAAGGGATATTTAGGTTCTGGGTATGCAGTTAATACTGTAAAAAGCCAAAATGCTGTAGATACGGTATATAGATTAGAGGGACAAAAAAGAGGATTTCATCTGGAAACAACGTATACAGGAAAAGCTATGGCCGCCATGTTCGACTTTCTCGGAAAGAAAGAGAATAAATCAAAAATAGTTTTATTTTGGAATACTTACAATTCAAATGATTTAGATCATTATGTTAAAAGCACAGAATTTAATTATCAAAAGCTCCCAAATAAATTTCATAAATTCTTCAATAATATTATTTTTCAATGTTGGCAGATAACTGAATGCCCTACTGAAATAAGGGAAAAATGTAGAGCTTATTTAAATCAAGAATACCGGTTTTGGAAGATAACTAAATGTTCTTTGGATAAGACCAAGAGTGAGAAAGCTCTTGAAGTGTTGAGCAAATTAATTAAATTAGAAGATACTTGAAGCCAGGAATAATATAAAGTCTCTCTTATGATTTAATTTCTTTTATTGTTCCTTGAACCTTACCATCATCGATTTTAAGAAGTGCAATTGTGGTTGGGGGACCAAAGAAATTCGTTTCTAAATATCCCTTTCCCGGATTAACTAATAATGTATTGTTTTTCTTTAGAATCTTTGATTCATGCGTGTGACCATAGATTAGAATATCAAGATCATCTTGTTCAAAATCGGTTAACAGATTTTTTTCTAAATTTTCTTCTGGACCACCGCTTGCAGGATGAGTAATACCAATTTTAATATCTTGAATAGTTATAAATTCTGTAGATGTTAATTTATTTCTAATTTCTAAAGGATCAGCATTACCATAAACACCCTTAAACCGTTCACCTTTTAGTTTAATTAAACCGCTTACAATTTGAGCAGAAGTATAATCTCCAACATGAATTACCCAATCTGATTTTTTAATTTCTCCTAACATTTCCTTAGGTAACTCTTCAAAGGATTTTATATGAGTATCTCCCAAAATTGTTATTTTTACAGTCATTGTAGCAAAAAAAATTCATTTTTTAAGATATTGACCAGATCCTAATATTTTTATCAGCTGAACCTATAGCAAGTAACTTTCCATCTTGTGAAAATGCCACACCATAAATACCTTTTGGTTTCAAATTAACAGTTTCAATAATTTCCGCTTTTAGTATGTCAATTATTTGGATTTGATGATCCAATGTTAGAGCGATTGTTTTACCGTCAGGAGAAAAAGCTAAACTATGTGAATACCCATTTTTTATTTCTATTGATCTAAACTGTTCTAAATCTTCAAAATTTCTTATTTTCAGTGATGAATAATCACAGGTAACAATAAATTGAGAATCAGGAGAAAAAGCAATAGATGAAATAACCATATCATGACCAGGTATTTCTTTGATTAGCTTTCCGGATGGAACATCCCATAAATATAAGCTTTCACTAAGTCCTGCAGTTGCTAACACTGTTCCATCAGGAGAAAATGCTACTGATGATACATTCCGTTCAAAAGCATTAAGAGATAATATTTCCTCACCTGAATTTAGTTTCCATAATTTCACTTTCCCATCGTATGAACCACTTACAACATAACTTGAATCTGGAGAAATTTGTATTGTACTTACTGTTTTCTTGTGACCTGTTAAGGTTCTTATTATTTTTCCATCAGGAAAATCCCAAATCTTAACATTTTTATCTGTGGAGCTACTTGCCAGTATTTTACCATCTCTGGAAAGAGAGAGAGAGTTTACACTATTTTTATGACTTTTTAGAGTATTTAGAAGTTCCCATGAATTGATGTCCCATAAGTTAATCTTGGCGTCCATCCCAGCAGAAACTAATTTAGTGTTATCTGGTGAAAAAAGGAGGTCTATTACATAATTATTATGCCCTTGAAAGGTTTTTATTAAGTCTAACATCAACTCAAAAGACAATTAAATTTCCTTAACGATTCTATTTAGAGGATTTCTATCAGTAGGATCCGGGATAGCACCTCGAATGTATCCAAAGGGTAAAACGGTTAATAGATAATCATTGTGTCCTAAACCAAGGATTTCTTTTGCCTTTTCTTTATTCATTGAACCTATCCAACAAGTACCAATTCCTAAAGACCAAGCCATTAACATCATGTTCATTGAAACTAATGAAGTGTCAACGACATACCAATTATGGCTAATATAAGGTTTTCCAACTATAGCTACTGCGAAGGATGCTTCACCAATAAACCAACCATATCCAGTTACCCTTGCTATTCTTTTTAATATATCCCTGTTTTTAATTACAATGAATTCCCAAGGTTGGCGATTGGAAGCACTAGGAGCCCATCTCCCTGCCTCTAAAACCATTTCGATTTCTTTCTCGGGAATTTGCTTTGGTTGAAAATCTCTTATACTCCTCCTCTCCTTAATAAAATCTAATAAATCTTTTGGATCAATCATGTGCAATCACTCAAATTGGCGCAATTCTTTATCTTTTTAAATCTTAATATAATTAAAAATGCTTCTTATATAACTTATAATCTATAAATAATGGTATATATTAAAAAGCGAATATAATTCTTTAATTTCCTGTTTAATATTCAAAAAACTAAACAAGATCTTTTATTATTTTAATTATTGTTTTTATGTTTAAAATATTCAGACTCAAAGTTCGGGAAGATTTTCTTTTTTCTTCCCTCTTTTTTCAATTTAATAAGTCCAAGTTCAACTAACTTGTTTAAATGATAATGAATAGTTTTATGATCAACTTTGAATTTTTTGGTTATTATATTATTCCATATCCCTGGTTCCTCTTCAATCATCTCTAAAATCTCTAATGTTAGTTTACTTTTTTGAAGTTTTAAATCTACATTAGATAGGGGATTTTTTTGATAATAAGGAAAATAAGCTAAAAAATTACCTACTCGTTTTTTTCCGATAATCTTATATGTTTGTAGTATATCAAGATGCCAAACCAAATTTCCGGCAGCAAGTCCCGTTTTTCGTAGGAGTTCATTGAAATGAATTCCTGGCTCATCCAAGATAAGATCAATTATTTTATTTCTATTTTCATTTTCTAGTACTTCATCTAATGATAATCTATGAGCTCCTTTCTCAATTGGAATAGTTCTTTTTCTCAAATATTGAAAATATTCTTTTTTTGAAATTAAGAACGCAATTGAAAGAATACTAATAGCACTTATCAAGATCGTGAGAATTAACCAAGTCCAATCATAAGGTTCTTGACTAAACTCAAAAAGAGTAATATAATAATCGGTTCCACCTTCAAGTCCAGTGAGAGAGCTCTCTAAATACGGTTCAGAAATAGATATATTGAATTTCTCTTGTGTTTCAACAAGCTCCCAAGATTCCTGATTTATTTCAAATAACGCTAAAGAATAATTAACATTAGATTTTAATCCGAATTGGCTATTTTTACGATATCTAATGCTAAAATTTGCAATTGATGAATTAGATCTCACTCTAAAAATACTTTCATACTGGTAACGTAATTGAAACGTTCCTTTTTTCGGTGCTCCTGGAGGTTGAGTTATACCAAAGTTTCCTAGGTTTGCTTTTGTAGTTATATTTAATGAAATTGAATCATTATTATTTATAAGAAATAAACTATGTCGATTATTTATTCTATTCTCATACTCTACATAAAGATCTATTAACGTATTTGTTGAAATCTCCAAAATAATACCATTGGGAAAGTTATAAGTAACATGTTCATCTGGAACTATTGTATCTTCTGTCCAAAAGCCTGAAACATTTTCAGTTCTCGCTAAAACACTATATAGGATTATACTAAATTCAAAAAAAATTATACATAACAAAAAAAAGGTAATCCTATGGTTTTTCCACGCTCTTCGATTATTAAAGTTCAATTATGCTCAGAATTCTATTTTTATTTATAGATATATAATAAAGAAAAAAAAATTGATTTAAAAAACTCTTTGCTTGCTGTTACTTTCTTTTCTTAAGATATATGATTGAAACTATAGCTACAATGCCAATAATGCTTACAAGTCCGATGAATAGCATGATATTGTCTTCGGGTGCAAGTAATAAGATGGTCCAGTATGAGAAGTGATCAGTTTCTGCAATTAAGTATCCATCTTCGATAGTGGTTGGAACTGCAATCCATTCTTCAGATGTTTCGTCATAAAAAGCCCAAGAGCCAAGACGATTTTCATTAGTTGCTTGTATTTTTAATTTAGCCTGAAATTGAGTTGAATAATTACTTTGGATTTGAAGACAAAATCCTTCTTGGTATCGGTATCGATTTCGATTTCGTATTTGATATGTATTCCCTTTTAACAATCCTAATTCAGATTGTTCTTCTGTACAAGTCATATTCATCTGCATATCTTGATCAGACTCAATTTCGATCTCAAATGATTTAATCCCAATCCTTAAGGCGTCACAGTTAATATCTATATCGATATCAACACTTGAGTTAAATCTCAATTGTGTTCTTTGTCTAAAAGTGAAGGCAACTTGATTATTTGCTTGTATTTGTGTTTGGATCGTATCACCAGGAACATCCACAGAAGATTCTCCCGCAGCTACAACACTACTAGTACTAAATAGTGTAAACAGCATTGATAAAGCAAAAAGGCTAACTACAATCTTAGTTAATTTTTTCATTTTTTTAACACCTTTTTTAGTCTAATTAGAAAGAATTAAGTTGATATAAAAAGCATTAAGGCATAACTTTCCCCACATTAAAATTACAAGCAAAAATGAGTATCATAACACCAATTTTTTTATTCTAATATTGGCATTAAATGAAATAAATCTCAAGATTTAGGAAATAGTAATATTTTTAAAATAACAAGCAATTTAATGTTATAATATACAATTCTAATGGGATAAATTATAATGAGAAAACTTCAAAGAAAAGGAATTAGTCACTTTAACCTTTATTTGAAGAGAAACTATTCATTAGAATTGTGTTTAAGTGCATTAGAATTACACTTATTATTAATATTATAAAACTTCTTTTTCTTTTGAAGGAGAAATATGGTTTCTTTCACAAGAAAAAGGGGATGCTAAAAATTATAGAATTTAAAAGAGGAAAAAAAATGAATGAAAAAAGCGATATTATGGTTTCCGATATGATGGGGAAAATTCGAGGGACACTAAAATTACCAAAAAAAGCATATTTTTTTGATACAACCCTTCGAGACGGCGAACAAACACCCGGCATTAGTTTTACTTTAAAAGAAAAAATAACCATAGCTCAATCATTAAATGAATTGGGTATAGATATAATCGAGGCGGGATTTCCAGTAATTTCTCAAGGAGATTTTGATGCATGTAGGGAAATCTCGAAATTAGGGTTAGATTCAGAAATAATTGGGCTAGCCCGAATTAAAAAAATTGATATCGATAAAGTTATAGAAGCAGATATGGATTCGCTTCATGTATTTATAGCTACTTCAGACTTGCATCTAAGAGAAAAGTTAAAAATGACAAGAGAAGAAGTAATTGCAGATGTTGGGGAATTAATTTCTTATGCTAAAGACCATTTTAAAGAAATTGAATTTTCTGCTGAGGATGCTACACGTTCTGACTTAGATTATCTAGTTAAGGTTAATCAAGTTGCAGTAGAAAGTGGTGCAACTCGAATAAATATTCCAGATACGGTAGGGACTATATCTCCAACTGCGTATGGTTATATTATTAGAAAAAATTATGAGTCATTACCAAAAAATGTGCGGATAGCAGTACATTGCCATAACGATTTTGGGTTAGCAGTGGCAAATACAATTGCGGGTTTCGAAAATGGTGCTTCAGAGGCTCAAACAACAATATTAGGATTGGGTGAAAGAGCAGGAAATGCTGCCTTCGAGGAAACTGCTATGTCACTTTATGCTTTGTATCAATTACCAATGCAAATAAATACAAAATTGATTTTTCCTACTGCTAAATTAGTAGAAAGCCTCTGTGGAGGAAAGGTGACTATAGGCCGGTTGCAGCCTTTGATTGGTCAGAATGCTTTTGCCCATGAATCAGGTATTCACGCTCATGCAATGATCCAACATGCTAGAGCATACGAGCCCATAACTCCAGAATTAATAGGAATTAGTCGTTCTGACAGTGTAGATGATATCATTCAGCAATCTATAAAATTAGGGAAACATACTGGAGGTCATGCACTTAAAGCAAAGTTAGAGGATTTGGGGATACATACAACTGATGATCAATTTACTAATATTATGGGGCATGTCAAGGCTTTTGGAGATAAAGGTCATGAAGTAACAGAAGAGGATTTCTATGCAATTTTAAAAGATGTCGTTGAAGAACTGCCAGAGGAAGATCAATTTGTAAAACTCGAAGAATTAACTGTATTGACTGGTTCTGTTACTCCTACATCTACAGTGCGCTTAAAGATCGATGATAATGGAAATAGTATTGTAAAAGTAGCATCATCTGTAGGTGTTGGACCTGTGGATGCATGTGTCAAGGCTATGATTAAATGCTTTGAACCCATGAGCAAGATAAAACTACTTAACTATCAAATTGATGCTATAACTGGTGGTACTGAAGCATTAGGACATACAACTATAGAAATTATGGATACTGATAGTAATCTTATTGTAAAAGCAAGTGCTATTCATGAAGATATTGTAATGAGTTCAGTTTTATCATTACTGAAAGGACTAAACCTTATGGTTAAGAAAAAAACATCCCAAACATGAAATAATTTATTACGATAAATAATTATGGAATTAACTATTACAGAAAAAATTTTAAGAGATCACTGCAACAATAAGAAAGTACGTGCGGGAGATTTTATTTTAGCTAACGTTGATAAATGTTTAGCAAACGATATCACTGCTCCTATAGCAATAGAAGTTTTTGAACAAATAATTGAAGGGACTGAGAAAGAAATCTTTGATAGAAATAGTATCATTTTAACTCCGGATCATTTTACACCGAATAAAGATGTGGCTTCAGCAAAACAATGTGAAATACTTAGAAATTTTGCATACAAATACAGGATTCCAAATTATTTCGAGGTTGGTCGTGGTGGAATTGAACATTGTCTTATTCCAGAACAGGGATTAGTGCAACCAGGAGATTTATTTATTGGTGCTGATTCGCATACTTGCACATATGGCGCTCTAGGTGCGTTTTCTACTGGTGTTGGTTCTACGGATTTAGGAGTAGCCATGGCTTTAGGAAAGGGTTGGTTTAAAATTCCTGAATCAATAAAGTTTATCTATTCTGGAAATTTAAATGAATGGGTTTCAGGAAAAGATTTAATTTTATATACTATAGGTGATATCGGGGTGGATGGTGCCACTTATCAAGCTATGGAATTCACCGGTGAAGTTATTAGAAACTTATCCATGGATAACAGGCTAACTATATGTAATATGGTAGTAGAAGCGGGAGCTAAAAATGGAATTATAGCACCGGATAAAATAACATTAGATTATATGAAAGATCGAGTAAATTCCAATTATAAAGTCTATGAAAGTGATAAAAACGCGGATTATATCGAAGTTATAGAAATTGATTGTAAGGATATAGAACCCCAAGTAGCTTTACCACCCTCACCCGGAAATTCAAAACCAATTTCAGAAATAGATAATATGAGAGTGAAGATTGATCAATCAATAATCGGATCTTGCACAAATGGTCGTATGGAAGATTTAAGAATTGCTGCTACTATCTTAAAAAGCCAAAAAATTCATCCTAAAGTCAGATGCATTGTTATCCCGGGTACTCAACATATTTATCTTCAGGCTTTAAAAGAGGGATTAATTGAAATATTTATTGATGCTGGGGCTATTGTTTCTACTCCGACATGTGGTCCTTGTTTAGGAGGTCATATGGGGATCTTATCAGAAGGAGAAAAAGCAATCTCCACAACTAATAGGAATTTTACGGGTCGAATGGGGCATCCCGGAAGTGAAGTATACCTATCAAACCCAGCAATTGCTGCAGCTTCCGCTATTAAGGGATATATCACGTCTCCAAAATTTATGTGAGGTTGGAAAAATGATTGGAAAAGCTATAAAATATGATATGAACGATATAAATACGGATCTAATTATACCCGCGAGGTATTTGACTTTAGCTGACCCTGATCATCTAGCTAAACATTGTATGGAAGATCTTGACGAAAATTTTATTAAAAATCAAAAAAAATTTAGTTATTCCATATTAGTAACCGGAACCAATTTTGGATGTGGATCAAGTAGGGAACAAGCACCAATGGCTCTTAAAGCGGCAGGAATTATTTGCATAATTGCTCCTTCATTCGCTAGAATATTTTTTCGTAATGCTATTAACATAGGATTACCGATAATAGAATTTGAAAATACAGAATTGATAGCTACAAATGATGATTTAGAAATTAATTTTACCGAGGGAATGATTAAGAATATTTCTACAAATTCGGAATATGAAATAAAGAGCATCCCTTCATTTTTACGGGAAATAATAACTGCAGAAGGTTTAATTAACTACGCAAGGAAAAAAATTATAAAGGACTCCCCTAAGAAATAAGCTTAACTGTACCAATGATTTAAGTTCATGAGAAATTCAAATTTAGCAAAGTTTGAGTTTTATTTTTTAATTTTGAAAATATTATTAAACATAATCAAATTAAAATATTTATAAGGAATTCATCTTAAAATTATTTTAAGACGAATTTTATACCTATTATGGAGAGAAATTTATGTCATTAAAAGAATTCACTAAAGAAGTATTTACACGATACGGTTTTACCGAAGAACATATCAATATCTATTTAACTTATTTAAGAGTTCCACGTGCTACAATTTCAGAAGTTTTTATGACACTTGGAGAGAAAGATGAAAGTTTACAATATCAAACTGTCGAAGAAATTACTGAATGGTTGGTAGAGAAGGGATTTCTAAAAAAAATTGAGGGGATTGTTGCAAGATACATACCTTTAGAGCCATTTTTTGAATTATTTACTAATGAATCCGAAACTCTTAGAAATGAAATAGCGAAAATAAAGGATACAATATTAGCCGATCAAGCAAACCGCTTCGAGAAACTCGAAAATATTCAGAATAAAAGTGTTTCTGAAGTAGAAAACGCAGTAGATTCTCAAATTACATCTTTTTTTGAAGATTCAGATTCCAAAAATTCAATTAAGAAAAACAAAATCGATAAAGCAACACTTCGATTTACTGAAACAACTAAGACGCTAGAGAGTAGCATTCACTCTATTGTAGATTCTTTAAATTCTGATTTAAATAATACTTCTACTTCACATGTAAATAAATATGAAGCTGAAATAAATAGTACAAAAGACAATTTAATAAATCTGATTGCAGAGCTATTAAGCGATTTTTCAACTCGAGTGGAAAACCTAGATAAAGAATTAAAGATGGAATTAGATGAACATGTTGAGAGACATAAAACCATTTATAATCAACTGAAACCAAGAATAGAGCAAATATTAGAAAAATATCTTGAACGAATGGATAAGGTTATCGCTGATTTAAAAGAAAAGATTTCAAGTTTACTGAAAGAACATACTAATCATATCAAAAATACGACAGATACGCTTCAAACTAACCTAAAAGCTACAGTTGATGAAAGACACAGAACTTTAAACAATCAAACTAATGATTTTAAAAGTATGACTCTAACTTTAATTGATAATTTACTTGAACATGCAAACAGGTTCACTGATTTTTCTGAAGATATGGCCAAGAAAGGATTTCTATGGTTAGGTAAAAAGAAAAAATATAAAGCTCGACATGAGACTACCATTCAAAATATTTTAACATACACTAAGCCAATGAAGGAAGATTTTTCTAGTACTTGCGATAATTATATCGATAATACAAAAGGAACAACAGAGAGTATTAAAGCGGATGTTACAGAAATAATGGGAAATGAAAATGAAGGTTTGGGTTCAGTAACTAGTGATCTTGATTATAAAGCCCAAGAAACTATTGATGCTCAATTAGAAACTTTAGCAACAGATATGGCAGGTGAGGTTGACTCTACATTACAGAATGGAGTAAAAGATTGTTCAGACACTAATATTAAGTTAAAAGATTCACTAGAAAATACACTAAAGCAACATCATAGGCAGTATGAGGGAGCAATTAACACTCATAAAGATCATAGCCTTGGGCATTATACTAATTTCGATTCTGAAATTAAGAGAATTAATGAAAGCTGGACTAGAGAAGTTGACACTCAATTCTCCGGAGCAAAGCAGGACACATCAGATAAAATTAATAGTGAAATTCAACTATGGGATGCTGAAGCTAAGGATATGAATAACAGTTTATCAGAGATGCTTGCTGATCATAAAGCTAAATATGAACAAAATGCTAAAACCCTTCAAAATAGCCTATCAAATACTACTAGAGATACTACACAGAATCTTAAAGATGCAATTGCGGATTTTACCCTACAATTCATGAATTCCATTGATGATGCAACCGAGCTTGCAGAAACCAATGAAGATAAATTAAACGATATACATAATGCGTCGAGTTCAATTGCAGAAATTTCAAAAGTCACAACTTGGCAGGTAGTTGGAAGAGAGGCAATGATCTCTGTTATTAAAGACGCAATATATCGGGTTAAATCTTCAATTATAATCGTTACCCCCGTAGTGGTCCCAGAAATACTCCAAGTAGTATCAGAATTTGCATTTCAGAAAAAAGCAGTGAGATTTATGTTAACTAGCCACTTCCCATTGGATCAATATTCTGGAATTATAACCAAGATGAAACAATTGGGTAATGTGCAATTCCGACAACTACAAACTGCTGGTGAATTTTATGCTGTAACAAGAGATGCTGAGGAGGTAATTCTTGCCCCTGCTACAGAAAAGGAGGTAGATATGATTGCAGTTGTTTCCAATCAAGAAGGGTATGCAAAACTATATAGTCAGTTTATAGGTCCGATTTTTCAAGCTCAAAGTAGGCCGATTCAATAAGCAGAGGTTAACGGAAACCAGAAATCAGAAGACTTCCAACAAGAGTACGAAGGAAATGCAATCCTTTTTTAACCAATTTTCTATTTTTTTATCCTTATTTTTTCTCTGTGATTATTCATTTTAAAATATGTATTATCAAGAATTTAGAATATCTTGAAAAATACTGTTACAATTTTTTTAATCAAATATTTGAGAATTTAAAGTCTTATTTCTCTTTCTTTTGATTTTTAGAAATAAAAATATAAGTGATTTTTAATTTGTAAATGTAAAATATATAAATAAGGATAAGTCAAAATGCGTGCAGCTATAGTTGAAGAAATTGGTAAAGTAAGTGTAAAAGATATCCCTAAACCATCTCCAGGATACGAAGAAGCTTTAGTAAAAATTTCTACCGCAGGAATTTGTCACTCTGATCTACATATGGCTTTGGGGGATTGGCAGAAAGCACCAACACCTTTTCCTCTGGGACATGAAGGCATAGGAATAGTCGAGGAATTGGGACCTGGAGCTGAAGGTTTCATCCAAAAAGGAGATAGAGTTATATTCGGTCTTGGAGGGACTGCTGGAGCATACTGGTGTGGATCTTGTGAATATTGTCTTGCTGGAAAACCTATGCTTTGTCCAAAACAACAGTACCTGTTCGGAATATTTGGTGAGTACATTTCTGTGTGGGCAAAAGCTTTAGTAAAAATACCAGATGAAATAGATGATAAGGAAGCCCCGTTAGCGTGTGCTGGTTTAACAGCATATAGCGCAGTTAAAAAACTTTTTCAGTTGGGGATTTCCCCAGGAAAACCTGTAGCTGTTATCGGTGCTGCGGGTGGTCTTGGACATTATGCAGTGCAGATTGCCAAATTATTCGGATATAAAGTCATCGGTATAGATATAGGACCCAAAAAACTAGAATTCGTTAAACAATTAGGAGCCGATTATGCTGTCGATGCTAGCGAAGCTTTGAAGTTTGTTAAAACGGAGTTTAGGGGTGTTTATGCAAGTTTGGTATTTTCATCAAAAATGGCTGGTTTTGAACTGGGCTTTAAATTACTTAAGATGGGCGGGGTGCTAATCCCTGTAGGGTTACCTTCTTTTAACGAAGGACAAATGCCGGTAAGTTTACATGCTTTAATAATAAAGGGTTTACAGATTGTTAGTTCTCTGGTAGGTAATGTAGAAGAAATGAGAGAATTAGTCCAATTAGCGGCAGATAAAAAAGTAAAAACTCACATAGGGAGAGTGGCAAATCTTTCAGAGTTAAATCAAGTTTTTGAAGAATTAAAAGAAGGTAAGTTCGTAGGGAGGGCAATTATTGACGATTTCTTGAAATAAAAGACAATAAAAGAAAAAAAAAGAATGAATTTAAAATTAAAAAAGTCTATAATGCTTTTAAGCCTTTATCCATTTCCTCAAGCTGTTCCTTAGTAAATTGACCAGGATTCATTGATTCAGCATATTCTTGAATTTGGCGCAATGAAAAGCCCATAGCCATTTGAGCTTGAGGACTATCAATCATTGCTGCCATCCCTGGAAGGCTTTTTAGGAATTTTTCAGACACAGGATCTGCTAATAGATCCCCTAAGGTCATTTCGACAGAATATTTATCTGGCATTTTTTTTTTAACTCTTTTTTATTCAATAATTTCAAAGTGAAACTTTGATGGTAGTTTTTAATTCGTTACAAGATAAAAACCTTTTTTATAGATCCTTTATTGAAAATATTCTAACATTTGAGATGGAAATTATTATTCAAAGATAAAGATTGGATGTGTTCTAAATATTGCATTTTTGATTTGATAATAAATATTTAGACAATGTAAAACTATTTTTATTTAATAGGATCTTATTTAAACAATTTGTATTGAAAAAAAATGAATAAAATCGCTCGGAATGGGGTCGAATTAATGACTCCTTTAAAGAATTTTAAATCTTTGAATGCCGTATTGGGAATAGCAGATGCTGTGTATTTTGGTGTTGAATCTTTCAACATGAGGATGTATAGTGATAATTTTAAATTAGAAGAGTTAAACCGCATTGTGAAAATTTGTCATAGTAATAATATTCAAACTTATCTTACAACAAATATTGTAATCTATGAAAATGAACTCCTTCTATTGGACCACGTATTAGATAAAGCCGTGGAGGCTGAAATTGATGCAGTGATCATTCATGATATTGGAGCAATTAATTTAGCTAAGGAAAAAGGATTAAATTTCCATATTTCTACCCAAGCTAATATTTCTAATTCTCGAACAGCAACATTTTATGAATCCATAGGGGCTCAAAGGTTAATTCTTGCTCGTGAATTATCACTGGAACAAATTAAAGAAATTAAAAGTAAATTAAATAATGCTGAAGTTGAAACCTTTATTCATGGGGCTCAATGTACTTCAATCTCGGGTCGATGTTATTTCTCTGCTGAGGTTTGCCAATCTCAAGATTATTCAGCGAATAGAGGAAAATGCATCCAACCATGTAGAAGGAAATGGCGAGTCTATGATGATCAGAATAATGAGTTTTTATATGATGGAGTTTTCTTCATAAACGCTAAAGATCTATGTATGATTGAACATATTCCTGAATTAATTGAAGCAAAAATAGATGCTTTTAAAATTGAAGGTCGAATGAGAGATCCAATTTATATAGAAGAAACGACGTCATGCTATAAAGAAGCTATTGATGCATACTATGAGAACAGCTTTTCTAAAGAAAAGGTTAAAGGATGGATTAGTCGCTTAAACAAGGTTTATAATCGAGGATTCTCTACTGGTTTTTATTTTGGATTACCCAGAGGTAGTGAAATTCAGAGAGATTTTGATGGAAATATCTCTAATTATAGAAAAATTGAGATAGGGAAGGTTTTAAGCTACTTCCCGGATAAAAAAGCAGCAAAAATCCTTTTAACGTCTGGTAAACTAAAGTTAAAAGATGAAATCTTTATTATAGGAACTCACACTTATACATATTTAAAACAAGAAATCAAATCAATACAAATTAAACAGAAAAAAAATTTAACAGAAACTCCTTTAGTAAATTTCCATAAAGAACGACTCACAGTTGGAATCACTGTAGATAAACCCGTTAAAAAAAATGATAAAATTTTCAAATTAGAACAGGTTTAATATTTAACTGGGTTAATGTTCACTTAACAAAATAATAGAATTTTGACAAAAACGAGGTTTAAAAAAAATTAAGTTAGTCCCATTTAGGACCTCCTCCGTTTTCTACAGAACTATCATCGTCTTCTGAATGGATACGCTTCAAATCTATATCTTGATAACCCGGGAGCACACCAAGCATTCTTCTCATGGCAAATTCAACATCTTTTGCAGATGCAATAAAGCGTCCTACAATCAAAATATCTGCTCCTTGTTCTAAAGCATACGTTGCAGTTTTTGGCTCGATACCCCCAGCTACAGCAACTAGTACTCTATCTTTTCCCGAGGCTTTCTTTTGGCCTTTATATAGTTCTTTAATCTTCGGAACTAGTCCCCAACGTGCTTTTTGAGCTGCGTCATGCGATATCTCTCCTGCTGCAGATTGTTCAACATCTATTGCTCTGTGTAATATCACGACATCAGGGGTTTGTTTTAGGGATTTTAACTTTTCGATAGGATTTTCTACTTCCATTGTATCAACAAAGGCATGAATACCCATTCGCTGTGCTTCAAGGATAAATTTATCAAGTGAGGCAGACGCTGCTAAACCACTTGCTACTACCGCGTCAGCAGTTGCATCGAAGGCAAAATCCACTTCCAGCTTGCCAACATCCAATGTTTTCAAATCTGCGACGATGAATTTCTCTTTAGCGACTTCCCGAATTTGTTTAAGCGATTCCATTCCATATTTCTTAAGAAAAGGTGTTCCGATTTCTAAGATTATTCGATCACTCTTTGGTAATTGCTTTACAACTTTTACTTGTTTTTCCAAAGCTGGATGGTCTAAGGCTACCTGGATGTAAGGCGGCCTCCAGAGTCTTGGAACCCTTATTCCCGCAACTGGATGCTTTGCTCTATCTTTATCATAAAAGATCTTCTCAATTGGAGGATATGATTTTAAAGCTCTCTGGATTGCTAATTTTGTAGCTCCATAATTAAATTGATAGATCTTTCGATAATCTTTGGCAGCAGGATGAATAAATACACTTACGATTAATACCCATTCATCTAACTTATTTAAAGGAATTAAGCCTTCTTCGACGGCATCTGCGATTCCTTTCGCTACTGCTGCTTGTGCGGGTCCAAAAATTTTATTAGCATCTTCCATATCAGATACTGTGACTTTAGGTACGATTAAACTAACTGGTTTAGACAATAGATTAGGTCGTATTGCTGCAAGCAATGCTCCATGACCCTTTGAAGGAGTGCTAAGCGCATTAGCAAATGAAATTCCAACAGGTCCATCTTTTGAACCAATTATTAAATCAATATGAGCTAGGTTTTCACCCTCCCCGATCAGTGCTTCTCCGATAAAAAATTCATTTTTAGCCATACAAATTTCCTTTTTAGATTTTAAAATTATTCTTTTTATAATTTTGTAGAAATTAACTATTTATAATAGTGTATTTTTGAGATATCACTACAATAATCTAGAGTTAATCTTCTATTAATAAAATTATTGCTTGAATTATCTCTCAACTATTAAAAAAGATTATTACCAAAATATCTTCTAAAAATGTCAAAATTCCTTAATTTTCTAAGTTCAATTTCTTATTTTATTAATTGAGAGATATCCTCATTATTTTTTGATATTCAGAATTAAATCGTGTATTCGATTAAGTGCTGATGTAAGGTAATCTTGGGGTAATCCAAAGCTTATCCGAAAAAACTTATCCATTCCAAAATGGTCACCTGGTACAATAAATACACTTTTTTCCTTTCGCAAACATTCTGCAAATTCAGTAGAATTTATATTTAAATGATATCGAACAAAAGCTATTGCAGCAGCTTGAGGTGGTACAACATTAAATGTTTTTTCGTGACTATCCATCCATTTTTGTAAAATTGGATATCCATTTCTTATGAACTCACGAGTCCGTTGAATAATGCGAGGCCTTACTTCCGGGGAGAGGGCAATTACTGCAAGTTTATTAGAAAGCATGGTAGCACTTATGGTTGTGTATTCATGTCGCGCCCAAATTTCCTCTATAATATCGATAGGAGCTACAGCCCAGCCAATTCGGAGTCCTGGTAATCCATATGCTTTGCTCATGCTACCTATAGCGATTATTTTTTCATAACGCCCAAAGAACGAAGGTGTTTGCTTATCAGTTAAACGTTCAGCACCACAATATACTTCATCAGCTAATATCCAAGCCCCAACGCTGTCTGCGATACTAATGATCGAATCCATTTCATTTTTAGTCAGAATATATCCCGTTGGATTATTTGGATTGCAAACTGCAATAAGTTTTGTTTTTTTAGACACAACATTATTTAACTCATCTAAATCTGGTGCCCAATTCTTTTCTTCACGCAGATGGAAGGTCTTAAATTTAATATTATGGTTTTTAGCAATACCCCAAATTTGCATATAGTTTGGCAACATAATGACAACTTCTTCTCCTTTGTTAAGAAGGGAAAGGGTTGCATTGTAATTGGCTTCAACAGCTCCACTGGTGACAAGAACATTATCCATTTTAGCACCCTCATATAACGAAGCTATATTTTTTCTTAAACTTGGGATGCCATTAACATGGGGGTAATTTAGATCCGTCGCAAGTAATTGGTCAATATAATTAGAATCATCAGATAACAACTCTTTGAGTAAGATTGGGTGAACACCGCTTTCTGATAGGTTGAATTCAACATCTTGCTCATATTTAGACATCCAACGTTCCATAAGAAAGGGTTGAAATTTTGGCATTTTTTCAATATTTTTAATTTTGAACTAATATATGAAATATGTTTTAAATTGTTCATTCTTAACATAAACTTTTTTTTTAGTTTTATAATTAAAGGTGAAATCAATCATAAAGCCGTTTTAAATCTAAATTAAAAAATTATATATACTAAAATTGACATTAATATCAAAGAATCAAATAAAATTTAAAGATAGAAAGAGTGAAAAACAAATGGCTTATACGATTGCTGAGGGGAAGTTCCCTAAAAAACCTGAATATGGTAATTACTTAGAGATTTGTAGAAAGGATTTCAGGAAATTTAAAGATATTGAAGAAAGTAAGATAAATGAGTTCTTAAATGAGCAATTTGTGCTACCTACTCAAGTAATTAATGACCGTAAAATACATTTTGCCCAAAAACAAAGTTTAGAAGGTATTAGGAAACTGATTAAAGTGGGTAAAGAAGATATGGCGTTTTCATTATTTTTTCAGACATATCCAACTTGTCTTCCACATAGATCAAATCGTTAAAAAACCCGGAACCTTATTAGGTTAAATTACTTAAACCAATTCACCCATCTTGGGTTTCCAAAGATATTTCTCTAGATTTATTTTAAAATTATCTAAAAACGTGATATCTTCTAATTCCAGAAGTTTTTTGTGATATTGTCTATCTTCAATTGATTTCATTGATAATGACCCATTTGAGCTTATAACACGGTGCCAGGGTAAGTGATATTTCTTGCTAGACGAGTGTAAAATCCATGAAACTTGCCGCGCAGCTCTTGGATTTCCTGCTAATCTAGCTATAAAACCATAGGTTAGAACTTTTCCTTTTGGGATTTTTTGAATAATATTGATCACATTTTTAGTAAACTCACTAGGAACCTCAATGCACCTCTTGTTTTTATTTTTAGAAATTTCTATTTTCTATTAAATTGATTTTCTATTTCCTTTGCGGTATGGTAGAGATTTTCTAACTTGCTTTGGTTTAATTCTGTTGTTTCAAAAATCAAATGTTCGCAATCGTAATTAGCAAAATTGGTTTCTATAATATTTATATTAAATTGATTTTTTTCATCCCATAATCGAGATCCAGGATAGGGCGTTGCTACGAAGTAATTCAATTTATCATTTTCATCTAAAGGTAAATTTTTAATATAATTAATCGTTTTTTGAAAGGTTTTTTCAGTCTCGCCTGGTAATCCTAACACAAAATATGCTTGGATTGGAATCTTGTTTTTTTTTAAATTTTCTATTCCTTTTTTTACTTTTTCTGGTTCCTGGAATTTAAAGTTTTTATTGAGTACATCAATACTAGCAGATTCTATACCCGTCGCTATAAGCATACAACCAGCCGATTTTAACAAGCGAGCTTCTTCAAAAGTTATGGTATCCACACGAATTTCACAACCCCAAGGAATATCGATCTTATTTTCAATGAACATGTTGCAAAATTCTCTAAGGAAGGCACTATTAATGTTGATATTATCGTAAAAGTTTATGTATTTGTACGTTTGCAAGGCTTGAATTGCTCTTATCTCTGATAATATTGATGAAATACTTCTGATTTTTGTTTTTTTGAATAATTTTTGTCTTGAACAAAATGAGCATTGATTAGGGCATCCTCTATTAACTATTACGTTAGCGATAGTGTAATAATAATAATCTTGAGATAATTTATAACGAGCAGGTAAGGGTAAATTTTCTAGATCGATTTCATTGGTCCCTAAATTCACATTGAGCTTCCCTTTTGAATCATAGAAAGCTAGTCCCTTAATCTTTTTTAATCTATCCTCATAAATGTTTAATTTTTTGTTGGTTTGATTATGAGAGACTAAGATTTTTACTAATGTAAGCATTGAAATTTCAGCTTCTCCAATACAAATGAAATCGATTAAGTTTTCTGAATTTTTATCATTTTCCAAGATTTCATTATACATAAATGTGACATGTGGACCACCTAACATAATGAAACTGTTCCTGTTTTGTCCTTTAATAATTCGTGCGATATCAAGAGCTAGATGGAATGTGTTTGTCAATGATGTAATTCCAAAAATAGAGTAATTTTTTGACTTCTCCTTAATGATATCTTTTATTTCTAAATCTGTAAAATCTAAATACTGCTCTAGATCTAAGATATCAACAGAAATATTGTTAAAATCTAATATTGCGGCTAAATATAGCAATCCCAAATTTGGTTCTCTAAAAAATTCTCTTTGAACTTCTGATACTTTAGAAGTTTTAGGGTTGATTAGTAAAATCATCTTTTGAGAGAATATCCTTTTCTTTTTGTACTTCTGTTTCTTCTGGCATTTTATCTGGGATTTGAAAAGCATTTATTAACGTTTTAATCGAACCTGGTTTATTGAATTTTTCCTCATAAATTATTGGGATTTGCAATTCCAATGGAGGAGATTGGTCATCTTTATCAACATATAATTCAATTCCCTGTATTTTGCGATCTTTTATTATTAGTCTAGTAGCATAATTATGATCTTTAAAGAACGTAAAACCATTATTCAATCGTCCTAATTTTATAGGTTTTATAATGTGTCTCTCCTCTTTAAGAAAAGTTTCTGTAATTTCTTCATCAGTAAAAATTTGGCCTCCAATTATCATAAATCTTCTAACCAAATTTTCTTGTTTTGGAAGTTGAGAAATATATTCAATTGCTTTTTTCATATTCGGATTTTGGGTTGAGACATTAACAATAAATCGGTCTGGTGTTGGCTTTGAAAAATCTTCTTTCTCAATTGGTTTTGTTCTCCCAGGACCCAATGGTTTATCTATTATTTCTTGAAATTCTTTATCAGTAGTGGAATACATATTTAAGGGATAAACTCTATAAAACCCTTTTAATTGTTGACGGAACTTTCCTGCTAAAATTCCACCATAGATTTGTTTTTTTATTGAACTCTGGGGACAATTATATATTAAAATTCTTTTCGTATCGTGATCAACAAGTAAAAATACCCTATTAATGCACCCATTTTTTAATATATCACGAACTGTTGTACCCTCTACAATTTCTCTTGTTTCCATAAAAGGAAACTCTTTCAGCTCAATTACTTCAAAAATCTGCATAAAAGATAATACATGAAAATTTTCTATAATTTTTATAGGAAATTATTGTTAAAATAAATTTCATTATATATATTAATTCAGAATATTAATCTAGTCCTAATCCATAAAATTTTTATGAAAATATACATTTCTGAAGTTAATCTTATTTTTTCAAGTTCGAATATGATGTATCGTGTCTTCGGAAAAAATTGTTTACAAGCTAAATATTAGTGGTGGAAAGGAAGGCTCTGGAAAAGGAATGACTAAACTTATTGAGATCGATGAAAAAAAATTTCGATTTGAAGGTATGAAAATGGGCGAGATCATTAAGGGAGGTTTAATCGGATTTCCTAACTATGAGTTTGAAATTACAGGTGGAAGTGATTCAAGTGGCTTTCCAATGAGAAAAGATGTTCATGGGCCTGTGAAAAAGAAAATTCTTGTTTCCAAACGTGGTATTGGATACAAACCAAGAAGGCAAGGGGAAAAGAGGAGAAAAACAGTACGAGGCAATGAAGTCACATCTGATATGACTTTAATCAATTTAAAGGTTATGAAATACGGAGAAGCCGAACTCTTTAAGAAAGAAAAAGAATAATCAAATATTAGGATGATATAATATGGCAAAAGTCAAGCGTTGCTCATTTTGTGGGTATGACATACCGATTGGTCGTGGAATTATGTTTATTAGAAGAGACGGTACAATTCTAAATTTTTGTACTAATAAGTGTAAAAAATCAATGTTGATATTTAAGAAAAAAGCAAGAAAGACCAGATGGACTGCTTATTACGGAAAAGAATAGAAAATTTTATTCTAATTAAATCTTATTAATATTTAAAAAAAGAAAAAATTATTGCAAGCGTGGAAATTTAAGTAACTCATCTATTAAATCCACGTGGCTAACCACCATTCTTTTACAACAGAACCTTTCAATCCCTAATTCTTTAAAGGCTTTTTCGGATGATTCACCTTTCTCCAAAAGCTCCAAATAAGGCTCGTAAATATGAGCTATTAATTTTCCGCATGAAAAGCAGCGGATCGGTATAATTATGATACATCTCCTCCTTTGGGTTAATTTGCTTTATGTATTTAATAGATTTGATAATAAAATTAGAATTATTCTAAATGTATGTTATCAAGTAATTCATTAAAAATAAGTTTTTCCATTTCTCAAATCCACATACAGATAATTGCTTCTGTTAATAACCCTAGCCAAATTATAAGTGCAAATAAATTATTAATTTTTTTTAATCCTTTTAATTTTTTCAGACTAACTTTCATGATAAATTCACAATTATTTGGAATGTTTATCACTTAATCCCTCAAGAGTATATAAAGAAAAATTTTTAGGCTTTTTGTCCCAAATGACAAATTTTATCTTTAATCTTGTATTAAAAAGTGTATCGAATATCGATGATTTATGAAAATATATTAATGTATATTTGAAGGAGATGATTAAATATTTCATATATTAAATTTAAAATTCCGGATAAATTAAAAAATCAGCTTAAGAATGCCTTAAGTAAAATCGCAGAGACTAGAGATTCTAAATTACGAAAAGGGATGAATGAAGTTACTAAATCAATCGAAAGAGTACAAGCTAAAATCGTTATCATGGCTGAAGATGTTAGTCCCCCAGAGATATTATTCCACATACCATTATTGTGCGAAGAAAAAGGTATTCCTTATGGTTATTTAACAACAAAGAAAGAGCTTGGTAATACTGCTAGAATTAATGTATCAGCAAGTGCTATAGCTATAGAAAACGTTGGAACCGGAAATGATGGTATTTTAAATGATGTAATTAAGAATTTGGAAGAAATAAAAAAATAGAACAACTTGGTGAATAATCATAGTAAAATTAGATAAATCTAAGGTTTCAGTTAAAGATCAGTCTACACCAGCTCAGGTTATTCAAATAATTGGTCGAACTGGTCTTACAGGAGAAATAACACAAATTAAGGTTCGGATCTTAGATGGACCAGATAAAAATCGAATCTTAACTCGTAATGTCAAGGGGCCTATTAAAATGAATGATGTTGTAATTTTAAGAGAAGTAGAACGGGAAGCAAGAAAAATTCGAACAAGAAGATAAAAACAAAGACGGCTATAATTTAAATATAGATTGAACCTCACTTAGTAATTCATTACTGTTTCAATTGTTTTTTTATAATTAAAATTTCAAGTTCTGATACAAGCCAGGCCAATTCCTCAAACGTAGAAGAAGAATTTAGTATCTCTTCAGTTTTTTTCTTAATTTCACTTTCTAAAGGCTTTTCTTTTCCCTTTAAGAGAATTAGTTGTGTTTCTGCTAGTCGCTTAGATAAATCTTCATATGATATTCCTTCTTGTGATAGTTTGTGGGCCTTTAGAGTTATCTCGGCTTCTAAATCCAATTCTAATCCCGCATCAATAAGTTCTAGTGTTTCTTCTAACTCAAAAACTAATTCGTCTCTTTTTATTCTAGAATCCTCACTGTTTAATCCTTCCTTTAAGATATCCATAATAGCCAGAAAGGCTCCATACTCCTTATTTTGATGAATAATTTGAATTTTAGCGGGGGATTTACGTTTATTATTTAGATCTTTTGCTCTTTTTTTTCCGAATTCTTTCTTCTTCTCAGAGCAGTGTGAACCAAACCATAAATAATAAACTTTAAAATCATCAATCAGATAAACTTTCTTATCGTTAAAGTCTACTTTATCAATTTTCTTTAGAACACCATTTTCATATATAGTAAATAATTTCATGGAGTTTCTCTCATTAGTTTAAAATTTGTATAGTAAAACTAAATAAAATAGTGTTTTTAATTTTAACTTATCAAAAATAAACATAAAATAAGACATCTTACTTTAAAGGAAGCTTAATATGAGTAGATTAAAAGACTAAGAAGTATTTTCAAAAAAGCCAAGTAATTTTAAGTTCTTATACTCATTGTGTAAAAATTCTCTAAGGGCAATTCTTATAGCTTCAGATCGACTTGGTACAATTTTTTTTTTAATAAGATTCTGAATATTTTCATCATAAATTTCCGGTATGTTTATTGTAATATTGATCATCTTAGGTTTCTTTTTCTTCATGTCTGTCATTAGATTTACTCCAAGTAATCTAGAGTTGAAAACTATTTTTATAAAAAATCAAAATGTGAATAAGAAACGCAGATATATGCTTTGCCCTTACTGTTATTCACTCTTTTCCACTAATATAGTATAAGTAAAATAAATTTATAAAGTTATTTGTCTCTATTTAAAGTATTTAAAGTATTCTATACCAGATATACATTATTTTAAATGTTTAACTATTTAGATGAACATTTTATATGAATAAATAAATGAGTGACTGAAAAAATTTTATTCTTATTAAAAAATCATCATTTCTTTTATATTTCCTCTTTTTAGAATAAATCTACCTTTTAAAACAAAAATATACTATTTTCTAGATAAATTCAAATCTCTTATATGAGGATTTTACCATATTATCTATCCTCTGGTTTTACATACCTACCTCTTGACTCTATTGCATTAATGTTTTTAATAATCTGATCACAATCTGTTTTGTTGATAATCTCATATTCAGACTTATAACCCTCAAGGAAGGCATTAAAGCAGAATTCAAAATCATCACCATGACTAGAAATCAAGACCCTCTTGAAAAGATGAAGATCAACGCTTTTATCTTCTATTGTATCAGAATATTCATGTAGTCCAAAATCGATGAGGAATATTTCTTCTTCATCTGTAACGATTAAATTACTTGTAGTTATGTCGCCGTGAATATGTCCATTCTTATGTAAAACTGCGATGTCTCGACCAATTTTCTTAAAATATTTTTCTTTTTTATTTTTACTAAGGCTTTCTAAGATATTTTTCAATTTTTTTCCTTCGATATATTTCATGATGAGAATAGAATTCTGGGTGTCAATTTCGTAAATTTGAGGTACATTTAATCCATAACCTTTTACCTTTATCAGTGCTTTTCCTTCGTTTAATGTTCTCTCGCTTCGAATTTTTTTATCGAGTTCTTCTAGTCTATATTTTTTAGGAATTCGATGCTTAAAAATTACGTTTCTACCAAACCAATGACCATAGAATAAACTTGCTTCAGCACCCTTATGGATAAGTTTTTCTGTAGTTATTTCAGAACTCATCTTAATCCCCTGACCTCCAAGGAATTTTGATATAATCCATTCTCTCTTTTGGTTTGATTATTGTATTGCCTATTTCATGCTCACCTTCAGACTGATATCGTAATATTCCCGCCCAAGCTATCATGGCTCCATTATCTCCTGCATACTTTAAAGGAACTACTGCGAATCTTGCTCCATGCTCGTTACTAATAGAATGAACCATTTGTTGCAATCTTTTATTTGCTGCTACACCTCCTGTTAATAACACTTCTTTCTTCTCTGTGTGTGCAAGAGCTCGTTCAGTAACTTCAACAAGCATAGAAAAAGCGGTTTCTTGAAGAGATCGAGCGACGTCATTTAAGTTATACTTAACATTAAAGTCTTGAGATTCTAATAATCTTTTTGATGCCGTATATAGTCCTGAAAATGATAAATCCATACCTTTGACAGTATAAGGCAATGGAAGATATTTATCTGATTTTAGCGCCAGTTTCTCGATCTTTGGACCCCCAGGATGACTTAGTCCCGCATCTCGAGCAAAGGAATCAATCATATTCCCAACAGCTAAATCAAGTGTTTCTCCAAAAATTTGATATCTATCAGATTCAAAAGCACTGACAATAGTATTACCTCCAGATACATATAAAGTAAGGGGATCATCAATTTTACACATTAAACGTCCAATTTCTACATGAGCTATACAATGATTTACACCTACAAGTGGAATGTTTAGAACTTGGCTTAACATTCGAGCAATTAAAGCTCCAATTTTTAGAACAGGTCCTAATCCAGGACTTTGACTGAAAGCAATTAGATCTATATCTTTTATTGATAATTCTGACTCTTTGAGTGCTTTAATTATTACCGTTTTAAAATTATTTAAATGTTGTTCACGTACTAAAGCAGGATGGAGTCCTCCTTCTTCGGGTATAAAGATATCGTTTATCAAACTATGAACTATTCCTTCAAAATCAACAATTCCTATTCCAAATGTGTGTGCAGTACTTTCAATACCCAAACAATATTTTTGCATTAATTTCGCCGTATTTTCCTTATTGAAATCTAAAATTTTTTAAAATGAAAATCAATATGTTTAAAGAGGTATTTTTTTTTAGATTTCTTTAAATTTTGAGATTAACTCCCGTCTATTGATTTCATACGTTTACGAGGAGCCCTTCTAGTGGTTTTTCCTTTAGCAATTCCTTTTCTCTTAAATACAGTGTAACCACATTTTCCACAACTCGACCGGTCATAGTGGTTTGCAAGAAAATAACTTGGTCCACACTTAGGGCACGATCTATGAGTTCGTACTAACTTGTCTCCTTCCAATTTATAATATTTTGATGCATCCATTTTTATTCCATGATTTTTGTAATTGTTAATATTCAAAAAGATGTTTATAAGATTCCTTTCTTTTCTTTAGCTGTATTATTTCAGTTCGCTTGTCTTTTCTAAGATTTCGAACTTGGATATGAAAAGGTTCGTAGAATTGTAGTTCTTTTGAATTATCATAAATATAAGCAACTCCCTGGGTAGAAGATCTACCGAAATGAGTGTTCAGGGATTTAATAATAGTTAATTTTTCATCAGAACCTTGCATTGCAGCTATTTTTTTTTTCACTTCTAATCTATTTGGGGTTCCCTGCTGGAAATGATCTATTATAAATGTCACTTCTATTCTATCTATTAGGGGATTTTTCTTTTCCTCTTTAATCTCAATATTTAGGGACATTTTGAACCTTTTTTCAAATTTGATATTATCTAAAAAGTAATATTATCTTTATTTCTTTTTAATAAAAATCAAAAGGAGAGATAAAAAATAAAATTTTGCTTTTTATTAGTATAAAGCTTCAAATAAAAGAGGAAGAAATAAACTCGAATCCTCAAATCGAATCCATAACCGCTAAAGCTCTCTTTACCTTTTCTTTAATATTCTTATCAACATTTACAATGACAATCCCTTCGGGAATAATAAAACGGGAATCAGTAATAGGAGGTTGACCATAAAAAGCAAAATGTCCTCGATCATCAAGGGGGAGTTCATCTATTAGAGGAAGAATTAGCAAATCTTCCTCTCCTTCCGTTACTTTTATCAATGTTCTTTTATTCGAAGCTATAGATGTTCGAAAAATTTCCCAACTCTCCTTATTAATTGAACCTGCTGGATTGGTTAATTCAATTTCTACTTCAAAAAAACCTCCATACTCGATATTAATTTGGTTCCTCTGAGTTTTTTCATCTATAACACAGATTTTAATGAATGACTTTAAAAATGAGTTTGATAAGAAATCTTGGGCAACAATATCCCCAACTATATAAAAGTTTAATGATCTCCCAAGTTGTAGAAGATCTCTAAACATATTTTCGACTTGGGGGATAGTATCTTCTCGACTCCCAGCGATTAGCATATCCAGTGGTTGTGCAAATGATCTCCGAGTTCTCTTTGGAACCTTTAGATTATCGTTCATGAAAATCAAGTTTTATTATATAGGAAAATATGATAACTAAAATGGGTTATAAGCTTAACGTACTCTTAAAGCGTACTTACCGGGGTAGTGCACTTTCAAATGAGCAGCAAATTTCGATTCTTTAGGATTTATGATTATAACCTCGCCTGTATAATCCTCACTTAAAGTGTGGGTTTTGCATTTAGGACAAACTGTTTCGTTCTTGGTTATCAAATGACAGTTTTTGCACGCTCTCTCTTTCATATCCTCACCTTGAACCTCGTTTTTTTTTAACTAATCATTCAGTTGCACTTTCTTCTTCATCAACTTTTGTTTGATCGGTTTGTTGGTTAGTAATATCTTCCTCGAGATCATTTTCAATCCATTCTTCCTTTCCCAAATACCTCTGACGCATCGTCAATCCAAGCTTTCCACTTCTTCCTGTTCCTAAAGAGACTGCAATAATTTTTGCTCTTACTTGATCATTTACTTCAAGGATCTTTCCAGTTTCCTTACCGATAAATCTATTCCCTACTTGTTCGTAAGAAATATAATCATCACAAATTTGAGATACATGAACCAAACCGTCCAAAGGACCTAAACGAATGAAAGAGCCAAAATCCACAATTTCAACTACAGTTCCTTCAACTACTTCTGAAACAATTGGTTTAAATGTAAGGATCGTAAATTCAACCTCATGGAACGTATTAGCATTCCCTGGAATAATTATTCCCATTCCAACATTTATAACATCAACAACAGCAATAATAAATCCAAAGTCTCTTGTGATAATGCCTTCATAATCTTCACTTAAGATTATTCTGGCACTTACACTCTTTTCCTGGTCAAAAAGAAATGGTGGTATCTCAATTTTTCCTTCAATTGTAAAAAGTTTAAAGATATTAAACACCTGTTCAAAAATTAATTGATAATGATATATTTGCTAAACTGTTTGTATAATGAAGCAAAACGAAGTTTTGTATTTTATTATATGAAAGAAAAAATTAATAGTTTGTGGTTTTGTGCTTAAAGAAATATTTAGAGTGTTTGAAAGAATTATTAAAGGTATTTTCTAATATTCTATTTAGTCAAATAATTTTAATTAAAATAAAAAATGAGGGAATTTTAAGCTTGTCTGGCTATATTGGTAAAAAAATTAGATTGGAAAGGATAATTAATCGAGAAACTAAAAAATCAATCATCATCCCCATGGATCACGGTCTAACTTTAGGACCAATTAAGGGAATTGAAAAAAACTTAGGAGAAGTAGTAAATAAGATTGCATTAGGTGGAGCTAATGCAATTTTGGGGCATGTAGGTATACCTTTATACGCTCATAGAGGGTATGGACCAGATATAGGATTAATTCTTCATTTATCTGGTTCGACATCTTTAAGCCCCGATTCAAATTATAAAGTTCTTGTAAATACGGTTTTAGAAGCAGTCAAATTTGGAGCAGATGGAGTATCGATTCATATCAACGTTGGTACAAAATCAGATCCTGAAATGCTTGAGATACTAGGAGGGGTATCAAGGGAATGTCGTGATCTTGGTATGCCGCTTATTGCCATGATGTATCCGAGAGGTGAAAATATAGAAAATGAACAAGACGTCGAAGTAGTAAAGATTGCCGCAAGAGTTGCAGCCGAATTGGGAGCAGATATTGTTAAAACTAATTGGACGGGAGATCCTGATTCGTTTAAAGAAGTTGTTGAGGGTTGTATGGCACCAGTAATAATAGCAGGGGGAGAAAAGTCAGGAATTAAAGACATATTAGAAATCACAAAACAATCAATTGAAGTAGGAGGCGCTGGAGTAGCATTTGGGAGAAACGTTTTTCAAGCAGATGATCCCACAAAATTTGTAAGAGCATTATATCTAATAGTTCAAAAAGGTTATGAAGTAGAAGACGCAATAAAAGAGTTGAACCTTTAATATTAAATTTATAATACAGATTACTTTCTTATTAATGATAATCTAATAGGCCTAAAGTCTGCTATTTTCTGTATTCCTGCTTTTACTGAAGGATCGTTTTCAAGTAAGGATTTTGCCTCATCTGCATTTTCTGTTTCAAAGATCACTACACCAAAAGGATCCTCCGCGATTAATGTTGGACCGGCTAGATATAGTTTCTTCTGATTCATCAAAGATTTTAGATAGTTTAAATGATCAATCATGATTTTTTCCTCTTCTTCATTCGGTCTTGTAATAAAATCTTTACGATAAGGTCTTATAATAGCATAAAAATGATTCTTTTTCGGCATTATTGATTTACATTTCTTAATTTCTTTAGAAACCTCTTAGGATAACAAATATCACTAAGTGATAAATAAAAAATCTCAGTAATAGAGTAAGAATTAATCTAAATTAACTTAGCGATTTTTTCGCAAGTACGCTTACAATCCAGAAAAATTAAACCTAACCTTACATCTTTCGTAGTAGAGACCGTTAATACTGCGTTGGGACCTGCTTCCATGACTAGAAGATATCCATCGGTTCCCTTTACGTATAATTCTGAGAATTCACCTTTATCCATCTCGATAACTGCCCTTTCGGCTAAGGAGAGCAACGCAGCAGTCATTGCCGCAATTCTTGTTTCATCAACTCCTTGAGGTAGCGCAGATGCAATGGGTAGCCCTTCTGCAGAAACTATCGCTGCGGCTCTAACTTCTGGCATAGCAGCTAAAAGTTTCTTTAAAATTTCGTCAAGATTCTCTGTAGTTGGCTCTATTCCCATCATTTTACCTGTTATTTAGTATTAAAATCGATTTAGAGATAGAAAAAATTATAATATACTAGTTATAATTAACTTATTTTAATTTTATTTATTTTTTTGTATTACTTATTCTCTAATAAAATATATTATTAGTTCTTTATTAATTTAGTTTTGAAATTTTTGTATTGTAATGATTTAGAAGAGGATATACCTTTTAAGAACTTAGGATAATCCTTTTTTCAAAATTTAGATAATAAATGGTTATCAATGATTTTCTTTACCTCTATTTTAATTTTATTCTGAAATCAAAGAATAATTATTAGATTGTGAATTATTAAATTAATTAATACCATTCTTTTGGTGATTAGATATGGATTACTGGACTGCTATTGGTGAAGCTTACAATGTTACTTTATCTCTCACATTTTTCATTTTAGCCCTTTTAATGTTTTTTATAGGGAAAAGGGGATATAAATTAGGCAATCGGTATGGTGGGATTTCCTCTATTTTAAGTGGTATTTGTTTCTTGATTTTTGGATATTATAATTCTCTTGTAAGATTTTTTGTTTATCCTTATAATGGATTTATGGTATGGTGGATCGGTATTATTTTACTCGTAAACTTTATTTTTTCTTTCTTGATCAAAAGAGTAAAAAAGAAAATGAATAGAGAAGACGATGGAGTAATTATTGAAGAAGGGGAAAAACCACTGTTAAGAAGATACGTTGAAAGAATGACAAAAGAGAACCAATACGGAGAAGAAATTACTATGAGAATGGAGTATATAAGAAAAAGTTTTCATTTAACAGGACTTTTACTAGTGTTAGCTTATTTTGGATTACCTTTTATGTACCCTGTTACACGGATAATAAGCGATGGAGTGATTGAATTAATACATAATATCGAACCTGCGTATAACCTTATATGGGGGGATTTAACCTTATTTCCATTTACGATTGGAGACCCAATATCCAATTATTTCGCAGTTGTTTACCTTACAATGATGGCGCTGATTGGAGCGTTAATATTTGCTATAATCTCAGATTTAATCAGAATTTTTTGGGGACCAGAGTATTCAGTCTTTAACTTTTTAACAAAATCCATGTTAAGAAAAAAGGAAAGAAATGCTGCTGGACCGCAAATTTATATAATTACAGGTTTTGTTTTTTCATACATGCTCTATATGGTAAATTTAGTTCATATAAAAGCGGTATTTTCGGGGATTCTTATTGCCTGTCTATCGGATGCTGCTGCTGCGTTAATTGGTAGAAAATACGGAAAACATAAAGTCAAGGTAAGGAGTAAAGATAAAAAATCCATAGAAGGTTTTCTTGCAGGCATGATTGTAGCGTATTTAATAGGCTTAATCCTTGTAGGACCAATATACGCAATAATTGGGGCAGTTATATTTTTTATAACAGATTACTTTCCCAAATTTACAGCGGATAATCTTTTAAACCCAATTTTCATCCCTATTGGTATCCAGCTTTTTATATTATTACTAGGATTGCCAGTAGGCTGGTAGAAACATCTTAAAAAATATTTATCTAATTTAAAACCATGCGAGAATTTATAGACTCATTAAAACAAATCAGACTGGCTATTTTTGATCTTGATGGGGTTGTGTACCGTGGAAATAAATTAATCCAAAATGTTGATAAGATCATAAATGAGCTTAAAAATCTCTCTATCAAGGTAGTATATAACTCTAATAATTCCACAATTTCACGGCAAGCCTACGTTGAGAGACTGAAAAGTTTTAAAATTTCGAGTGAGAGAACTGATTTTTACACCAGCGCCTCAATTGCGTCTGCTGAAATCACAAAATTAAAGAAGAATGCAAATATTTATGTAATTGGGGAAAATGGATTAAGAGAAGAACTAGAACTTGCGGGTCACAGAGTCCAAACTAATCCGTCAATTGAGGATATCGATTTTGTAATAGTCGGACTAGATAGAGATTTTACCTATGAGAAATTATCGATTGCTCAAAAATGTATCTTAGAGGGAAGAGCGCAATTTTATGCAACAAATGCAGATTCTACCTTACCAGTTGCTAGAGGTTTTAAACCGGGAGCGGGTTCAATGGTGAATGCTTTGATTACTTGTACAGGACAAAATCCAATTAGGGTATTTGGGAAACCTGAACCTTTTGGTATAGAATTAATTTTGCAGGATACTCAAATCCCTCCTGAACAAGCATGCATTTTTGGAGATCGATTAAATACCGATATTCTAGCGGGAAACAGGGTGGGGATTATGTCAATAGCAGTTTTGACAGGGGTTGTCACAAGAGAAATGATTGAAGAGGTCAAAAACAAGGAGAGTAAATTTGATAATAATCTTATCCCAGATTTAGTTTTAGAAAATTTAGGAGAAATCTATAAGAGCAATTGATTCGTGAAGATTTATTTTTTCAGGTTTAGATTTAATCATTTTTAGTATTCTTCATCATCAACCTAGCAATTTCAGCAAAAACTTCTTCTACATTTTGACCATTTTTAGAGGAACATTCAATATATCCAAATAAATCATTTTGTTTTGCCAGTTCATATGCGTCTTTCCTAGAAACAGCTCTTTTATATTCCAGATCTAATTTACTTCCGACCATTATGATAGGTATTTGAGCAATTGGCCCCTTATAGCCTTGTTTAAAAATATATAACCAATCTTGAAAATTCTTAAGTGAACTATAACGAGTTATATCATACATGAAAATTCCACCTGAAGCACCAAGTACATAACTGGGTAATAAAAATCTAAACCTGTCCTCACCAGCAAAATCCCAGATTTGTAATGTGACTCGTTTATCCTGAATCTCTAATCTCTTAATATGAAAGTCGACTCCTATAGTAATTTCCGAATTACTTTGAAATACACCGGTTAAATAACGTCCAATTAACGTGGTTTTCCCGACACCACCATCACCGAAAATACAGACTTTATACGTTAGATCACTAGACGGAATACTATATCTTCACCTTTTAATTAATATTAATTGACCTATCTGGGTTTAACTGTAGAATTGAATAAAAATTGTTGTTGTTTTTTTAAAATATAATATATTCAATTCTTAAAAATAATTGGTATCTGAAATTAAGGAATACAAACACATCATATTAACTATGAAAAAATACCAATGGGTAAGGATCAGGTTTTAATTTTTTACTTGACTTTCAAATTTGATAAGTGATGTCAACAAAAATTAGTATTGTAAATGTTAAAGAATTTGAAACAATTCCCGAAGCAGTAATAAGTGCAATAAAATTAATAGAAAATGACTTAGGTTTTGATATTACACAATCAGAAAAAATTCTCCTAAAACCAAATTTATTAACATCAAAAAAAGATGCGTGTACTCAACCTGCGTTTGTTGAAGGTGTAATTTCTTATCTCAAAGAGGTTGGTGTTCCGATGAGTAATGTGTATTTAGGAGATTCACCAGGCCAATCTGAAAAATTCGGTTCTGATGTCGCGAAGGAAATTGGAATTTATGACCTATGCGAAGTTCATGGAATAAATTTTATTAACTTTGAAGCTAATAAACCTATAATTGAGAAAATTGAAGGAGCCTCTAGTTTAAAAGAAATACGTGTTGCTAGAGCAGTTAAAGAATGTGATATATTGATTAATCTTCCACGCTTAAAATCCCATATAGAAGCAACGATGACGGGGGCAATAAAGAATTATTGGGGTATTATACCGGGAGGTTTAAAAGCTAATTATCATTTGTATGGAAAAACAGCAAAACAATTCGGGGAAGTTCTCGCGGATAATTTTTCATGGGTAGTAAAAAATAAACAAAAGCGATTTACTGTCTATGATTTACAGAATATAATGGAAGGATCCATGGGCCCTGGAGGAGGGAAAATGGTAGATTGGGATTTGATATTGGTTGGGACAGATGAATTAGCTTTAGATATAGTTGCCATGGAAATAGGGAAGATAAAACCGAGTAGTGTTCCTCATCTTAAAAATGCCATGGAAAGAGGTTTAGGCATTGGAAATGTAGAAGAAATTGAAATTTTAGGGGTGTCTTTAGAAGAAGCGAAGAAACAAGTTCCTAAATTTAAAGTACCTGGAGGTACTTTTACAAGTTTTATTGCTTATATGACCGGACATATCGGATATAAAATATATAAAAAATTTCCCAAATTATTAAAAGCGAAATGTATCAAATGTGGCGAATGTGCTCAAAATTGTCCCGCTGCAGCTATAGAATTTAAAGAAGGGGATTTTCCTATATTTTTAAGGAATAAATGCATCTCCTGTTTTTGTTGTGCCGAATTATGTAGTGAGATCGCTATTGAGGCAAAAACTAGAGGTTTATCAGGATTATTTCACTAATATTAAGTAGAATTTAGATCGTTCAAAAATCTTGAATATAATTGTAGAAATTCGGAATAAAACAATCTTATATCAATAATGGAACTATATTGAATAAATTCATTTGCTGAATGAGCATATCCTCCTATTCCTAAACCACCAGTGATATAATTTAGTCCTAAAGTGTTTTGAATTATTGTTAAAGGGGCAGCCGCGGCACTTATCGGCCAGATCTCAGTTTTAACTCCTAAGTTCTTTGCACTTTCAATCAGACTTTTTACTAGCCTAGATTCTTTTGTAACCCGAGAACTTTCATAACCAATATTTTTGATAACATCGATTTTAGATTTTGAGGTTTGAGAAAATTCTTCGATTTTTTCTTTAATTTCTTTAAATATAACATTTTCAGGTATTTTGTGAGCAAACCTGATATCAATATTACACAGTGCTTCGTTAGGTACAAAATTTTTTGTTCCTTCTTTCATAAAACCCGATTTTAAAGTCGAAATATTAAATGTTGGTTTAAATAGGTAATTCATAAAAAATTTCCTTGGATCAGTTTCATGAGTATGTGAAATCCCTGCTTTTTCCTTAATTTTTTCTAAATCAAGTGTTTTCATTAACCTATCAAAAATTAAATGTTCCTCTTTAGAAAGATTATAAGGCTTTTTCAAGGAAGTAATCAAAAATTCATTATTGGTATAAATAGCGTTTAGTAAAGCAACTAAATCAATTGCGGGATTGGGAATTATTGCACTGAAAGCTGAATGTGGTTCCTTGTTTTTAGACGACACTTTTATAGTTATAGATAAAATTCCCTTATAACCAAGCTTTAAAATTAGCTTTCCATTAATATTTTGTTTTGTAGAAGGATAATACACATCTATACAATCTTTAAACTTATTTTTATTATTCTCAAGCATTTTTAACAGACTGGGAGAACCAAGTTCTTCCTCACCATCAAATAATAGTAGAAGTGATAATGGTAACTTATTTTCGTTTTTTAGTAATTTTACTATATTTAAAAAGCATATTAGTGGAGTTTTCGAATTGTAAGCTCCCCTTGCTATAATACAGTTTCCTATAACATCCAAAGGAGGAGGGAGTATATGAATTCTCGCCTCATATGGGTTACTAACCCATTCATTTTCCCGACTTATTGGTTGAGTATCATACATCATATAAATTAATAGGCATTTCTGGGATTTCCCATTAACTTTAGCTAAGATTAAGGGATTGATTTTTCCGGGATATTCCTCAACTTCTTTACAAAAATCTGAGAGATAGGAAATAATAAAATCTTTAGCCTTTATTATTCCTTCTTTATTAAGAGTTTCACTAGGAATTCTTAAAAAAGGTAGAAGATCTGTTTCAATGAATTTTTCATTGCTTATTTTCAATTTGTTCTCAATGGTATTAATTGATTTCATATATATTCAATAGTTAAATGTAGTAATTAATTAATTTAATTATCTATACTTAGACTATTGCAGATTATGACCACACCAACGAAAATTAACAAAGATGATATCAGTGAATTAATTTTAATACTGGATGAATTAAAGGTAAAAGGGAAATTTAAAGGGATTATATTTGCAAATAGAAACGGGGAAATTATTTATGAGAATATTGGAAATAAGGCAGATTGTAAAAAATTAACATCTATGTGTGCATCAGTTTTTGAGAGTGCAGTTGGTCTTGGTGAAACAATGGGTAATCAAACAATTGTTAAAATTATTGCTGAGTTAGAGAAGACGTCAATATTAATGGTAGAAATTAAAGAGAAAAAGGTATTTTTGATATTCATAATAGATAATCAAGTAGATTCTAGTTTCATTTTTAATCATATGGAAGATTATATCCAAAAAATCAGTATGGTGATCTGAAGAATTCAAGAGATTCTTATAAATCTTCCATCCAATCAGGATTTATACGATTTAAAGAGTTTTCTACTTCTTTCTTGACATCCCAATTATCGTCGCCTAGTATTTCGATAAGGGATTTTATAGCATCTTTGTTTCCTATTTCACCCAAAGCCTTAATTGCTGATAGTCGGATCTTATCATCGGTTTCTTTTAATAATTGAATAAAGGGTTCGATTGAATCAACATCTTTTATTTTTCCTAAAGCCATGGCCGCCCAACTTTTAATATATACATCATTGTCATCCAAGCAAGAAATGAGAGAATTGATAGATTCCTTACTTCCAACTCTTATTAATAATTTGACTCCAGCCCTTCTAATTTTCCAGTTTGTGTTTTTCAAAGAGCTTTTTGCCATTTCAATTACTTTATCCGACTTGAAATTAATTAACGCATCAATCGCTGCCTTTCTAACACTTCCGTTTTCATCTTGGATTAATTCAAAAACAGTTTCAATAGCAGCAGGATCTCCAATTTCACCTAATATTTTAGTACAATACATCCTTACACGCCAAGATTTTTCTGCTAGTGAATCTATTATCTTTTCATCAATTCTATTTTGCAAAATTCGAAGAATTGCTCGATAGGATGCTCTTCTTATACTCGCTACTGTGCTATCGAAGGTCTTTATTAAATACTCAATGGCATTTACATCTTTCAACATTCCTAGTAATTTTATTGCTTCTCTTCTCGCATTGATGTTTTTTCCTTTCAAGATATCATAAAGTACATCGTTTGATTTGATTTTCTTAAAGATCTTGTATAGTGCGTTTTTAGAAAGATTTCTTACTTTGACATCCTTATCTTTTAGAATTTCTGTTAAGGGATTAATTGCTCTTTTACTTCCAATATTTCCTAATACTCGAATGGATTCCTTTCTCACATCTATGTTTTGATCTTTAAGCGTTGCTAAAATATATTTAATGTTTTTTAGTTCAATTATTTTTTCTAAGGCTTTCAAGGAATTTTTTCTAATAAGTGGATTTCCATCTTTCAAAAAATTAATTAAAACGGTTTCACTCTCCTTGTTTCCTATTTTTCCTAAGATAACGGGAATTTCTCTTTTAATATATACATCATCACTATCTATATAATTAAATATAGGCTGTTGATGCCCTTTTTTTCCGATTTTAACAATTGAATTAATTAATGGAACATAGATTTCAGGATTTCTAAAGTGCAAACGTTCAATTAAGGGTGCTAAGGCTTCTTTTGCACCTGAATTTCCCAAAAATGTAATAACTAATTCAATTGCTTCGATGTTTGGATCACCTAAAACTTTAATGAAGAAAGGTATTGAGCCATTAAGATCTGCATTTCCAACTTTTTCAATAAGGGTTTTCCTAACAGTACCATCACTACAATTCTTATACTGTTCTTTTAAAAATTTAATACCTTCATTCCCATAAATCTTCGCGAGCAGATCAATTAATTTAATGCGTAATTGGGGATGCCTGTCATTCAAAAATAAGTTTTTTAAATCTTGTAATCGAGAATTCTCATTATCTTCAAACTTTGCTAAAATTTTAACAGATTTAACTTTATCTTCTAAATTTTCGGAAGATGATAGGATAGAGAGAAGGAAATTCACAGCTTCTTCTTGATCCATGGTCTCTATTTTTTCAAACAATTGCTTATCATTATGGCTCAAGTTGAATAACCTTAAATTTGTGAGATTTAATTAACAAAAAGAAAATATAATCCTTGAAATATTCATAAAAGTAGATTTATTTATTTTTATTTATTTATTAATACAAAAAACTGATTTGAGCCAATCATAAGTAATAATTATATCTAATGCATTAATGTCATGTCTATGAAAGAACAAATTCTAAAATGTATAGAAAACTTACTATTAGCCTATAAAGATGAGGAAAAGTGTGGAATCTTCTTTAAAATTGAGAAAGGCAAAGATCCAACGGAGATTATTGGCGTATTAGACTTTCTTAAGTATAAAATTGAGAATTGGGGGAATTCAAATATTTTTAGTTATTTAGGTGATTTATTTAATCACAACACAATATTAGTTATTGGCTCTGGAGATACTGAAGAGGCAAAAAACATAATAAAATATGTTTACCTGTCTCAGATAACCAAAACAGGAGAAAATTTAGATAATTTGATTAAAAAATTTGAAGACTGTAGAACTCTTGAGAACTATCTGAATAAAAAAATTATGGGTAAGATAAAATTGGGTTATCCTGCAGACCCTAAATTAGAAAAGGAATTAAAAAATCATTTAAAAACTCTTTTATTATCAAAATCAAGTGAAAATTCGAATCAATGAAGACATTTGTCACTAGATTCATCCACTTTTTTTAATGAAGAGTAGTGCTACTCTAACTTTTGATGTTCAAAATATTGTTTATACAACTGAGCATATTTACCTCCTTGTGAAAGTAATGACCTATGATTGCCTTCCTCTATTATTCTCCCATTGTCCATAACGATAATCCTATCGGCGTTGATTACAGTAGAAAGTCTGTGAGCGATTATTATTGAAGTTCGATCAGATAAAAGCACTTCCAGAGCTTCTTGGATGATTGCTTCAGTATAGGCATCTACACTTGAAGTCGCTTCATCAAGGATAAGAATGTTAGGATTTGTAAGTAATGCTCGAGCAAAACTAATAAGCTGTCTTTGCCCTGCTGACACTCCTTTTCCTCTTTCTCCTACTTGAGTTTGTAAACCTTCTGGTAAATATTCAATTAGTTCTTCAGCGTGGACAGCGGTAACTGCTTTCCACAAATCATCTTCAGACGCATCTTGCCTTCCGTACAGGATATTTTCCTCTATTGTTCCTGAAAAAAGAAAAACATCTTGTTGAACGATGCCAATATTCTTTCTGTATGATTCTAATTTCATATTTCTAATATCAATTCCATCAATCTTAATTGATCCTCCTTGAAATTCATAATATCGTGCAAGAAGTGAAACTATGGATGTTTTTCCTGAACCAGTATGCCCAACTATTGCCATTTTCTCCCCCTTTTCAATTTTAAGATTCAATCCTTTAAAAACCCATTCATCATTTTTATAACTAAAATCTACATTTTCGAATTCAATCTCTCCTTCTAATCCACCTACATCATAGGCATTAGGATATTGAGTAACTAATGGTGCTGAATCAAGGATATCAAGAATTCGTTCGAATGCAGCCATACCTGTACTAAATTGAGGAAAAAAGGTAGCTAGCACCATAATTGGACGAAAAAATTTAGGTAAGTAGAGATAAAAGATGAAAACACGTCCAGGACTCATCAAACCATTGAAAACAAGTTGTCCACCCACATACATAATGATAATAAAAGTTAGTGTCGATATAATTCCAAGAAGTCTTCTCCACAGATGTGTTACAGCAGTTAATTTAAATCCTCTTTTGAAATATTTTTTATTAATTTCATTAAATTGTTCAGATACTATAGCTTCCTGGCCATAGCTTTTGCAAACATGAATTCCCTCTACTAATTCAACCATTGCGATATTAACATCATCTAGGGAGCTTCTATATGCCCTACTTACAATTCTAGCTATTTTTCTAAGAGAGAACATCAACAATAAGATTAAAGGAACAGTAATTAAAGCAATAAGGGCAAGAGATATGTTTAACCATACCAAAATAGCAAACGTAAAGCCACTAAGAATAAGATTGCCTATTGTCTCTACTATTAAAAAGGTAATATTTCCAAAATCAGAGACATCATTAGTAACTCTTGTATTTAATTCACCAGTCTGTTTTTTATCAAAAAAACTCATATCTTGTTCCTGTAACTTATCAAAGATATCCATACGGAGCCTTTCTGAAAAAAATGGAACAAATTTGGCAATCTCCTTATATTGCAGGAAAAACATAACCCAAATAATCACATATAACAAAATGTAAACTACCGTAGCATTGATTACTAAAAGAAGATTGGGATTTGGTTTAGCCAATTCATCTACGCCAAATCCTATCAATAATGGACTAATGATATCCGCTACTGCTGAAATTACTATAAAAAGTGCAATTCGTATAACACTCTTTTTAAAAGGAATAATTCTTTTAATGTATCTACTAAATAATTCTCGATCAGAGTATTTTCTTTTATGCTCCTCTGCCATTAATCCTGCGTAGAGTCCCACTTTATATCACACTGTCTTTATTTTAATTTTTGAGTCTGTTAAACTTAATTTTTTACCAAAAATTCGGCGGTAATCTTCTGAACTTTGTAATAATTCTTTATGACTTCCCTCTGCGACAAGCTCCCCGTGTTTTAAGACAATTATCTTATCAGAGGTTCTTATTGTATGTAACCTGTGAGTTATGATTATTGTAGTCCTATTTTTTAAGATATTTTCCATTGCACGCCCTATTTTTTCTTCTGTTTCACTATCTACAGCTGAAACAGAATCATCAAGTATAAGAATTGCAGGATCAGTTAAAAAAGCCCGTGCTATTGCAATTCGCTGTTTTTCTCCTCCAGAGAGTCTTGTCCCTCGCTCTCCGACAATAGTATTATAATCGTTTGGAAAATCCTTCACAAAATCCTCTACTTGAGCGAGTTTCGCAGCGTTTAATACTTTTTCTTCAGATGCATCTGGTTTTCCAAACATAATATTCTCCTTTATAGATCTAGGATAAAGGTAAATTTCTTGCTCTATATAACCAATGTGTTTACGTAAGGTTTCAAGAGGAATATTTTGAATATCTATTCCATCTAAAAGAATCGATCCTTTTTGGGGTGTGTAAAGAGATAATATTAACTTCGCAAGAGTCGATTTTCCACATCCTGTAGGGCCGACGAGAGCAACTCGTTGAAATGGTTCAATAGTAAAATTCAAATTATTTAGAGTAGGACGTTTGTTATCTTTTCCGTTTTGATGAATAAATGTTATATTTTTGAATTCAATTTTTCCTTTAAATTGTTCTGGCCACTCCTCAGACTCTTTACGAGTATTTTCACTATCTCCTTTAGTAAGTGAAGTATACAGACGCGAACAAGCTGCAAACCCACTCATCATATCATTGGTAGACCAATGAATCATTCTGGTAGGCTCGAGAAGTGCTATTAAAAGTAAGTTTGCTGCAACTAGATCCCCAGGATATAGAGTATTCTGATAAACAAATATAGAGCCAATAAAAAATGTGCTGCCGATTACAAGGTTAAGTGCAAGTAGGGGGTAGTACCTAGCTTGAACTCTATTTTCTCCTATCATATTATTCTTAAAATCAAGTACGGAGCGTCTAAATTTTTTACGCTCCAGCTTCTCAGCAGTAAAGCTCCTAACAGTTGACGCACCACTTATAGAGTCTTGTAAAACTACTGCCAAATTTGAATACTTTTTCATTCGGTTAGTAACATAAGGAGAAAGTTTTTTACGATAATCCAAAACAAAGTAGATATAGCTAATAATAAATGGTATACAAAATAAAGCTAAGCGGTAATCTAAGAACTGAATCAACAGATATATTGTTATAAAAATTTGCATGAAAGGATAAATAAAAAAACTTCCATGAGCCACCATTGTGTTAATTACTCGAACATCATTAGTAGCTAGGGCTAGCAAATCACCTGTTCGTACATTATCGTGGTAACTTAGTGGTTTTAATTGAATAGTATCAAAAAATTCTTGTCTCATATCTTTTTCAATTTTTAAGCCAAGAAAATGTCCGAGCATCATAACTCCGTAATCTAGAACAGCATAAAGAAGAGAAACAATAAGTCCGATTCCTAACATTAATAATAAATTTGCTAAATCACGTACAATAAGGACATTATCAATTATATCACCGATTATAATCGGAATTAAGGTAAGTGTCAGACTAACAAAAAAAATCCCAATAATTACTAGTATTACTAAATGAAATTGTTTATATAAGTGTTTAAAAAGCCACTTCCGATATCCCTTATTCGTTTCCTTATCCTTATTCATGATTGGAATCCATAATGCATTGCCTTTGATAAATTAAAATCTTTTTTTAAAAAAAGCAAGTATTTAAGGTTATAATAATTCAAGGTTTTTCTACATTTTCAAAACTAGGAGTGATTAATTTGTTATATTAAATGATGAGATTTAGAAAATTATTAAAGAGTATGGTGCTATTTGATTAGGATTTGCATTAACGTTAATCTGCATCAGGTCTATATTGTATAAATAAACAATATTCGTCACCTTTCATAAGAGTTTTTGGCTGTTTAAATCGCACACTCGGATCCCATACGGGACGATCCCACCAAGCTATGTCTGTTCGACAATGAATTTGATATCCAATTTCAGGAAAACCAAACTCTTTCCAAATTTCTGCATATCGACATCGTGTTATTTTCATTTCAAAACGATTTTTTGTTGCTTCTACTATTTCTTTATCTTGCAAACCATAAGCCTCATTAATTTCCCATTCTTTTTCATCTACTGATTTTTCCCATTTTGCCACATCTCTTAAATCTCGAGGATTCAGATTAAATCTTTCAAATAATTCAAGATCTTCTTTTCTTCTTTCTTCCCTGGTTTCTTCTGCCTTTTTAAGAACTGCATTGAGATATACTTCCCACATTGCATCTCTATATTTATTGTGGAGCTTTGGTAGTACACGGGCTAAACCTTCAATTTTTCCTTTTAAATGGATTTCATTTTGGCTAATTTTTATTTTCCGTTCATAATTCATAATGTAATCACTTACAAAATCCCACTTACCATTAAATTCTTCTAATATAATGCTCAAACATCCTATTTCTAAATGCAATTCATTATCATCCCATCGATCACCTATCCCTGCAACAAAATTATACTTCTTATTTATTTTCTTTATTATTTCAACTCGGTCTTTTTTAGTTTTGCCTAAATACACATCTCCTTTTGGAAATCCTTCTTTCTCTAACCATTCTTTCGTAGAGTCGATTGTGAATTTTGGTCTTGCCCCAATATAAACAATCACATATCTAGTTGATAGATTATTTAAGCAATTTACACTATTAGCTACAGCCTTATCTTTGATTATTGCTTCACGTTTATTAAATTCTAGTGTATTTATCCCAAAATGATGTCTCTGCCTTGTATCGCAAATAGTACCATCTATAAATACTAAAATTGATTTCATTAGATCAATATTTTTTAACTTTTTAATCAATCTTTCCTTTTTATCAAAATTCCTATTTATAAGAAGAATAAAAAACTATTAAAGAGTTGACATGCCTAAAAAATAAAATAAAATTATAAAACTTAAATATAATAAATTTCTGAGTTCCCTAACAAAGGCATAAAGAATATAAAAAAATATAGATTTAACCTATTTCAACGTCTATTTTCTTACGTTCTTCTAATAGAGTATCTACTACAGATGGATCTGCCAATGTTGTAACATTTCCAATATCTGTACCTGCTGCGATAGCTTTTAAGATTCTACGCATTATCTTACCGCTTCTCGTTTTAGGTAAAGCATCAGCAAATTGAATTACATCAGGTTGGAATACAGGTCCAATTTCATTTCTTACATGCATACGTATCTCTTTAGATAGTTTCGCTGATTTCTCAACTCCTTGCATTAGAGTTACGTAGGCCCAGATTGCCTGACCTTTTATTTTATGCGGAAATGGAGCAACTGCGGCTTCCGCAACGCTTGGATGACTTACAAGAGCAGATTCTACTTCCATGGTTCCTATTCTATGCCCTGATACTTTAATAACATCATCAAGTCTGCCTAAAATCCAATAATAACCATCCTGATCTCGTCGTGCTCCATCACCTGTATAATAATATCCCGGATATTTTGCGAGATAGGTTGATTTAAATCGCTCAGTATTGCCCCAAACGTCTCTCAATATCCCTGGCCATGGTTGGGCCATCGCAAAATATCCCCCCTCATCAGGTTCAGTGACTTCTTCTCCTTCAAGGTCAAAGATTATTGGTTTTATACCCAAGAAAGGCATACAGCAAGATCCTGGTTTGGTTGGTGTTGCGGTTGCTATAGGTGTCATGATAAATCCCCCTGTTTCAGTTTGCCAGTATGTATCAACAATGGGACATCTATTTTGTCCAACCACTCTATGATACCACGTCCATGCTTCGGGATTTATAGGTTCTCCAACAGTTCCTAAGATTTTCAGTGAGCTCACATCGTGTTTCTTCACAGGATCATCCCCATATCTCATTAACGCTCTAATTGCAGTAGGAGCTGTATAGAAATGAGTGACTTTATTGGATTCAACGATATCCCAAAACCGATCGACTTCAGGGTAAGTTGGAACTCCTTCGAACATTAGACTTGTAGCACCATTTGCTAGAGGTCCATAAACAATATAAGAATGTCCAGTGATCCACCCGATATCCGCAGTGCAATACCAAATATCACCTTCATGATAATTAAAAACTATTCTATGGGTGAATGATGTATATAGGATATATCCTGCGGTGGTATGTTTTACTCCCTTTGGTTTACCAGTAGTTCCGCTTGTATATAAGATAAACAAGGTATCTTCAGAATCCATTTCTTCAGGTTCATTTTCTTCACTCATCCCTTCGATAAAGTCATGATACCAGATATCCTTATTTGTGTGGGGTATATCTCTTCCGGATCGCTTTACAACTATAATGTGTTCTATAGTTGGAACATCATCAATGATATTAACAACATCAGCTAATTTAGGATAATACTTTCCAGCCCTTACAGTTTCATCGCTCGTAAAGAGAAGTCGAGAATCTGAATCTTTTATTCTATCTTTCACTGCTTCTTTAGAAAATCCACCAAATACAATAGAATGTATGACACCGATTCTAGCGCATGCCAACATAATTATTGCAAGCTCAGGAATCATGGGTAACCAAATAGTAACTCTATCTCCTTTTTCTAACCCAAGTTTTTTCATCCCATTCGCAACCTTTGAAACCTCTTTTAATAACTCATCGTAAGAATATGTTCTAACTTGTCCTGGCTCATCAGCTTCCCAAATTAGAGCAGTCCTCTTTCCTTTTCCTGCTTTCACATGCCTATCTAAACAGTTATAAGCAACATTAAGTTTTCCACCAACAAACCACTTTCCTGGAAACAAGTCCGTTTTTTCCCATACTTTATCATAGGGTTTAAACCAATCAAGAGATTTTGCTTGTTCACCCCAAAATCCTTCCATATCTTCAATCGATTGCTTATATAGCTTTTTATATTCTTCCATTGACATTCCGGTTTTAACGTATTCAGGATTAAGGTCAACAGGATTAAAAATACGATTTTCAGTAAGAATGCTTTCCATTCTTTCTTCTTTAGACATAGTCTTTTACACTTTTGAATCTTGAATTATAACTTTAAATTTTTTTAATATTTTCATCTTACAAGTATACTTCTAAATCAAATAAGATATGAATTGAATTTAAACATTTTATTTATAATTTCAAAAACATTATATTGAGGAAAATACATTTAATAACGAGATTGAAGTAAATTTTTATAAATTAAAAAATCAATGATTTTAGATTAAACAACAATAAAGGTAAACCCTAATTTGATAGATGAGAAATGGAGAGAAAAATGGAAGGATAAACAAATCAATGCAGAAGATGCCATAAAGAAAATAATACCGGGGAATAGAGTTTTTATTGATTCTGGATGTTCTGAACCTCAATTATTAACAACCGAATTGATTAAACATTCAGAGAAGTTAATCGACACGGAGATTCTTCACTTTCTAACAATTGGCCCTGAGAAATATTTTAAAAATAAAGCGGAGGATCTTTTTAGACATAATGTATTTTTTATAGGATCAAATCTTCGTGAAGAAATCAATAATGGTCAAGCAGACTACACCCCGATTTATGCGAGTGAAATACCTTCACTATTTTTAACTGGTCGAAAACATATAGATGTTGCTCTTATACAAGTCTCCCCCCCAGATCCATACGGTTTTTGTTCTTTAGGTATTAATGTCGATATCGCAAAAACCTTGGCACAATCATCTTATCTAACTATAGCTGAGATCAATCCTCAAATGCCTCGTACTTTAGGAAACAGTTTTATGCATATGAAAGAAATTGATTTTTTTGTTTATAACAATCAACCTTTATTAGAGTTTTTCTTTGAGGAACCTGATGATATAGCTGAAAGAATTGGTAAAAATCTTGCGAATATTATTGAAAATAAATCGACGATTCATATTGGTTTTGGTGATTTGCCAAATGCAGCACTAAAATATTTAAAGGATAAAAAAGACCTTGGAATGCACTCTCACTATATTACAGATAATATCATACCTCTTATCGAAGAGGGCATTCTTACTTGTAGAAAAAAAAATTTTCATCCAGAAAAAATAATTACGAGTTATGCTCTAGGTACTAGAAAATTATACGAATTCGTTCATAATAATCCCTATATTGAATTTTTCCCTTCTGATTATGTGTGTAACCCTAGGAATATTGGAATGAACAAAAGTATGGTCTCAATTAATTCTGCTCGACAAATAGACCTTACTGGACAAGTAAATGCAGCAACAGAAGGCTATAAATTTTATTCAGGGTTAGGAGAAACGATTGATTTTATGAGGGGAGCAGCCTTTTCTAAACGGGGGAAACCTATCATAATTATGCCTTCAACATCTAGAGATGGCAAAAAGTCACGAATAGTTCCACATTTAGATGAGGGTGCAGGAATAATGCTTTCTCGTGGAGATGTGTATTATGTTGTAACTGAATGGGGTGTAGCTTATCTTCATGGGAAAACGATAAGAGAAAGGGTGCTTGAATTGATATGTGTTGCTCATCCAGACTTTCGACAATCATTATTGGACAAAGCAAAAAAATTAAAATATGTTTATTCGGATCAATTACTTCCATGTGACGAAGATGGACGAATATGTTTATATCCTTCTGGATATGAAACGATTTACACTGCCAGGAATAATGAAAAAATTAGAGTAAGACCTGTTAAAACTACAGATGAACCCTTACTTAAAGATTTATATTACGCCTTGAACGAAACAGATAGATATTTACGATTTTTTGAAGTAAGGAAGGAGTTTACCCATTCTAAGACTCAAGATGAAGTAAATATTGATTATGATAAAGTTTTCTCTATTGGTGCTTTTACAGGGGAAATTGGGAGAGAGAATATGATAGGAAACGCAACATATTATTTTAACCCTTCTTTAAACATGGCGGAATACAGTTTTATTGTATCTGAAAAATGGAGAGGAGAAGGAATCGGTACATTTCTTTACCAACATTTAATTATCATCGCAAAAGAAAAAGGAATAAAGGGATTCTACGGAACAATTCATCTTCAGAACAAAAGCACTGTTCGTATTATACAGCGGGGGGGGCGTACAAAAATAACACCTCCAGAAAGTGGTGAAAAAGAACTTTTTTATGAAGTTTTTTTTGACCAAGAAGATTCAGATGATTAGTTAATCATTATTTTTATTTCTCTTTCTTAATTATTAACCTTGTTAGAATATGAAGTTTAAATTCACTGATTATCATGTCCATACTGCAAAATGGAGTACGGATATTGACAGAAACGGGCCTTATTTCGAAGATTATATAAAATTAGCAGAAATTCATGAAATTAACGTTTGTTTCCTTGACCATTTCGAACTATATTCGATTGAAGAGGATAAAACAAATCCTTTCTCTGATGGAAACATCGATAATTACCTTGAAGAGATCGATGAATTGAAAGAAACTTATGATTTCATATTTAGCGGGCTTGAAGTTGAATACTACAGAGATAGAGAAATTGAATTATTAGAGTTCATGGATGATTATAACAGAGAATTAGATTTCATTGGGGGTACAATTCATGAATGGATTCCAGGTTATCCAATCACAACGAGGGAAAAGCTATTAAAATTACTAGATATAAAAGAGATAAAAACCATTATTGATGAATATTTTGAGACATGTGAGATGATGGTTAATTCAAAAATATTTAAAAATATTTGTCACATCGATACTATTTTCCGTTATATTAATGAAAATGATATAAAACCTACAAAAGATTGTAATATATCGGAAGAAAGAGTGTTGGAATTAGGACGAATGTGCATAAAGAATAATTTAAGGATAGAATACAATATTTCGGGTGAAAGATTTCCAATTGGACGTCCATTTCCTTCAAAAGCAATAATCACTCAATTAGTTAAAGAAGGAGGAAAATACTTTGTTGGTTCCGATTCACATTCATTAAATTATTTTGAGAAGCAGATTCCTAAAGTAAAAGATGCATATAAATATTTAAATTCAATAAGAAATCACCTATCCGATAAATAACATGGAACTTAAAGATTTCCCTAAGAAGGTAGACACCTGGGACCAAAAGATAATTTTAAAATATAATAATTTTGGAGGAAAATCAGTTACATTCATTTTTAAGTGTTTATCTTTCTTTGGGAGAGAAACTTTATGGATTTCTTTAATTGCATTTTTCTTGTTTATTTGGTATGATCCTTTTTTACTTACTAATATATCTGCGATATTTTTGACGGGTTTGCTTTTTATTGCAGTATTTAAAAAAATTTTTAATAGACAAAGACCATTTGAAAAATTAGAAGAAGGCAAGATTATAGTTCTTGAAAGAAAACCAAGATCTCGCAGTTTTCCATCTTGGCATTCATTTAATATAATGGCTTATGGATTATTATTCGGAGTATATTTTTTGAAATCACCATTTATGACATTTTTAATGTTGATATTAGCAGCTTTAGTTTCTTTTTCAAGAATTCAATTAGGTGTTCACTATCCCACCGATGTGATTATTGGAAGTCTATTAGGAATAATTGGTTTCCTATTTTCAATTTATTTAATGTCTCCATTGCTCCAAATAATTGTAACATATTTTGAGCAATTTGTCGTATATGAAATCGATTATCATAAAATAAATTCAATGTTAAATGAGCACTTTTGGTATTTAATTATATGTATTTTAATATTTTTGATAATCTTCTTATCTGCTACTTACAAGATAATTATAGACAATTTTAAAAGATGGAAGAATTAGTTTTAAAGGTCTAGGCTTTTTCTCTTGCTAAAAAGATCTTTTAATTCATTGAGAACATTTAATCTTGCATTTCCCTCTTGTCTAGATGTACTTTGGGAAGGATTAGATATTTCCAAAGGTAATCCACTTTGAGCCGCTTGGAATGCACCCGCCTCTAAGGCACGAAGACGACTATCAAGATCATTTAACTGTGAAGAAATGCTTTCTGATAAACGAATAACCGCATTAAGAGTTTCTTCTAAAGTTTTTCCAAGACCTTCAACTTTCTTAACTGTTGGATCTGTAAGGGAATAATGTGAGCTCATGAGATTTTTAAGATATTTAGCAAATTGTGGTTCACGGGAAATCATCGAATATATAGATGTTAAATAGATCTCAATATCAAAATCATAATCCTTGCCTTTAATAAGTTCGTTTAAATTATCCTTCAATAGTTCAACATTTAGCTGAATCTTTGGGTCCCCTTTAATATCTGGGTCAAATTTATGGATGAAAATTAAAATGTAAGGTTTTTCTTCTAACATTATTATTGAATCAAGGATTCCATCAAAGTATTCGAGAGATTCATCGAATCGGTCTGGGTTTTGCACATCAATTACATAGAGGAGTAAATCTAATTGAATAAAATATTGCTCTGGATTGCTTAAATACCTTTCACGATATTCTTCCTGCCCTCCTAGATCCCAAATGTATAAGTTCAAATTGGAACTCCCAAATTTCATCCGAACAACTCCTCTTGTTGGGTGTGTTGCAATAGTATCAGTAATACCTAGTCGGCCACCGAATTTTGAAAGTGTAGCGGTTTTGCCTGCTTCATCGAGTCCTGCCACGAGAACTTTTTGTCCTATTACTTCTATTCCTTCTTTTTCTTTATTAACACTTGAAATGAGTGAGCTTATTGTAATTGTTTTTTTCAATGTTTTTTCTAAGGTTGGGTATTTTTTTTTTAACGCTTCAATCTTTTTCTTCAAGTTCTCCGTCAATTCTAAAGATTCGTCTGATTCTTCTATTTTAATCAGACTTTCAAAAGGATTTTCCTTATTCAGTTTAGAAGCATCCCCTATACTAGAAATCTCTAGTAACTGTTTCATTATAGTTGATTCTTCTTTATCTACAAACTTATATGAGTGAATTGGTAATTTTAATACATCATCAATTGAGTGTAATTTATTAACCTTTGTTAATTTCGGATCTAAAAACTTAGAAAACACGTCGATTATATCAGAACTTTCAGAAGACATAGTATATCAAGGTTTTTTTAAATAATTATAGGGTAATTTCGTTTTTATAATTATTATTATAATTTTATTATACTAGTTAAAAGGTTTTGATTTAAATTTTCACAACTTAATTTTTTTATTAATCACACTTAAATATTTATTAGATTATGTATTTTATACTAAAAATGGAAAATTCCATATTCATCCCTTAATAATTTAAGTAATTATGCCGTCTCATTCTGAAGATAATGATTTTTTTGAAGAGAATGGAGAGGAAGGAAGACCTTGTTGTGATAATTCAAAGATTAGTGAAGAAGATGGATTTTACGTTTGTTTAAACTGTGGTTTTGTATATTCTAGAATTCTTGATGATAGTCCTCGGAGAGCTTTCACGCAAGAAGAAATTCAGAAGAGGAAAAGTAGTGAAAGAGTTTATAGCCCTATAGGTCCCAGAACGATTATCAGAGGATCAAGAGACGCAAGAGGTACCTTACTAAGTCCTAAATATAAATCGAAATTTAACCGGTTAGCGAAAATCCATAGATCTTTAACAACCAGTTATGAGAGAAATTTATGGATAGCTTTACCAAATTTACAACGTTTACAGAAAAGATTAGGAATTCCGGATGCTGTTGCAGAGGATGCCCTTCGAATCTATACCCAAACCGTTAAAAAGAAATTAACCATGGGAAGAAGTATAGATACATTATTATCAGCCTCGATATTTGCGGCATTAAGAGTTCATGGAATACCTAGAACTGCCGAAGAAATAACTAAAGTCGCACAAATTCCTAAAAAGAAAGTCATTAAAAGTTATCGCTTAATACTTATGGAAGTTCTCCCAAAATTAGGAATGAAAGTCCAACACTTCTCAGCAGATCGCTATGTTGATAAATTTAATGAAGAGTTAAAACTTTCAATGCAATGTAGGAATATAGCGGTAAAATTGATTGATAAAGCAAGAGAGAGTGGATTTAATTCAGCAGGTAAGGACCCAAAAGGAATTGCTGCCGCCGCTATTTATATCGCTTCAAAAATAAGCAATGAAAACAGAACCCAGAAGGAAATCTCAAAATTAGCACGTGTAACTGAAGTGACTTTGCGGATGAGAGTAAAGGACTTGCAAAAGTACGCAAATATTGTAGATTAATTCTAAAAAAACTACCAATTATTCTAATTTTATAAGATATCTATAAGCTGATTTTCTTTCTCAAATAACGGTAGTAAATCTAACATCTCTTTAATTTTTGGTAAATACTTATCTAAAGAGTATATTTTAATATCAATTATAAACATTATAAGCATAATATAAAATGTTTCTTCAATCAATTTCTTATTAACTCCTAGGCTATTTAAAAAATCAGTTATGTTCTTTTTAATTAATTTTAAAGATTCTTCTGCCTTTAAGAGGCTTAATCCATGTAAGAGTATCATTAAAGAACTAGTTCCGAAGTCTTTCATTTTTAAACGTGAGTTTGCTAATTGTAAATATTCTGTTGCCGCTGCTTCGTATTCTTGCGCTTCTAATAACTCTAATATGGTTGAATATAATCGTTTTCTCATTACTTTTCTTTGCTTGAATAGAATATCCTTACTTGTTCTAGCATCTCCCTTTTTAGATTCGAGTTTACCATATCTTTGATCTATTTCCACCAATTTTTTTTTTTCAATTGGTTCACCTTTTCCTTCTTTCTTATATTCTTCTCCTAGATAATCATAAAGAATTTTCAATTCTTCTTCAAATAATGGGAGATTTTTCATGAGCGAAATAACCTTGTCAACCTTGTTTTTATCTTGGAACTTTTTTACTAGAATTATGTATTCTATTAAGGTAACTGAGAAAGTTTCTATATCCAATCCAGAAAGTTTTTCTTTTGTTTTTTCTAATATTTCTTTAATTTCTTCAAATTTATTTTCCCTTATTAGCAATAAGCTTACTACTGCTAATGAAACACCTGCTAGATTATATTTTTTTATATTAATTAACCGACTGATTGTATTTTTGTACTCTAAGATTGATTTTTCAAATTCGTTGTTTTTGAGATGATTTAAGCATTCTTGAAAATATGATTTTATTAGGGCTTTCCTTCCTTTATATTCGTTACTTTTGTCTAAAAAGGCTTCTCTCGCTTTACTTTCAATAATTGAAAGACTTTCTTTCGAAACCTCTTCTTCTCGGGATTCTTCTGCTTTTTTTGTCCACTCACTACTTTTTTCCGCTTCAAGTTCAGCTATCTTTTTATGAATCTCTTTGGTATAAGCTTTATTCTCAATTCTATCATTATATGTTTGAGCAGAATGTAAGTCGTCTAAATCAATATAAATTTCGGAAATCTTCTTATATATTTCATCAAAATTTACTTGAGCTCTTTCTTCCTTATCTAAATAAGCTGATGATACATTAGCAGCTTTCTTTACTAATTCATTAACTTTTTTAATCCCAGAACTATTTTCTTCATTTTCGAGTATTACTAAAGCTTCTTTTTTGATATTTTTTATGAACATTAAACTGATTTCCTTTGATTCATCATATAATTCATGGCTACGATAAATCCGATTTGATTCTTCTAAAATTTTTTCTTTTCTTTCATAATCGTCTAATTTTTCAATACCTTTTAATTTATCAAGAAAAACCTGAAAAATCCTGATTAAGTACTTTCCTTTCATTTCTTTTGACAAGCTGTTAAAAGTAATAAAAAATTCATCGAAAATTTCACCTTCCAAAAATGTGTCCAAAGATTTTGTGAGGATTTGATCCGTTATATCATCCTTTCCTATTTTTTTTAGGTAATTCGCTTGGTTCAATAAAAGATTTCCGGCTTTGAGGTGTTTATTCTCTGTAATAAATGCGTTAGCTTCTTCTATTTTATTTCTATTCATATCTGTTATTATATCTAATTCAGCTTTAACAAACTCAGCAAGAATTTTTTCACCTTTCTTAATATAATCCCTGATTTCTTTTTTTATTGAATCATTATATTTATCTTCTAATTCTGCACTAATTTTGCTTAAATCTTGTTTTAACATCAAAGAATTTAATTTGTTTATTAAGACTGTTGCGATTCCAAAGTTATTTTTTGCTAAGAATGAATTAATTAGTATCTTTATAATTGAATCTAAATCAGTTGTTTCCACTTTATAAGAATCCCACATATTCTCAATTTCATCATAAGTATATTTTGCAGCATAAATTTCATTAGTTTTTACTTGAATTTTAAAAATCTGAATTAAAATTTCAGTTAATTTATCAGTAAGGTATTTTAGATGATCTGAAAGTGCTTCTCTTTGATATTTATTTATTGCGAAGTATAATTGCTCTCTTGCTAACTCATACTTTTTAGCCTCTACTAAAAATTCTGCTGCGGCTCCAATTTTTTCAGAAATGCGATTTAATATATTTTGTGATTCTTCGTGAGGTAAATTTTCAAGGATTCTAAAGGCTCTCTCAACTTGGCAAGCAGATATCCAAGAATTGATAGCTAATCTAAATGCCTCACTAACCATTTCTTTATCTAATAATTCTATACTTAACCATTGGCCCGCTCTTTCATATTGCTTAGCAGCGGTTTCAAATTCCCGTTTATTAAAATGGATATTTCCCTCTCTAATCATGGCATCAGCATATAATTTCTTAAAATTTAGTGATTTTTTTTTATCTATTTCTTCTAAGATCTTGCTGGCTTCTAAATATAAGTTAATTTTTGAATAAAGATTAGCTGCTTGGTCTAATATAATATAATATTCTTCTTTATTGTAAATTTCTGCAATTGCTGCAGCTTTTTTTACAGCTTGAGCTGCATAATAGTAATTATTATTGGCAAAGTACACGTTAGCCATCTGAATAAAGATTGGAAATCTCATCCAGGCATTCTCTATATTTAAAGGAGTATCCCCATTTATAATAGCCATACATAGAGATTGAAGCGCTTGGTGAAATTCTTTTGGATTCAGATTTACAAAAGCTTCTAGACTTGGATAACTGACCCAAATATTAGTTAGTAGCTCATTTACCGATAAAGGAAGAATCCCATTTTGATCATAAAAGATAACAACTGTGGGTATTTCTCGCTTCACGGCAAAAATGTCAGGAAGAACCATTTGAAATAATTCAGATTCCTCCTCGTTCAAAGGGTTTAAAAAGTAAACGATCCCATCTACCATGTCTAGTATTTCGTCTAAATCAGCAGATATGTTTGTAATTGCATCTATTTCTAAAGCACATGTATCTTCTAATACTTTTACTTCTTTATACCATTCAAAATATGTTTCTTTATCTTCTCCGGGCTCACCAAAAGCTCTAGACACATAGAAATGAATAATGTCAGGATCTCCTAAGATTAAAACCTTTAAGTGATAAGGCATTTTTATAAAGTTTTATTTTCACAATCTTTTGTTGTAATTAATTCTTTCTCATTTTTAATTTTAAACACATAAAATTAATAGTATAAAACTTATGAAATTATTTTAAAAGAATAGAACTCTTTTAATAATAATTAATTGAGTTTAGAAATTTATATTTTTGTTTTGAACCATTCGGAGATTAAACATTGGATTATTTAGAAAGAAATTATCATCTGGTAAAACAACGAATGATTCAACAGATGGAAAATTCAATTTTAATGGGCAGAAAACTTATTGATGAGGAATTGGATACAGGACTTCTGAATTTTCTAATTAAACCGCTTGTTAAAATTTTCTATGACAACTGGGCTCAAAACGATGTAAGAGGAAATACTCTTAAACAAATTAACCTAACTTTAGATGCGGGTATAAAGTTATTAAAGAATGGAATTACTGATGACAATTTTAATAGAATTGTTACTGAGAGCTTACCAAAATATCTTGAAGCAGATCAAACGTCGCAACAATGTAGTAAACAGCATAAAAATTATAATAGAATAATAGAAGTAGCAAGAAAAACGTTTATAAATTATTTAAAAGAAGTAATAAAGCTTCTAGAAGTAAAGGATGATGTTGAAGATTACGGTGATTTATGCCGAGTTGCTTTTAAATCAAAAGAAGTTGCTGAGGAAAATTTGATGAAACAATTAAATTTTACAGATAGAGGAATTAAAATCGTTGAAGAGGATCTTTCTATTTTAAAAATACCTGTGGGGAGAAAGATAATAGTAAAAACTCTAAGGAAAGGTTTTTTAAAAACAAAGAAGGAGTTTTTTCAATCGCTAAATGAAACATATAATCAAAAATAATAAAAAATTAAACTCATGAAAAATTCTAACAATTATTCTTATATTGCTTTTTGGAAAAATTAGCATGGAAGGTATCGAGAGAAATTATAAAATCTTAGAAAGAAGAATGATGGATCAAATGGATATTTCCCTTAATTATGGAAAGTCATTAATTGATGATGAACTAGAAAGTGGGATTTTAAACGTGATTGTGAAACCCATCGTAAAATCTTTTTATAAATACTGGTCTGATAAAGATGCTCGTGTAGGAACTCGGGAACAAATAAAGATAACTCTTGATTCTGCTAAGGAATTAATTACTAATGGGGAAATATCAAAAGAACAATATAATAGAATTATTAATAGAAATTTTCCAGTCTACTTGGAGAATGATCAAACCGATAGACAGTGTAAGAAGAATCATCGAAATTATACATCTTTAAAGGAAGTAACAAAGAAATGTTTTATTACACAAGTGGAAGAAAGTGTTTTATTACTGAAAGTTAATGAAGATATAAATGATTATGCAGAATTGTCAAGAGCAGCATTCAAAACAAAAGAAAAGGCGTACCAAGCTTTAAAACGCCAATTGGATTATAATGATGAGGGAATATCAATAGTTGAACGGGATGATAGTATTCTAAGCGTGCCGATCGGGAAGAAAATCATTTTAAATGTCCTCAGAAAAGGTTTTGAGTTAACCAAAAAACAACTAATTGAAGACCTTGATATTATCTTTAATTAATAAGATTATAAATTGAAAGCTATAAATATTAAGAGTGTATTCAATTACATTGAATGAAGTTCCTCAAGAAGCAGAGAGAAATAGCTATTTTCGATTAATTTTTTTAAATCTACTTATAAGTATGTTTATCATCATCTCTTATGTCTATATTGCAGAGACATTTGGCTCGATCTCAACCATTTTTATAGAATCTCCAGGATTTATCCTTAGGTTTGGTATTACACTATTGTTATTTGGATTTTTATCAGTTTTAGCGGGTTCTATACATGGTTTAATAGATGGTTTCATGGCAGAATTTCTCTATCAATTGGCTTTTTATAATCAAATTTACTTTGAGTGGTGCCTAATTGTGGCTATTTTTGGATTATTAGTAGGATTATATAAATACAAGCCATCAAAGTACCTTGAGGGAATTAAAATATATTATACCTTTGTCGTTTTAATTATTATCTCTTTTATCATGGCTGGAATAATTACCATCCTTCAAGGATTGTTTTATCTAGATCAATTTACCTTAGAAATATTGATCATCAATTATGGCTTTAATTATTTTACTCAAGCTCTAATTTCTGTTGTCTTTATAATCCCAATATTGTTATTTCTTTATGATAAAACCTTTGCTGCAAGCGAAAGGCATTTGTATTATATGTTTTTAACACATCATCCAATATCCGACTCTGATCATACTTTTTACCTAAAATTTGGGAGAACGAAAATATACTTTTGTTCAAGATGTTCCGGTGTAATACTTGGTGGACTTTTCTCTATGTTCTTTACCTATTTAATGGAGAGGATTTTCCAGGTACAGTTCAGTAACGAGATTGCCTTAATTTTGATCATAATTTTACCGATCCCCGCAATAATTGATTGGGGTACTCAAAGACTATTATTTAGGAAAAGCACTACTAAATCAAGGTTATTTACTGGATTTATTTTAGGGAGTGCTTTGCATTTTATGAGTTTTACCTATAAGTATTACTTCTTTACTGTATTGTTTCTCATTATATATTTTAGTGTGTTTGGTATCTTGGTTTATTTTGGGCATAAGAAAGAAATGAGATTACTAAGAGAGGAAGATTATAGTTATCTTTCAAAGTCTGAAGTTGAATGATTGAAGTTTAAATTAAATTTTTTTAAAGTCAAATTTCATGCAAAATATAATTTTTATACATGGACTTGAAAGTTCAGGTCGAGGTTTTAAAGGTAGATTCCTAAAAAGTGTGTTTCCCGATATTCTCACTCCTGATTTTAAGGAGTCTAATGAAAATATCACTATGTATGAATTGTTAGAATATAGAATGACTGAATTGAACGCTATACTAAATTCAAAAAAACAATGGATAATAATTGGTTCTAGCTTTGGGGGGTTAATGAGTGCTTTATATGCGTTGCAAAATCCTACTAATGTTAAGCAATTAATCTTATTAGCACCTTTTATCGTGTCCCGTAAACTTAAGCTAAACATGTACAAACCTGTAGATATTCCAGTAACCGTTTATCATGGAAAAAATGATTCAACTGTTCCCTATAAACCAGCGCGAGAAAGAGCACGACATTTTTTTACTAATTTAGCATATAATATCGTAGATGATGATCACTTTCTCCACAAGACTGTCACCTCAATAAATTGGCAAAAAAAAATTCTAGACACTTGAATTTCGTAGTCATTTTGTAAATAATTCTGTTAGTATCAGTTATTTCCAATTTTTTTATAAACATTGGACCCCAAATTTTTTAAAATCATCTTTTAATGCTTGTTAATTAGTAATAAATTTATATAAAATGTGATATAAAAAATGGATTGGAGAGATATTATTGACAATTTAACTCTGTGGTATAATGAGTTTATTAATTGGTATTTGGTACAACCTATTTATGGACAGATCTTATCTATTATCGGAATCATTGCAATTCTGACACTAATCATAACGCTTGTATATTATATTATAAAGGGTATAGCATACTTAATTTATTATATTCTTAAGGGTATCTATTATATTCTCAAGGGAATTGGTCTGTTATTTTATAAATTATGTAAGGGATTTTATGACTTAATTTCAGGAGAAAAAAAACTTAAGAAACAAACACAAAATGATAATCTTCAGAATGCAATGAGTATTAGAAATAACAATTTATACTGCACTGAATGTGGTAAAAGATTTACTGAAAAAATGATTAATCAAATGCTTTTACGGAATATTGCTTATTGTGTTAACTGTGGGAAGGGATTAAGGTTAATTAAATATCAAGAACCATTGATTCCAACTCCCTAATACTTCAATGTTTTTCTAATTGAAAAAAAAATATAAAAAAAAATTAAAGCAACCAAATTAAAATTTAATTACCAAGGTGTAGTTTAGATATATGAAAAAGACTTTTATTTGTAGAGAGTGCGGTTATTCATTTCCAAGTGAACTATCAAATTTAATAGATAGTCAAATTCAAGTATATTGTGAGAGGTGTGGTTCCCCATTTAATTTAGAAGGTGTGAAATTTAAACCAGCACCAACTCCGATTACCAGAAAATTTACTAACACTATTGCTTTATCTGAGAAAGAATCTTCGAACCTTGACAAGATGATTCAATTCTTAAACAAAATCTCATTTCTCCCTTTGTTTTTCTTCACATTTATATCATTCGGTTTAATTGCTGAAATTGCATTTAATTTAAATAGTTGGAGCTTTATCCTTTTTAACCGGTTTTTACCAGGTCTGATTGGGCTCCTCTTATTAGTATATGAAAGGGCGTATATTGCTCCTAAAATCAAGGAAAAAAAGTATAATGAAATTTTTCTAGATTCCCTATGTTGGGGAATTCTGGGTTGTGTTCTATATGGAACTGGGGTTATAATTTTGATAAAAGGGGTATTTATTTTTATTTATGTCATCGTGAATAGTGAAAATAAAAACCTTAAATCTTATGACTACGGATTGTTAGCAAAAAATTCAATTAATTATTTTTCTAGCAAGGCCGGGTTTGTAATAATACTTATTGGAATCTTTACGGTATTTTCTGATAGATTATACATTCCAACAGGAGATTCAATCACGATTTATTATCCATTTTTCCTTGAAATCCCTATAATATTGTTGATTTATTTTGGCTTTTTAATAATTTCATCTATAGCTTTGCTTATTGATAGAAAATTAAGATCTTTAATTGGAACTAAACAAAGCTTCGAAATTGGAGATTCCATTAAAATTGTAATCATTGGCGTTCTGGGCGTGCTTTTCTATGCTGCAGGGATATTTACTTTGTTAAAGGGAGTTCTTCTATTCTTCCTTTTTGTAACTAAACCTTCAGAAAAACCTCAAATAACATCAAAAGAAGAAAAATCCACCTATACTCAACAGATTTATAAAGTAATTGAGCCCTCATTAAAATCCGAAACTGAAGGAAAAGAGGAACTACTAAAAGAACCTGTTGGAAAACCACTACATCCAGAAATTTTACCAATAGAAAAAGAACCTCCTATAATTGATGCTAAAATTGAACAAAAGTTGGAAAAGGTTGAAGATTCGGTAGAGACTATTGAGAAAATAGAAAGAGAAAAAAAAGGGAAGGACATTGAATTAAGACTACATGAATCACTTTTGCCGGTGAAGGGTGAAAAAGATAAGAAATTAGTTAAGGAATATTTTTCGAAGATATTTGCGGTATTATCGAAGGATTTAAGAGAACAAATCATCAATCTAGAAATCTCTAAGAAAGAAAAAAGAGAATTATTGGAGGAACTTGCATTCTTAAACCAAGAAGAACAGGTTAGGTATATCGAGGCAATTGTAGATTTGTATAAAGAAATACCAAAAAAATTAATTGAGAGAATTCGGAAGCTCCCAAATGTTGACCCTAAACACTTGGATAAAATTGTAGAGCAGTTAAGGGTAATGGATATGGAAGAACAATTAAAATTTGTACTGTTCTTAGAGGAAAACGCTTAAAATGTCGCTTGAGAGAAGAAGAGAGATCAAAGAACCAAAGGAAAAAGATTTACTAAAAGAAAGCTCATTTAGGCGTTTAGATTTTAGTCCTCTGAATGAATTGAAAGAACAGAAAAAGAAAAAATTAAAAGAGGAACAAATAGTAGAGGAATTAACAGAAATAGAAAAGGACGTTTTGGATATCGCTAAAAATATATTAAAATTAAAGCGATATGATGCCGAATTCGAAGTTGAATCTGAGGGTCAAATCCAGAAATATCCAATAATCGAAAAGTTATATGCCAAATGTATCGCAAAATTATCTTATAAAAAAGGATACAGTAAAGAAGAAATTTTTCTCGCTATTAGAGGATTAGAAGAAAAAACTTGGATTGTAACAAATGAAAGACGAACAAAATTGGAAATTCTTACTAATGAGAAACTGGTAGCAATATTAAATTTTATAAAGAAAAACCCGGGTATACATGCAAGAGACGAAAGGATTGGAGAAATTTTAAAGATCACTAGAACTCCTTTTTTAAAACATATTATGACTCTAGAAAGATTCAATCTTATAAGATCAAAAAAAATCGGAAAAACCCTTCATTATTTTTTGCCTGATATCCCAGAAGATTATGATCGATTTAAAATTATTTTTCTAAACTCACTAATTCTCAATATTTTGGAAGAGATCTTAAAAGAGGAGACTGTTACCGTATCTAATATTGGAGAAACTCTACAAATTTATCCAGGGACTATCCTCTACCATCTTAACAAATTAAAAGATCTTAATTTAGTCAGATCAACAAAAAATAAAGCTGGCAAAAAAATATTCTTAGTAAATATCGAATTGTTAAAAGTGTATAATGAATTCTTTAAAGAACCAGATTTTAGCAAGCTCTTACAAGGATTATAGATTCTAGTTTTTCATTTTTTATTAATTCAATAAACTCGACTTAAATTTGGGCAGCGCCTTTATTAAAATCCGTATTGCATAATCAATCCCATTTTCCATATCTGGATGTATCTCTTTGGATGCAAGTAAATCATATTTTGAGTCCCCGGGTAAATCAGTTACAGAAAGAATCGATGCAGTTTTTAAGTTATATAATTTACCTAAAAGAAACAATATTGAGGATTCCATATCAATAGCTTGTATATTGATTGATTGTAATGCTCTAATAAAATCTAACGATTCACAAAACATTCCATCTGTACCCCATAATTTTACTTGTTTTACCTTATTGGGAAAAAGTGAATTTCCTACTTCCAGCAATAAGTCCTTCAAATGTTTATTCGGTTGTGAAATAAAGATTGTTTGGTTTCCTGTTAAAAGGTTTTGAAATTTTGATAGGGGATTTGTAATACACTCTAAATCGTTTGCCAAAGAGGGATGTTCTCTTATGTATTGGGGGCTTGTTCCATCATCACAATAAACTGATTGCGGAATTAAAATATCTCCTATATTAATTTTAGACTCAACATTTTCTATTCCCCCACAAACATCTAGACGGATTATAATCTTTGTTTTACACCGTTTTAAACATTCTACGGCGATCGCACAATTTGGGGCTCCTATTAATGAGCGGATGACACTGACCTTAACATTATTCAATTCTCCATTATATACTCTTCCATATATTCTTTTATTTTCCAATTTTTTGAGTATTTTTTTCATAACAAGTTTTACTGCTGGCAATATTACGATTTCGTTAATATTTGAAGGATTTGTTTCTAATATCATTCTAACTATTTTCTCATCAACCGAAATAAATTTCAAACCTAAATTCAGCAATTCACTTTTGATTTTGTTTAACATCTTAAACCGTAATAGTAATTATTCTACTTAATCTATTATTCTTTTTTAATTATAATTTAAAAGTTCTTTACTAATTACTAATGTACTTATAATTTTAAAGAATATAATTTAATATCTTAATAAAATAAAATTATTTATATTATTGAGTATTTCGAGTTTGACGTGTTCTTCTAATGAAAAATGAATTTATTCTTGACAACAAAATTACAACGAAATTTGTCGAGACCTATACAAAAACAACATACAGAGTTATTGGTGAAAATAAGCATAGCTCCATTAAACCGTGTCATTGGTTAGAACAGAGATTAATGACGGGAAGAGATAACCGTAATTGTTATAAGGGAGTTTTTGGAGTAAAAAGCCATAAATGTTTACAAAACACTCCTTCATTACCATTTTGTAATCACCAATGTGTCTTTTGTTGGCGAGATATTGAAATAGGATCTCTTGGGAGCGAGTTTATTGTGAAACCAGATGAACCTAAAGAAATAGTACAAGAAATGCTGCGCCATCAACAAGATATTATTACGAACCATTTACCATTAAGAAGATATCTTGACAATTATGAAATAATGAAAGATCTCCTATACTATATGTTGTTAAATAAAGATGATTCTCACAGTTTAAATTCATTAATGAATGGAATTCATGTTTCAAAAAATAAAATTGAGAGAGCTATAAATCTACTAAAAAATCAACATTTCATTACACTTAATAATAATTCACCTTCAGGATTTGAACTGGATGATGATATTCGATGCTGCATTAACTCCAGAGAAGAAATAGAGGTTTTAATTAATCGAGCGCTAACGTCTCCAGATGAAATTATGCAAACTCATAATGAAGCTATGACTCCTAATCACGCTGCAATTTCCCTCGATGGAGAACCATTGTTATACCCAAAAATGTCAGAATTTATTCAAGAGTTTAAAAATCGGTCAATGTCGACCTTTATTGTGACAAATGGAACACTCCCTGAAAGAATTATGGGGCTTGATTCTTTACCGAGTCAATTATATATTACTTTACCTGCTCCGAATGAGCGAATTTATAAACAAGTTTGTCGTCCAATGATTAAAAATGGATGGGATAAAATTAATAAAAGCTTAGAATCTGTAAATACATTATCTTGTAGAACTGTAGTGAGACTTATCGCGATTAAAAACTTAAATACTGATGAACTATACTTAAAGGATTATATAAATATTATTAAGAAAACAAACCCAAATTTTTTTGAAATAAAGGGTTTTACATTACAAGCTAAAGCTTTATCAATAAAAGAACGGTTAAGGAGCGATAAACCATTACAGTATTATTTTCCAGAATATAAATACTTAGAAAATCTCGCTTTTAAATTTCAAGAAATGAGTGGTTTCCCCCTGATTTATAAAAACCAAGCTAGTAGAGATTTTTTATTTGCAGTAAATTGGGATAAAGATAAAGACCCTAAAATAACTAACTTGTAAATAATATCTGCAAAAGCTACACCTCCTTTTTATGTGAAGAGCTCTAATGAAATCGTAAGATTCAAATTGATCCCATTATTTTCCCAAATGTAATGTATATTATCTGTTTAGATTTAGAAGGAATATTTACTCCAGAAATATGGGAAGCTGTGGCTTATAAGACAGGAATTGAAAAACTCAGCTTAACCACAAGAGATATTCCTGATTATGATATGCTTATGAATCAAAGATTGAAAATTCTTAGAGATAATGATATTTCATTAAATGATATTCAAAGTATTATTGAGAAAATGGATCTTTTGCCTGGAGCGATAGAATTTATTGATTGGCTTCAGTTGAATGCTCAATTAATAATTGTCACTGATAGTTTTGTTGAGTTTATTAAACCTTTCGCAAAAAAACTAAAATATCCAATGATCTTTTGTCATAATCTTGAAGTTGACAAAAATGGGTTTATAATTAATTATAAATTGCGTCTGAGAGATATGAAAAAGGAAACTGTGAGAGCTTTTAAAGATTTAAATTACACTATTATTGCGATTGGTGATTCTTATAACGATATTGGGATGTTAGAGAATGCTGATTATGGTATCTTATTTAGACCGTCTGAAAAGGTAAAGCAAGAATTTCCACAATTTCAAGTGAACACAGAATATACTGAACTAAAAAACTTTATTTCTAATCATTTAGGAATTAAATAAATCGAAGCTTTATTTTAGATGATTTTGAATAGCCTGTTTTAACTCTTTTAAATTACTTTTTTTTAATGCCGAAAACTCTAAGAAAGGGATCTCGAATTGGTCTTTATAACTGCATTTATTTAATTGAACCAAATTAAGTCCGAACTCCTTAGCATGATTAATAAATATTTGGATAATTCTATCCTTATCAAATATGGTAAGTTTATCAATCTTATTTAAAACTATCAAGAGAGGGATTTTAAACTCGCTTAAAAATTGAATTAATTCAAAACTTAAAGGGATAGTTTTTTTTTCCTTTATAAAATACTTATTAAGCTCATCTTCAATTCTTAAGATATTAATTACTACTAGGCCAAAAAAATAATCCCTACTATGTTTTTCGATATGACGAACAATTTGTTTCTTGATATGTTCTCCCCTTCGTCGACTAGAATGGCTAGTATAACCAAACCCAGGTAGATCTATTATTCTATAAGGTAAGTTATGTTGCTCAATTGGCTTTAACAATAAAGTACTACCGGGAGACTTACCAATTTTACCCTTAAACTGCCTAGGATTTGGTAATAATAATCTAGTGATTGAACTTTTCCCCACATTAGAATTCCCGATAATCAATAGAGAAGGTTTATCACTCATTTTGCTTCAAATTACTAAGAATCCTATTAATTCAGATATCAAAAAAATCTTCATCAAGAAAATCCCTATACATCTTTTTTTTTTCTTCCTCTTTTATAACTGGACGTGTGCTTATAGGTTCACCAGCAACCTCTAAAAGCTCTTTTAAATTATCAATATTAACATTAATTTTAAACTTTCCATCTTTTAGAAATCGTACGATCTGTTTATTATTCAAATTCAATCTTAATATATATCCTAACCCGAAATAAAACTGATGTTCTGGGATCGGATCTATTGGAGATTTGCTTGTTACTTCTTTTAACACATCATATAGTAGAATTTTTGAGGCAATATGATCTTCAACATGGAATAATAAGTAATAAAGAGCATGATACCAAATTTTATCGCGTTTATTTTTAATATACTCTAAAAATTTCTCTGGAGTGATGACTTCTTCTTCAACTTCTTTTCGTTTTAATAACTCTTGTTTTATTCTATCCTCTAATTCTTTAGCAACTGCCTGAGTTGGCTGGATTTCACTTTCTCCATCTGGCATTCCCTGCAATTCTTCTTGTTTAACAGAAGAGATTGCATCTTGCATATCTCTTAATTCGTCAAAATCAATTTCATCCATATCAGAAAAATCTGTAATCATTGCTTCCCTAAGCTCTTTTTCTTGTCTTAGCTCACCCTTTGTTTCTTCCTCAGGTTCCGATTCACCAGTTATTTCAGCTTCAGGTAATTCTTCGCTTTCTTTAACTTGGGTAATAGCTTCTTGGATTTCTTGAAGTTCTTCCATGTCTAAATCCTCTAAATCGGAAAAATCCGCCTCGAGGGTCTTTATTTCTTCTAAATAAGTTTTTAAATCATCATCTTCTACTTCTTCTTCTTTTATAACCTCATTTTCACTGTAATCTTTTTGATTTTCGCTCATAGCTTATTTAGTTTAGACAATATTAAACAGTTTTTAGTATAATAATTATAATAGTGCTTTAGTCCTATAAATATTGAGGAATCGTATAATTAAAATTAGTCTCAATATTTAATCACTCTAGTATGGAAAAAATTAATTTAGAAAAATATAAAGGGATAATCTTCGATCTTGATGGAGTTATTTACGACATTACTGAATCAATTAAAAAGGCAGTTGACGATGGGATAGAAAAATATCAATTATCAATTAATCGTGATGAAGTGATGGAAGAAATTGCTCACTTAATTGAGGAAATTCAAAATTATCCTGTGCCTAAAATACTGCTTAATTCCTATGAGTTACTTAAAGTGAAATTTTTAGAGGGCTTAAGTTTCTTTAAAAAAATCCGTATCGCTATATTCATATTTAATCAATTTAATAAATATAAAGATCAAGAATCGACAATTTTTGAGGGTATTGATAAATTAATTTCAAAATTATACAATAAGAGATTGAATTTAGCAATTCTTACTAATAATAAAAGCACTTATGCCGAAGATGTTTTAGAAAAATTCAATCTCACCAAATATTTTAACACAATTATTGGTTTTAACGATGTTTCAGAAACTAAACCAAATCCTGAAGGCATCCTAAAAATTCTTGATAAGTGGGGTGTAAAGACATCAGAAGCAATTTTCATTGGAGATATGACCACGGATATAGATGCTGGAAGAGCTGCTAATGTAAAAATGGTTTGTGTTGCCTCAGGTCTCGCCCAAAAAGAAATTTTGATAAAATACAAACCAGATATATTAGTAAATGACACTAATGAATTGATACAGCTATTTGGTTTTTAAAATTGAATTTTTTTTAAAAATTCAATCTGTCATTCATAAGAAGCTTCGGTGGGTAATGAATAATTAGTAATGATTTTTAAATACTTGATAAACTTAGTAAGGCTTAAAAATTCTTATTTATACTATTAGAAAAAACGATAAAAAATATATTTAACCTTAAAGATGAGTGAAAAGGCTTTTGGATTTAAAATAACGGTAGTGGGTGATGCAGCAGTAGGTAAAACTTCACTTATTAAAAGATATACATCAAATACATTTGAAAAAGATTATATTTCTACGTTAGGTATGCAATTTTCGAAATATGAAGAAATTCTGAATGGAGAATTGGTTGATTTGTTTTTATGGGATTTAGCGGGTCAAGAGTCATTTAGCACTCTACGTGACAGATTTTATAAAGGAAGTAGCGGTGCTATTATTGTATTTTCTCTTGCTCCTGAACAACTTGAAACGTATCAACACATTGATAAATGGTTGTCAAATATTAGAGAAGCATGTGGGAATATCCCTATTATTTTATTTGGAAATAAAGCGGATTTAGTCGATCAAAATGCAGTAGCTACAAGCCCAAATTATGCAACTTCAGATGTTCATGTAAAGAAATTTGCCCAAGATCATAAGATTATTAAATATTATAAAACAAGCGCTTTAACAGGTCAGGGTGTAAAAGAAGCTTTTCAAACCTTAGTATTTAGATTATACCAACGAGCTACAATTTAAATTACTTTTTATATTCCACATTAGTAGTTTTTTTAACATATACGGATAATATTGTCTTTTATTTCGATTTTAGAAGGATAATCTTTTGTAAAAATTTAAAACATCTAACTTTTACTAATCAAAGAAAGAGAAATTTAAAAAAACGGTGGTTGGAAAAAGTGAGTACTGAAAAAGGCTACGGCTTCAAAATCACAGATCTATTGAATAAATTCTTTAGAGTGGAATTATTGGAGATGGAGCCGTTGGAAAGACATCATTAATCAAAAAATATACTCAAGGTGCTTTTCAGAAAGAGTATATCTCAACTCTTGGAACGCAATTTTCTAAATATGAAGAGGTTATTGATGGTGAGAAAGTTGAATTGTATCTTTGGGATATAGCAGGTCAAGATTCTTTTCAAGCACTCCGCCAAAGATTCTATACGGGGAGTAGTGGAGCTATAATTGTTTTTTCTCACTCTCATGACCAACCTCAGACTTATGAACATGTTCCTAGATGGCTTAATGACTTAAAAACACATTGTGGGAATATACCAATTGTATTATTTGGAAATAAAGTGGATTTGGTTGATGAAGGGGAATTAGGTTCGAATCCAAATATACCAACATCAGATAGTAATATAGAGCGATTTGCTAAAGAGAATAGATTTGTAGGGTATTACAAAACAAGTGCTTTAACAGGACAAAGGGTAACCGATGCGTTTCAAGCTCTAGTGAAAAAATTATATATGATCGCTAAGATAAGCAGTTTCTCTTAATAATCATATAATATATTTTATTTTGCTATTTTCAAATAAAGATAATTAAAAAAAATTAGGTCCGTTTATAAATAAAACGCTCCCAACTCTTTCTATTTGGCATTTCTAGTGCCATTCCTTTACGTTTGCGAATCTCTAAAATTAGATCTTCTTCTGAAGAAGCAGGTACTTTTTCAAATCCCTTAAACTCGTAGCCAAAAAATGCCCTTCCTTGAGTTGAGCCTCGGATATCATCCGCAATGCCGATTTGTTCGGCAGTAGGAATCTGACCTTTGATTCTAACGTATTCACCTTCAGGAATAACGTTAGTTATTCTTCCTCGACGCTTAGAGATTATTGCAGTTACACCTCCTTCCGTACCTTGGGGCGTTTTTATATCGATTCTCTGTACAGGCTCAAACAGATGAGGACCTGCATCCAACATGGCAAGTGCTAAACCTGAGAACAGCATACCTGCAATCTGTCCATATTGCGTATGACGGGGGTCTTCATGTATAGTCATGTCCAAAAAGACGGCTTTAATACCCGTCGCAGGTTCTTTCGCAATTATACAATTACCAATCCAATCCCTAAAAGCAGCACTCAAATAGGATTTTACACGATCAAATCTCTGTAATCCTGAAGTACCATTCACAAGTAGACTTCCTTGATACACGTCAACAATTCGTCTTGCTTCTTTTGCATCCCATCCTGCATCTTCCCTAAGTATTTGAGCTCTATCTTTTTCACTTTGCAAATCATTTATTTTACCAGTTTCGATTAATTTTTCTGTAGTTTCATCTAAAGGTTCGATGTATAACAAAATACGATTGTGTGTATTTGCTGATTTTGTATGAAATTCAGGACTCCTTTTCGTAATTTTTTCTCTGTAAATAATAATTGGTTCTCCAATGCTTATTTCTACTTGGTTATTAATTCTCTTAGTTAAGATTTCAATTTGGAGAGGGTCTATTCCAGAGAGTACAAATTCACCAGATTCTTCATCTCTTCGGTATTCTGCCTCGGGATTCGCTTTAAGCCATTTTCCAACTACTTCGTCTAATTTATCAATTTCATGTGGATCTTTTGGTTTAATGCTTCTTGATACAACCGCTTCGCATGCGTATTGAATTTTTTCAAAGGGATGCAACAATTTTCTTTCTTCTTTATCCTTTGGTACATCATTTGTTAACATAAATGTTTCACCTGCAGGGCATACAAAACCAAACAATGCAAACAGGTTTCCAGCAGGGATCCTAGAAATATCTAAAAGATCTGTTATTTCCATAACACCTAACCTCTTTACCCGATTGCTTGAATCACTATTAATTAAGTATATTGAGTCAGTTTGGTCAAATGTGCCTGAAAAAACACGACCGATAAGTGTAGCTTGATAATTCCTTTTAGGATCGAGAAAAATTTTTGTAATCATCCCATAAAGTGGACCATTTGGGTCACTCTTCACGAGAGATTGTCCAAGTTCTGAACTTAGGTCACCTCCCCATATATGAGGGATCCTGTATTTAGCAGCGGTAATAGGATCAGGAAGATGATCAACAATCATTCTTAACATGGGTTCGTCTAATGGTAGATTATCCCTTAACCATTGGATATCTCCTTCGTTATATTTTGCGAAAACATCTTGTGGTTTTAGTCCCTTTTCGAGTAAGATTTCATAAGTAAAACCCCAACCATGTTTTGCTGAACCAACTGCAACAGAATTTTTAGCGAAGTCAATACTCCAATCAGAACCTTCGGGTCGAATTTTTCTTATAAGTTCATTAACTTCGCGTGTGATTTTGTCTATTCTAGCAAACGTGTCTTGAGGACTTAACTTCAATTCACTTATCAATCGGTCAACTTTGTTAATGAATAAAACTGGTTTACAGTATTCCTCACCAACAGATAAACGAATATTAGTCTCTGTTTGGGTCATAACACCTTCAAGCGCATCAACCAGAATTATAGCACCATCGCTACCTCTAAGAGCTCGCGATACTTCTCCGGTAAAACTAATATGACCAGGAGTATCATTTAATTGAATAATATAAGGTTCAGGATCATCTGGTTTTCTAGAGTCATTGAATGCTAGTAACACTACACTTGTAAAAATAGTAATACCGCGGGCTTGCTCCTCGTCTTTCAGTAGATCAAGTAGATCTTAATCTAAATCTGAATCTGTCATTTGGAGCTGTCCGGCATCCTCGGGTCTCATTAATCCTGCTCTTCTTAATAGGTAATCCGTTGCGGTAGTCTTTCCGTGATCAATATGAGCAGTGATGCTGAAGATCCTTTTCTTATCATAAGAACCAGAAGTTACCAGTTGAGCAATTTCTTCTGGGTTTTTTACTTTGACTATAAGTTTTTCACCTTGTTAAATTCTTTTTATCTATATTTTCATATTCTAATTAAGGAATAGAATACGTGAAATCATAAAAGTTTTATGAATTTAAGCTATAAATTCTTATTCTTAGGAGGAACACTTATCTTAGGATAGGTTTAAATTTAAAACAGTTAACTCTATTAGTATTTTAGCAAAAAAATTTAGAAGGATTAAGACCGATAATTATGATTACTTATTTTATGTTTAAGCTTTCAATTACAGGCATGTTTTTTCTTGGGACAATATTATTTGCAGGAGTATGTTTTTAACGGCGAGATCAATTTTCTTGGCTCTTTGCTTTTATTGCAGGTTCTATCTCTGAGCTTTTTAGGTTAATATCTCAGGAAGATTATGATGCATATTACCTAACAGGTCTTATATTTTCATCTCTCACTCTTCTCTTGATTATCGTGGCTGTTTCCTATGAATATTACAATAGTTTTATACGTCCTATTAAATCTGGGGCACTTCTTCTAGTTCTACAATTTGGTCTTCAGCTAATACTATCAATTAGTTTACAAGTAATAATTGGCTTATTATTGATTATTGCGCTATTTTTAAATTTCAGAATTTATTTGAAGAAAAAGACTCCCACACATGCTTTTTTGTGTTTTATTTTAATGGGTGGGATATTAAATTTAATCGCTATAGTATTGAGAGATGTGGTTGTTGAAGGAGCAGAAGAATTTTTCCTATTTTCTTCAGCTGTTATGGCAACAAATATACTTCTTACTGGTTTAGTTGCTCTTATTGAAGATAGAATAATTAAATCGGAATCTAAATATCGATTAGCATATAACAGAGTGGAATTTTATAAAGATCTTTTTGTTCATGACATCAATAATATTCTCCAAAATTTAGAATTTTCATTGGAAATTATTGCTCAAGAAGCGGGGAAACAAATAAATGAAAAGAAAATAACTGAACTAGTAAATCTTGCTAAAACCCAAGTCAATCGAGGGGCGGAACTTAGAGTAAATGTAAGAAAACTCTCAGATCTATAATCAGGGGATATTCAAAAAGCAATAATTCAAGTAGAGAGTATCTTAGAAGAAGCAATAGAATATGTGAAGACAAGATTTCTAGAAAAAAAAATTAAGATCAATTTCAATTCGATGGAAAAACCTACAAAAGTATATGCAAATGAAATTTTATACGATGTTTTTAGAATATTATTAAATAATGCAATTCGATATAACAATAATCCAGAAATAGAGATAACGATAAAGATTTCTAAGCACCAAGAAAAGGATATAAACTATATAAGGATAGAATTCATAGATAATGGTATAGGGATGCCAGAAAAGATGAAAGAGAGTATTTTTTTACTATCTATGATAAACCTAAAGACCATAAAAGAATTGGTTTAGGTCTATTACTTGTTAGGGAAGTTATACACAGTTTTAAAGGAATTATCTGGGCTGAGGATCGAATTAAATGAGATTATACTAAAGGCACTAAAGTTATACTCTTAATTCCTGAACAATATTGAGTTCTATAAATAAAAGGGTAGCACCATACGAGTAAGGATTGTAGTCGCTTTCTTTCCTGAAGTGGTAATTATATTTAAGCAATTTGCGATATTGATAACTTTGAAATTTTCGGGGATCCTCTGGTTGATTATATATTGTAAAAAGAGAAGGATATTGCTAAAATCTCTTTTAGTTTCTACCCAAAAATATCCGTTTTTTTCAAAATGATTGGGATTTTTTTTTTTAAAATTTTTGGCATGAAACCCATCTTTAACTGAAGGTCCCTTACGAATATAAGTTTTTGTAATATCTGGTTTTTCACAATATAAAACAATGTTATATTCATTGAGATTATCTTCGAAATATACTTCATAGATTATTGTACCAAATTTTTCTGCGTGTGTAGCCTCTTTTTCTCCTACAGATTTAATGTATTCTCCAAGAGAATGTAGTTTATCTCTATTTATTGTGTAATGAATTTTACTATCAAGATTCCTTATTTCAATAATAAAAATTTTTGAGAGAGATAGTTCTGTTGAATTTTTTAATTCAAATTCAGGAATGGGTTTTATTTCAAAAAAACTTCTGCTTGGATTTTTTAAAAAACTGTTAATTCTATAGTTACAGTATTTATAGGCTCTTTCTGATATTGCTGAAGCTACATTTCTATTCTTATCAATGGGATCTACAATAATTAAGTAATCATTTTGAAAATGTTTAATTTTTTTTAATTCTTCGATTTTTCTATTGTAATAATCTAATGGGGTTGTTCTCAGTTTAATAAAGTTATCAAAAAGGTTTGAGATATTATTAAAATAATAAATGAGTAATTCTGCACTATATCCTATAAAACCCACTTTTCCTAAAGAGCTCTTATCACCATAGCTATGATTAGATTTGAAAAATTGTTTTAGAAGACGAACGTTATTTTTTTGATCTTGTGATAAATTATCTCGTATAAAGCGTCCATGCCAAGGAGATCTATCAACAGCAGTTATGGGTCCTTGTTCTTGAATCAATTCTAACTCTAAATCAAAATACAGAACAATATCAATCTTTATTCTTACATCCCTACTATGATAATCTACTGTTACATAAGGATGTTCAGCATATAAAAGACGAGGATTCTTAAATTCCCTCAAGGACAAACTTGGGATGACCCAGTTATTGCATAAATCCAAGAAATCCTTTTTAGACTCTTTTTTTAATTTATTCCTGCTTAGTCCCTGATATTTTGGTTCAAAATCTTTATAATCTAATCCGATAAATAGATCGATATCAAAATCATCTTTTAATTGTGTCTGTTTGATTCCTGTTGAACCTTGAGGCTCGATCTTTGTATAATTAATTTGTAATTCAATGGCTCTTTTTTTCAGCTGTTTTTTTAATATCTCAGCTATATTATTAATTGAATCTATCTCTTTTTGAGTGGGAGTAATTTCCTTTAGAATTTCTTCAAAAATTTCACCAAATGGGGACATTGAATTGACTACATCCCCCACCATGGGTGTTCATGAGTTCTTTTTAATTTAATAAATTCTCTAAGAGCCTCCTTTTGATCTGTGGTTAATTCATCAAGGAATTTTCCCATTAATTGCCTTACATGAGATTCTGGGAGATTCACAAAAAGAGTTTCATCATTTCCAATATCTCTTCCTATTTCGATACCACGGATAGACACTGCAACTTCCGAATCCCTTACTGCTTTTTCCACAGTCTGTCCTTTGTCTTGAATTTGATGAATTCTTTTAACCCTTTTGCCTTCTTCAGTTATTAATGGTACTTTTGGATATAACGTTCCTGCTTCAACTTTTACACCGAACACAGCGGGATTTGAATTTCTAAAGATAAAATCTGGTAACATTTTTAGTTTTGCGGGTAGAATTAACTCACTTAATCCTTTAGCAGTATCTTCTGCTTTTCTTGTATCAGAATATTCTATGTAATCTTCTAATAATCGATAGATTACATTATTAGTAAAAATCCGTATGTTATCAGTAAGTGCTTGCTCGTTTGCTTCAGGAAGTATCGGAACATTAAATCCAAGCACGGTTGCAGAGTAAGGGTCAAATTCTTTTACAATATTCGCATTGATTATATCTTCTTTTTTAATTGGTCCTACATCCGCAATGCTGATTTTAACTCCATTTTTTGTAAAATGATTTTCTAAAGCTTCAAGAGATCCTAATGTATCTGCTTTTAAAACAACACCAGCTTTATCAGTTTTAATACGAATGCTTTCTACTTCAGATTCAACTTCATTATATATAGTAGTTTCTTCAGAGGGATCTCCAATTCCCCTAAAAGGGGATCCAGCTACAACATTTTCTATATTTGGTGAAAGAATTTTAATACCTGCTGCTGCAGCTACTAAATCAACTGAATCAAATTTTTGTCTTGGATCTCTTATTTCGTCTAATGGCTTTGGTATTAATAACGCTCTCACTTTTGATTTAATCGGTTTTTCTAAACCCCCAACTATAAACTCATCTCCCTTATTAATAACACCATCATAGATTAAGACGTCCATAGTTTTCCCTTGTCCCTTCTCCTTTTTAACTTCCAATACTACACCTTTAGCAGGTCCTTCAGAAAACTTCAGATTTTCCGTTAGATATTGTTGAACTAATCCCATTAATATCAACAGCAAGGTGGAAATTCCCTCTCCAGTTTTACCACTTGTAGGAACAATAGCCACCTGCTTGGTAAAATCTTTAATTTTATCATATCTTTCTATTCCCTTAAATCCCTCTTCTAAAAAATTTCCCATAATTTGAAATATTTTTTCGTCTAAAAATTCTTTAACATGGGGTTTTTGACTGTTGTATGAATCTAAAAAATCTGCATCTTTTTTAGACTTCCAACCAGAGATTCTATCAATTTTATTTGCTGCGATTACAAAAGGTGTTTTTCGATCTCTTAAAATTCTCACAGATTCCCAGGTTATTGGCATAGTACCAGCAGTCACGTCAATTACTAAGATAGCTATGTCTGCTACTGCACCACCGCGACGTCGTAGATTTAGAAAGGCAGCGTGACCTGGTGTATCGATCACTAATATGCCTGGAAGTTTAATATCTTTTTCTGCGAATTCCTGTTTTGATTTCCTTAAAAAATTTTTAATATCTTCAGTTGGAAAATAAGATGCTCCAATATGTTGAGTAATTCCCGCAGCCTCTCTTTGCTGAACAATTGTTCCTCTAATATAATCTAGGATAGTGGTTTTACCATGATCTATGTGACCTAAAATACAAGTAATAGGAGCCCTAATTATCTTATTTTCAACTTCTGTCATAAATTACCACGAATCTCGAATAATTAATACAATCTATATAATCTATATTAATAGTATAAAAATATCAACTATAAGTTTAGAATTTTATCCTAAATTTTAAGATTTAATAAAGAATATGTTAAGCATAAAAATGAAATTTCTTTTAGCTTCTGAAACTAATCTTATTCTATTACCTTTTTAAATATAAAATATGCTGATAATCTTTAAATCCATTTTTCTTCCAAAATGAATAGCCTATTTTATTTCTCACAGAGACACGTAATTCGATTCTATCTAACCCATGAGATTCAAACCATTGAAACATTTTAGAAAGCATTTGTTCCCCTAAACCTTTCCTTCTATGGGTTTCTTTTATAGCTATATCATTAATTAATCCATAACCTCTTTGTTTAAAGACCGGAGGGTAAAATTGTATGAGAGATATTGAATATCCTACAACATCTTCTTTATCTAAAACTACTAACACCTGAGCGTTATTTGATTTAATTAAATTTCTAATATATTTTTTGAAATTTAGATGACCATCTTCTCTTCTAGTAAACAAAGAATCTAAATCCTTATGATAATCCATGAATTCTTTCCATATTTCCAAGATCCCTGAAAGATGGGATTCTTCCGCTAAAAATATTTGCATTTAGAACACCTTAATTTTTTAAGGATTTATTTATTATTTAAGTATTCATTTAAAAACTGAGCGGTGAAAGAATGATTATTTTTTATAATTTCTTCGGGAGTGCCTGTTACAACAATATTTCCACCCTTTTCACCACCCTCAGGTCCAAGATCTATAATATAATCAGCAGATTTTATAATATCCATATTGTGTTCAATAATTATAACTGTGTTTCCTTTATCTACTAATCTTTGAAGAACTTCTAATAAAAACTTAATATCATACATATGTAAACCCGTTGTGGGCTCATCTAGTACATAAAGAGTATTTCCTGTGCTAGTTTTCCGCAACTCTCTCGCAATTTTTAATCTTTGGGATTCTCCCCCACTTAATGTTGTTGATGATTGACCTAGTTCTAAGTATCCTAATCCCACATCTACGACAGTCTTTAGGGTTCTTTTTAGATTTGGAATATTTTCAAAAAATTCTAGAGCTTGGTTGAATGTCATTTTCAAGACGTCAGCAATCGTTTTCTCTTTATATTTAACTTCTAAAGTTTCAGCATTATATCTTTTTTCTTTACATAAATCACATTTAATATATACATCAGGTAAGAAATACATTTCTTTAAGTATATATCCTGTACCTTTGCATTTTTTACAGTGACCGGATTTAGTATTGAAACTAAATCTACCTTTATTATATCCTCTTTCTCTTGATTCTAGCAATCCTGCAAAAAGATCTCTAATGTAATCTAATGCTTTTGTATATGTTGCCGGTACAGATCTTGGAGTTCTTCCAATCGGAGATTGATCTATATTTATGATTTTATCTATATTGTCATAACCCTTGATGGAGTCAAAATCCCCTTCTTTTATTTTTGAACTCCGTGTATTTATCAAATTATGTAAACCTTTATATAAGCATTCTATAATGAGGCTTGTTTTTCCAGCTCCTGAAACACCTGTTACACAAGAAAATACTCCTAAAGGAATTTTCACATTTATATTTTTGAGGTTGTTTTCTCGTGCCCCTAATATCTCAAGATTTTCATCAGTTGATATACGACGATTTTTTGGGATTATTATTTTTTCTTTACCTGATAGATATTTTCCTGTGAGAGTGTCAGATTTTGTGATCTCTTCCAATGTCCCTTCAGCTACTATTTCTCCTCCATGGACACCAGCTAAAGGTCCCAAGTCAATAATATGATCAGCGTTTTGCATTATCGCTTCATCATGTTCGACAACAATGACAGTATTACCCAAATCCCTTAACTTTTTTAACATATTAATAAGACGATTTATATCCCTTTGATGTAAACCAACGCTTGGTTCATCTAAAACGTATAATACTCCTACCAAACTAGAACCTAATTGAGTTGCTAATCTAATTCTTTCTGCTTCTCCAACTGATAGAGTATGCGAACGTCGACTCAATGAAATATAATCTAAACCTACATTTTCTAAAAAAGACAATCGATCCATAATTTCTTTCATAACTTCTTTTACGATCGATACTTCAGTCTCATTTAACTTTAATGATTTAAAAAATTTGACAGATTCTTTTACAGCTAAATCAGTTAATTGTGCGATATTCAAATTACTAATAGTTACCGATAAGCTCTCTGGTCTTAGTCTTTTTCCTTTGCATTGAGGACAATCGATACGATTCATAAAACTTTCATATGTATCTCGAGCCCAATCTGAACGAGTTTCCATGTATCTTCTATGTAACATTGGAATAATTCCTTCAAAAGGTCTAGTAACGTCATATGATGATTTAAATTCACCATTTTGATTTCTATAGTCGTTCCCATTGCTTTCAAAATGAAGATCAATTGACTCATTTTCAGAACCAAACAATATTTTTTTGAGTATAGCAGGCTCAATATCTTGAAGTGGTGTTTTGTTAGCATTAAATCCATAATGCTTTGCCACTTGGGTCATAGATTGCCAAAAATATCCAGTTAAAGATCCAGATCCGGGTATATTTCTGATTGGTGTTTCTTTAAGCGGAACCGTTAAATCATTCCCTATTATTAAACTATAATCAAATTCCATAACAGTACCTAATCCGCTGCAGTATTTACAACTTCCATGAGGAATATTGAATGAAAACATTTTTGGATCTAATTGTGGGAAAGATGTTTTACAATCAATGCACGCAAGATGCTCTGAAAAAATTTGTTCTCCCTTGTCAATAATCTCAATAATAACTAAACCTTCTGCTAATTCTAATGCAGTTTCAATTGAATCAGCTAACCTGGTTTTAATTTCTTTGCGCATTATGAGCCTATCAATAATTACATTGATATTATGTTTGATATTTTTCTCCATTGATATTTCTTCATCTAAAGTATACTGAATTCCATCAATTTCTATTCTCACGTAACCTTGTTTCTTTAAGTCTTGTAGGAGTTCTTTATACTCTCCTTTCCGATCCCTAATTATTGGTGCTTTAATTATAAATTTCTGATTAGGTTTGATTGAATCTAAAACAATTTGAATAATTTGTTGAGGTGTTTGCGGATTTATTTCTTTTCCACATATGGGACAATGAGGAATTCCAATATTTGCAAATAATAGCCTATAATAATCATAAATCTCTGTAACTGTTCCTACAGTGCTTCTTGGGTTTTTAGAAAGTGTTTTTTGCTCAATTGCGATCGCGGGAGATAATCCCTCAATTGAATCTACATCAGGTTTATCCATCTCACCTAAAAACTGTCTAGCATAACTGGATAAAGATTCTAAAAATCTTCTTTGCCCTTCAGCATATAACGTATCCATTGCCAAACTAGATTTCCCACTTCCACTGATACCAGTTACAACTACAAGCTTATTACGTGGTATTACCACATCAATATTCTTTAAGTTATTCTGTCTAGCACCCTTAATGACTATAAATTCATTCATATTCTGCTATTTCTATCTAATTGTGGAAATCAAAAAAGTTTTTCTAAGATATTTTAAAACTTCATACTGGTATTAACATTGAGAAAAAATATACGGAATCTGGGTATACAATTTATGAATTATTAACATCTTAATCAATGATTTCATCTTCATTAATAAATTTTTGAAGGAATTTTCCCAAATTCATATAAACACTTTAAGAATCTTAGAAATATATAAAAACTCATTATAATGGGGGAGTAGATTTTAAAAGTTGAGAAAGTTATCCGTTTAATTCTTATGAAGACTTAAAACATTATGAATAAAACTGAAATAATCTGCTTCGAAACATATAGTTTTTCGACAAAGCTTAACATGATTATAGAAAAAATTTAAAAATTAATAACTTCTACTTAAGTAACTAGTTTTTTACTAAAATATATTTTAGAATTTATTAGTGGTGCATTATAGAGTTAAAATCTAAAGGATTAATCTTTAAAATTGAAAGAATCTGAATTTAAAACAAATTTTATTTTTGATTAAATTTGTTTCTGGAAAAGAGTCTTGTTATTATTGAATTTTAAACAAATATTATTTTGAGGAGATTATGCAGAAGTAAATTTTTTAGAAGAAATGAAATATTTGGGCACTTATTTATATTCAGATTCATCTAATAATAAATTAGGATCATTTAATCCTTTTTCAATTTTCTTTAACGCATACTTCCGAAATTCCTTACTGGTGAAATTTTGAGATCCAAATTGCACAAATTCTTCTATTTCTTTTCCTTTTTTATTACTATTCTCCTCGATATCCCGCATAACGTATTCCACCATAGCACTTCCTAATAAAATACTAAATAGAAAGAATGTGAGTATTGCGGCATTCTTTTCTTTGATTTCCCCATTATCAATTGCTTCTTGAATTAGATTAGTAGTACCATCTAGAAAACCAAATTGTTTATATTCCTTTTCAAACGGTCCTATTTTATCTGATGGGGGAGAACGGATAATATGCATCATTCGAAAAGCAACATAATCTTTTTCTGCGAATTTGAAAAAATGTTCAAAAACTTTTAATAATAATTCAATAGTTGATCCACTGAAGTTTTTAATGATTTCCCGGTTTTCATTGCGAAATTGTTCATAAAATTTTTTTCTTATTGCAATCCATAGTTCTCGTTTACTTTCTACATAATTATAAAGATTATTTGGAGTCATCCCTAATCTTTTCGCCAAACCTCGTAGTGTAAAACCATCTTGACCCTGTTCTTGAAATAATTGTGACCCTACATCCAAAATTCTATCAAATTCTTGAGCTTTCTTTTCAGGGGATCTGCTTCTTGTATTTTTTTTGCTCTTAGGAATATTTTTTACATTATTCATAGATTGCACAGAACATAAAAGTGAGTTTAAATTTACACAATATATTTATTAATATTTTTTTGTTCAAGTACTTTTTGATCTTTTTTTTAAACAAGATTTTAAAAATTAAAATGGTGTCGATTGTAGAGTCAAAATCTAAAGGTTTAATCTTTAAAATTGAGAGAATGGCGACTGACGATGGTCCTGGTGTCCGTACCACAATTTTTTTTAACAATTGCCCCTTAAAATGCATTTGGTGTCACAATCCAGAATCAATTCCGAAAAAACCTCAACTTCAATGGATAGATCGTAAATGCATTGGTTGCAATAGTTGTATAGATGCTTGCCAAGACGATGTTTTATTTTTTGAAGAAGATGGTTTACATATTGATAGAGAGAAATGTAATAGTTGTGGAGATTGTGTAGAAGCTTGTCCCAGTACAGCATTAACTATGCTTGGCACGTGGTGGGATCTAGAAATTCTTTTTCATGAAATAGAGAAAGAGAAAATATTTTTTGATAAAACCAAAGGAGGTATAACCGTTTCTGGTGGTGAACCTACAATACAATCAGATTTTCTCTTACGACTACTAAAATTATGTAAGGCAAAAGGTATTTCTACTGCTTTAGATACGTGTGGATATTCAAGTATAAAAGTTTATCAAGATTTATTACCCTATGTTGATATAATCCTTTTAGATTTAAAGGTTATTGATCCTAAAAAGCATGAAGAATATACTGGTGTCTCAAATAAAACAATTTTAGAAAATGCTAAATGGATTTCACAGTTCACCAAAGAAAATGGAAAAATTATATGGATAAGGACACCAATAATACCTAACTATACTGCCACGGAAGAGAATGTTAAAGGAATTGGAAAATTCATTGTTAATGAATTAAATAATATTCCTGATCGATGGGATTTATTAAGTTTTAATAAACTCTGCGAAATTAAATATACAAGATTAGGCAAATCATGGCCTTTAAGGGATGAAGCATTAATGACGAAGGAAGAAATGGAACATTTTCTCGAAATTGCTAAAGGTACAGGAGTAAAAAACGTTAAGTGGTCTGGCTTAACTCGATAATTGCATAATACAATTTCTGTATCTTAACCTAATTAACAACCACTCTTCTTCTTAATTTTTGATGAAAAACTAAAAAACTAAAAAATAAAAATATAAAAAAAAGTCTATAGTTCATTAAATACTGTTCTTGCGATAATATCCTCTTGAAGTGATCTTGCGATGTCTATAAATCGAGCGGAGTAGCCTGTAACCTTAACTGATAGGTCGGGATATTTTTCTGGATGAGCTTGTGCATCTCTTAGTG
>JAEOTR010000014.1 GCA_016839705.1 Promethearchaeota archaeon | reverse complement strand
TTAGTAGCGGTTGTTGTAGGTTTTATGGAAGGTAAAGGTTCTGCTTCATCATATTCAGAACCAACATCAGATGATTTTGAAGGTAAGGGAGCTTTGATAGGGGCCACTGGTTTTGTAGCAGTGGGAGGTTGTACCGGTTTCGCCTCAACCTTTGGTTCTTCTTTAACCTTTTGTGTAACTATTTTTGGTGCAACCGCACCTGTTTGAAAAGTGATAATGAAATTATCAAGAACCGTAAATGATTTCTCCAAAACTCCTTGAAGCTCATTGTTTAATTCTGTATCCTCTGGAACTTTCCCGACCTTTCGTGCATCTATCTCCTTTATTACTTTGATATCTCTACCTATTATACTTCTTCCTACAGTATATCCATGACCTTTCAATGACTCTGCTTGTCGTAAAGCAGTCCTTCGTGCAACTAATCCTTGTTGAACACCATGCCATAGAAATAGTGATTCAGAACCTTCATCTAACACAATAATTGAAGTATCCGGCATAAAACTGTCTTTACTCCAATTTATTGATTCTATTTCTCCACCGGGCTTAACATTGAACATAAGCGCGAGATTTTGCGACATGTTAAATCTTTTCCTTAATCTCTAAATATTATTTCTAAAATCTATGTTTTTTTGCTATAAATAAAATAGTTGTGATAAATTTAAAAATTGAGTTTTAAAAGAATATTTTTATATTTATAAAAACAATTTTTTTTTTACTCTTGTCTTTCAAAAAACTCAATGAATAAATTATTAAATTTACAATATTTATTGATGTTTAATGAGTGAAAGAGTGTTAAAATTTACAATCCCTAAAGGAAGCTTACAAGATATAGTGGCTTCATTTTTTGAAAGAGCTGGTTTAAAACTATTATTCGCGTCAAAAAGAGATTATAGACCATCTGTCAGTGATCCAGAAATATCTATTAAACTACTTAGGCCGCAAGAAATACCGAATTATCTTATAGGGGAAAATGCATTTGATCTAGGGATCTCAGGAATTGATTGGGTTAAAGAAACTAATGCAGATGTAGATCTTTTGTTAGATTTAGAAATAGGGGCTGTTTCGATTGTCCTTTGTGTTCCCAGTAATTGGGAGAAAATTAATTCCTTAGATGATATACTACAAAATTATTATGAAGATAGTAAGACCCTAAGGATTTCCACAGAATATTTAACTCTCTCAATGAATTATTTAAAGGAAAATAAAACTTATAGAAAAATCTACGGAGAAAAAACACCTTTGGTTATTACTCCATGGAAATCGTGGGGTGAAAATGAAAGAGTTAAGATTTACCTATCGTTTGGTGCAACAGAGGCAAAACCCCCCGAAGAAGTAGATGTAATTATTGACAACACCTCCACGGGAACAACTATTAAAGATAATAATTTAAAAATTGTCGAGATTATCGATAGGTCTACAGCGGTTTTAATTGCTAATAAAAATGCATTATTAGATGGATGGAAACAAGAAAAAATTAAGGATGTTCTTGTCTTATTAAAAGGCGTTATAGAAGCAAGAAAAAAGTTACATATCTTTATGAATGTAAAAGAAGAGAATTTAAATAAAATTTTAGTTGAACTTCCCGCCCTAAAACGTCCAACAATTTCAAAACTAGCTGGGAATGAAGGATGGTATGCAGTAAATACTATTATAAAAAAAGATGAATTTCTTGGCTTAATTCCACAATTAAGAAAATATGCTCAAGGACTAGTTGTTCATGAACCTCGTCAAATTTTACCTTTAGGAGAGACACAATAATTAACTTGGTTAAAATGATTTCTATAAAAGAAATAAATTCAGACCAAATTAATGAGGAAACTCTGACAAAATATATTCCTCGTATAACTACCCAAATTGAATCCATTCAAGATTCGGTGGTTTCAATTATTCATGAGGTGAAAGAAAGGGGTGATAATGCTATTATCAAATTTACAAAAAGATTTGATAATGTGGAATTGTCAACCAACCAAATTCAAGTTACAGACATAGAAATTTCTGAAGCATATGAAAAATCTGAACCAGATTTAATAAAAGCTATTCAGTATGCAAAAGAAAATCTTATTAAATTTCATAAAGCCCAATTTCGAGAGGACTGGTTGATTGAAATAGAAAAAGGAGTAACCGCGGGACAAATATATCGCCCATTGGGAGTGCTTGGAATTTATGTCCCGGGAGGTAGGGCAATTTATCCTAGTACTGTTCTGATGATTGCTGCCCCCGCTTATGTTGCTGGAATAAAAGAAATAATCATGTGTTCTCCTCCTCAAACAAATAATAAAATTGCACCTGAAGTACTTGTTGCTGCAAATGAGTTTGGTATAAAAAAAATCTACAAAGTAGGGGGTGCTCAAGCCATAGCTGCAATGGCTTATGGTACCGAAACCATTCCAAAGGTTCAAAAGGTAGTTGGTCCTGGTAACATATGGGTTAATACTGCCAAACAACTTCTATCAAACATCATCGCAATTGATAATCCCGCAGGACCCTCCGAGATCTTAATTATTTGTGATGAAACTTCAAATCCGAATTATGTAATAGTTGATTTACTTTCTCAAATTGAACATGATCCAGACAATATCGGAATAATTGTATCTACTTCTGTAGATATAATTAATCAGATCAAAAATAATATAGAAGAATATGTAGTAAAATCAAAGAGAAGAGATATAATTGAAAAAGCTTTAAAAAATAATTCTTTGATTATAAAAGCAAAAGATATTGAAGACTGCATAAGAATTAGTAATTTAATTGCTCCCGAACATCTTGAAATTCTAACAAAAGAACCACATGAGCTATTAAAAAAAATTATTAATGCGGGAGCCATATTTTTAGGGCCTTTTTCACCTGTATCCTTAGGAGATTATTGTGCTGGAACAAATCATGTTCTACCCACGGGAGGAAGTGCGAAAACCTATTCTGGTTTAAATCTATATGATTTTTTAAAAACTATGGATGTACTAACATGTAATAGAGAAGGACTGGTTAAACTCAGTAGTACTGCAATTAAATTATCAGAATTCGAAGGATTGTTTTCTCATAAAAGATCAATTGAAGAAAGACTAAAAGATAAAAATTAAATTTAATTATGTAAATACTAAAACATTGGTTTTTTCAGAAAATCAATTATTAAACTTATTTTTTGATAAAATAAAAGGTTACTAAAATGGAATTAAATGAATTACTAAGAGTAAACCTAAAGAAATATTCTGCCTATGAACCTGGTGAACAACCCAAGGATAGTGGATGGCTTAAATTAAATACCAATGAAAATCCCTTTCCACCAATTCCCGAAACAATCACGGATATAAAGAATGCTTTGGACGATAAACTTAGACTTTATCCTGATCCAACATCATTTGAGTTACGTAAAGATATTCTAAATGTATTGTTGCGAGATAAAAATACATTAACAAATAGAAATTCGGTCTTCATTGGTAATGGTTCTGATGAGATTTTTGATGTAATTTTTAAAGTGTTTATTGACCCCGGAGATGAAGTTATCATTTTCTATCCCTCATATGGGTTTTATAAGGTGTTGGCTACTCTTTATGATGCAAAAATTACTGAAATTCAATTAACAAATGATTTTGCTATACCAGATTCTGCTTTTAATGCAAAAGGTAAGTTAATGTTTATAAATTCACCAAATAATCCCAATGGTAAATCATTTGGGAATGCTACTATTCTTAAATTGTGTGGGAGTTTTCCAGGTATCGTTGTTGTTGATGAAGCGTATGCAGATTTCTCAGATCAAACCTGTCTGCCATTATTGAAAAAAGTTAAGAACTTAATAGTAAATCGATCATTTTCCAAAAGTTTTTCATTAGCATCATTGAGGATGGGATTTGCCTTAGCAGATCCAGATATTATCAAAGAAATGAATAGAGTTAAACTACCATATAATACCAATTACATAGGACAAGTTGCTGCTTTATCATGTATTAAACATAGCAACAAGATATTTGAAAGAAATAAAAAAATTATTGAAGAAAGACAAAGATTAACCCAAGAATTAAATAAATTCGAAGGTATTAATGTCTTACCCTCTGATGCTAATTTCATCTTTATTAAGTTCGAAGATAAATCTAAAACACTTAAATTCGTTTGGGATTTAAGAGAAATGAAAATTCTTGTTCGACATTTTAGCAAACCAGGTCTGTATAACTTTATTAGGGTTACAATTGGAAATGAAGAAGATAATAATAAATTTTTAAATGCCTTTCAGAAAATAGCAAAAAAATATTTAAAATAATAATGTTACTAAATTTATAATATAGGAAATTGGAAATTTAGGCGAGTTGGTATCTTTACCAAAAAAAAAAAAAAAGAAAAAACAAACCAATGCTTTATTTTCTCCACATAAAGCAAAAAATGAAGTTGAATGTCCATTTTGTGGGTATAATATAACTAAACCTTTTCCTAAAGATTCCTTGTGTCCAAAATGTGGAAAATTTTTAGCAAAATTATTTGAATCGACAACAGATAAGACTGAGAAACCCCAACCTAAACAATTTGAAACAAAAACATCTACGTTATCTTCAAAATTTAAAGGTAAGGTAAATGTAAAACAAAAACCTTTAGATATATCTTTAGAGAAAGAAAGAATTCAATTAACGAAGGGTGAATATGTAAAGTTATTTGGAATCACTTCAACCGATAGAACCCAGTTATTTTGTAGTAATGATAATTTAAATTACTTACTAGAATTAACAAACAATTTAGATCTTATCGCTACAGGGGTTTTAGGTGGAGAACTTGATAAGATGCACCTTATCACAGAAGAGGATAATACTGAAGAAAAATGCCAGTTTTATGTAAAAGATGAGATAATTTACCTGGTATACGGAAATTTCCCGGACAAAAAAGGAAAATGGCTTCTTGAACAGATGTCAAATAATTATACTGAATTAACAAGAGGGAAAGATGTTAATCAGTTAGATAAATTTGAAATGTATGAAATTCAACTGGAATTCAAAAAACGGGCAAATTTTATTTTAAAAGAATACCTAAAATTACAAGAAGTCTTCTCTGATCAAGATCTCGGATACGTTGAAGATACAATTCGTATTGATTATCTTGGCTTATCCTCTATGTCAATAGGTGTAATATCACTATTATTAGGAGACGAGCTAGTTACTGAAATGCATATGGAATTTGAAAACCCAGAAGATGAGAGAGAAATGAAAGAATCGATGATAACCGCAAGGATCGAAGCGATTGCGGCTAATACACAGGGAAATACCGGTGCTATCCCGCGTTGGATTGCTGTAAAGCTTGGGTTTCAACAGTATAGATTAATAACATTTAAAAAATACCAAAATGATTTCTTTCTTTCGTTATTATCTGAAGGAAATTTAGGAAAAGTTGAACAAGTAGAGAAATTATTAGAACTTAAAATCACTGAAGCAACAAATACTCCTTTTTCAGGTAATCTTAAACCATTTAATAAATTAAGAGAAGAATTAGAAAAACAATTAAAAAAAAGACGAAAGTTTCCTCCTTTTAATTTTGATTAATCTTTTTTTCTAATAATATATGGATTTTTTTTGGATGTTTAGTGTTTAAACACTAATTTAGGTTAAGAAAAATAGGATCAATGTAGTATTTATTCAAATGAAATAAAAAAAAATTTATTCTATTAATTTGGTTTTACCAGTTCCCCATACTCCAAGGGCGACACCTAATTCTTTATACTCCTTTGCGACTTCTTTAACATTCTTCCCTTGCATAACAGCATCAATCGCTTGTCTAAATGCTTTTGCTCCTGCTATTGGACCATCTGGATGACTATGAATTCCACCACCACTACCTATAAGAATATCATTTCCCGCTTCCTTCATGCATTTCTCTACCATCCCTTGTGTAATTCCCCCCGAAGGCATGGGTAATGTCGGTTTAATATGCTGAAATGGAAATCGAAGGGCTTTAAGATTTTGTTCATACCTCTCTTCCAAAATTTCAGCTTTACCATAAGGAGCAGGGATCACAACTGTGTCTGCGCCACATATCCGTGGTAATTTTGCAAAAGTCAACATACTCGTCATACCCGTCCAAAAACCACCAAAATAGGTTCCTCCGAAATCCATATGTCCTAAAATTGGAACTTTTATTGAGGGATCTTCTGCAATTTGTCTTAAAGCTTCAAAACCAGTGGTCAAGTAATTTATCATTAGTGCATTTGCTCCCAACTCGATCATTTTATCGGCATACTCAAACATCTCAGGAAATTTGGTAGTTATATTGATAGTATAGAGGGTTTTTTCTCCTTTCTCTGAATCAGCTTTATCAACAGCTTCCATAACCTTTACTATTCTTTCTTCTAGTGTATTAAAAGCGGGATTGGAAATTAATTCATCATCTTTCACGACGTCACAGCCACCAACCGCAGCCTGATAAACTAGATCTGCTGCGACATCAGCTGTATGACCTGTGCATGGTTTAACCATATTATTCAAAAGAGGACGTTCGGGCACTTTTAATAATTCTCGTAGTCCATCTATTCCAAATTTAGGGCCTTTAAAATCTTCTAACCAACCTTTAGGAAATGCTAGATCAACTAATTTCAAACCATGCGTGATACTTATATTGCCGATAACTGTAGTAAAGAGCATTGGGATACCCATTCCTTTGATATTCACGATAGGAAATCCGATTTGAACAAAATAAGTCCTATCTTTAATATCTTTTGGAATGCTATATTCATACATTGGGATTTCATACACTCCAAGCACCCTTGCAACGTGATGTTTTCTTACTTCTTCTGTTTCAGCAGGTACTCTTACCCACGTCCCTGTAGATTGTTCGATTGCAGCGAATCTAGATAAATAATTAACATTTTGACCTTTAGGTCTCTTTATAATATAACTTGCTATTATGTATTTCTCTAAATCAATCCCATCTAACCCTATTGCTTCAGGGGTGTCAAGATATTGAGCACACGAATCAAAAAGCTTTTCATCATGCATCTTTTTTCACTCTTTATGTAATTTAAATTTTATTAAGAAGTTAATATACTATATGACTCAAAAATATTATGAAATCAAGTAAAATAATAAAAAAAAAGTAAAAAAGTAAAAAAAATATTTAATCTTCGGCTTTTGCTTTAGCTTTTTCAGCTGATTTTAAATTAGTATACGTATTTTCAAGCACAGTTAGATATTCGATTAAAACCTGATTGGATTTTGACTTTTGATCATAAACAGTTTTAATGACATTCATTAGATATTTTGGAAACGCTAGTTTCAAATGAAAATCTGATAGTAGAGCATAGTACTCATTTTGTCTTTCATCTTGGAAAACTTGTATCATTTGAGTATCCCAAAGCATCTTCAAAACATCATCGAGATCTTCAACACCTTTTTTTCTAAGTTTCTCTAAGTCATTCTTCGTAACAACAGCGGTTCTCAATAGACGTAAAGTTTCATATACTTGCGGGTTTGTAAGGATATCTAATATTCTAAGATTATCACCCTCTGTAGGGTTGTAATTCTGAAAGAAACTCCTTGCATCCGCTTTATAAGTCTCTACTAATTGAGATGGTAACCCTCGATCTGCTGGATCTTTTAATATTTTTACAGGGGGAACGCGCATGAGTACAACATCTTTTATCAGGAAAATTAATTCTGAAGGCATGCCCTTTACAGATGCTTCCTTGACAATTTCTCTTTTAATAAGCTCCATTAACACCCCTTCTACATCAATAAACCCTTGTTTGTATCTGTCTTTTAACCAAATCATCAGTTCTGATTTTGAAACTACACCTTCATCACGTAAACGGTTGATTATCATTCGTTTTATCTCATCTTGGTAAGTCAATGCAAGACGTTGCTCGGTACTAAGTGTAGGATATACTGATAATCTTCGAAAGAGTGTAGGGATCATCTGGAGGAAAGCATCATCTTCAATGTTTCCCAATATGATACGGGAAATATCTATTAATCCCTCTTCATATGCATCTGGATCATCGTCTAAATTTAAAAGTAGAAGAATGTAGAAATTTTTTTCCGGCCCAGTATAATAAGAAGCGATGTTTAAAGAACCAATCATTAAGCTAATCATCCCTGATTCTCCACTATATTCATGAGTGCTGTATACTTGCATCAAAGTTTTTTCAGTTAATACAATTTCCTCTGGGTATTTGGCTAATATTTCCGTACCAGCTCTATCATCCCACTTCATTATAACTAATCCAATAGGCATTTATGATCCACCTCCTTTAGGAAGTTTAAATTCTCCTCCTGTTTCAGGTAAACCTTTCTTCTTCTTCTTATCTTCAGTCCCTAATATCTTCTGTAAAGATAATCCAAGCATTTCCCACCTATCACCTAATTGTTTTACCAAGAATTCTTCTTTTGTTGGATATAGAAGAGAATCAGAAATAAATTTTTTACCTTTGATCTCTTTCTTCATTTTTCTTGCCTTTTTAACAAAGGTTGGTATTCTTGCTTGTTGAACCGTTCGATAAATAGTTAAACTCGCAACCACAGCAACCACTGCACCAATTATCATTAATAGATAGAAGGTTGGAAAACCAAATGTTTGATGCATGTTCACTACAATCGTTATAGTCTCAGTTCTCGTTTGAAAATATTGTTTTTCAATAGTAAGCATTGCTGTAAATGTTGATGGTAAGAAGAAGGCATCTGCGATTTTAGGAATCGTTAATGAATACTCTCCACTCCCAGTTTCATTGAAATAATAATCCGTACCCTTGAATGTGACATATAAATTAGCACCTAGAACTGGTAAAGAGCCATTATTAGGATCTGTAAGAGTCAACGAGAATTGTAATGATGCCCCTGAGCTAACACCAATCTTGGGACCATCAAAACTTTCTGGCCAATCAAAAGAGATCTCTCTTTTCTTAATTGTCAGAGAAATTATAACTATTCGGTGATCATAATTAAGTTTATCGAGAGTTACGATTATTGAGAATTCACCATCTTCACGTGTTTCTGTATCGAGATCTAAAACAAATAGATTTCCCATCACTTCAGTTAATTCTCCTGTTTCAGTAGTGCCAGGTATGACATCTCCAACTTCATCAAGTTCTTGCATGAGAAAACTCTTTTCATCCAGATTTGAGATAGGTGTTCCTGAGAAATAATCTATATAGTTAAAAGCAAAAGATTTTTCTTCAAAAATAAAAATATCCTCAGAAACATATAGTAATCCAGAAGAACCATTTATAGTCGTAGGTCTTGAAATGATATTAATATATATCCCAAAGTTTTCAATCATCGAATAATTCTCTCGACTTACTGAAATATCTATTCTATATTTCCCAACATTTGTAGCAAGTGTTGTATCAAAACTAAAATAGTAATATTCTGCTACAGGTCCCGATACTAATGTTCCTGAACCATAATCCCAATCATAAGTAAATGTATCAGGTACTAAAGCTCCCTTAGTTATATCATCATAATATCTTGCTGCAACATTGATAATATTCCCATAATACTCCGAAATTTCATATTCAAGTGCTATGTTTTTAGACAATTCCTGAGCTACAACTGTATAATTGTGTAGAGTTAGACCTGCTACTTTTGCCTTTACAGTAATCCCAAAATACTGGTCAATAGGATCATTCCAGAAAGGCTTATAACCAGACACAAGGGCAAAATAAAACTCGGAACCATCACCTGCTGAAAGAAAATTAGAGTTTATCGTAATTGTAAAATTCCCAGTTGGACCTGACGCATGAACCATTGGTTGTTCATATATCTTTTGTCCGGATTTTGAATAAATCGTCCACATTGCATTCGTTGAGAAACCATCTCGATTCCAATCACCTGTCCAATTCAACCCACTATTATTCGATGTTTCATATAATACCCAGAAAGACATGTCTTCTCCCCAGACAACCTCAGTGGTTCCACCCCAATCTGTAAAATTAGCGATTCTTTCAGTAAAGTTCAAACCATCCAAGAAAAATACTAAAGTAGATGCTTGATCTAATGTATAATTATAATAATCTGTAAGTATGGGTTTCCATTTATCTGATGTGTTGACTTTGAAATTTTGTTGTTGACCAATAATCCATAGACTGAAATTGTAAACCAGTCCTGTTTTATACCAAAATCCGAAATCTTTTGTTAGATCTCCATAAGCATATCCCGTAGTATCTGTTTGTAATTCTACTACATCAGTGCTCGTATTATTTAATTGTACTTTAACAGTTACACCGGTTACACTTTCTGTTCCCGTATTGTCCATTATACGTATATCTAATTTTGATAAGATTGTTATCACAGATTCAGTGTAATTCATTATTCCTGCACGGTTAATTATACTAGCATTTAGTGAAGTAGGATTTTGTATTGTATAGTCGGGATTATCATAGTATATTGTATAGTTATAACTAGATCTATTTAGCCAACGAAAAGTCGTTTCACCAGCAGAATCTAAGGTTAAAGATTCTAAAACTTCACTAGCACCAGCACTCATATTTACATATCCATAATTTAATGGATCTCCATCCCAATCTTCAACATCAAAATCTATAGTCCATAGATCAACAGTAACATTTGTTATAGCAGTTAAACCCTTAAATTCTACTTCATCTGCAGGGTTTATACGACCGTCATAGACAATATTTTCATATAATCCACTATTTAATGTATAATTGACTGTAATGTTATAAAATCCAAATGGAACTTTTGTAAATGATACTGTACCATCTGATGCAGTATACTCTGTATATGTTGTGCTTCCGACTTCCAATATATGTGTTAAGTTATCCCATAAAGAGACTTCTGCACCTGGAACTCTTCGACCATCTATATCTTCCACAATGATAGTGACACTTGCCGCTCGTTCTGTTACAGGCAATAAATCAGTTTGAATTTCGTAATAATTTGCTAACCAATCGATTTCGTCTGGAGCAACTGCATACTCAAAATACCTGATTTCATCTATATTTCCTGAGTAATATCGATTATTTCTACCCCCATTTACGCTAGAAGCCTCAGAACCATCCCCGAAAAATCCCCATCTATCTGTACCCGTGCCAATAGCTCTATCTCCCATAGCACTTACGGATCTTCTATCTTCTACACCATTATCGATATAAATTATTTTATCTGAACCATCATACACAACAGTGGCAAAATGCCATTCACCGTCGTTTAATCCAGTAGTGATACTAGAAAAATCATGAATTCCATATCCAGAAGCTGCGGTAGCAAATCCAATGCTTCCATCCGTTGGATCGATATAAAAGTTGAAATATTCAGATCTATCAAAATCAAAAAAAGCCCAATTATCAGTCCAACCTCCACTGATATATGATGTCTTAAACCAACAACTAACTGTTACCGTGGAAATTTCATTTGGGTCAGTAAAATGCAACTCATCGTTTACATAAATGAAATCATTGTTACCGTTGAAGTTCAGAGAATATGAACCCACAGCACTATCAATATCATAATCTGGTGAATAACTACTACCTGTACCCCAGAGTGTGGCATTGGCAAAATTTAATGAATCAACAACAGTATCTCCATAGGCACCAGAACCCTCCTCAAAACTCCACCACGAAGTTCCAGAAGGATCATAACTCACATGATTTATCCCGCGATCATTTATAGATGCGTTGCCCCAGTACATATACGTGTCATATTCTGAAGTAGCTAACGTAGAGTTTGTTTCAAACCAGATAGTTGCAATACCATTTGAGGGAAAATCTTTTTTTACATGATAATTTCTGACAGCATTGTTTTCTACAATTCTAACATCATATAAGTCAGGATCCATGTTATAATTATCTCTTAATACTGTATAGTCAAATTCTATACTAACATAATTATCAGTTATATTGTAGGCTCCTGGATTCGTAATATTAATGCATTGTCTCCATTGATAAGATGCATTCCACCACGGATCTTCGCCAATACCATTACTAATTACTGGTAATGTTAAGCTTTCTTCATATTTATCCGAGTTATTATCAGTGGTGTTCAAACTATTATTGTAAATTAATGGAGTTACAAAGAAAATTGTACCAATAGTAAGAATCAATAAGAAACTAGTCGTAATTCTATGTTTAATGTTTTTATTTATGTTTTTCATTTTATCTTCATCATCATTTTTTTTCAAAATTTGTTTGAAATTCTTATTTTAAATAAAGGTTTTCAATAATAATACTAATTTTGATATTTAATCTTTTATTTTCTGATAACAAATTTTACATACAAAACACTCAAAGAAAAAAAATTGTTGTAAAGTTTTTAGATAATATTATTCAAATTGCGTGAAACTCATTGAAATGATTTTTTCTTTTTAAAATTTTCAGCATTCAATTTGATTAGACACCTGTATAATTCAAAACACTTTATTTTGAGAGAGATCACCCTCTTTTTATTATCAAAATTCAGATGTTTACTAATCAATAAATATTCGCTCCGATAAAACAAAAATAAAATTGTACTATATATTTAATTTCTTAAATAAGCTTCAAATTTCTTTTTAACTTGAATAGGTATACAACTTCTTTCTACTGTATCTCACGTTTTAATAATCCTAAAAATTTAAATATTTTAATTTAGATTGAAGGATCAAGTAAAAATTTCGAATTTTTTATACTGAAATTGAAATGATTAAGATTTTTTTATTTCAATTTAATTATAAATAGGTAAGAAATAATGTTAAGACAAGTATACATTTTAAAAGACGATAATATTCTGTATAACAAGAATTTTGGGAAGTCGCTCTCTGTTGAAGATTTTCAGAAATTATATCAAGAGATTTTAGAAGAAACAGAAAAGGGTACAAATTTGGATAGTTATGATTTTTTTAAATTTAAAATTGTTTATTCACTAGTAAAAGAAGATAGATTAGTTTTTATGTTCATAACTGATATTAATGATGACTCAAACAGAACTAAAATAGAATTAGAAAAATTAAAGAAAGAGTTTTTAGAAACATTTGGAGATAATCTAGAAAATCTGGATCCGGTACTTATGGAAGTACTTGACCCTATTATAGATACAACCCATAGAAATCTTAAAACTAAAATCTCGCTAGTGGGCTTTTCAGGAGTAGGGAAAACAACTTCCACTAAATTGATTTGTGCTGATGAAATTCCTTCTATACATATTCCTACTATAACGGGGAAGATTTCTACAGTTAAAATCGGAAAATTATATTTCCATTTATGGGATTTCGCAGGACAAGAGCAATTTAGCTATTTATGGAATGACTTTATTCTTGGGAGTGATGCAGTTCTTATTATTACAGACTCTACCTTAGAAAATGTTGAAAAAAGTAAGTTCTTTATTGAATTAATTAAAGAACATGCTCCTTATGCTCACACAGCGATAATTGGGAATAAACAAGACTTACCAGGGGCATTAACCGTTCAAAATATACAAGAAATTTTAAGTTTGAAAACATATTCAATGGTAGCAATCGATTCTGCAAACCGCGAAAAGATGATACAGATTATTGCAGATATTTTAGAAATTAATACAGATGCTTCACCCTTACTAAAACCATTATTTGAAAGAGATCAATTGATAAATAAAGCTAGAAGTTGCCTTGAAAATGGAGACATTGCCCAAACAGCAGAATATTTTGAAAAGATTTCAGATCTATGCCTTGAACTGGGAGATGACTTACTTTATAAAGAGTTCTATGAAAAAGCCACTAAATTGAAAAGTTATATAAACCAATAAATAAGCTAATTTTGAAATTTTTCTCTTTTTTTCGAGATTATATACTTCTTCACTCTAGTAAAATTAATTAAAACAAAAATAAGAATAAAAAATAAATATGTTTAATCTTCGTTTTCTTCTACATTTACTTTAGCTGGTTTATAGCTATCGTCCAATACATTGAGATATTCAATAAGAACAGAATTTGATTTGGATTTTACAGTATATTGATGAATTATTGTGTTTATCATGTATTTAGGATATACTAAAGAGTTATAAAAATCTGTAAGTAGTGCATAGTATTCATTTCCCTTAGTATCTTGAAATACGTGTATCATTTGATTATCCCATAGCTTTTTCAACCCATCATCGATATCATCAACCCCCTTTTTTCGAAGCTTCTCTAAAACATTTTTCGTAACAATCGAGATTCTTAATAGTTTCAGAATTTCATATACTTGAGGATCAGCTATTACGCTATCTAAAATTTTAAGATTGTCATCATCTGAAGGTCGATACTTTTGGAAGAATTTCCGAATTGCCACTTTATACTCCTCTACAAATCTCTCAGGGAGTCCTCTCTCAGAAGGATTCTTTAGTAAAGAAATTGGTGGTCGGCGAATCATAAATAAATCATTTATAAGAAAGATTAGTTCTGAAGGCATCCCCTTAACAGATGCTTCTTTCACTATCTCCTTTTTGATTAGTTCCATTAAAATAGCATCTACATCGAAAAAGCCCTCTCTATACCTATCCTTTAACCAAATTTTTAACTCTGATTTTGAAATCACACCTTCGTCTCTTAATCTATTTATGATTAATCTGTTTACGTTATCAAGGTATGTAATCGCTAAACTTTGCTCCTCATTTAAATAAGGATAGGTTGAAAGACGTTGGAATAGGAATGGGATCATCTCTAAATATGCATTATCTTCATAATTTTGAAAAATCACACGTGATATATCAGATAATCCCCCTTCATACGCATCAGCATCTTCATCTAGGTTTAAAAGCAGAATAATATAAAGAGGTTTTTCTCTACCGGTATAATATGAAGCAATATTTAATGGGCCAACAAGTAAACTAATCATTCCCGGCTCCCCTGTATATTCATGAGCGGCATATATTTGCATTAAGGTTTCCTCGGTTATTACGAGCTCATCGGGATATTTTGCAAGGATCTCCGTGCTAACTTTTATATCCCATCTCATTATTACTAATCCAATTGGCATTATTCAATCTGACCTCCTTCATTGAATTTATCTTTAACTATCTTATCATTAACTGGTGGCTTCTTTGATTTTAGATCTTTAATTCCTAAAGTTTCGTTAATTGAAAGACCTAGCTCTTTCCAATCATCCCCGAATAATTTTGCTATCATTTCTGCTTTTGATGGAATTGCGAATGTGTCAGCAATTTTCTTCTTAGATTTTATTGCACTTTTAAGTTTCCTAATCTTTTTCACATGTTTAGGAATTCTTGCTTGTTGGATGACTCGATACCCTACGATACTTCCTACAACACCTATTACTGATGCTATAATCAGAATAAAGTAGAATGTTGGCATTCCTGAAAAGATTTCTTCCATTGCAACAATTACGGTAATTGAAATTTCTTGAGTTGTAAAATTATCCATTTCAACCGTTATTTTACCCGCTAATGTTTTTGAAGTGATGAAAGTGTCAATTGCATTAGTTCTAAAGGTTCGAGTGTATATCCCTAGAGATCCATTAAAACTATAATCAATACCCCCAAGATTCAATGTAATTTGAGCATTTTCTAAGGCTATATTTCCACGTGTAAGATCTATTAAACTAATTTCAAATAATACATCTGCTCCTTGAGCTACTCTAATTTGGTTGTTATTTCCCACAGTAGGTTCTGTACCTTCTAAGGAAACCTCGAATTCTCTTAGTTTAATCTGGAGATTTATATAGGCAAATCTTGGTTCATAATTTTCCTTTTGAAGTGTAATATGAAAGAAATAAAATCCAACGTGCTTTAATTCAGTATCAAAATCCACGTAATAAGTTTTATTCAAGTTTTGAATAAGTGTTCCCGTACCTTGATTTCCAGGGATTCGATCACCAAATTCATCTAATTCATACCAACTAAAAGTTTTTATATTTAAATCACCGATAATATCTAATGTATTAGCGTCTCTATAAGTAAATGTATAATAATGAGTATCTTGAACCCATATCAACGGACTCATGTATACTAAATCACTGTTATCATTAAGTGTGGTTCGTCTTTGAAGAATGTTAAGATAAATTAGAAAATTTTCCTGCGATGTGTAGTTTTCAAGAAATGCAGTAATACTAATAACTTTTAACCCTGTACTCTGAGCATCTGCTGTATTAATTATAAATGTATAATAACCACTGTTTAAAGGATCAGAAGAGAAACTAATTGGACCAAGACCTATCCAGTCATAACTGAGAAGAGAATTATTTAGTGGATTCCCAGATCCAGCAATTGAATATCTAATTGTTATATTGATCAGTTCATCATAGTAAGCAGTAAGAGAATCTCCTTGTAATTCTGTCAATGAGTCATAGTCATATGATTTAATTTCTGTAGGGATCGATTTCACTTGAATTAATATGTTTTCTAGACTAGGATCGGGATATCCGGGATAAAACCCTTCAATTTTTACAGAGTAGTAATTAGAATCTCCTCCTGCTGATAAAAGATTTGAATTTATTGTTATAGAGTAATTTCCCGAGCCTAAATGAACCATTTCTTCTGCTATTAAATTTATTTCTGATCCGACATTTCTAATATACACAAAACAATCTGCATCGGGACTTATTACAGGAGACCAAGACTGTGCATCATCCACACTGAATCTGAAATCAGTCGAGAAAATCAAATCTTCACCCCAGAAAACAACTTCTGTTCCTGTAGTATTGAAAAAAGATGTAATATAATTACTTATATTTATGTCTTGAGAAAATATTACATTAAATGTCAATGAGGCTCCTCCATATAAAGTATAATTGTACCAATTAACTCCTGCACTACTTGTGGGACGCCATTGATCTACAGGTGACATCGCTGAGACATTAAATTCCACATTCGTTATATTAATAACATCTATTGAAAAGTTATACACTCTATCCTTGAAAAACCAAAATGGTATATCATTAATTTGACCAAAGGCTAAGCCCTCTCTTCCTGAATTTGATGTCAAATTTATTATGGATTCACCAGTCGCATTATTAGTTACTTTAATTATTGTATCTAAAGGTGCCCCTTCCGGTGTTAAGGGATTGATATTAACTACCTTAATATCCATTCGAGCAAGATGAGTTCTATTATAGATATTACATGTTTCAATTGTATCAATTTTTATGTTTCCGTCACATTGAGTAAAATTAACTCCATTTACTTCAATTAGCAATCCATAAGCCTCAAATTTTTCAGACTGTAATTTTACATTATCAACTTTAGGTATATCTAACTCAATAAAATCGCTTGATGTTCCTGGAGCATACCCGTTTTCGAAGTAAATTAGATTTTCAGTACCAGTACCTGTAGAATTGTCTTTATCAATATAATAAACGTATACATTTTCTAGTTGGTTAATCATATCAGTTAAAGATACATTAACTTTAATGAGTTTTGAGTTTCCAAAATCAGTTAGAGAACCATTTGAATAAACTCTCTCACTAACAGCATAGGAATTCTCACCTACTAAGTTCCTGTTTGTATTATTTACCCATAATGATTGAGTTTGATATTTTGCTCCAACTCGATCATAAATATTTCGGTATAGAGTAGATTCATTCAATAGAAATTGAGTACCCGTGTAGTCCTCATTTTCATAAAAAACTCTTATGTAGTAATCCTGAGTATACAACCAACGAAATGTTGCTTTTCCATTGCTATCTAACGTTAGTTTTTCTACAAATGCTTTACTTATGCTTTCATTAACTTCAATAAATCCATAACTTAAAGGAATTCCGTCCCAATCAACAATCTCAAAATCAATTGTCCATAAGTTTAGTGTGATTTCAACAGTATATTCTTTTCCAGAAAAGTTGGTTAACATACTTCCAACATAATTCTCATTAGAACCTAAAGTGTAATTTGCGGTTATATTATATTCCCCATTAAGTAACTGATCAAAACTGATTGATCCATTTAGTTCAGATGTAAATCCTGTGGATATTATTGCCTGAGATGATTTGTTTATCATGATTATCTCTGCATTAGGAACAATCCTTCCATCAATATCTCTTGCAATAACAGTTACATCAGATTTTCTAGCCTGAACCTCATTAGCAGAAGTTGAGAGTGTGTAATTAAATTTTAGATCATCCACTTGGAAAAAGGCGTCTTTTTGTTTTCTCTCAGCATTCGACTCGTCACCCCACGCACCAATTTCAAAAAATATTTCCTTTCCCATATAAGGAGTTAGATCTATTTCTGAATAACCCGTCAAATCTCCATCTGCTGAGGAATCTGATTTAGTATCGTGTATTAAAGTATGTACTGAAAAGTCTTTAAGCATTGTGTCGTCAGTCCATTTCTTCGATGATGGATTATACCAAGCATGACCATCATAAACTTCAGCATAATTTCCATATGTAGGATCAATATCGTCATCATCATGATTATCTGGATTAGTATCATAAACACCATTAGAGCCGTTCAAAACTCTAATAAAATAGCCATCAATATCTATAGGACCCGGACCCGGAGGATTTTTTGGCTCTTCAAATCTAAAGGTTCTAATATTTCGGTAAAATGATAAAGAAATACCCCCATCTACATTTGGAACCGTGAAAGGATATGTAAAAAGAGTACCTGCATAATCATTAATATTTCCTCCCGATAGAGTAGTATCTGGTGTCCCCCATTTATAAGCAAAGTTTCCATTTGCAACTCGTTCTCCCCCCGCGGGGGTGTTAATAAGTTTATTTACAAATAGTTGGAAGCTCGTTGCAGAACTATTAATTTCGGTTGGAGTTGGATTTGCTAATCCCATTATTTCGTCAACGGGGTTATGTGAGAAATACCAACCATAAGGTTCGAATTTATCACTAGAGTCAATATCTAACTCAAAATCTCCGTTTTTTACCCATCCAAAACTCTCATTAGGTTGATCAGCCTCTGCATTTACAGCAGCAACATTGCCGAAATACATATACGTATCGGTTTCTGTCATACTTGCTAAAATATCTGTGTCAAAAAATATTGTAGCATAGTCCTGCGAAGGGTAATCTTTTATAATATAATAGTTTCGCACATCTTCATTTTCTACAATCCTAACATCATCCAAATCAGCTTGCATTTTTCCAGCTTGTACTAACTCTTCATAATTAAACGAAAACTCTACCCCATAATTTGTAAAATCGTATCCATATGTATTCGTAACATTGATCAATATTCGATATTCATATGAGCTATCCCACCAAGGAGCAGAACCAAAAACACTTAATTTTAAATCCTTTGGATTAATAAAATCATTGTCTTTGACATTGTTTTCACTCATATTCTTTGAAAACCCTGTAAAATTAGAAAAATTTATCAAGTACGTTGGAAAAAGGATCGTTAGTACCAACGTTAAGAGTAATGACACTCTTTTTAATCGAATTTTATGTATATTTCGTAAATTCATAAAATCATCTTTTTAAATTGAAATTTTTAAAATTTTGTAATAAATTTTTAACAATATTATAACAGAAGATAAATAAAATATTATGTATAAAGGTAAAATCTACTAGTAATTTTATATGCAGATTCACTTGTTTTTAAAGAAAAAAATCTTAAATTTACGATTTCTTATTTAGCAAAAGAAAAATCTTCCTTTTTTTTTGGCTATTTGGGTTATCTATTATGAACTGACCATGAAATTCTGTGTGATTCGTAATTATTTTTCCAATTTTTTCCATTATTTCCTTATTCTTTGGGTAAAATTGCATAAGGACTCTGCTAGTTGGCTTCAGAATTTGGAAAAAAGCTTGGAATAGACTTTTTAGCATTGAAATCATCAATTTATTATTATCGTCTCGAAAAATCCATTGTAATGCTGAAATAGAAATAATTGCATCAAAAGTGCTTGGTCGAAAAGGAGGAAAACACATATCTGAGTTAATAGGATTTAGATCTTTAATTTCATAAAAACTCAAGAATTCTGATATTAAATCAAGTGCTACTATCTTATATCCGATCTCTTTTAAATATATTGAAGCAAATCCGGGTCCACAACCAGCATCTAAGATTAATGCGTTTCTATTTTTAAGACTCAATAATTCTAAAGCTCTTTTAGTAATTTTTTGTTGTATCCTCATCATACTTTTAGAGTGTGCATACTGAGTGAGGATTTTTCCCTTAAAATAATCTGAGACTTTTTCATATTCTTCCTCTGGTCGTTTCTTCTTTATGTTGAAGTCATATTCTCCGTTCAATTTCATTAAAATCTTAATAGTTCTTTCAATTCATTGTTAAAATAAAATCAATTAGGTTTTAAATAATAAACCAAAAATTTTATTTAATTCTAAATATTTATATTTGCATTCTATTTTAATTTTTTAAACTGTGTTTCATTAAATTTGACCTAATATGTCTGAGAAAGAAGAAAAACTCCTAGTTAGAAAAGCAACGATAAATCTTAGGAGAAAATACGGGAGATCTAAGCAAATCAATATCGTTGAAAGAGATGCTTTTGTTCCTAAAAAAGTAGAAAAAGATATCAGAGAGTATATTACAAAGAAAAAATCAATCTTACCGACGGATCTCGCATTTAAATTTGATATAAGAGTCTCAACAGCAAAACTTCTTATAAAACAATATGAAGGAGAAGGACTAATAAAACTTCTGGATCCGACCTTAAAACTAAAAATTTATGTTCCCACTACACAGTAACATTTTAAACATAAATTCAAACAAAGATTATATATTTACTCCCCGTTATCCTAAAGAGTAAGAATTTTAAATTTGATATGTTTTAAATTTAATAAGGAATTGTATTCAGTATAACATTTTAAATAGATTCACATAAAGCAGATGTAGCCTAGCTGGTAAGACGCCAGCTTCGAGTATCTTTCTCATCATTCGAGAAAGCTGGTGCGCGGAAGCGTTCGGGGGTTCGAGTCCCTCCATCTGCGTTCTTCTAAACTTAAGAAATTACTTTTGTTATTAAAAAAGTGGATCTATATTTTATTGAATTAATTGTAAAATCAAATTTTCCATTTGAGGTTTTGCCGCTTCAATTTTGTCCAAAAGCGATACTGTCTTCTCTAAATCTGTTTCATCTTCTTCTATTATAAATAGTAGATAGAAATCTAATTTTCCAAATTTTAATACTTCTATAATACCAGAAAATCTCTCCCCATCTTCAAACTTATCAGAAAATTCAAATAACGTTCGATTTTCTGCAATAATACGTTTCTGTAAATTTAAATAAATTTCATAAATCTTTAATTTCTGTGTCAATTGTAAGTGAGGACGATAGCTCTCCCCAAGAGTGATACCTTTCGAATCGAATAAAGATATCAATATTGTATTATAATTTTTACTAATTTCTGAAAATAAGTTAGAAACCATTTCTATTTTTTCAAATAGCATTGATAGGCCACTTGAAAAAGTATCCATTATCGATTTAATATCAAATATCGTGGTTTCGAAGAAAAATATATCAAAATGATTCGAATACCTTGTTAAAGCTTGTTTGAGAGTAAGGATTCTTTTGTTTATTTCGACATTATCAACAAGCTGGGGATCAAACTTATGAAAAAGTATTGAAACCATAACATCTTCTTGAGTTTCTTTAAAAAATAGCAAAACTTCCTCCAAATAATCTATGGATTCAATGTATCTATCAAAATCCTGAGCATCAATAACATAGAAGATTAAATCTATTCCACTCAAGAATTTCTCAGGATGTTTTAAATAGTCGTTTCTATATATTCTCTGTCCACCAAAATCAAGCCTTGAAAATTCTAATCCTAAAAATTTGAAAGTATCACGAGCAATTCTTCTTGTTGGCATTAATTTAGCAACAGTTTCCTCAAATCCAAATCGTTGTGAAATTGCTGTAATTATACTGGTCTTGCCGGCGTTGTCCAAGCCCAAAAAGGCTATTTTCTTCACTTTAAATTCCACCTATATGATAACTTAATTGCATTTCTAAAAGCTCCTTCCTAATTATTTCAAAATTTAATACTATTAATAAATAATCGCTTTTAGTACAAAAAATATGATAGTTTTAATATTTAAGGTTAACGTTTACAAACTCGATATATTTGCTTTACCCCCCTGCTAAAGCAAAACTAAGATACAATTCATCAGAGTCTTTTAATTTTGTTTTGTAGTCTTTCAGATATTTAATATTTCTTCCATTTAACAGTATAAGTACTTGAGAATTAAACTTCTTCTTATTTTTACTTAGCATCTCGTCATCTAATTTACTGCTATGTTCTCTGAGGAACTGAGAGATTATATCACCAACGGTTTTGCCTTCATATTCTATAAATTTAATGTCGGTTCTCAGTTGAAAAATATTTAATAAATGTAATTTGACTTTAGCCATAAAAATACGATAACTTTTGTTAGTTGTAAAAAAATCTCTAAAAATTGTTTAATAAGAGTGTCTTTACTTAATCCTATAAATAAAAATATGCTTTTTAATTTTATTTTAAACCTATATAAAAATCGTAATAGTGTAAGCACCAACTATTTTCTTTTGCCCGGTTTTTAAGTCATGTTCCTTTAATATAACAAATCCTTTTTTATAGATTTCTATTTCAATAAAAGCATCATTAAATCTTTTAGGATTAAGATTCCCCCCATTGGTGAATATAGTGTTATCAATCTTTACATTAAAGGCTATACTGGGGGAGCTATTTAAGCAAAGGTCAATTTGAGAACGAGAAAATTGAGAGAGAACATCTCCAGAATCAGTTAATTCTGTTCTCCACACACTTAAAGGAGTTGGGATTAGACTATGAAAACAACATACCCCCAATATTTTTTGATGACTTATTGATAGTACTTTTTCAATATACTTATTCATTCTATTTCTCCCTATGAATCCCTCTTTTGAATCCCTAGTAGTCGAATTTAATCCCTGAAAATAAAATTTCTCATTTTCAAAGATTGGATCTAACTCACCAAAGTACTTTTTCCAGTACTCCCAAAAGGGGGGTTTAGAATCTGTATATCCTGGAACGACTAAATATGGATAATTTAATTTTTCTATTTTATCCTTGGCTATTCTAAATTCTTCTTTATAACTGTTTTGTGTTACGTTCCCTGTATGGATGACTAAATCTATATCTTTGAAGCTATTTATTCTTTCAATAGCTTTATCAAAATTTGTAATTTTATTTTCTACTTCTTCATTTATTAACGAGTGTGATAATTGTATAAACCGACAAAGAGGTTTTTGATTCTTTTCTATTTCTAAAGGAAGATAATAGTTGACTTCACGATGAATCTCCTGCAAAATTGATGAATCTAGTATAGGAATCACTCTAAAAGTGAGTTTACTTCCCTCAATATCAATAATTGCATATGTAAATAAATCACGATATCTTGTTTTATTACAACAAAATGTACCCGCATTAAAAATATAAAGATCTTTTTCACTATTACTCAGAGTATATAAATTTGACGTGTGTCGATGACCATTTAAAATTAAATCTGCTTTTGCTTCTAAAAGCATTTGTAGCATATCTCCTGAATCATCGATTGCGGATCTTTCTTTTCCAGTATTCGGGATCGGAATGAGTTGGTGGTGAAAACAAACAACCTTAAATTTATTTTCTCTCTCCCTTTTCATTAACTCATTTCTTACAAGTTCAATTATATTATGATGGATAATTCCTCCAGGCAAGTCTGGTTTAGTACTATCGATTCCAATTACAAAGATTTCGTCATCCTCATATTCAATATGCCTTTTTCCTATCATTTCTTCGAAAAGGAGGTATCCCACATTCATAGCATCATGATTTCCAATAATAGATATTAATGGGTATTTAGAAATGGGTTGGAATTTTTTTAACTGCTCTTCAGCATACTCATACTCCAATAATGTACCATTTTGGGTGATATCACCTAAATGCATAAATAAATCAACATTTTTTACTTTATTTATCTGTTCTACGCCTAAATTGAATGTATGAAGGTTAAAAGCACCCCCCGATCGACTAATATGGGTATCAGAGATTATTACAAACCTCTTTTTAGTTTCAATTTTACCCTTTGAATTTAAGTTTGCAATTTTTTCTACCGTCATAATACTTACGATTCTTTTAATTTTGCAGGATGTCCCGAATAAATTGAGTTTTCTTCTAACTTATCGTCAAATTGAGTATAAGAATGAGCAGATAATTTCGCTCCTTTTTGAAATGATGTCCCGGGTAGTACTACACATTTTGCTCCAATAACCACATTATTCTCCACTTGAATCTTCTTTAAAAAGAATTTATCTTGCTCAATTCCAAAACTTAACAGAGTACTTCCCATTCCTATAATTACGTTATTACCAATTTCTATAAATTCTGAAGAAATCCAGCACGTATCGCATAGGGTTTTCTTCCCAATCTTTATCCCAAAAAATCTCAGTGTAAACCGATTTTTTAACCACGGGAAAGGATTTGAGGCGGTAACAAACAGAGCCCATTTTTTTGAAATATTCCTAAGATTCCAAAACAAATAGTTTTTGTCATGAATATCTCGAGAAAAGCTACCTTCTTTCGGGGGAAATATTAATTTAATAATAATTAATGACAACGATGAGAAAATAATTGCACTTAACTGAAGGATATACATTAAGATAAAAAAATTAAAAGGGAGCAATATGATGAATAATAAATAATATCCTTCCCTCCACAAATATATTAAATAAATAGATTCAAAGATCGAACAAGGAATAAAACTTAGTATAATAATTACGTAATATATAATTGTATATTTGTTTCGTACACCCTCATCTATTGGTGTAGGGGAATCGCCTTTTAAACTCGCCGGCTGAAACATTTATACTTTATCATCTCCTTCAATATTTTCAGAAACATCTCCCTTTACCCTTTCTGCTTTTTCTAGAGATTCTTCTACGGATTGAATTGGAAAGTTTATACTCACAGGAGTTCCGACATGGATAAGATCTCCTTCTAATACTTGATCAATCCAAGTATAGCTGTTTGCGCCTAAAATTGATCCATCTCTCATATGAGTACCTGGACTTATTATTGTTTGGGGTCCAACAACACAAGCCTTACCGATCTTAACTTTTTTGATAATAATATATTCCTGGTATATCAAATGCGAGAAAATGCATATGTTTAACGACGTCATGGTGAAATCTCCTATTTCCACTAGTTCCGGATCTATATATCCTTCATAAGCAACAACATTCTTCCCTATCGGAACTCCGAATAATCTATAAACAAAAATATCTGACCATGGTATAGGAATAGCTCTTGCCAACCAAATAGGAAAATAGGCATTCCAAAATCTTCGATGAGTATATTTCCATTCTTTACTTCCTTTGTTAAATACTCCCTCTTTCGGAGGACATAATCTATTTAAGACTTTATTAATCCCTGCGGAAATCAAAATAATAGAAAAAGCAAAAAGAAAGATATTACCATACAAATTCAATGGCAGTAAAAACCATTCCCACCACTGTCCAATCAAGATAAAAGATAAAAAACCTTTTCCTGTAATTAGAAAATAAAGATCATTATAAAACCATATATTGATTAATAATGCAATTGAAAAACCAAAAAATAACTGTAAAAGTATAATTAGGGTAAAAGGTGTTTTAAACACTCCCGATGTTGAAATATAATCAATTTTAAATTCCGTACTATCTTTCTGTTCCATTTATTTTATCGAGATTCACTATTAATTTCATTATAATATATTATGATCACAACAGTAATTAAATCATAATACTTAATACATATTTTTGAAATCCTAAAGTCAAAAAAAATTAAAAGCTTAATTCAATATGATATATATATTAATAATCAAATTAATTCAAAAAACCAATTTTAAATTATCGATATTTGAATTACTCAAAGGTGAAATAATATTCCAATTGACTGGGAAAAAGCCGAAGCAAAACCTGATAAAAAGGTTTCCATTGAGGGTAGATTTCTATTAGACCTTAGAGCTAAAGTTAATGATCTGGAAAAGCAATTATCTGAATCCAAAACTGAATTAACTCAAACAAAAGAACAACTTTTAAGAACTGAAACTGAACTTACTGATACAAAAAATACTCTTGACGAGACAAAGAGTACTCTTGAAAAAACACTTGCGGATGATCAAGCTACTATCGGGGAAAACGATCAAACTATTACCAATTTAACCACTGAAAATGACGGGCTTAAGACAGAATTAGAAGAAGCTAAGACTAAAATAAGTGATCTTGAAAATAACCTAGCTTTGAAAGATTCGAAAGTAAGTACATCCGAGGAAAATATAGCAAATATAACTTCAGAGTTAGAAACAACTAAACAAAGCAACACCGAGTTAGAAGCAAAAGTAGAAGAAATTCCTAAATTAAAATCTGAAATTGAAGAATTGACTTCTAAAGTTTCAGCGTCTCAGGAAGAAGTTACTCAATTAAACTCACAACTAGGTGAATTAAATAACACCTTATTACAGCGAGATACACAAATTCAAGAGTTAAATGAAGCACTTTCTGAAAAAGAAACTGTCATTGAATCAACAACTGCTCACCTCAGTGAAGTAGAATCCGAATTACAAGAATTGAAACCACCAGATATAGGTGCAGGTGGATTTGCGTCCGAAGAACGTATCACATGCCCAATGTGTGGTGCTGTGGGTCATGATATAAAATCTGTCGAAGATAAAAGCAAAATACTCTCATACGTGGGACATATACCGATGTATGCGAAGAAGAGTGTTTGTAAAAAATGCGGTTACGAGTTCTAGAATAACCCGATCGCAATCTTGACAGAAAAATCTTAACAAGTTTTTTAAATTTCCTTTTTTCTTTTATGTAATTGTTTAATACTCCAATCCATAATTTTAAAATACTTTACTGGTTTTAATTAAAATTATGAAGGATAATCTGAAAGAAAAATATATAGGAACTTTACCTCAACAGAAATTACTAAAATTATATGCCAAGTATGTAAATAAACCAAAGGCTAGGTTTTTTAAAGGATTCGGTTTAGCTGTAATTCCCGGTGAGAGAAATGGTGTATATATGAAAACTTTAGAAGGTTCTAGACCTAATGAACCTCCATTAGAACTTATTAATTGTCGGTCCTCGGGAGGCGTCTTTAATTTAGGCCATCGCCATCCTAAAATTATTAAAACTCTTAAAGATGCTCTTGATGGGGGGTTAGACCTCGGTGATCATATGCTTTTGTCAGAGCAGCGTGCTCTTTTAGGTGAAAAATTAGCGGAATTAATGCCAGGTGATATTAGTAAAACAACATTCGGAGTAAGTGGTGGTGAAGCAATTGATACTGCCATCAAGTTTTCAAGAGCTTACACTAAAAGAAAAGGGTGCATTTCTGCCTTAGGTGGATACCATGGTCATACTGGATTTGCTTTATTAACCGGGGACATTGATTTTAAAGATCCCTTTTTATGGAATTTTCCTGAATTTAAGCAGGTTCCCTTTGGAGATGCTGATTCTATAAGAAATGCAATTACAGATGATATTGCGTGCGTAATTTTGGAAACGATTCCTGCTACTGGAGGTGTTTTAATTGCCCCTGAGGGGTATTTTCAAGAGGTTAGAGAAATTTGTGATGATAGTGGCATAATGCTGATTATGGATGAGGTCCAATCAGGACTTGGGCGGACTGGACATTTTTGGGCGATTTATGGCGGAATATATCCCAATGAAAAAGTAGTACCCGATTTTATTGTATGCGGAAAAGGTATGAGTTCTGGAATTTATCCTTTATCAACGTGTAGTTACAAACCTTGTATAGAAAAAGCTGTTTTCAAGGAAGATCCTTTTATTCACATTTCTACTACGGGAGGGTCAGATCTTGCTTGTGCTGTGGCTCTCGAAATGCTAAAGATTCAATCTGATCCAAACTTTTTGGATCATGTGAAAGAGATGGGTAATATCTTTGGTAAAGGTTTAAAGAAAATCGTGGAAGAAAATATCGATATCCTAAAAGAAGCAAGGGGTAGAGGATTAATGTGGGGTTTAGAATTTAATAACGTAGAGGATTCTCAGCTAAGTATGCTTTCTATAATTAAACAAGGAGTACTTCTCAATTATTGTGGGAATAAAAAAGACACTCTCATTATCATGCCCCCGCTAATTGTAAAAAAAGAAGACCTTGAAGAAATTCTATCTAGAATTCGACTAGGAATAACACAACTGAAAGATATAAAAAAAAGATAAAAGATTTAAAATTTAGCTTTTTTCTGTTCGTGTATTTCTTTGAGGTTCTCTTTTACTTGTTCTAATCTTTTTCCATGTAAAGGATACTTATAAATGGATAAAATTGCAATCACTAATGCTACTGCAGGATAGACAAACATTAAGATTCGAAGCATGAGTTGGATTTCTGGGGAAGCTGGTAGTGTAAAAACTTGCCAATCTGCAATAATAAACATTGGACCAATACTTAGAAAAACAACTATGATAGCTAATCGTAAGAAAAAAGCATTCACACCATAATATCCCGCCTCTCTACGTGTTCCAGTATTAACTTCATCCTCATCAATTATATCGCTAACAACTAAATCGATTATATAAAATGAACCGGATAGCCCTAAACCAATAAAAAAGAACACAATTATTGCCAGTATATCCATATTTGGTCCAAGAAACATCAATGGAAGTAGTGTCAAGATCCAAGATGACATTGAAATCATCCAAGCTTTTCTGTTACCCATCCTTCTAACTATAGGTTTCCATACGAATGTTATAAATATTACCGAGGAAATAAAAGCCGCTCCCATAAGGAGTGATATCATAAGAGGATCTACTATACCTAATACAGCTTTTGCATAAAGAGGAATTAGTGTAGGCAAAATTCCATATACAAACCAATTGGCGATTTCCGCAGGAATATACCACATGAATGATTTACTTTTCAAACACAACTTAATCGAGTTGAAAAAACTTGGGGCTATTTTATAATCTTCTTTAAATTCCTTTTTTTCTCTTGGAGTAAATACTATGAAGATAATCCCGATGATGATGACTATTATTGCTGCTATTATCCCGAATAACTGATATTCTCCTAAAGCTGTATTAATAGCAACAGAATCTCCTGGATCTGGAGTATAGTCGCTAATGAATAGACCGGGTAATACGAATGCTACTATTAGTCCTAGAATAAGAAATCCTTGTCTAACATTATTGGCTTTAGTTCTTTCATCTTCAGAAATAAAAGTTTCTGGAAATAATGAAGTAGTGTTAAGACTGTACATTGTATAGAAGAATTCGAATACTATTATAATAACCATGAAATAAATAAAATTTCCCATTTGATATGCGACTCCCAAAGGTAGTGGAGGGGTAAATAGAAAAAATAGGATTAGACCAAGAGGTATTATTGCTATCATAATATATGGTAAACGACGTCCGAATTTAGTATGTGTTCTGTCTGATAAATAACCTAACATTGGATCATTAAAACTATTCCAAAACGCCCATATTATGAATCCAATTGTAATTAGCGTAATATTGAGCTGAACAACAGCATAATAGAACGTAAATACTAAAAATGTAAATGTTTGATATGCACCTTGATCAGCTATCTGTCCTGTAGCAAAGCTAGCAGCTCTTTTAAAAGAATAACCTTCATTCTTCTCTAATTCTTTTTCACTCATTTTTTTATTCAAAAAAAATTTGAATTAATAATATTTCTCTTTCTTTACTAATAAATATTTAATTGAGATTATAATAGGAAAAAATAATTCAAAATAATTCAATCTAAACTTAATTGTGCCTCTTACCATAGATTTAAATAACAGACTATCTGTTTAATTCTTGGTTGGAATATTCATATAATTACTTATAGTTGAAAACCATTTGGAAGACTCACTATTATTTTTCCAAGAAGAAGGACAATCTAAAGAGAAGGCACTCAAAATTTTATTTACTGGTTTGGATGCTGCGGGTAAGACCAGCATAATCTTAGCCTTAAAGAGAGAATTTTCTAAAATTGCTTTAGTTGAGCCCACTAGGGGTGCTCAGAGAAGCAATTTTACATTATTAGGAAAAGAGATAAGTGAATGGGATTTAGGGGGTCAAAAAAGTTACCGTATTGCATATTTGAAAAACCCAAGTAAATTTTTCGAGGATACAGAAATTGCTATATATGTTATTGATATATTAGATACTTCTCGTATAACAGAATCAATGAGTTATTTTTATGATGTTATTGAAAAGTTCAAAGAATTGAACATATCACCACCTGTCTATGTTTTCTTTCATAAACATGATCCGAAATTAATACAAAGTGTAAAACAAGAAATAGAAAATGAAATTCAAAAACTGCAAAAAGAAATTGTTGAGACTGCTAACTATTGGAAGATTAATTTTTATAGAACTTCAATTTATGATCCGTTTACAATCATGAGCGCCTTATCAACTCTACTCTTGGAACTATTCCCAAAATCAGAATTAATTCAAAAAACCATTACAGAATATTCGAAAAAATTAGATTGTGAAGGTTTAATTATTGTTGATAGAAATTCGATTATTTTGGGTTCCTGCTTTAAAGATGATAATTCAAGAAAAAAGTTAAGTGGTACAATTGCTTATTTTCTTTCTCTCAATGACGTATTTGAAGAGATGGAGTTAGAAAAACAAGAAGATCAAATCATCTTAAAAAAATCTGGAAACTACTTTATGTTTAAACCTATAACTATAAAAGAAACTACTCTCCCCTACTATATGCTTGCTTTAAAAAAGCACGGTCCTTTTGATACTAATTTTTTAAACCAAGATTTTAACTCTTTTGTCAATATTTTCAAAGATATTGTTAGCAGTTAATTCATCATCATTTACTCCTTTCATTTTTTAGTGCTAAATTAAAGCAATATTAAATATGTTATTCTCTTTAACTATCATATCTCAAAATTATAGACTACAAATTTCTAGTTAAAATGGATTTAGAGAAATTATTTAAACCCAAATCTATTGCGGTAGTAGGTATTTCCAAGAAAAATCCTCTTAGTCCAGGACGTATTATTTTATTGAAAAACGTATTTGAAATGGATGTTAAAGTTTTTGGGATTTATCCTGGAGGAGGAGAAATTGAAGGAATTAGGTTATATAATAGATTGGATGAATTACCAGAAATCCCTGATCTCCTTGTCATAGCATTAGAACCAAATGCTACTTTAGAATATGTTCAGGATTGTGCTGAATTAGGAATCCCTTCAAGTGTTATAATTGGTGGAGGATTTGCGGAAATTGGCGGAAAAGGAAAGAAGAGACAAGAAAAACTTCAAAAAATAGCTTTTGAAAATGATATTGCATTACTTGGTCCAAATTGTCTAGGTGTTTATGCACCACCGAGAGTCGATACTATTTTTTTACCCACAGAACGGATCACACGACCAAAAAAAGGATCTGTGGCACTCATTAGTCAATCGGGAGGAGTACTGGTAGATATGTTCTTCGAGAAATTTCATGAAAGAAATATAGGGGTATCAACTGCCGTTTCAATAGGTAATCGAGCAGTAGTGGATGAGGTAATGTTACTAGAATACTTCAGTCAAGTAGATCAAGAAACATCAAATATTGCATTTTATTTAGAGGGTTTTAAAGAGGGAAAGTCAAGAGATTTTCTTCAATTAGCGAAAGAATCGGAAGATACCGTTATTGTATATTATGGAGGTAAAACAAGAGAAGGTAAAGTTGCAACGCAATCACATACAGCCAGTTTAGCAGGAAATTATAACATAATTTACAATGCTCTAAGACAACATCTAATAATCCAACCTCATTCTGAAACCGAATTATTGACTAGTTTAAAGGTGTATGATGTATTATCACAACGAAGAAATCCTTTTGGAAATAATGTAGTGACTTATGGTAATGTGGCGATAATATCTGTATCAGGAGGACACGCTGTATTGGCTTCTGATATGTTAAAGAAATATGGATTGAATGCTGTACGATTCTCACCTCAAGAAAAAAGACACTTAAAAAGTCTAGTGAATCCTACAGCTAAAGAAATTGCTTCCTTTAACAACCCAATTGATCTCACGGGTTCTGTTCTTGACACAGACATCGAAGATGTAATTCGATATTTATCGGATGTTGAAAGAATTGAATGTATAATTGTATTACTCTTGCCTTATCCCCCTAATATATCATTTCAGATAGGTAGAAGAATAGCAAATATTGTAACATCGAAAAATAAGCCAGTAGTATGCTTTATTCCTTATGTTTCGAAATATTCATTAATCATAGAATCTTTAGAACTCGCAAATATACCTGTGTTTCATTCAATCAAAGAAACTGTACAAGCAGTTTCAGCATTAAAACATAGAACAAGAATTAATAATCTTAAAAAAGGAAATCTTTCCTGGGAATAATTCATCAATTTACTTTCAATTATGCAACATTTATTATCCTGTCTAATTCTTTGAGAGATTTTTGAATATAACGTTTATCTTGAATCGTTAATTCAATTGCTTTTTGAGGACAGATATCAACACAGCGACCACAACCCCTACAATTCCCATTTATTATAGCTTTATCATTGATTAGACTTATAGCATTAACAAAACAAATCCCCTCGGTACAAGATCCACATCCGATACACTTATCTGATACTTGAACTGTTACTCCAGGCATTTTTTTTATTTTCGCTCCGATTTTTGGGGCCAATATTGAGGATACACGCCAAAGACAACAGCATGGGTCACAATTACAAATACTTAATAATTTCTCCCCCTCCCTAACACCAAGCCATTGGGCGTCTAATCTATTTCTACCTATCATTTGAACTAATCCCGCATCTCTACATTTATTTAAATGTTCCAAAGCTTCTTCTTTACTTACCAACCTTCCTAATTGTGGGTTTATATCAAGAACGGCATCACCAAGAAACAAACAACCTAACTCCTGAGGAAAATCTTTGCAACCCATACTAGAGCGACAGATACAGAAATTCATAACCCAGTGATTTTTTGATTTATTAATAAAATATTCTAATACTTGAGAGGGTAAAACGTATTCGTCATATTCCTCCAGTGGTTTATTGATGTTGATTACTTTATCTTGAGGGAGATAAATGATGTCATCACCTTTAAAAAGAAGATGATCAATCAGAGTTCCTAAAATCGGCAAATTTGTTAATTTAGCTATGAGTTTTACATTTGGGAATGCTTTTTTTAATAGTTTAACAAACCATAAAGGTCGCGCCATTCAAACACCAGTTTCTTGAAAAATAATCTAATTATAATTGTAAGTTAAATTTTAAATAATAAATTCTCTATCTACAGATTAAATTTTTGAAGGAATTTTTCTCATATCATTAGTATATCCTCTTAAGAGAAAGGAGTAACTATATTTCTTATCTCCTTCTAACATATATTTCCTATGATACCAATAAGTTCCTACACCACATTGTTTATAATCAATATTAAATGTTATAAAATCACGAGGACGTAATTGGTGATTATGTGTTGCAGATTCCAGATCTTCCATAGAATAAGGCCAAGCACTAACACTAAGCTTAGTCCCTCCTACATCAGATATTAGTAAACCGTCTCCATTTTTATTAGTCATAATAACCCATCGTACATCAGTTCTATTTCCATTCACTTGTGGTCTAACATACGGATGTGTTAAATTTTCCACAGAATCAGAATAAATCCCCACTGCAGCTCCTGTTTTTCTATCGAACATGGTTTCATGGGGACCTCTTCCATACCAGGTCATCTTATTATATTCTTTGGGAATGGAAGTTTGCATACCAAAGCGAATCATACGCTTAGTAGGTGTAAATTCATTTCTTATAATGATCACGCCATTTCCATAAATAAGGTAATCTGTCTTAAGAGGCTCTTCTGAGTTAATAACAGTAAATTCTACATTGATGCGAATAATTTGTGGTTTCATCTTTTCAGATTCAACTTTACGTGTTATTCGATTTTTACTTGCTTGTCTCCAATTTTTATCGTAAACATTATTTCTTCCTCTCAAAAAGTCTCTTCTATCATTATCAGTTGGTGCTCTCCAAAAATTGGGGATTAGAGCATTGGATATTATTTCTTTATTATTAAAATAATAAGATTCAATTACCCCTGATTTTTTACCAATAATCACGTGAAAAGATTCTCCTTTGATTATAAAGCTTGTCTCTGATTCTTCGAGTTCGATATTTTTCAATTCACCGAATTCTATTACTGTTTTAATAGGAAGAGTGTGTCCATTTAAATCGCCAAGTCGTAACTTTAAAGAAGGATAAGGTATTTTAAATTGATCCCAGGCTATAATATGTCCTTTTTCCGCCCACTGTGTATCTTCTTTAAGTAAAAAAATGATCTTTAAATAATATTCTGTATCAGGCTTAATTTCATAAATTTTAAAAGGAATAGTAGTGTCAATAATGTCCCCAGGTTTAATCTCAAGTTTCTTCAATCTACCTTCTTGTATTTTTATACCATCTGCTGTTGTTTCCCATTTAGCATCAATGAAATCAAGGGAGTTAAAATTATACTTGTTCATAACTTTAATTTTCCCCTTGATTAGATCAACAGGAATTGCTTTAATGTTTTGGTATAATTTCTTAACCTCAAATAGCGCGGGATTGGGTCTTCTGTCAGGTAAGACAATTCCATTTATACAGTAATTACGATCATTACGTATATCCCCAAAATCTCCACCATATCCCCAAAATTCCCTCCCGTCTTCAGTGGTTTTACGAATCCCTTGATCTACAAAATCCCATATAAATCCACCAAGAACATTTGGATACTTTTCAAAAACATCCCAATATTCACTAAGATTGCCTAAACTATTTCCCATTGAATGCACGTATTCACAAAGCATATAAGGCTTTTCTATTCCTTCTTCTATTTTCTTAAGTTGATTATATCGCCCATATTCTCTATTTTTTACCATTCTTTCTAAAATAAAGGATGCAGTGTACATATAACTAAGAACATCAGAAACCTCATTGTCAAAATCTTGCTCATAATGAATTGGTCTTGAAGAATCTATCTTGAGCGCCGCTTCCTTCATATTTTTAAAGTTATCCCCCATACCAGCTTCATTCCCAAGCGACCACATGACTATACAGGGATGGTTTTTATCTCTTTCAACCATACTTACCATTCTATCAACGCAGGCGTCTGTCCATTGAGGATCGCTTTTAGGTATCACCTCTCGTAAACCATGTGTTTCTAAATTACATTCATCAATAATATACAGTCCGTATTGATCACATAACTCATACCACTTAGGATGATCTGGATAATGACTTGTACGTACAGCATTAATATTATTTAGTTTTAGTAATTTAATATCTTGTAACATTCTGCTATAGGGGATAGCTCTTCCGTGATCAGGATCATGTTCATGCCTATTCACGCCCTTAAACTTAATAGATTGTCCGTTAATATAAAAACCCCCATCACTTCCTATCTTAACATCTCGAAATCCAAATTTGCAATGTTCTACTTCAATAATCTCATCCTTAGAGTTTTTTAATTTTAAAATCAAATCATAAAGGTTTGGCATCTCTGCTGACCATTTTTTCGGATTTACAATTTTGGTTTGCATCTCAACTACTTCTTCTGTATCAATTTTAATACTTATCGTGTCTGACATCAAAATTTTAGACCCGATGTAACTCTTTTCTTCATCTAATACCGATATTTCAACTTTATAGTCATCATTATTATTCAAACTATAATTATGTACTATAGTTCGAATTTTTAAAATTGCATCTTGATATAACTCATCAAACTCACAATGAACAAAGAAATCCCTAATGTGTAATTTTGGTACCGAAAAGAGGTAGACATCTCGATATATACCACTAAATCTCCACATATCTTGATCCTCAAGATAACTACCATCAGACCATCGATAAACCTCTACAGCAAGAATATTTTTTCCTTTCTGTATATATTTTGTAATATTAAACTCAGCAGGGGTCATAGAACCTTGACTATATCCAATCTCTTTCCCATTTATCCATATGTAAAATGCTGATTTAACACCATCAAAATGAATAAAAACTTCCCGATTCTTCCATTCATTAGGAATCTCAAATTCAGTTCGATAGGAACCTACGGGATTATATTCATGATTTATTTTAGGTATTTCTTTAATATTTATACTACGAGGATATTTAACATTTAAATAAATTGGAATTCCAAAACCATGCATCTGCCAATTGCTTGGTACAGTGATTTCATCCCAATCATCAATATCATATTTAATTTCATAAAAATTATGAGGACGATCTGCTGGTTTTTTAACCCAATGAAATTTCCAATCTCCGTTTAGGGATTTATAAAATATAGAATTTTCACGGTTTCCACTCAATGCCGTTTCTAGATCTTTATAAGGAATAAGGCTATTATGAGCAGGCTCTTTATTTTTACCGATCACCTCGGCGTTTTCCCAATCTAATTTCTCTGACATTATTTTTCCTAATTTTTTATCCTATAGATGTGGATTAAAAAATCTAAAAACCTTAAAAAACAATTTGTTTTATCTTAGAAATATGAGAATTCTTTATCTTGATATTGATACTTTAAGACCTGATCATCTTGGGTGTTATGGGTACCACCGCAACACATCACCTAATATTGATAAAATTGCAATGGAAGGGACAATTTTTACAGAGTGTTATGTTTCAGATGCCCCATGTTTGCCATCAAGAGCCTCACTTTTTACGGGACGATTTGGAATACATTCTGGTATTGTCGGACATGGTGGGACCGCTGCAGATTTACGTTTAACTGGTAATACACGAGGATTTCAAGATCAATTTTTACGTTATAACTGGATCAGTATGCTCAGAAGGGCAAAGTTATATCCAGTCTCTATATCTTCCTTCGCAGAACGGCATTCTGCTTTTTGGTTTTATTCTGGATGGAAAGAAATCTATAATCCTGGATTTAGAGGTATGGATAGAGCAGATCAAGTTTTTCCTTATGTAGAGAAATGGTTAAAAGGAAATATGCAGAATGATAATTGGTTTTTACACGTAAATTTCTGGGACCCTCACACACCCTACCGAACTCCAATGGGATTTGGAAATCCCTTTGAGAATGAACCCGCACCTTCCTGGCTAAAACAAGAAGACATAAATAAACATAGAAGGAGTTACGGACCTCATTCTGCTTGTGAACCATTTGGAACTATTGCTTATACACCACCCCCAGAGCTTCCTAGATTAAAGGGACTTAATGAAATTAGAAATTTAAATGATTTCAAACAATGGATTGATGGATATGATGTGGGAATAAAATATGCAGATGAATACATCGGAAAAATTATTGAAATGTTTAAGGATAAAGGTACCTATGAAGATACAATGATAATTGTTAGTTCTGATCACGGTGAAAATCAAGGAGAATTAAACATTTATGGAGATCATGCAACTGCTTGTCCCATAACCAACAGAGTCCCAATGATAATAAAGTGGCCAAGAAAAAAATGGAATTCAGAATACAATTCACTAATTTATCAATCTGATATAGCAGCTACTATTATAGAAGGTTTAGGATTGGAAGTCCCTGAATTTTGGGACGGAAAGAGTTTCTTTAGAAATATTGAAGCTGATGAAAAGTTTGGTAGGAACTTCCTTGTTATTAGTCAGAATGCATGGAGTTGTCAACGCACTGTAAGATTCGATAATTGGACACTAATCAAAACTTACCATACCGGTTTAAAGAATTTCCCCGAGTTAATGCTATATGATTATGAAAATGATTTTCATATGAAAAAAAATAAGGTAGATGAAAAACCCCAAATTGTAAGTTATGGATTAAAGTTTCTTGATAAATGGCATAAAGAAATGCTAGAGAAATTTCCAAATCATGAAGACCCAATGAAAACCGTGTTAAGAGAAGGTGGTCCATACCATACGAGGGATCAACTGGAAAGATATATTCAACGACTACAAGAATCAGAAAGAGATGGTATGGTTAAAACAATTCTTGATCGTGAAGAAAATTATTCAATAAAAAATCAATAAAATGAAGATAAGGATATTCGAATTCAGATCTCTGCTCCATGATCATAGAAAAAATCTTTTTCCTCATGCCACAATTCTCATCATATTCGAATATCCTAATAGTGCAATGTTCTGTCTCAAATAAACCTATTTGTAAAATTGAGGGAAATTAATTAACATTTATTAACATAAAAAAATAATGATAAACTAAGTTTGAGAGAGATTACATAATAATAGTTGATAGCTTATGAAAATCAATATTGAATTGTTAAAAGAATTTGAAAAAACAATTGACACTATTCATCCAGAAACAGGAAAAATCCCCATAAAAATACTTGGATTTGGAGAAATGAGTTTAGTGTTTGAAATTATTGGAGATCCAGAACATCTAGCCTATAAAAGAATTCCAATATTTGATAATGAAAAGCAAGTTCGAAGGCATGTTTGGGCGTACAATGAATATTGCAGGATTTTAGAGAAGCAGATTGGCTTGATTCTTCCAGAACATCAAGTAATATGGTTCTTAGATAATAAAGGAAAAATCCAGTTTTATAGCGTTCAAGCTAAAATTGATCCGGAATCTGTTGGAAACAAAATTATTCACCAGGTAAGCGATGATGAGGTAGAAATACTGGTTTTACTTGTTTTAAGAGAATTTAAGAAAGTATGGACATTAAATAAGCAAAAAGAAGATATAGAAATAGGATTGGATGGTCAAATTTCTAATTTTGTCTTAATAGATTACGATGCAAAAAACCCTTTTGTAAATGAAAATTCTAGATTATTATATCTTGATACCAGCACCCCGTTCCTTCGAAAAAATAGTGTGGAAGCAATGGAGGCAGAATTGTTCTTAAATAGCACACCATCATTCTTAAGATTCCTAATAAAGGCATTTTTCATTCAAGATGTATTAGATCGTTATTATGACCTGAGGCTAGTAATTATTGACTTACTTGCTAACTTTTTTAAGGAACAATTACCGAAAATTATACCTCGGTTAATCAAAAGGGTTAACAAATTCTTAAAAGAAGAAGCAAGTGAATTTGAATTAGACCCGATCACTTTTATTGAAGTACAAAAATATTATAAGAGTGATAAATTGATATGGGTAATCTTTCAAAATGCTAGGAGAATTGATAGGTATATTAAAACCAAACTGCTTAAGAAAACCTATGATTTTTATCTCCCTGAAAAAATTAAGAGATAAAATCGACTTAGTAGTAATTTTCGAAGTGTTATTATGAATAAACGAGATCCGAAATTAACAGCTCTTCAATTTAATGAATATATCAACAATCAAGACATTGAGGGATTAATTGGTTTAATGGCAGAAGACCATATATTTATTGATCGTAAAGGATATTGGGATAGAGATATGGTCAATGGATGGAAAAGATTTTTCAATGAATGGCCTACTTATAAAAATATTTTTACCAGAGTTGAATCTCGAGAGAATTTGGTAATTTTAATTGGTTATGCTCTATGGTCTAAGGATTCTAAAGAAGAAGATCATTGTATATGGACTGCGACAATTGAAAATGCTCTCCTTTCAAAATGGCAGATTTTTAAGGATATAGAAGAAAACAGAAAAAAATTAAATATCACCTAATAATAGTAATTTCACATAAAATTTGGGGATTTTTTATCTTAAAATGAATCTTCAATCTTGAAGAAAAATTGAATATCTAAAATATAGGAATAATAAAAAATCTATTGTTTTTCACTTATTAAAGCGAGCCACTGGTCCTTACATTCCTTAGAACAAAATACATGCATCGTTGTAGGTTCAATAGGGTCAAATTCTTGTATTTTAGCCCCTCCAACTATTTCTTCTTTACATTGTTGACATTTAACTTTTGCCATTTCATACCACTTGCTCAATATTTTTAATTATAAAATAGAGTTTGTTTTAATAAATCTTGATAATTAGATAAAATTGAATATTAAAATTAATGATCATAAAATTCAAAAGTACAAAAATACTGGTTATGAGTATGACCTACAAACCTAAGGTATTTCTCACCTCAAATGTTTTCTCAGATATGGAAATTGGATCTAATGAAGCAATCTCTGAAGTGATCCGCAAAGATATTAAAAATTTATGGCAAGAACTAGATCAAATCTCAAATTTAAAAGTATTCAAAGGGAGATTTCCCTCTGAAGATCAGATTAACAAGAGAGTTGAGGAATTTAAACCTGATATCATTGGATGCCACTTAAGTCATTTTTTAAATTCAGAAACGTTGGAAAATTCAAATGTTTTTGCTATTTCTACATCAACAGTCGGATATAATCACATTCAGAGAACTCATAAAGATAATATTATTATAACTCATACTCCTGGAGTTCTCCATGAAACAGTTGCAGATTATACGATAGCAATAATTATGGCAAACTTGAGGAATCTTGTTGATCTCCATAATTATATTTGGGATAATCAATGGACACCTGAAGATAAATGGGATTTAGATCAATCTCTTTCTTCTGTAATCACTGGTAAAGTACTCGGTATCGTTGGATTGGGTGAAATTGGAAAAGAAATAATTAGAAGGTTATATCCTTGGGGGATTAAAATTCTGTATTATGATATTAATCAGATGAATGAGTTCGAACAGGATTTCCCTTCCATTGAATTCAAAGAAAATATAGAGGATGTCTTCAGAGACTCAGATATCGTTAGTATCCATGTTCCTTTAAATAAATATACTGAAAAAATGGTCAATCGGGATTTATTGAAATTAATGAAAAAAAATGCTCTACTAGTAAATACTGCAAGAGGACCGGTTCTGGATTTGGATTCTCTACTTGATATGCTTGAAACAAATGAAATCTCTATAAACATTGCCTTTGATGTCTTTCCAATAGAACCACTCAATAGTAAAATCCTCGAAAGGTTTAAGAAAATCAAGCAACAACGACCTGAAATTCGTATGATACTTATTCCTCATAATGCTTCTGCAGATGCAGATACAAGAGGTAAGATGAATATACTCTTTTTACAAGACATGATTAATATAATAAAATCTTCATCCTTAGAAGATTTAGATGAAGTTCATATTATCCCGGAACATAAGAAGCAATTAAAAGATAAACAATGGAGAATTTTTAACTATTGGGACAAAAAATGATTAGATCCTTCATTGCACTGGAATTAAAAGAAAATAGTACTATTGAGAATATTACCACCCTTACTTCTCGACTGAAGAAAAACCAACCAAATCTGAAGTTAGTTAAACCGGAAAATTTACATATGACTGTTAAATTCTTAGGTAATATTTCTGAATTATTAGCTCCACAGATATATGAAATATTAAAGACAGAAATAAATGAAAAACACTTTCAGGGTAAAGAATTCAAATATTATTTGAAGGGTGTAGGTCAGTTCAACAGATTTTCAGTTATATGGTTAAAACTTATTGGAGATATTCCTTTTTTACAAACAATTAAAGACTCTGTGGAAGATTTACTGAATATAAGATTAAATGTAGATCGCGATAAAAGAACACAATTTAAACCACATCTGACCATTGGGAGATTAAGAAAAGAAAAAATTAATTATAAAACATTTGATATTTTTAAGAAACTCGTCAATGAGAATAAAAACGTGGAGTTTGGACCATTTAACATTAGTCAGATAAAGCTTAAAAAATCAGAGTTAACTCCAAAAGGACCGATTTATTCTGATTTAGAATTTTAAAGATATATCCCTTAGATTAATGAATAATAATAAAAAACCTATCAAAGCAATTGTTTGGGATTTAGATGGAACTTTAATACACTTCAAAATTAACTCAATTGACGCTCGAAAGGCTGCGATTAATATTCTTGTGGCACACGGCATAGATAAAAAAAAACTTTCGATTCAAAAAAGCATCTTGGATAATATAAATATTTCTAAAGAAATTTTTCAACAAAATGGCACTGATCCAAACCAAATAAACAAAATTTTACAAGAAGTCGATATAGAAGTAAGTAAAATTGAGTATAAAGCTGCTCTTAATGCCACAATGATAAAAGGTATCGAAGATGTCCTCATTTTTGCTCAATACAATAATCTTAAACAAGCAATATTTACGTTTAATAAATATGAACATGCTAAGTTATCTCTTGAAAAAGTAAAACTTCTAAAGTTTTTTGATGTTATAATCGGTAGAGATAATGTTAGTAATCCAAAACCACATCCAGACCATCTCCAAATTATTTGTGATAAGCTTGGGGTTAATCCTTATGAAATTTTAGTTATTGGAGATAATTACAGAGATATCGAGGCAGCAATTAACGTTAGTGCCTATTCTATCGCGGTTCATACTAAGCTAGCTATTGTTGAAACCCTTAATAAAGCAGATGTAATTGTAAAGGAAAGTGAAATTCCTCAAAAATTAATTGAAGAAATTAAGAAACTTTTATAAAGAAATAAAAAAAAATATAAAATAACCATTTAAACTATTATTATTCAATTAATCTTAAAAGTTAAATAAAAACCATGAGAATAGAATACTTTTTGGATGTCCTTAAACCTCATTCTCCTTCAATTGATTACGTGGCGGGAGCTCTGATGGATATTACAGGAATTTCTAAAGTTAGTGTAAAGCTGGACGAATTAGATCAAAAAACAGCCTCCCTACATATTAATATTATAGGAAATGATGTGTCATTAGAAGTGATAACCGAAAAATTATCATCTTTAAACTGTGCCGTTCACAGTATTGACGAAGTGCTGTTTGAGAAAGAATAGGCATAATATTAATATCATTACTTTATTTTCTTTTAGTTTCCTTATTTCAGGTTTCGAGTTAATAAGCAGTTCGAATGCCGAATAATTTTTATTATTATGATTCACCCGAAAAAATAAAAATTAGTTATTCTCTTTTTTATCTAAAGAAAATTTTTTTTTTATTATGGAAGATCCATCTATTGTTAAAGTCCTTCAAGAGAACGGAGAAATTAATGATGAATTAGATTACGCTATAATGAACTATTTAATCCAAAATCGAGGACCGGGGTTTACTGCTTGTCAGCCTTCTTTAATTGAACTTGAAGAAGAAAAAAAAGCAATTAAAATGGATATAGACCATACATTTATCGATGGTAATAATCAAATGATGGGCTTAGGCATTGTTGGGAAGATATATTTTGACTATAATACTCTTCAAGTAATTTTTTGCACCCCCTTAGAAGAGTTAGAAAATAATATAACAAAATTAAAAGAAGCAGGAATTGAACCTCAAATCCGACCTAAGGGGAAGTATTAAGTTATTAAAAATTCCTCATAAAAAATTATATTACTTACTTCATTCTTAAGATCATCGAACAAATATGTCTGATAAAGAAAGTAAAATAAAGAATTTGGTTCAAGAATATTTATTAGATGAGGGATTATTAAGAGAAAAAATTTCTGATTCTAAGCTAGATTTTGGATTTCAATTTATTTTTCCTCCTGGAAATGATCCTGCGGGACGACCAATTGGCAGGAGAATGGTGGTTATTAAACCCAAAAATAAATCTCTTATAATTTTTTCACTTGGAACTCAAATGGCTAAACCACATGTAGATACTCTAAATTCATTAAAAGAAAATAGAAAAATGCAATTTTTCTGGGATCTGAGAAAATTTTTTCTTATTAAAGATTTATTCTATAGAATTGATATTAATAATCACCGTTATGAAATAAGCGACCAGATATTCCTTAAAAATGATGGAACTGTTTCTAAAAATTCATTTTTCAAGTCAATTAGACGTGTATTTGACAGCGCGGCATATAGTAATATATTATTAGGTGAGTATTGCTCAGGTAAAATAAAACCAGATGATTTTACGAAAGCTAAAGATTTTGTTGGGGGTTCTGATTTCTCATTATATTCTTGAGTTGTATACACTACATATGGTGAAAACTTATTTTTAAGGATTGGTTACAAGCTTTAGGGAAATTAGATTATGTACAAGGGAAGGCAAGACCAAATGTGGATTGTATATTATGTGCTGTAAGAGATAATGATGATCGTGTTGAAATTCTGAAAGTATATGAAGACGATACATGTTTTATCATTTTGAATTTATATCCTTATAATCCTGCTCATTTAATGATTGTAACTCAAAGACACTTAACTAAATTTCTTGAACTTACAAAGGAAGAAATAATTCATATCAATCGAGCAATTCAAGGAATTCAGTTGCTTTTAGACGATTTATATAATCCTAAAGGATATAATATTGGGTTAAATCAGGGTAGGGATGCAGGCGGTAGTATTGATCATTTACATTTTCATTTAATTCCGAGGTATGGAACTGAGCTTGGTTTCATTGATATCGTAGGAAAAACTCGTGTACTTCCTGAAGGTTTAGATGCAGTAAAGAAGAAACTTGATGAAAATATACATAACTATTTGAATCAAGAATTTTTTGAAAACTTCTGACTATTATTATCAAAAAAAGAAAAAAAAAAATAACATTAAATGTTAAAATCTAAAGGTATTTAGCGAGTTGCGGCGCGAATATCTGCAGCAGTAACTCTTTTGCGTTTATCTGCTTTGCAAACTTTTATGGCATCCTTTGTTGCCGTTGCGGCACTGCTTTCAAGGAAACCAATAAGTTTATCTAAAGCTTCTGCTGCTACTAGATCGGCTCCTTCTTTCTTCATTAATCGTCTGATAGGAGCTTTAGCAATATAACCTTCAGATTTCTTCGCGGGAGCTTTCTTTTTTGCCATTTTTATTCCTCCAACTTTTTAATATAGGATTGTTATTTAGATGTTAATTAAGTATTACTACACATTTCTATTATATAAATATTATGATTCGAATCAATAATTTTAGATGATCTTTTAATTCGAATCGTTAAGTTCGAAAATTAGATCGGTTTATTAATATGATATTAATTTCTAATAAAAATTATTTTTTTATTTTGTCGGAAATAAAAGCTTGTTCTCTTAAATTATTGAATTTTCCCTTTTATTAACGTTTCAATAAAAATTTTTGAAACTAAAATAAGCCATTATTAAACATTGTTAAATTTTTACTGATTGCAGAATTATATTGTTTTCAAGTTCTATTTAATAATATCTTGATATTTTTTTTTGAAAAAACATCACAATTGTCTAGCTTTCAGTTAGAAATTAATGCAGAACCTTTAATAGAATTACAAATTATGATGTAATGGCATTTTTAAATCTTCACAAAATTTATTGTAAAGCTTCTAAGTGTGCATTTCGAAATATATTTGAAATACTTATTGGAAAATGAAAAATGATCAAAATTTTTACTAAAAAAATAAATTAAAATATAAGCTCTTTAACTATTGCAATATACAGAAAATTTTAATATTATTGGCATAATTATTGTCTTTAATTCTTAAAAACTAAGCATGAATGAGCTAGAAACATCTGAGATTGAAGAAGCACTCCAGTCATTAGGATTCACGAAAAATGATTCTAAAGTTTTACTTACTCTTTGTCAGTATAAAATATTAAGCCCTGCGGATATTGCTAAACATTCTGGAGTGGATAGGGCCAGAGTTTATGATTCTTTAAATAGATTAATAGATAAGGGCTTTATTCAAAAAGAACCTATTAAGAGGGGCGCCAATTATCAAGTTATTCCAATTGATAGAATTTTCAAGGTAATACGTGAGCAATATAAACAACGGATTGAAGATACCTTAGTATTAGAAAAAATTATTGGCGAATTAGAGATAACAAAAGAAGAAACAGAACCCCGTGTCTGGGCTATAAATTCAAGATCAAAAATTAGAAAGAAAATAAAGGAATTAATAAATTCTGCCAAGGAACGTATTTTTTTCATTCTTACTCCTGATTTGCTTATGAATGAATTAGGGGGGTATGAATGGGTATTAAAAGAACTATGGAATAAGAAATTTTCTTCTGATATCCAACTTGTTATCGCATTGAAATATAATGAAATTTTAAAAGAGGAAATAAAAAAGCTTCTAAAAGTCTCTGTAACAATTCATTCGATAGAAGGTGAAAATGTTATTCCTTTCGGATTGCTAATCTCTGATAATCAATTTCTTCTAACTACCTTGGATCAAGTAAAGGAAGCCCCGGAGTACACATCAGGATTATGGTTAGAGGATGGTATGCCAAAGCAGATTATAGGATACGAGCATTTGTTTCGATACTTTATTACAAGCCAATGTAAATTAATACAATTGACAGCTAAAAAGACACCATTTACAAAATAAATTCTAATATTCCTACTTAAAACGGAATAATATGAATTATTCAAAAAAATATATATTCTAACTAACAAAATTGCATATAATATGTCAAAAATTAGGAAATAAAAATCAATTATAGTATTACAAGTACAAGGGATAAAACTTTATGTCTTATCGTGGAAAAGTTATTTTATGCGGTGACCCTTCAGTGGGTAAAACCAGCATATTAGCCCGTTATGTAGATGACCAGTTTAGCGAGGAATATGATCAGACAATAGGTGCTAATTTTTTAATAAAGGAAATTGAATTAAGTAAAGTAATTAATAAGTTAAATATAAAAAATTTCAAATCGAAAAAGGATGTTCAAGAGTTCAAACTTTATTTTTGGGATTTAGGTGGCCAGCATGATAAATTGTTTAGTAATGAGTATTATTTTGTCCAAGCTGTTGGTGCCTTTATAGTATATGATGTAATTAATAGGGAGTCTTTTGATAATATTGACTTTTGGATTTCTAAGTTAAAAGAATTAAGCGGTGAGATTCCTTTTATAATAATTGGTAATAAAATTGATAAAATAGATGAAAGGGTAGTTTCATTCGAGGAAGCAAAGGAAAAATCAGAATCCTATAAAGTGGAATATGTGGAAACTTCAGCAAAATCAAATAAGAACATTGATAAAGCCTTTGAATGTTTATCAATTCAAATTTTAAATGATTTAAGATAAGACTAAATAATCTTAAATATAAAAGGTTATTTTTGACTTTAACAACTTAAACTAATATTTTTAGTGAGATTCTATCTTCGAAGATTATGAGTTCTTTATTAATTCCTATAGCCCCTTTTTCAACAACAAAATCTCGTCTCGGGGACTGCTTTTCAGCTGATCAACTTAAGGATTTTACAATTGCAATGTTTAAGGATTTAATTAACACATTGTCTGATGTAAATTGTTTTAAACAAATATTGGTATATTGTAATGCTTCAGAAATACTAGAACTTGCAGAAGAAAATGGTTTAATTGGAATCAAGGAAGATTCAGCAGACATTCCAAAACCTTTCGATGATGTAATAAGCAAATTCAATAAAATTGCTATTGAAAAATTCAAGGCAAAACAAACAACCATTGCCTTTTTAGATTTAATTTTAATCACTGCTAAAAATTTTTATGAAATTAATACTCTAATACAAAAGAATCAGTTAGTTATTTGTCCTGCTATTCATTCCGCTGGGATTTCAATATTAAGTAGGAATCCGCCTGATATTATCTCATCATATTTTTCAGATCCGAATACACCTTCTTTAGTTGCCTTACTTAATAATGCGTCTAAGAATGACATAAGCAAGATATTTATTTACGATTCTTTTAGAGCTGGATTTGATATGGATCTGAAACAAGATGTAGTTTTAGGATATGAATATTTGAAAATTTTTAACTTACGAGACACGGAGGTTTTTAAATTCTTAAAAAAAAATTTAACATTCTCCTTCAAGAAAAAAAATGTGAATAATAATCGTAATTTTGAAATATTAGAAAAAAAGTAATCTTAAAAAGCAAAAACGATATTTATTTTTATACTCTCATTTAATACTTCCTCTACCAGAGATTGAAACTCTTCTCTTTCAGATTTTAAAGTGTTAAGATATCGTAAATAATCTTTGTTTTTTCTATTATGGTCATTTTCGACATGTTCGAGTTTTACAGCATTTGAAGAGATTTGGTTTTTCAATTCTTCTAATTTCTTTGCTAAACCTGCAGCTTCAATTTTTTCCTCAATTTGAGTTATCTTTTCTCTAAATTGCAGAAATTTTTCAATGTTTTCCTGCAGCAGCTTTTCTTCAAAAATTGCATTAATTTGTTCAACTGTTTTTTGTTTTGTGTCAGATTTGAGATTTAACCTGTTTTCCTCCAAAACATGCCTTAATTGAACCATCAAACTAGTAAACTTTGGTAAATCCTTTCTCTCAGAGATGAGAACACCAATTGGGTTTTTAAGAAAATCTTTTAAATAATTTATATTTACACTAGGAGCATGTATTGTATTTTTTTCTAATTCAAACTTAAATTTCTTTAAAGCCTTTTTAAAACCAATTTCGTCATTAATTCTCATTTGTAATTGAAATAATTTATCTTTCTCCGTTTCCAATTCTTTGAATAAATTATTTTTTTCAAGTTCTACTAATTTTGCATTTAACTCTTCTTCGGTTTCTTTTCTTTCTTCTAACTCCGTTTCAAATTGCTCCAAATCTGTTTTTGAGTGCTCTATATTATCCTTTAGAGTAAAAATTTTAGGTAATTTTTTCAATAAATATTCTGCATTTTTAAGATCAGTATATTTTTTTCTAAGAAATTCGTCCAAAATAGCTTGTTTTTTACCCAGTTTACGAGTTATATAATTTAACTCTTTGATTTGAGGTTGAACCTCTTTCTGAAATTTAGGGAGGGATTTTCTAGCAATTTCATTAATGTTTGTGAATAGTTTCTTTATTGAGTTCAACAAATCCATAATATTGTCATAGTTTATCTCATTGTCGGGGACCTCAATCTCATCTATTTCCTTTCTAATTCTATCAGAGAAAAAGTTGAGAGACTTCTGAGACTTCTGATCAATTTTATCTTTCCCAGCTTCAATAAAATGATCTAAACATACTTTAATTTCAATTAAATTATCTCGGATCTCTAATATTATCTTTTTCGAAGCTCTTTTTACCTTTGAAAAAATAGCGTTGATTTTTTCATTATAAAATTCTTCAAACTCCTCCAAATCTTTTTCGATCATGTTAAACTCTATTTAGATCTATTTAACTGCTTTTATAACTTTTTTCCCATTCATATAATTTTGAAGTATTTTCGGAATAGTAATTGAATGGTCTTCATTCTGATAATTTTCCAAAATACAACAGATTGTCCGTTCAGTTGCTATTGCGGTTGAATTAAGAGTATGTAGAATTTCTTTTTCTTGAGCCCCACCAACCTTACCCATTCTAATTTTTAATTTTCTTGCTTGATAATCTAAACAGTTACTGCAGGATACTAGTTCACGGAACGTTTCTGAGGCAGGAAACCAGGCTTCTAAATCATATTTTTTAGCAGCGTTATCATTTAACTCTCCAGAAGCTATATTGACAATTCTATATGGAAGTTCTAATTCTTTAAAAATTTCTTCAGAATTCGATATTAATTCTTCATGGTATTTCCAAGAATCCTCAGGCTTACAGAATATAAACTGTTCAACCTTTTCAAATCGATGAACTCTAAATATACCAAGTGTATCTTTACCATGTGAACCTGCTTCTCTTCTGAAACACGAAGAGATTCCTGCATATTTTAGTGGTAATATTTTAGGATCAATAATTTCATTATAATGAAATGCTGCTAAGGTTTGTTCAGAAGTAGCGATCATATAAAGGTCTTCTCCTTCAATTTTATATAATTGGTCTTCAAATTCTGCTAATTCCGCAGCTGCTTTCATCACTTCATGTTTAATAAAAAAAGGAGTCCACATTGGAATGTAACCTTTACTTACAAGCTTATCTAAGGCATACTTTAATAAAGCTAGATTTAAAAGTACCAAATCCCTTTTTAAATAATAAAATCTTGTTCCTACCACTTCTGATGCTTTTTTCGTGTCAGCTCCATCAATTTGAGAAATCAAATCAACATGGGAGAGCGGTTGAAAATTAAACTGTTTTTTTTCACCACTACTCCTTATAATTTCATTAAATTCTTCAGTTTCTCCAATTGGAACAGAATCATGTAATATATTGCCGACTGCATAACGATGTTCTTCTCTTTGCTCAAGAAATTCTATTTGTTTTTTTTCTAATTCATCAATTTTAGCTTTTATCTCCTTGGAAGTGTTAATGGCATCTTCAGCTTTTTTAGTTTCTCCCCTTTTTTTGAAGTCGGCTATTTGAGAAGAGATCTCATTCCTATCTTTCCGTAAATCCTGGATTTTTTGTAAGATCTCTCTCCACTTTCTGTCAAAGTCTAAGGTTTTTTCTGCATTAATCGGATCTTTAAATCGTTTCTTTTCTGAATTAACAATTTCCTCAACATTTTTCCGAAATAATTCAATATCAAGCACTCTAATAAACCCTTTTTTTAGATGTAAGTAAATACTATAATTCGAATATATTTAATAAAATTAATTTAATTTATGATCATCGTCTGAAATACAATTGGATATCCTAATTTATTCATGATGAATCCTATCTGCTAATGTAGATCGAGCTAATGCTGTCTTAATCTTTCGCTTATCATACCCCACAGTATCGATAATCCTCATTATTTTAATCCTTCTGGCCTTACCTTTCAAGCCTTCTTCTGCCATAAATTCTTTCGCAAACTCTTCCTTCTTTGATTCTTCTTCTTGTACCATAAAAATAATAATGAACTTTTCATAAAAAATTTCACGAGTAAAGAAATTTTTATTTACTTCTTATGACAGATTACAATTTGCCAGTTTGAATCGGAATTAAATGGTTCTTCGACAAAAGATCCATATTTATGGTCAATTTTAAAACCATTGTAATTAAGTAAAGCGTCTAATTCTTGTGGAAAAAACATTCTTAATTTCAATTTCTTGATTATTTCCTTACTATTAATATTATAATACGAGGTTATGTGATTAATTTGAGTAGCTTTGTCATAATAATTGCTTTCGGTTACAACTACAATTCCTTTACCATCTGGATTTGGGTATTTAGATATATCATATTTTTTTGAAGGATCTCTCTTTAAAATATCCAAATTGGGATTAAACACATTAAAAATAAATATCCCATCTTGGTTTAGATGGTCCTTTATACAGGTTAAACATTTTTCTATGTCTTTATTCTCAAGCACCCAATTCATTGCAGCAGCGGGCATTAGTATTACAGAAAATTTTCTACTTAGGCTATAGTTTGTCATATCAGCTTCTATCCATTCAATTTCTACATTATTACCTATTGAGTTTCTTTTGGCTTGTTCTAACATTTTTACAGAGAAATCCAACCCAACAATTGATATTCCTTTTTTTGCAATGGGAATGGTAATTCTTCCAGTTCCACAGGCTAACTCGAGAATAGGACCACCATATTTTTTTACTTGCTTTACATAAAATGGAATGGATTCATACGCATTTCTGCTCTTTATCATATTATCATAATGCTTCCCATTAATGTAATAATACTCCTCATTATTCTTTTTCATAATTCACTACTTCTTAAACTTGTTTGTACTATAAAAAATTGCACTAAATAATTAATCTAAATTAAGAACAACTGACTATAAAGCTCTTCTTGAAAAAAAAATGTTCGAAATCATTTATTAAAATTACAATTTATTATCATTATCATTATTATGAAGCTTAATCAGAAAAAATAAATTCTTTCAATAATTTCATCATCCAATAAGATTTTATGTAATATTTCAGATTAACAAAAAATTAATGGTGAAGTTTTACAAAAAGGTGTATTATTTGTCTGAGAATCAGACCATTGTTAGAATAGGAGTCTATGTATGCGAGTGAGGCGTAAATATTAAAGCTTCTGTTGATTGTGATGCAGTCAGAGATGCTATCGAACATCTTCCTAATGTAATTATCTCCAGAGTTAATGCATTTACTTGCTCTGATCCTGGCCAAAATATAATAAAAAATGATATTTTGGAACAAGATTTGAACAGAGTTGTCGTTGCGGCATGTACACCAAAAATTCATGAACCCACCTACAGAGCTGTTTTAGTTGAGGCGGGAATTAGCCCATATTATTTCCAAATGGTTAATTTAAGAGAACATTGCTCTTTTGTTCATAGAGATGATAAGAAAAAAGCTACAGAGAAAGCTATACGATTAGTAAAAGCAGGAATTAATAGAGCTAGAGAATTAGAAAATGTTCCTCGAAAAGAAATTCCTGCAGAAAGGGCAGTTTTAGTAGTTGGAGCAGGGATTGCTGGAATGAATGCTGCTCTAGACTTAGCAAATCAGGGAATACCTGTCTATTTGGTTGAAAAAGAAGCTACAATTGGAGGAAAAATGGCACAATTAGATCGAATTTATCCTACTGATGATTGTGGGATATGAGTTCTCGCCCCAATAATGGTAAACGCATCGAAACATCCAAATATAAATCTGTATACTTATAGCGATGTTGTAGAGTTTAGTGGAATCCCTGGAGATTATAAAGTCAAGATTAGAAAAAATGCTCGATATGTGAACGAGAAAAAATGCACTGGATGTGGGTTGTGTACAACTAAGTGCCCAATTAAAGTACCGAGTGAATTTGATCGAGGTATTGGTGAAAGAAATGCAATTTATATACCATTTCCCCAAGCTGTTCCAAAACTAGCTGTTATGGATAGAAATGTATGCATTGATTGTAAAAACTGCGAACGAATTTGTCCTGCTGAGGCCATTGAATTTGAACAAGAGGATGAATTCATCGATATTACGGTCGGAGCAGCTATTGTCGCGACAGGATGGGATGAGTATCCAATTTGGGAATCAAATGAATATAACTACGGTTATTATCCTGATGTAATAACACAGATTGAATTAGAAAGGATGCTAAGCCCTATAGGGCCAACTGGCGGACATATTTATCGAATCTCCACTGGAGAATCACCAAAAACGATAGTAATGATCCAGTGTGTTGGTTCGAGAGACATAAATGCTAACCCATATTGCTCCTTTGTCTGTTGTAATGTTGCTCTTAAAAATGCACAACTCTTAAAACAAGAGTATCCTGATATGGAAGTATTTATGTTTTATATTGATATTCGAACGACAGATAAAGGAAACGAAGAATACTATAGAAAAATAAGAGAGACTGGGGTACGAATGATTAGGGGAAAAGTAGGTGAAATTATAGAGGATAAAGAAACAAATAAGTTGAAGGTCAGAGCGTATTCATCGTTAACAGGTGAAATTGTAAAAATTAATGCTGATCTTGTCGTGTTATCAACGGGGATGAATCCTTCAAAAGGAACTGAAGAGATGATAAATGTTATGGGATTAAGTAGAGGTCCAAGTGGGTTTCTTTCTGAAGTTCATGGATGCTTAAGCCCTCAAGAGACAAAAGACATAGGAATTTATATTGCGGGATGTGCCGCAGGACCAAAAAATATTCCATATTCCGTATCCTCTGCGTTAGCAGCAGCAAGTAAAGCATCTACTCTATTATCACATGATACCATTAAACAAGAATTAATTATTGCTGAAGTGAATGAAGATTTATGCATGGGTTGCCATCGGTGTGAAAAACTATGCTTTTATGAAGCAATTAAAGTTAATGAGAACGAGATTGCTAAGGTTGATGATTTAAAATGTAAAGGCTGTGGTGTATGTATATCTTCTTGCCCAGCAAGAGCAATAGACCTAAAGTATTATAGAGATATTCAATTCACGCAGGAACTTAAGGGCATTGGATGTAGTGAAATAGAAACTGTAGAAAAAATACCTGAGAGTATAGAAGAATAAACAAATTAAAGGGTATTTATGATGTCTGAAGTAAAAAATGAAGAATCAAGAAAAATTGTTGCCTTTGGCTGCGATAAATGAGGATATTCCGTAGCAGATTTAACAGGAGTCACAAGAAAATCATACTCTACAGATTTTCATCTCATCCGAGTAAGATGCACTGGACGTGTTGGCATCCATCTAATCATGGAAGCTTTCTTAAACGGTGCTGATGGTGTTGCGATTATATCTTGAAAAGTAGGTGAATGTGAATTTGAAAATGGAAATACGAATACCTACGAACATATACTTGCACTGAAAAAATTGTTAAAGCATGAAGGTATTTCTGAAGATCGAGTCCAACAATACTTTTGTTCCGCAGCAGAAGTTGAGAAATTTATAAATTCTGTAGCAGATATTACCAATAAAATTTATCGCTTGCCTCCTCTACCAAAACACAATCCGAATTAGAATGATCTTCTCAAAAAAATTATAGTTGAGAAGGAACTAACCCATAGCAAGGGTTTTCGGAATAATTTACTTTAAAAAATATTGTAAGAATGATTATGAGTATTGAAGAAAATTTTTCATGGGATTATTTAAAAAATGTAGCGGATGCCTTAGATTCATATAGAATTCGAGCATTAATTGACGCAAAACAAGATATACTTGATGCGGGAATTTATGATGAATCCCAATATGAAACTATACTAATCAAAATGCTAGATGAAGAGAAATTAAAATATTCTCTTCTTAACTTCTTAAAACAAAATTCTGAGAGCAATTTAAAATCCCTCGAACTATTTTCTGAAATGAATTCTATTGAACTAAATAAAACATTGAGCTTCTTAGAATTACTAAAAAATGAAAATCTTGTAAGCTCAGAAGAACTTTATGATAAGATTGAAGGATATGAGAATAATCCTGAACAACTCATCTTCAAGGATTTTTTAATAAAACCAAATAAAACGCAGACTTCTCAATTAAAGCCTATTTATGAACCAGTTAAAATCATTTTTGAAACAAAAAACTGTTCTGGTTGCGGGTTGTGTGCAGGAATATGCCCTGTTAATTGTCTTCAAATTTATAATGGTTTCGGAAAAATTGATGAAGATAAGTGTATTCGCTGTGGACTGTGTTATTTTGTATGTCCTAGAACATACTTACCCGTGAGAGTTTTGAATATGACTCAAGAGAGCACTTCTGAAATCAAAGAATATCAAAATGTAGGCTTCTTTCTTGAAGCATATTCTGCTCGTACTAAAATAAAAGAAATATCAGAAATCTGTCAAGATGGGGGTGTTTCAAGCACTTGCCTTCATTACCTTTTAGAAAATAATGCAGTAGATGTTGCCATTGGAGCGAAAATGAGTAATACCTTATGGCGACCTGAACCAATATTACTCAAAAGTAAAGAAGAAATCTTTTCAACGGCAGGTACTAAATATGTTAATAATCCTAATCTGCAAATATTAAATCAAAGTGAACTCCACAATAAAAAAATCGCTGTGGTGGGTGTTCCTTGTCAGATTCAAGCTCTTTTAAAATCAACAATCTATGATATAGGATTTCCTTCCTTGAATAATGTTGAATACCGGATTGGAATATTTTGTATGGAATCGTTTTCATATGAATCTCTTTTAAAAATTTGTGAGAAATTGAAGGTAGATATTAAAAATGCTAAAAAAATGGATATTAATAAAGGTAAATTCTTCGTGTATACGAATAGTGGTGAAGAATTAAACATACCCATCAAAGAAATTTCTCATCTAGGCCGTGAAGATTGTGAAATGTGTTTTGACTTAACTTCAGAATCTGCAGATATCTCAATCGGATCAATAGGCTCTCCTTCTGGCTGGAATACTGTACTAATTAGAACGATGAAGGGAAAAGAACTTTATGAAAAATTAATATCTAACAATCTAATTGAATCAAAACCTTTAGAAGAAGTAAAACCAGGGTTACCCCTACTCCAAAGGATTGCGGGATCTAAGAAAAATAATAGCAAAAAACATATTAATACACGATTGGAAGAAAATAAGAGAGTACCTAATTATTGAGTTGGTTATATTTTAGAATTTGCCTATTCTACCTGTATTTCCTACCTAATTTAAAATAATTGAATGTAAATATAATAAGATGTACAGAAGAAGTGAATATTACTGATTCTATGAGAAAACCAAAAATTTATTATTAAATTCTGTATTTACTAACATTAAATCAAAATATTAAATAAACTAATTATTGATTGAATTCAAATGAGTTCTGTATCTCCGCTTAGACCAAAAAATTTTCGTGAAAAAGTTTTCTTCAGACAACTCCGTGCGCAAGTAGATGGAAATGCAAAAGTAGAATATGGATTGACCCAAATTAGAGGAGTTGGAATGAGATTTGCCCAAGCAGTCGTACATGTCGCAAAGATAAATCCTAATATAAGGATTGGTGCAATACCAGAAAAAGACTTAAATAGAATTGAAGAAATTATTTTAGATCCAGTTAAAAATGGCATTCCAAATTGGATGGTAAATAGAAAAAAGGACTTGCGTACTGGTGAGGATCTTCATATTATAGGAAATAGACTTGATATTTCCCTTAAAAGAGACATAGATAGAATGAAAAAAATTAAATCTTATAAAGGTGTTCGCCATCATCTAAGATTGAAAGTACGTGGTCAAAGAACAAGAAGCACTGGTCGTCATGGCCTAGTAGTTGGAGTTATGCGAAGAAAGAAAGGACAACCACCAAGTTGAAAAAGGTGAAAATATGGGAGATCCAAGGCGCTTAAAGAAGAAGTTTAGGAAACCAAAACATCCCTTCCAAAAAGAAAGAATATTGGAAGAGCTTGAATTTTTGGGTAAATATGGTCTAAGAAATAAACGAGAATACTGGAAAGCTAGAACGATACTCGCCGATTGGCGAAACCTTGCTAGACAATCTAGAAGATTAACTAGAGAGAAAGCTATCGAGGTCCAACAAGATTTAATTAGGAAATTAAACAAATTAGGCATCATCGGGGCGGAAGCAGAATTCGAAGACGTCCTTCTTTTGACAGTAGAAGACGTTCTTAAAAGAAGATTACAAACACTTGTATTTGAGAAAGGATTGGCAAGCACTCCACACCAAGCACGACAATATATCGTTCATGGTCACATTCAAATCCTAGGAAAAAAAATTAATGCCCCTTCATATCTCGTTAAACTGAAAGAAGAAGACTTTATTGATTTTACCCCTAATAGCCCCCTCTCAAAACCTAAAGAAACTACCACCAAAAGTGAAGCATAATGAGCAGAAGAAATGATGATAGAAAATGGGCAATTGTCCATATTTTTTCGAGTTATAACAACACCCTTGTTACTGCCACCGATTTAAGTGGTGCTGAAACATTCGCAAAATGTACCGCCGGTATGGTGGTTAAAGCTAGCCGCGATGAATCTTCCCCCTATGCCGCGATGCAATGTGGATTCCGTGTTGCTAACGACCTTCGAGATAAAGGAATTCTGGGCATTCATATTAAAGTTCGAGCCCCTGGTGGAAATAAAAGTCAAACTCCTGGACCTGGAGCTCAAGCTTGTATTCGTGCACTCGCACGTTCAGGTTTACAAGTCGGAAGGATTGAAGAAGTCACACCTAGATCACATGACCATTGTAGGCGCAAGGGTGGACATCGTGGGAGGAGAGTTTAATTATCTCTGAGGAAATTATCTCATTCCAAGATCCCATTAACCTATTAACCTAAATTAAAATCTCCTTTGTTTAAATACTTTTTCTCGAATTTATCTTTTAATTCATAATACATATTAATATAATCATTCTGCCACCTATCCTCTTCACTTCCGTGACAGGGATACCAAATAAGCCCTTTTTCTTGACATTCAATGCAATACCACGTTTCATGTTTAGGAATGTATATCATATCTTTATCCGCTCTAGTGCATAAAGGGCAAACACAAATCGAATTATTCAATGCACTCGAAAGATTATGCTTTGTTCCTTCTAGAAAGTACACTTCTTTTTCTTCAGCTGGGGTTAGATCAAGTATCGGTCCATATAGGTCAGAGATTGAACTCAACCTTTCTATTTCATCATAAACAGCTCTAATAATAATCTCTCTAAGATTATATCTTATCCTTCTCAACTGTTTGTTCCGAATAATAATTTTTCTTTCGACTTTCATAGTAATGGTAAAGGTATGGAAAAAAATATATAAAAAAAAAATTTGAGAGGTTTTTTGGATTAGTTACCTGTCTTCAGGGGCTTCTATTCCTACTATTGGCATGGCTTCTGTTATATCCATGAAAGTTTCTATTTTGTATCTATATCCCTCGATACCTGCATTAAACTCTTGCGCACTCTGAATTTGTCGGAGTAACGCTTCTTCATATTTTCCTTTTACTACATCGCCAATTCCTATAACTTTATAACCATCCTTGGTTGCTCTTACTCCTATGGTAAGTGTCTTAGCTAATGATGCATCTGGGGGATATTTTTGTAAACTTTTAATATAACTTTTCGCTGCCTCACTTGCTTTATCAATTGGGAAATATGAAGTTACCACCATTAATACCATTTTTTTTTCACCTTCTATTAATTATTCATTTTAACTTAGATTTTGATGTGAGTATTAGGAATATTATGGATTCTAATTACGATGGAATCCAGATAAGTTATGGTAGTAATAACAGAATCACGGGAAACACGATAACCAATAACAATGTTGGCATTCATGTATATCATAGTGAAGACTATTTCATTTCAAATAACATTTTCAGCGGGAATAGCAAAAATACAGAGGGGATTCCTAGCGTTGTTAATCCTATTTCCCCTACAATGATAGCACTGGTTGTAGTTGTTACCGTCTCTATAATAATAATTATTGTGATAATTTTGATTTATAAGAAAAAATCCTCAAGAAGAGTAGAATATAAATATAAAGAAGAAAAGCCGTGAATTTAATATAAATTAAAAAAAAAATTATTGATCTTTATACACTGGTGAACCAGCTTTCATATATCTGTTCATATGACGCATTGACGCTACTAATTTCCCTGTTTCTTTTTCTTCTAAGGTAGCATCAAGCCAATAATACTCAGTTTTGCGGGAAACACCTGCGCTAGCGATGTTACCTTTTGCAATATATGGTACATCAACAAGTATCGGTCCATTTATATATTTTACCTCAGTAGCACCGAAAAAAGGAACACCTTTATCCCATGTCTTATTATACGCTGTTAAACCCATCGTCATTACACCAAACGACGCACTTGGAGATAGAATAGAATTTCCCCATGGAGATCCTTCCTTGTAATATTCCAGCCTATCAGTTATACCTGGCAATCCCTTAATAGCAGCATCTTGAGAAATTAAAACTTCCTCAGGACCAAATTCCTGTCCTACTTTATATCCCTCTAAAATACGCAATTCCTCAGGTGGGCTGTTTTTTAACTCAAGTGATTGTAGATATGAAGGTTCTTTTGGATTATCTATAGATATGGTTCCCATCATAATTTGTTGTCCGCTTCTCAGCTCACCCCAAGCTTTACATTGAACATCATCTGCTGTAAGGGGTAAGGAATCTTTTGTAGTACCTTCAGGTAATTCAATAATTGCTCTAACCTCCTCCTTATCGATAGTTGCATAGGTATAATACATACTCACTGTTCCTTTCTCGAACCATCTATTGCCAAATATTTTCTGACCTAAAGGTGCAAACAAACTTAAATGTATCGTACCAGGGATGGTTCCACCGCGCATTCCAACTTTTTGTGCAACATTGTCGTCATGAATCGAGGTTTTTAAACCTCTATACAGGTTTTCAGGAGCTCGCCAGCCACCAAACATTTTTCCATCTTTTATTTCAATATCATCCAATATAATACACATCTCCTTTTTTTTCAAACAGATTATAGAACTTCATATAACTCTTATTTAATGACATTCCAATATTAAACTTAAATCTATAAAAAAGTATCTGTTATATTATCTAAAAATTTCGGATGAGTTTAAAATGTATCTCTATTTATCCGAAATTAATGGTTCAAGTGTTTTTGAAAATTTTTCTTTGTTCTTTGTTTCTTGAACCAAAATCGCAAAATTCTTAGCAACATCTTCAGTTCTGGTAAATAAGGGAATGTTATACTTACCATATAACCGTAACATTTCTAAAGATCCCTCACTTTCCATCACAGAATAAAAGAAGATAGGTTTTGGGTATTGTGCTATGCGTTCCAGCATCGGTTTCATAAAATCCATTGTTCCTCCATGACTTCTTGGACCACCTGGCATTGATGTAAACAATCCTTCTATTTTAGGCTCTTCTAATACTGCTTGTTGAATTACTTGCATAACATTTCCAGAAGAACCCATCATACGAAATGGATTCCTATTTTTTTCATTTCCGTTAGTTTTTTCAGTTGATTGTTTAGCAGTGTTTTTGGCTTTTTTGGCAGCATCCATCATTGCTTTCTCCATCGTAGGCCAAGCATCAACGAGAGCAAATCGATTTGGAGGCATCCAATCCGGGAATACACTTTTAAGAATGTTATAACTTTTCTCACCAAATTCCGGGAACTTCAAACCGTATTTCATTGCAACATCTCCCATTACAGTTCCCATACCTCCACTCCCGACAACAAGAGCGATATTTCCTTCTCTAGGGAATTTTTTATCGGATTTATACATCATAGAAAACGTTCTTAGAAATTGGAACATTTCAAAAAAATTATCTGCTTGAATAACTCCTGCTTGTTTAATGATAGCATCAATTAATTTTTCATTTTCAGCTAAAGCACCTGTGTGACTAGAAGCTGCTTTCATCCCTTGGCTTGTTTTTCCCCCTTTTAGAAGGATAATAGTTTTCTTGGGTAGTTGTTTTGCTTTTCTACATAAAGAGATGAATTTTCTAGGGTCTTTAAATGACTCTAAATATAGTGCAATGACGTTTACAGTATCATCTTCTAAAATGTATTCTAAAAACTCATTTTCTCCCAAATCCATCTTGTTTCCAATTGAAACAATGTACCGAAAACCTAGATTTGGGTACTGACGAAAAATTAGTGGTGCTATTCCGCCATTCAAGAAACCACTTTGGGTGATGATCGCAACATTACCTTTTTTATAATTCGTGAGAGTAAATTGTCCAGTGAAGAAACCTCCTTCTTTATCACCGAAATCCCCATCGAACCGACTGATTCCCATACAGTTAGGACCAACAATATGTAACTTGGAGAAATTTTCGGTAATCGCTGCGATTTCATCCCTTAATTTTAACCCTTCTTCCCCCACTTCCTCAAAACCAGCACTTTGTATTATGGCTGCTTTTATTCCTTTCTTGACACAATCTTTTAGAACATCAGTTACAATTCGATTGTTTACATAAAAAATGGCAAGATCTACCTCCCCTTCAATATCTAAAACAGATTTATTGAATTTGAAACCGCATAGATCATCTTCTTCAGTATAGTTGGGATTAACAGGATAAATCTGACCTTTGTAGCCATTTGAGTGTAGATTATGAACTATACGGTTTCCACCTTTCATAGGAACCTTTGAAGCACCAATTACTGCGACTGATTTTGGATTATAAAATAAATCAACAATTTTAATAACGGAATTACTCATTTTTTTATACCAATTCTTAGACAATATAACGACAAATTGTCTCTTCATTTCTTTATATCGTTCAAAATATTAGATTATTTATGATTTTTTCTATGAATATTGAGAAATACATAATAATATAGAATGGGATAGTAAATTCAGAGTCTGAATTCAATGAAAATTTAGTGAAAAGTACAATATTGAAATTCTGTTAATTATTTAAAAATGAGGAATTTAAACCTATTTACCATTTGTTCTTAATTATCTGAAAGTAAAACTATTTTTTCAGGATTGAAGAATGTTAAAAAAACTATTTTTATTTAGGATTTTCTCGTTTTTTGCATAGAAAAAATAACTAAAGTTGAAGGAATTTCATCAGTTCAACACCCAATTTGATTTTTGAAGTTCAATAAAACTTAAAAAATTTTCATCTTAAATCATAATTACATCAAATTCACAAACAAAAAAGTGTGATGATACGAATGTCGGAAGAGTATTATAAAGCTACTACTTTTGAAGAAAAAATGAAATTGCTATACAGCAAGATGTCCGAGAAAGAAAAGAGGGATAGTCGTGAACAAATAATATATATGTGTAGGGAGTATTGCGGAAAATGTCCGAGTTATGAGGGAACTGGAGAAGAAATGCTTGCTTTTTGTATGGAGGGGAAGAGTTCCCTAATAATTGAAAAGAAAGCTTGTTTATGTGGACAGTGTCCAATTACTAAAACAATGAGTCTTCGCTGGGGACATTATTGCACTGAAGGTAGCGCAACGGAGCTCTCCCAAGCTGGGAAGTGAGAATGATAGTATAAATAAAAAAAAATAATTTAAATAGTAAAAAAAGGAGAGTTATCCCACATATGTAATGGCTTTTTTTAACGCTTTTTCTGCACCCTTTATAACATTTTCGATGATGTCCGAGATACTTTCGATTTTGTTTATAATACCAATACTCTGCCCTAATAACACATAACCGTTCTCTACATCGCCTTCATAGGCGGCAAAACCTGCAATTGCATCTCTTCTTAATTCTTCTCGGAGTTCTTCTTGTGATATGACGGTTCGGTGGTCTCGTAATGCTTGTTCCTCAGCCATTTTTTCTTCTTTAGTTTTTACTAATCCTTTTGCCAATGAAAATTTGTTCTTCCAGAGTCTAATAGTTCCTAAACCTCCCGTTCTCACAATAGTATCTTGAGCTTTTGCTGGGGGAATTACATTTTTGTAGTTTTCATGAAATTCGGCATCCTTCGACGCGATGAACCTCGATCCCATAGCAATGCCTCCTGCACCTATGGATAAGGCAGCTGCCATACCGTCACCTGTAGCATATCCACCACACGCGATTTTTGGGATATCTGGGTGCTTCTGCTGTACCTGCTGCAATAAAACTATCCCACCAACTTTTTCATATGATTGGTGTCCTCCCCCTTCAAAACCTGTTACGACAAGTCCGTCACATCCCGCAGCCACACACTTGTCTGCCAACCAAAGTGCAGGGGCAACATGGAAGTGCTTAACTTGTGAATTTTCCCTTAATTTTTGAAAATCCTTATTTTGGGGCATTCTGGATGCTGAACCCGCACTGGTGAGCGCATACAGGCATTGTTCTTTCAATTTGGGATTTCCCATTATATGCTTTGCAGTTTCCGAAATCAAATTATCACAATTTATTGTATTTCTCGAAGTTCTTATATTGAATCCAAAAATCCCATCAGTATGTTCAACGACGTAATCAAGATTTTTCTTCATAGCAACAATCGCATCTATTTCTCTTCCATCCATGGATTGGTTTGCATGAGAGATCATGCCAAGTCCGCCAGCCTCTGCGACTGCTATTGCCATTTCGGTTGTTCTAAAAGGACCCATAGCTGCATTTGCGATTGGATGCTTAACTCCAAACATTTCGGTAATATTCGTTTTTAAAGTCAAAACAATTCACCTTCTATTCTAATTGAATTAGTTACTAAATAAAACTATCTTTTTTTAATTATGGCAATTGTCTTCTTTAAGATAATATCTATAAGATTTTTTAGAAAAAAAGATAATTGATAAATAAAATCTCGATAAATATTATATTAAAATAGTAGTGAAATTGATGTATGTCTGTTGCTGAAGCAAGTAAAGAAAGTGGGATAATTATTAGAGGTTTAGTAAAAGATAAACCTATATATGCAGTTTTGTCTCCTGGTGATTATGTGCGTCATAGGTTAATCTTTCCCATAGTACTTACTGAAGATATTGAATTCACCTTTAAAAAAGCGAAAGGTGAAATATTAAAGGCAAATTCAACTATCGTGGTTAAATGCTCAAAATTATGTTATGTAAGTGTTGGGGATGCTATAAAAGTTAGTGGAAAACTTATAAGAGTCAATTCCGAATTATGGGAAAAAACTTATCTGTTTATAAAAGCTAACGAAATATTTAATGAAACTCAACAAACTGGCATTTTAATGTACTAAAGCCTAAATTTTGTTTTGCTTAAAAAAATCTAAAAGAAGACCCTTCTTATAACCTACCAAAATCTCTATTGGAAATCATTCAGTCGATTATGACTAGACACTTCTTTTGAATTTTCAAATACCTCTTGAATAGTTCTAAACTCTTTCAATCGCTGGAGTGTGGAATATTGAGGGAATATTAATTTTATTTGTTTTTTTTTAAAAAGCTCAAGTAAATGTTTTGGAGATCCCCATAAACACTCTGTTAATTCATCATTAAATAAATTAATGTTCTGATTTTTGGGAAATTTGCATAAAAAGAATTGTGTATCAAATCTAATAGGGGATATTTCTGGAGTCACCAGTCTTCCAAAATACCTTAAATTATTCCCCGCATAATAAAGATTTTCCCTTTTTAAAACACTTGTCATAGTTCTGCGTTTTTTTTGAAGATTCTTCTGATATTTCTTTACTTTCTTGGGTGTTTCTTCAATTATTCCTTGTGGATTTCCTGTTTTATTAATAGCGATTAAAACCCCCGTTTCTTCAAATAACTCACGGATTGCAATTATCCAAAGATTAGCTGGATCTTCACATATTTCTTTTAACTTATTAATAACTTTTTCATCAATTCCTACTAACCTTGCTCTTGATTCTTCGGTTAAGTCTTGTTCGTCGATTCCACCACCGGGGAAGACGTGATGTTCACTCATAAATCTCGCGTTTTCATGTCTTTTAGCCATGAATACTTCAAATTCACAATCATCCTCAGATTCTAAGTCTGGCTCTCGTTCACGTAATAGAATTACCGTGGAAGCGATTTTAGGTTCAACAGGCATTAACAATCATTCGGAAAATATTTTAAAATTATAAAATGTAAAATAGTTGAATTATAGTTTTTTATACAGTCCTGATTTTGTGAACTCTTTTGAAAAGTATCTGCCTGGTTTATTATACGCTGCCTCACGCCATTCCATTACTTCATCTATATTATGGTCTCCTGTAATTACAATGATATCTTTATTTTTATACGAATTTAACGCAATGTTTACTACTTCTTCAGGGGACATCGGGCCACCAAACCTTCCAGGTGTAGCGATAGCTGCGGGGCCAAAGATTTCCGTATGAGTATTCCCCGGACAAATACTTTTAAGCTTCACTTTTGATTTAATGAAGTTTAATTTGAGTTGAACCATCTCTGTGAAAGCTGAAACAAATGCTTTTGTTGCATGATACATTGGTTCTCGCGAACCGTGTAATGTTAGTGATGCTATGGAAGAGATGTTGAAAATTACTCCTCTTTCATTTTTTCGCATCACTTTCAATCCAGCATGCATTAAGCGAACTATGGCACCACAGTGAAGATTGAGCATCGTCATAAAAGCGCTGATGTTGGACTCTTTGCTAATATAATTTTCAAGGGTTCCGAATCCCGCATTGTTAACCAATACATCAAGATTTTCGATTGTTTCGATATATGAAGCAACTTGATCCATAAACTCAGGTTGGGAAAGATCACCTGTCATAATCTCAACAGTGATACCATCTTTTTGCTTCAATTCTGAAGCTAGAGCTTCCAACCTGTTTTTTCTTCGAGCAGTAATAACTAAATCAAAACCTTGAGAACTTAAGATTCGTGCGAATGATTGTCCTATTCCTGAACTCGCACCAGTAATTACTGCTACACCTGGTTCTTCTACATCTATAAAATTTGTTTTTACTGTCATAATATCTCATTAATTTGTTTTTTTTTTTAAAGTTACTCTTCAAATGCTAAGTTAACCGTTAGCTAGACTAAATGATTTTAACCTTTTAAATTTCTTATAATGGTTCTTAATTGTAAAAGAACAAATCTAAACTAAAATTCAATTTTTTCCCAAAGATTTTCAGACCAATAGAGAAGTAATCCGTTTTTTTTTGTTTTGTGTACCTTATTTTGGAATTCTAAGTAATCCAAATGAACTAAAGTTTCACTAATTGCAAGCATCTTATTCATCTGGTCTAAATCCTCACCGAAGTGATGAAGAGCAATCTGTAGGGGTGTCAATGGATTATTTTCAATTATTTTAGATATCTCATAAAGTCGATTTTGGTGATGATTTTTAATTGCGGTTATTCTTTCATGGGGATCGTAGATGATCTGCTCGTGACCGGGTAAAATTATTCTTGAATTCAGCTCATCGATTATATCCAGAGATCTTAGATAATGTTCTAAGATGTTTTCATAGTTGTTTTTTTTGTTAAACTCTTCAGCACCCGGAATTACCAGAGTGCCCAAGTGTGGAGTAATCTTGCTTAATATATGGTCTCCAGAGAATAAAATGCCTTTTTTAGGATAATATATACATATATGCCCAACGGAATGACCTGGAGAATGTATAATTTGAAGTTCACCATCTACGATTCTATCATTATTATTAAGTAATAAATCTGGTTCATTGTATTCAAATCTCATCCCCCCTGTTCCAAATCTTTGCATCATTAAATCAACTTCTTCCCTCTTGAGACCGTAACTAATGAGTAATTGTCTTCTTTCCCTGATTTTTTCTTCCAAGTTAGAATTTTCACTCAATTCCTTTCTTAATTTAGCTAGCTCATGGGCAATTTTGTGGATACAGATTTTTACATCTGGATTTGCTCTTTTTAGTTCTGTTACTAGACCTGTATGGTCGGGATGTTCATGCGTAATAATACAGTAATCAATCTCTTTAAGGTTGATCTGCAGATCGTTTAAGGCTTTATGAAAAGCATTTTGCCAGTATTTCGTCGAATAACCTGCATCAATAAGAACAATATTATCTCTTACGGTGAAAAGATATAAGCTAACAATGTTAGAAAAACCGATATTAATCTGATTGATGCCTTCTAAAGAGAAAACCTTATAATACTCAAAATCTACTATTTTAATCATTCTTGAGAAGAAGTTTCTTAAATCAGTAAAATTATTAATTTCCTTTGCTAAATCTGGAAGATCATTCTCAATCGGAGATTTTATTAGATTATTAAAGAATTTATTGAAAGGTTCACCACTCTCTAAGAAAACTTCATAAGTATCAAATGAAAACCAAAAAAAATTTTGAAGTAAATCTTCTGGAAGCTCAATTCTTTTAGAGAGATCTTTAATGAATTGTCTAATTGATGTTTGGGGCTTAAATTTAGTGAATTCTTGAAAAATTAAGTTCTTTTGCCCCTCATCTAATTTGTAGATGTTGAGTAATCTTTCTACTTGATTTCTAGGGATTGCAAGATCTTTACTCATCTAAACCATTAATTCCTATTTAGAATAATTTAACATTAATAACCAAATGCCTTTTTTAAAAATAAAAGATAAAGAATAGTAATAAATTTTCTCAAAAAGAATATTTAATTAAATTAAGAGTGATGATTTGATTGCGAACATTTATTATTTGTAAAAGAGAGCATCGATTAGAAATCCCTGAAAAATTCAAGGAGTATGATAACCGTTCACCCGAAGAAGTTGTTGAATATTTTATCAAAGAATTTACGAAACCTGGCGATACTGTACTGGATATATTTGCGGGATTGGGAACTACCTTAATCCTAGCAGAAAAATTAAACCGTGTGCCTTATGGTATTGAATATCTTGAGGATCGCTGTAACTATGTCACTTCTATAATTAAAAATAAAGAAAACATGATTCACGGGGATACTCGAAAGTTACTCGATTACAATCTCCCTCCTATAGATTTTGTTTTTACTTCTCCAATATTCATGTCAAAAAATGAAACTAGAAATCCGCTGAATGGATATAAAACGGAAGGTAATTACACAAAATACCTAAATGACGTGCAAAAAATTTTCACAGATCTTAAAACATTTTTAAAACCACATTCATACATCACAGTTATGGTTTCAAATCTCAAAACAGAGGGATTAACTACGTTAGCTTGGGATATAGGGAAAACAATCTCGGACATAATGCGTTTCGAAGGTGAAGTAATTATTGGGTGGGAAGGTCCTAGAGATAGAGAATCCTTTGGTTATGATCATAGTTATTGCCTTGTATTTTCAAATAGACAATAAAAAGAAAAACAAACAAAAAAAAATCTTTTCAAAATATGTGATCTTACCATAATGTCATTGATTCAGAAAATAGTTTCCTAAGATCCTCTGCACTTGCGGGTCGGGGAGATAACTTTGTTACACGGTGCTGAGGTAGGGTTCCTTGAACCAGTTCTTCTATATCACTCTCGGTAAAACCGACCGCTTTAAGACCGTTGGGCATTCCGGTGGCTTTCATTAGTTTTATTATTTCAGTTGCAAGAATTTCTCCCGCATCCTTTTTATCAACATTCGATAAATCAACTCCCATTAATTGTGCCGCGTATAGATGTAATTCCGGATCTGTTTGGGCAGTAAACCTAAACACTGCAGGTGATGGAAGAACTACAGCCATACCGTGTGGAATTATTGGATGTTCTGATTTAATGCCTTCAGGTAAGTATTCTCGGACCATACCTGACACGGGATAAGACATTCCATGAACTAAATGAACCCCAGCATTACCAAAACCTATGCCTGCAAATGTGGAAGCAAGGATCATTTCTGCACGTGCCGTATCATCAGAAGGATCTTGAACTACACGCACAATGTTTTTTGAAACCATTTCAATTGCCTTAGATGCCCAAAGATGGCTAATTGGGTTTGCTCCTTGGTAAGCTGGCCGTAAATCTAAACTTTCAGGAGTAGGGCGCTTATTATATGGGATGGCCGTTATTGATTCCAATGCGTGACAAAGAACGTCAAAACCACAAGAAGCAGTAGCGATTTTAGGTACCGTTCTAGTATTGTTTGGATCTATAATCCCCATAATAGGTCTTAATGAACGATGGGCAATACCTGTTTTTGCATGCATTTTTACTAAATCGAAAATTGCTACCCCAGTAGTTTCACTGCCCGTGCCTGCTGTTGTTGGAATGGCTATCATCGGTTTCAATGGTCCTGGAACAGGAATTCCTTGACCAATCGGGGCATTAACATAAGCTAAAAAATCTTTAGGATAAGTCGAATACAAGTTTGCTACCTTAGCAGTATCCATACTTGATCCTCCCCCCACACCGATGAACCCATCGAATTTACCCTTAGTCGCAAATTTAATAGCATCTTTGAAGGAATTATCGGTAGGTTCAACTCGCGCTCGATCATACAAAATCGTTTCTATATTTTCCTTTTGTAGGGCTTCAAGAGTTACCGACACAGGTTCACTATTAGTCAAGTTTGGATCTGTGACAACCATTACTCGAGTTGCCCCAAGTTTTTTCATATCATACCCGACTTCACATGTCACACCCGGGCCAAATTTGATACTGGAAGTGGCCATCGTGAAGGCTGTTTCATATTTAATGTCTTCCCTTTTTTCCATATTCCTCAACTAATTATAGTTATTTTTAAATATAAAAATTAATCCCATTCAATCTTTGTGCTTCCATGAAATCTTTCGATTATTACACGTTCTTGAGTAAAAAATTTCAAAGATTCATACCCTTGAGCGTGAAGGGTACCAAAAAATGAATCTTTTGCTCCTGCAAATGGAAACCACGCAAGGGGCGCTACCACCCCAATATTTATACCAAGTTGAATATTATTAATCTCATCCCGGAAAAAACGAGCTTCTTCTCCGCTTTCAGTATAAATTGTCACAGCATTACCTTTAGGATTTTGATTGATAATGTTTACTGCATCTTTTAAGGTGTCTACACGATCAAGACAAGCGACGGGTCCAAATACTTCTTCATCATAAATTTTCATGCCAGGCTTAGCCTTTTCAAAGAAGCAGGGACCTAAGAAATACCCTTTTTCATATTCTGGTACTTTTACTCCTCGACCGTCAAAAATTAATTCTGCGCCCTCATCAATTCCGTTTTGTATTTGTTCATGGAGTTTGTCAAGTGATTTTTTTGAGACAACGGGACCCATGAATGTTTCTTTATCCATGCCATAACCAATTTTTAGTTCATTGGTTGCTTTAAGAAGTTGCTCTTTAAAATTATCATAGAACGACTCCTTTCCCACAGCCATTAACACTGCTCCTGATAAACATCTTTGCCCAGAGTTACCAAAAACTGAATTCATTATGTTTGGCATAATTTTTTCAATATTCGCTTTTTCTGTAATAACTAAGAAGTTATTGGCACCTCCATGGCATTGTGCTCGTTTACATAAGCTACTCGTTTTTTTATAAATTGCCTGAGCTACAGGAGTTGAACCAACGCTTGATACCCCTACGACATCAGGATGCTCAATTAGTTGAATAGCAATTTCTACATCACCATGAATGAAATTAATAATTCCTGGTGGAAAACCAGCTTTATCAATGTATTTGAATATATTTTGAAACGCTAAAGGGGTTTGTTCATTTGATTTTATGATGTAAGTGTTTCCAGCAGCAACTGCGAATGGCCAAAACCAGAAGGGAATCATCGCAGGAAAATTGAAGGGAGGAATCATTATAAAAACACCTAAAGGTTCAAGTATCGAATATTCATCAATCCCCGTTGCAATGTTGGGCATGTATTGCCCTTTTTGATATTCAGGTACAGCGAATGAAGCTTCAATCATCTGATAAGCACGTATAACTTCTCCTACTGCGGCATTCCATTCTTTCCCATGGTTTAATACTACAGATTCAGCGATCTCATCAAGATTATCTTTAATTAAGCTTAATAATTTAAAAAATGGTTGAATTCTTTGAATCCCAGGTACTCTTCTCCAATCATGAAAAGCTTCTTTAGCAGCTTTAACTACTGAATTCACTTCTTCTTTTGTAGACATTGGGACTTTACCGAGTGGCTCATCTAAAGCAGGATTCATAAATTCAATGAATCTATTACTTTCTGAGTCTACAAATTTTCCATTAATATAATTTTTTAAAACATTCATGTTTAAATCAAAATATTTCTCTCTAGTCAAAACAGTAATTGTAAAAAATAAAATTGGAAAATAATTAAATATTTATAAGTTTTTTCCACTTCTTTTTCAATAATAATCATGTTTTGATAATTAAATAACAATTAACAATACTAAAGTGAATTTAATGGATGATACAATTGTACCCAAGGATCTTCGAAAATCATATACTAGTAAAGAGATCCTTGCTATCGAGCAAAAACATATTATCCCCGCGGTGACTCACTATTTTGAAGATCCAATCCTTATTGTTGGGGGCAAAGGTGCAATGGTTGAAGATGATTTAGGGAAGCAGTATATTGATTTGTTTTCAGGTATCTGCACCAAAATTACAGGGTATAACCATCCTAAATTTCTCGCTACCCTTAAATGGCAAGCAGAGCATCTTATTTATTCAAGTACGCTCTATTCTACTATTCCGTATGCTGTACTTTCACAGAAATTGGCTCAAATTGCGCCTTCTGACTTATCACAGGCTTTTATTCTAAATAGTGGGTCGGAAGCTAATGAATCAGCATTATTTATGGCACGGAAATATCGAAATAATCCTTATATTGTAGCTTGTACTCATGCCTATCATGGACGTACTCAATTAGCCCGAGAGATCTCGAGTGCAGGTTGGCGTACGGTACCTGAATCTCACCCTCCTGGAGTTCGTTTTACACCCTATGGATACTGTTATCGGTGTTCTTTTGGAAAGGAATATCCCGATTGTGATTATGAGTGTGCTCGGTATCTTCGTGAAGTTATCCGAACTCAGACTAATAAGGCCATTGCTGCATTTATAGTTGAGCCGATTCAAGGAGTTGGTGGCATTGTTCAACCCCCTCCAGAATTTTTCAGGATCACCTATGAAATTGTAAAAGAATTTGGCGGTCTCTTCATTGCAGATGAGGTTCAAACAGGTTTTGGTCGTACTGGGGATCGTTGGTGGGGTATTCAACAATCAGATGTAATTCCAGATGTCATTACAATCGCTAAAGGTTTTGGAAGCGGTATTCCAATTGGAGGGTTTTTGACACGCCCAGAATATGCGGCAGAATATACTACAACAGATACTTTTACAACCTTTGGTGGTAATCCCTTATCATGTGCGGCAGCAGTAGCGGTTATCGAAATAATCCAAGAAGAACAGTATCTAAGTAAAGCTGCAAAACTTGGTGCAATAATAAAGAAACAACTTATAACTCTTAAAGCAGATCATAAACTTGTCGGTGATATTCGCGGACAGGGCATGATGTTAGGAATAGAACTCGTTCGTGATCAAATTACAAAGGAACCTGCTACTCGGGAAATGCTTCAAGTTATGGAAATCTGCAAACAAAATGGATTGTTGATAGGTAAAGGAGGAATTGACGGAAATGTAATAAGAATTCAACCACCACTCGAGCTTACCCAAGACCAAACTGAAAGAGCAATACAAATACTCGATTCCGCTTTTACTGAGGTGGAACAGAAAATTTGAAATGTAAGATTATCTTTGGTCCTCCTGCTGTAGGAAAAATGACAGTGGGTCAAAAACTTGCAAAATCTACTGGTTTGAAATTATATCATAATCACATGACGAAAGAGTTAGTATTAAATTTTTTTCAATACGATACAGAAAAGTTTTCTATATTGATCAATGAATTTCGGAATCGATTTATAACCTAAACTCATGACTCCGATAAAGGATCAGATTTTTGATCTTTTTGGAATTAATTTTATTTTTAGAGATAAATTCAAACATTTTCATAAATAATAATCAATTTAAACTTCACAAAAAAATATATTGGCGAAAAGTTTTTAAATATTTAAAAAGAAATATTTAGCTGAAAATTAATAAAAAAAATTCAAGTAATCCTTTATGAGCGAAGAAGAAAAGTTTAAATCTATAATACAAGAGATTAAAGATATTTATGTGTTCTTAATTCAGGGGGAACCTACTCCTGATGATGAAATAGAAGCACGTGCAAGTCTTATTGAAATAATTCAAAATTTAAAAAATGTAGATTCTTATCAAGTCAGTTCTAATATAGGCTTATTTGAGGATGCTCTAACTAGTCTAGAAAATTGGGATACCCTTGATTTATGGTTTACAGAATCAGAGATACCAGATTTAATAAAAAAAATAATAACCTTAACCGATGATTTAGCTGAGGTTGAGGTCAAAGAGAACGCCGAGGAATTATCAATAAGAGAAGCTGAACTTGAATCAAGTTCAGCCCAAATCGATATTGAAGAGATTGTAGAACAAGTCTCAGATAAATTTAAAGGTGAAATAGACAACCTTAAGCAAAAGATTGATTTTTTAAAGCATGAAATTGATGAGAAAGATGAAAAAATTAAAAAGGTTACTCAGAAAAAAGTAATCAAAATTACTCCTAAGAAGAATGCAATTCTTCCACCACCTAAGATTAGAATCCCTGTCATTAAGGAGTCTGAAAAACCACCTCATATTTTAGGGAAGATTGAAACAGACGCAGAAAAACCTAAGGGAAAAATAGGAGTTAAATCGATTGAAGCAGTTCAATTCAAAATTAAAGAAGAAATTGAAAAATTAAAACCCATTCAAACTTCACCCCTTACCCCACCTCCACCACCCCCTTCTTCTCAAAGTGATTTAAATAATCTTGAAGAATTAAAACCAATTCCAATTAGACCTAAGCCAAAAATTAAAGAGGATGCCCCAATAGAATCCACATCAATTTTAGATATTTTAGATGAACAAGAAGCGGAATATATAGAGGGGGAACCAAAAGCTATAGAGGAAAGGACTCTTTTACCAAAGAAACCGATTATTTCAACTGAAGTTTCACTCATCGAAGAAGAACCGGTAGAGCAAAAAAAATCAGCGCCCTTTCTTATTCAAGATTCTATCGAAAAGGAAAAACCAGAACCATTTCTTGCTCAAACACCAAAAATTTCATCTGTTAGTGTGGAAGAAATTGAGAATGACCCTATAAAATCAATTGGAACAGAATTATTTGATGTATTCTCTGCAGTTGGAGACAGACGAGCTGAGAAATTGATTCCTAAACCGGAATTTCCTAGTTTAGAACCCTCAAAAGAAACGAAGAAAAAAGAGGTTAAAAAGAAAAAGAAGGAAGATGATACTACAGCATTTGTTGGATTTGATTCTATCAAGCTAGAAACTAATGCTGCTGAAGAATATACATCAGAATATATTGATGAATTACCTGAAGATAAAGATTCATTATATCAGGAATTGATTGCCCTTGAAGGGAGGCGCTACTCATTAGAAAAAACATTTAAAGAGCTAGAAAGAAGTTTTAATGGAGGATCGATTTCCGATCTTGAATATAAAAACCGTAGTGAAGATCTTAAGAAGAGTCAAGAGGGAATAACTTCTCGAATTAACAGAATTAGACGATTAATTGCAAGTTTGTAAAACTTACTTAATCCTTATTACTCATAGCCCTTAATAAATTTAGAAATTTATTGACTAATAAGTTTTAATCATAATTATCATTTTGGGAAGATTTTATTTTTTCACATTAGTTTTTATAAATTTCATATGTCGGAGGCATTTTTAATTTGTGTTGCGATAATGACATCATTTTTTTAACTTTTTGTACTTCACTCTTATTTAAATCGCTTAAGTCTAAATTATAATCAATTCTATAAAGTATTTCATCGATATCATCATATTTTATACCGATTTCACCTTCATCTGTTTGACCTTCCCATAACCCTGCTGAAGGTGGTTTTTTAATGATATTCTCGGGTACTTTTAACCTTCTTGCTATTTCTCTTACTTCGCATTTATATAATCCTCCAAGAGGTTCAATGTCAACACCACCATCTCCATATTTTGTAAAATACCCAATCGCTAATTCAGTTCTGTTCCCTGTACCTCCAATTAAATAATTTCCTTTGGATTGTGCCGCAAAATACCATGCTACCATCCTTAATCGAGCTTTCAAATTTGCTGCTGCGAGGTTATTGGATTCAATAACATTGGTAGTAATTTTTATAAATTCTTCATAAACAGATGACAGATCAAAAACTATAAATTCTATCCCTAGCTGGGTCCCTAACAATTTAGCATCACTCAAATCTTTTGGATTTGATAAACAAGGTAAACCTAAACCTATTACGAAATCTTTTCCTATTGCATTTACGCATAAAGTTGAGGTCACAGCACTATCAATGCCTCCACTTATCCCAACAACAATTCCATCAACATTAAAAGACTTACAATAATTCTTTATCCATTCCTGAATTTCAGAAATTATTTGATCATAATCTAATTTCCGCATATTATTTTTCAATTATTCTTTTATTTAAAATTCTTTTCACATAATAATTTTAAAAGCTAAGATTAAAATAGAAATTATTAAATTATAAAATTAAAAGAATCTTCTTAATTACACAATTATCGGAAAAGTTTAAATAAAAATTAGAGGAATAAGATGGTATGAGCGAGGAATTTAAATCACTTGTAGATATATCATTTGATAAAGGGACCCCTTTTTGGCTTCATACAAAAGATTATATTTTTGGGATGGTCCCCACAGATAATGATCGTTGGATTGAGGTATCCTACACTTTTGAGGATCCTGACGAACCATTTTTCACAACTGAAAGAAACGCTGACCTATCATTTCAATTTCTTCTTGAGGAAGTTGAAAAGGGAGTATCGTTCTACGTGGAAGATTTAAAAGTTCCATTATTAAAGGAGTTTGCGAACTCTCTTGAAGGAAGTTCTGGGTCTGAAAAAATGAATGCTATCATAGCAGAATTAATAAATAATTCAGATAAGTATTCAGGAAATCTTCCAATAATTAAAAGTAAAGATCAACTAGGCATATTAAAAGAAAAAGTCTAGGATTATTATATTTTCTTTATATGTATAAATTTTTTCTTTGCGGATGTTTTTTTATAAATTCCTTATCAATTCTATGACGAAGTTGATAATCTAAATTCGAATCCCTTTCGTTGATAACTTTTTTTAGATAATCTCCTTGTTCTTGAGAATATTTTTCTATTCCAGTAGCAATAATATTTTTGTTTTCTTTAATAGGAACAACCATCCCAAAGAACCGTAGCATTTCATCTGGAGACATCTTTTTCCCCATCTTTTCATCGATATCTCTATCAAGATTTCGAACTACCGAACCCATGGATAAAGCTGAAAATGGGCTTAATTGTTTCGATTTTAACCAAAAGTGATTAGGCTTTTTTGATATGATAGTATCTAGGTTCCCATCTCGATCTTTTGACCCTATCACTCTCCAATCCTTGTTATCCCTGTCATATTCTTTTTTCATCTTCTTTACGACAGATCTGATTGGTGCAACTCCATGATAATCTTTTTTTTCTTCTTTATCCGTCATACTCTCTATAATATAAAATAAAAATAACTATAAAAATCTAAAGAAAATATAAGATAAACAACAAAATATTTTAGATTGAAAAATATAGGTGAATATTAACAGTACGTCAAAGTTTATCAAATAAATATCTGTAAGCTTCAAATTACAATATGGAAAATCTTAAACTCAAAAATCTTATTCAGAAGATAAATTCAGGAAATTTCCAGCAATTAGAGCACCTTTTCACTTTAATTAACAAATTAGAAGAAAATTTTTTAACAAATCATAATAGACGAAAAAAGGAAGGAGTGTTTTATACTGACGAGGAAACTTCGAAGCTAATCGTAAGTGAATCATTAATCTTTTTAATTAATAAAATGTTTAGAAATGGTGGCAGTGATACAATACAAATTCAGAAAATCAATGATATTTTTAGTCTAGATTCCGGAATTAAGCAAAAAATAATTAAGGTTCTACTAAATACAACGATTTGTGACCCTACCTGCGGATCCGGCATTTTTTTAGTAAGTTCCATTGAGGTTATTTATAACATTATAAAAAAAATAGATCCCTCTTCAGGTATTCTTGAAGTCAAAAAGAAACTGTTGAAAAATCTTTATGGATACGATATCAATGAGCAGGCTATTGATTTATCAATTCTAAAATTATTTAAATGGTATTGTGATGAAGAGAGAAAGGGATTTAGTGAAATTCTATCTCAACTAAGAGAAAATCTTAAACCAAGAAATACCTTAATAGATTCAAACTTGGGTAAATTTAATATAATTATCGGAAACCCGCCTTACGGAAACATTTTAAATAAAGCGGATAAAGAATATCTAAAGGAAGAAAATACTTTCTATAAAGATATATACTGTGCTTTTCTCTATAAGGCTTTAAATTGGAGCAATGAAGTAATAGCCTTCTTAGTTCCTAAAAGTTTTCTTCTTAGACAAGGGTATATCGAATTTCGAAATGCATTCCTAGCAAAAGCTAATTTGCTAAAGATTATCGATATGGGTTCTAAGATATTTAAAAATGCTACAAACGAGGTTCAGATACTGCTCTATGAAAATAAGCATAAAAACAATAACAGAGATTTAAATATCTATGATTTTCCAGAAAGGAAAATTATTACTTACAAGAATCAAAAGGTAGATTCACTAAGGATTTGCTTAAATGCTAATTGTCACCTAAATTTGAAATCTAAGAAATTATATGTCTATACCTACAAAAAAATTTGCCCTTATTGTAGTTTAGAGACCTTAGAATTAAAGCGTATTAGGGTTAAACCAAAACCTCTGTTTTTTAAACTGATCAATAAGATAGAAAAGACAGGAGATTTAAATTATTTAAATCCTGTTGCTTTTCCAAATCTGATAAGAGGAGAAGAAGATAAAGGTTTAAGACTCGTTCGAAAGAAATTGAAAAAGCAAGATAACGGTACTTGTTTCTTTATTAGTGCTCGAAATGACTTCAGTTACTTTTTTATTGATAAAAATAAATCTTTCAATATTGAAGAGATTGAAGCTACAAGTTTAAAAGGCAATAATTTTGAATATTATCTCTCACCAAAATTATTAATTAAGCATAATAACATAATTCCAGAAGCTATCTATACTGAGGAAAATGTGTGCTTTACGTCCTCAATTTATTCTTTGCTTCATCATGATTCAAATGAACTTAAGTTCCTGTGTTCCATTTTTAATTCGATCTTAATTCAATTTTATTGCACATATGCTATTAATAACCAAAAGAATACTACTATCAATTTAAATCAATACATGATACGCCATATTCCTATTGTGAACATGGATAATCAAATCAAAGTGAAACTTGCTAATAATGTAGATGAGATAACTCAATTATTTCAAAAGAACCATAGTAAATCGTATGAAGGAGTTAAGCATTTATTAAAAGAAATTGATAATATAATTTTTACATCATATTCAATTTCTGATGATGAGAAACAAGTAATAATCTCCGATATGAAAAGCCATATTAAGCATTTTGAGAATGTTTACGCATGAAAAATAAATAATGGAATTTATTGGATCTTGATTATAATTTTTTAGCATTTGCTTAGCTATAAAATTAATTGGAGCCACTTTACAATATGCTTTCCTAGTTACTTTCAACCTAATTACTCTATTTGCTTATTCTTAGTTTTAAATGAGAATAACATCACAGAAGGTAGAACGAACAAAAGTAATATCGGAATCGAGATCATTATAGGAATATAATTTTCCCCCTCTGAATTGAGAAAAAGTGCTCCAGGAATTGATATGATCAATGGTATCAATTCGCTAACAATTGCTGCGATGATGACTTTTTTTTTCGATGCTTTTTCTTGGAAAAATCTTAATAGTTCGTAAAGAACAACAATTCGAAAGAGATAATACGGAAAATACTCTAGTGATGCTAATATTTGGAACCCAATATAATCTGAAAAGTCCCAGAATACTGCCATTAGAACGTTAGGTCCCGGACCTAAATCTATATGATACCCATATGGAGCAAAAAAAACTATTAAGATTGAGAAAATCCCTAAAATGATAACAACAACTTGTTTTTTATTAATAGTCATATTTTTGGTTCAAAATCTTTAATATCGGATATAAATTATAGTTTACTGTTTTCTTGTTTCTCCTTGAAGATGGTATACAATTTCTTTACAATTAAATAAGATATAAATCCTAAGACCACTCCTCCAAAATCAATAATGAGATCAAAAACATCAAAATAGCGATTAGGGACGAAAAACTGGTGAACTTCATCCAAGAATGCGTAAAAAAATGAAAATGCTAGCAAATAGATTGCTTTTACTTTAGAAAAGAACCCAAAAAAGATTAGAAATGATAAGAAAGCATATTCACATATATGCAAAAGAGGATTTAAAAATGTAGACACCTGTTCAGAAGGTGGTGTTAGATAAGGGTTACTTAGAGAAGAAAAATAAAAAATAATAATTCCAAATATAAAAGCTGGTACTGCTTTTAAATAATCAATATTTCTCCATTTGGGCTTTAGTTGGCTCATTCATTCATCATTACGATTCTTTAAAGTGAAATTCACAACTTTTATCCCCCAATCCCATGAATGTCTTTCTTTCCAGTTTAATTTTTGGGCTGAACTCTTCAGTCATTGCATTATAAATGATACTACACATATTTTTGCATATTAAAGGGATTTTATTATGACGATCTTCATTTCTATCCATTGATGCTTTATAGGGACACCCAATAACTTCAATAATTACTTCTGATTCTGAGATTTTGTTTACATTATAATTCCAACCCTCAATTGACCATCTAAAAGTAATGATCTCAACAAGATCGAGTAATGTATTCGTCTCGATTTTTAAATAATTTTTAATTCTTCTTACTATTATTTTAAGTAGCCTAATCCATACTGTATTATCTATTTCTAACGCTTTATCCCATCCCAGAACTTTTTCAGTTTCCAACATCCATAAACCATCTAATGTGACAAAATTTCTCTCGTAATAAAGCAATTTATCCGCATCGGTGACTTTTCTCATAATATTATCCAAATTAGTACTTTAAACATTAAATAAAAAAAGGAATTTACATTATAAATAGTATCATTATTTTTAAGAAACTCTAAATACTCTGACAACAAAAAATATTACGTCAATCTAATTACTAATTTTTACTTAAATATAGAATTTCTTATTAAATCTTGTTATGATAATCGTAATCTTTATTGTATTTGATTTCATAATCTTTTTATATGTACCTTTAATTACATAAATTAGACTCGTCTAAATTTTTACACTTTTAAACCAAAATTTGATTTAGATTTTAACCTACAATAAGAATTACACTTGAAAAATGGAACCTCTATTCACTGCTTTACTATTAAGTACAATTGCAGGTTTATCAACTTCTGTAGGCAGTATTATTGCTCTTATTATGAAAAAACCTAGCAATAAAGTTATTTCTTTTATAATGGGTTTTTCAGCAGGAGTAATGATTCTAGTTTCGTTCGTGGAATTATTACAAGAAGGTATTCAAACCAACGGGATACTATTTGGGATATTATTTTTCTTATTAGGAATGAGCCTAATGCTCCTAATTGATATTACAGTCACACATTATTATGAATTTGAAGATAGTTCAAGTTTAGAAGAAATACCTTATTTTTCTGGTAGAAATAACCGACAACATAAGAATGGACCTAGAAATGGTGGTCAAAATCATCAACATCGTCGCTTTCGCCATCACAAGCAACTATCTCAACAAGGTCAATTGAGAAAGACTTCATTGTTAGTAACTTTGGGTGTTTTTATTCATAATTTTCCTGAAGGGATGGCAACCTTTATAGGAACTCTAAAAGAATTTAAACTCGGACTATTAATTACTGTTGCAATAGCATTACATAATATTCCTGAAGGACTTGCTATAGCAACAACAATTTCCTTACATAATAAGAACAAATTTAAAGCTTTCCTGTGGTCTTTTATCTCAGGAATAAGTGAACCAATAGGAGCCCTTTTAGTTGGATTAGTGCTTTTTCCCTTTATCAACGAAGTTTTATTAGGCGCAATGCTCTCTGTAGTGGGTGGGTTTATGGTTTATATTTCCTTAGACGAATTACTCCCAATGTCGCGTTCTTTGGGTAAAGAACATCTATCTATATTAGGAATTGCTGCAGGGATGCTAGTAATGGCTTTTAGTCTAGCTCTTCTACAGTGATATTAAATAAACGCTTTGCGTTATTAAAAAAAATATTTTGATATACATTTTTTGGGAGTTCAAGCTCTAACAGACCTTTTGTGGAAAATTGATACGCATAAGGAATATTAGGGAAATCACTCCCAAATAAAATTCGATCTTGATAAGAAATCAACTCTTCTGGTTTTGGGCGTTTCGACTTTCTTTCAGGAAATATATTATCTGGAATGTATATCATCGTAGTGTCTAAATAAAGATTTTCATGTTTATCAAGTAGGTGTAAAAATTTCTTATATTCGAATGCACCCATATGAGCTATTAATAAATTCATATCCGAGTATTTATTCAGGAATTTTACAAAATTTTTATATCCGACGTATTTATTGCGGTAAGGGGCTGTACCCGCATGAAAACATATCCACTTTCCTTGATCTAATATTAAATTGTAGACTTCATACATCCTTTTATCATCAGGATAAAATTCTTGAACTAATGGTTGGATTTTAATTCCGAAAAAATTATGATCTTCTAATATCTTTTTTACATACTCAATCCGATTTTCATCATCTGGCCATACACATCCAAATGGTATAGCATTTTTATGTGTCATACAAAAATCTTTAACCCATTCATTAATATATTCTGCTACACCCTCCTTATGAGCATAATTATATGTTGTATAAGCCTTCACATTTTGTGATTCTAAAAATCTTACTAATTCTTCTGTTGGAAGTTTATAGTTAATCGGCCATCCTTTTATATTGCCCTTTTCATCCGTTTGTTCAAAGTAGCTCCAAATAGCCTTAAATATTTGAGGAGGGAAAAAATGACTGTGAGCGTCAATGTAATCAAAATCATCATGAGTAAATGGCATTAAATAAGAAAAGGAAAAAGGATTTTTAAAATTTTAAATTAATGATTAAGTATTTATAATGAATCATCTAAAATCTATTATATTTGAATAAAATCTGTTTTAATAAAATTAAGTGAAAATAATGACTGAAGTAGATATATGGAAACTCTATCGAATGATGTTGCGTAGTCGTCTTTTTGAGAATGCTATAACAGACCTTTGGGAACAAGGAAAGATTTCCGGTGAAATGCATCTTGGAACGGGAGAAGAAGCAATAATTGCAGGCGTAATTTCTCAATTAGAAGAAGGTGATGCTATAGCCGTTGATCATCGTGGAACCCCTCCGTTAATTATGCGAGGAATCGATCCTATTTTACTATTACTAGAATTTTTAGGTCATTCCCAGGGTTTATGCTCCGGACAAGGTGGTCATATGCATCTCTTTTCAAAAGAGGATTTAATTGCATCATCAGGTATTGTTGGCTCATCAGGCCCCGCAGCCACGGGTTTTGCATTAGCATTGAAATACCAAAAGAAAAAAAACATAGCAGTCGCTTTTTTTGGAGAAGGAGCAATAAATCAGGGAATGATGCTAGAATCAATGAATTTAGCCTCTGCTTGGAATTTACCTGTCCTTTTTATTTGTAAAGATAACGATTGGGCGATTTCAACCATTACAAATAATACTACGGGAGGGAATTTAATACAAAGAGCTAAAGGTTTCGGTATTGAAGGATATGAAGTCGATGGAACTGACGTAGAAGCAGTTTGGAATGTAGTAAGTGAAGTAATCCCAAAAATGCGTGAAGATGGTGGCCCTCAGTTTATTCAGGCACGTTGTGTGCACTTAGAAGGGCACATGCTTGGAGATCTACTTGTCAGAACATATCGAAATCCTACCATGTTAGCTGAAGTTTCAGAATCTCTTCAAAAGTATAGTGAAAATATAGACGAAATTCTTTTGATCTTACGTAATATTGGAGGACAATTTAAAAAAAGAATGGATCCTATTGTTGTTATTAAGAAAAAGCTGAAAATCGATGCAGATCGTCTTAAAGAGATAGAAAAAGAAGTAACTAAAGAAATTGAACAAATAATCAAGAACGCATTAGAAATTTATGAAGGAGGGATTAAGAATGGCTAAAATGGGATTTGCTCAAGCCATCGAAAGTGCACTCGCCTATGCTATGGCAGAGGATGAGAATATTATTATTATGGGAGAAGACGTGCACACTTTGAGGTTAAATCTTTTCGCTCGATTTGGTAAAAAAAGAGTTATGCACACGCCTATAAGTGAAGGTGCTTTTGTTGGCGCAGCGGTTACTGCTGCTATGGCAGGTTTACGACCAGTTGTCGAGATTATGTTAGTAGATTTTATTAGTGTTGCAATGGATGCTATCCTTAATCATGCCGCTAAAATATCATTCTTTTCAGGAAATAAGTGGAATGTTCCTCTGGTTATCAGAACTGCTTGTGGTGGGGGCTATGGTGATGCTGGGCAGCATGAACAAAGTCTATGGGGGTGGTTGGCTCATATCCCAGGATTATCGATTGTAGTTCCATCTAATCCTGCTGATGCTGGAAGATTAATGCTTTCCTCTATTTATGAAGATAACCCCGTAATTTATTTCGAGCATAAATTACTAGCCGATTATTGGCTTGATAATATGGGGATTGGTGGGAGATCGACTGTTTCTTTTGATGTACCTGAACAGGGAATAGAGGGAGAAGTACCTGATAAATGGGAACCAATTCCTTTAGGGAAATTAAATAAGATGAAAGAAGGAAGCGACATAACATTAGTTAGTGTTGGAGTGGGTGTTCATCAATCACTCGAAGCTGCTCGAGTTTTGGAAGAGAAAGGTATTTCCGCTGAAGTTTTAGATTTAAGATGTATAGCTCCACTAGATATAGAAGGTATAAAAAATTCAGTGGGAAAAACAGAAGCCGTACTAGTTGTCGATGAAGATTACAAAAATTTCGGACTCTCAGGTGAGGTATGTGCCATTCTTTTAGAAGAAGGCTTATCATTTAAATATGGTCGTGTCTGTACAGAAAATACCATCCCCTATTCAAGAGAATTAGAAGAACAAACACTCCCAAACACTAAAAAGATCGTAGATAAAACTATTGAAATTCTAAAAAAGTAATTTTAAAATAAAAAGTTAAAGTGGGAATTTCAAGATTTCAGATTAGTTATATTAAATTTCTTGAATCTCCTACTTTTTGATCCTTAATCCTAATTTTTTTAACTTTGGTTTAAATTCTTTCTCTTTTTTAACAGGGTCCACATTTATCATTAACCACTTTTAAGTTCTTCAGCTATCATTCCTAACTTGGTTGCTGTCGCGGTAATCTCTTCCATAGACGCAGTTTGTTGTTCTGCGGCGGAATTTATACCTTCCATGTTATTAAATGAATCGTTTATTTTACTATTTGTATCGCTTATTTTACTGCCTGTATCCTTAACTGCTTTTCTTGATTCTTCTGCCAGTTTTCTAACTTCATCTGCAACAACAGCAAAACCTCTTCCCCACTCACCCGCTCTACCCGCTTCAATGCTAGCGTTTAGCGCCAATAAATTAGTTTGATCTGCTATGCTTGTAATAAGTGAATTTACACTATCTATTTCAGTAGAGGCCTTCATAATTCCTTCTGTTATATTTGTAGTTTCTTGAGTAGATGAAGCTATCTCTTCTGCAGCAGCATTTACCTCGCTTGCGTTCGCAGCCAATTCTGTCGCGATATTTGCTACATTCACTGCCACATCTGAGCTGGACTTGATTACATTATTCAACAAATTGTCTAATTGATTATTTTTCTTAATAAAGAATTTTGCAATGGAATATGCACTAAATAGGACATAACTGATTCCAAAGACATAACCAAAAGCTTGTGCCAAAATATGGCTATCAAAGACTTTTTGTATGATAATTACCATACTTACCATTACAATTATCGATGTGAAGAAAAGGAATAAAACTTTAAATTCTGTTGATTTTACTCCTTTTCCTCGTCTTCGTAAAATGAGGTAACAACCAAATATCATAAGAGAGATTAATGATACCACTGCCGAAAGGCTAATTATCGTTTGACGATCAAATGTTTGAAATAACATATAATTTTCCTCATATTATTCTTCTTTTTTGGATTAATTGCGATTTTGTACTTTTACTAAGGTTTTTTAGCAAAAAAAGCACCTTTTGCACAAAATGATATATTTTGAAAAATAGATACAAATCAGTATTTAAAATACTAACGAAATGTATAGGTATAAATAGCATAACAAAGCTGATGAATTAAGTAAGAGAGCAAAATTTGATCCCAATATTCATCAGGAGAATCGATCTTCCCTATTAACATGAATGATTTGTAAAAGAAAAGAAGAAAAGGTGTTTTAAATTAGTCCTTTTTCCTCAAGATTACACTAAGTTCAGTTTTCAGCAAATCCCGTATTGCTACACGAATTACTTCTGAACGATTAGGATATAAATTCATGTTAACTAACTCTTCTATTCCTGAAAGATAGGCTTCTGGGATGTGACACGTTATTAGTTTCATTTTTTAATCTTAAACCCCTTTTTGTTTAAACTTGTTTCGTTAATGTTTTGAAGCTTTCTTAGATATATTATTCTATATAATACAAGGATAATATTGAGGTGAATATAAAAAAAATAATTAAAAATAAATTTAAAATAAAAATAAAAGTGACTTATTCAGTAGATCCATATGAAGTTAATGAAGATTTTAGCCTTTTAGCAAGAATTCCTAATTTTTGAGATGTTGCTGAAATTTCTTCCATGGATGCTGTTTGTTGTTCTGTAGATGCGCTGATTTCTTCCATTGAAGTAAAAGAATATTTAATTTTATCCAAAATGGTGCTTATTTTTCCTCCTGAATTCCGAACAGCTTTTTTAGATTCTTCAGCTAGTTTTCTCAATTCATCTGCTACCACAGCAAAGCTTCTTCCACTTTCACCTGCTCTTCCTGCTTCGATGCTTGCATTTAATGCTAATAAATTTGTTTAATCTGATATACTAGTTATAATACTCAAAATTTCTTGAATTTCATTGGAACCCAACAAAATTTTAACCTCATGCGGAGATCCCTTCACAAAATTTGCAAAATTTGATAATTTAATATATGAGTATATTAATATTGTATTAAATAATCAAAAGCTACTTAGAAACCACTTCTTCATTTCAATAATGAGTCTTCTTTGTAAACTTTATTCTTAAGTGCTGAAGAAACCTTTAATACTCTTTTAACTTAAAAAAATTAAATTCACAGTAAATAAATAACATAAATTAGGTTAAAATTGAGTAAATTAGTTTTAGTGGATGGAGCTAAAGGTCATACTGGCACGTTTCTTATAAAAGAGTTATTAGAAACAAAACCAGATTGGAAAATCATAGCAACAGATTTACCCAAAGAAAAGAGAAATGAATTAATGACAAAAGAAACAATTTTCAGTCCACGGTTTAAATATATGACTGAAATTTTGGAGGATGAGAGAATAATTTTTATCCCTGCTGATCTAACAGATAAAAAAACCCTTAATAATCTGTTTCAAGAGAGAAAATATGATATTATTTTCCACCCTGCCAGTTTATATGATTATTTTGCTCCTTTTAATCTTCTAAGAAAGATAAATGTAGAAGGCACAAGAAATCTACTTGAAATTATAATTAAAACTCAAGATCTGGAGAGATTAAGATTTATACATTGGAGTACATGCGGTGTTTATGGAGAACCCAAATATAGAAAGGATAAAAGAGGTTATCCTATCCCCACTGATGAGACTGCACCTTATAACCCTCCAAATAATTATAGTATTAGTAAAATGGAACAGGAAATGATTTTGAAGGATTATATTATTAATTATCAATTGAAGGCTACCATTATACGATCCGCGCCGATTCTGGGACCATATCAAATCTATGGTGTTTTTCATTTAATACAAATAGTAAATAAATCTGGATTTGGACCAGGAGTACATATATATCCTAAAAAAAAGCGTTTAGTAATGCCGTTAATTCATATTGAAGATTTAGTTAGATCGGCTGTATATCTAGTAGAAGATATTAGGTCAATAGGCGAAGTTTATAATCTAGTTATAGATGTATGTTTTCAAGAAGATTTCCTTGAATATCTCGCAGATTTATTAAATGTCGATTATTTTAATTTTCCAGTATGGTGGCCGTTTTATAAAGCTTTTTCAAAATTCCTTTTTTGGCTTAGTAAAAGAAATGATAAAAAAGCTAGAAAATTAAATTCAAGACCTCCGGTCGATTTATCAATGGCAGGTTATTTAACTCATCAATATCTTTTTTCTAATAATAAAATTAAAGAGTTAGGGTTTAAATTCAAATTCCCAGATTATAAAAGCGCTACTAAGGACACCGCAGAATGGTATCAAAAAAATAAATGGTTGGAAAGTGAATACTAAATGGGATTTATAGAAGGATTAATTCTAAGTTTTGTTGCTGGTTGGTTAAATTCTTATTTATATCGAAAATATTTACGTAGAAGAAATAAAGACTGGATTGTTTTTCTAGCAATTATTTTTCTCTCAGCCTTATGGACTATTGAAATCTTAATATATTTTGAAATTCTTGATATGAGATGGTTAAATTTTCTTCCATGGGTAAATATTCCGTTGATCGATAAGGGAAGTTACTTTTTGTGGAACTCATTTATTGTATTTGGACTCGATTATAGAATTACTCAACAACCTGGAATGGAAATAATCGCTTGCTTTTTACTTATATCATATTTATTCTGGTATTATTTTGGCTCAAAACTTGGTAAAGTATTTCATGGTTATAGGCCATATCAACAAGGACATTATTTAATATTTAGACCCATGAAGAAAATTATTAAGGATCGCAAAAAGGAATTAGAAGATTCTAAATAAGAGATGATCTTAGGATCTTATGTATATATTTAAGTGGAAGAAATTCCAGTATTTATCCCTAAAATATTGAAATAAATATGTTTAGTCTTTTGATTACTTTTGTTTAATAAAAAACTAATATTTCATAATTAAAATTTGATAATCCATTAACTATCGATTTCTAATTTTCTAGAAAATTTTGTTTTTATAAAATATTATATATTTCTTTCACAATTTTAGATATAAAAAACAAATACCATTTTTTAGGAAATTGCAGCGGATAAAGAGTGTTGATATACTACGGGGTTTTTCTATTTGGATAATGGTATATGGCCATATGCTTCAGTTCTGGATAAGACCAGAAGATTTTTGGCTTAAATTTTGGTTGTATGCATTTCTTGCTCCCATTGGGGCTACAGGTTTTCTCTTTATCTCAGGGGTAAGTTCAACATTAGCTTATAAAAATAATCAACAAACACAGAAATTGTCGATGAAGACTATGAGAAATATTTATCTCTTAAGAGCGCTTTTCATATTAATAATAGCACTCTTTTTCAACTTAGGCGTTGCTATGGTATTTGGTGGTGGTGATATAACAGATACATGGAGTTGGAACGCGTTGCAAACAATTGGTGTATCACTATTACTAGCATGGCCCTTACTAAAAAGATCTAAAATATTAAGGGTAGGCGTTGCGATAATAGCAATTGTCTTAAACCAAATCTTATTAACAATGCTTTCACCGTATAGTGGACAACCTAGTTTTTTAGGGATCGTTCATCACATATTATTTAATCCCATTGATACATATTGGATCTTAAACTATTACGGAATCGTACTTTTTGGTTCTGTTATGGGAGATTACATTTTTGACTTAAAAAATGCTGATGAACAGAAGAAAAAAGAATTTTTGTTTACACATAGATCAATAATTTATTCTATCGTTATTGGTATATCCGTATGTATCTTCGGTATTCTGTTCTTTTTTCCTAATTTTATAACCTTTAACACCATCTCATCTAATCTTTATGCATTAGGTTTTATAATAGCTGCGCTAGCGATACTCATCGTGATAGAAATATTAGAAGTAATCAAAACAAAAAAGAGCTATAACCTTCTCTATTACTATTCTTACTACTCATTCACCATTTTTCTTGGACATAATGTTCTGCTTGTACTTTTCATGGGACAGTTAAGTGCTTACCATACGATCTGGATAGTGGTAGTGGTATTCAACATCATCCTAGGGTGGCTACTTAAAACTATGCATGATAAATTAGGAATACGTGCTTCTGTGAAAGCAGGAATTAGTATTTTAAGTGCTTATATAGCGTTGAAGATAGAGAAAAAAGATATGGAGAACTTTAAAGAATTCATAAAAGTTGGTAAAAAGATCTAATGTAATAATTATCAATTCTTAGTCTAAACTTATTTAGTGTAGTCTTTGATCTTTTTTTTTATAATCTCAAAATTTATATACTTCGATTACCGTTATATTACTATTGTTGTCGATGTATCGATAAACGTAGTAATATTTCAAAAGTTGAAAATTATGGTTGAAAATATCGCAGACAAATTCGAGAGAACCATGAAAAAAGGTTTTGTTAACATCTTTGTGCTTTTAGTTTTGAATAAAGAACCATCGCATGGGTATCATATCAAAAAGCTGATAGAGCAACGTACTCTAGGAGTATGGTCACCTACCGACTCGACTATGTATACTGTCCTTAAGGATCTACGAGATAAAGAGTTAATAAAACAACAAAAAACTCATGATCCAGATGATTCGAAAAAAGTATATGAACTTACAAGGAAAGGTAAAGAAATATTAGATTTAATGCTACAAAAAGAAAGGGAGATAAGAGAATCGATGAGATCTATTATCTTCTCTACATCTGAACTTGGGGATGATTTTCTTAAGGAAGACCTCCAAGATCTTATTCTTAAAGGTCCTTCCTTTCAAAAAGCTTTAATACAAGGATTTTCAATGAAAGGACCTTTTTTGGGGCCATTTAAAGGTGAATTCATGGGTAGACTGGAAGACAAATCTAAAAAAGAACAACTAGGAATTTTAGATATCCAGAAGTTGTTCATTAGTAAACAGATTGAACATTTATCTCAACGTTTAACAGACATCGATAAAAAAATTTCAGAATTAAGGTCTGATACATAAATTTAAATAAAAAATGTTAATAAAAAACTGAAAACAATGTCAGAAATTGTGCTTAAATTAGAGAATTTAACAAAAAAGTTCGGTAACTTTACAGCGGTGAATCAAATTAACTTAGAAGTATGTAGAGGTGAAACAATTGGATTGGTAGGACCTAATGGTGCAGGAAAAACAACTACAATCAAAATGATTGCCAAAATATTAAGACCAAATTCAGGAAGAATCTTAATGCGAACAAATCATAGCGAATTAGAAGATTTACAACATGTTTCTAGTACGGTAACCCAAATTGGATTTTTAATAGATATCCCTAATTTTTACAATATGACTGCTAATCAACTTCTTAGATATTTCGCGAATCTTCAAAAATATCCAAAAGATAAAATAAATCAGAGAATAAATGAATTACTAAAATTGTTTAAACTTTCTGATTGGAAACATGAGAAAGTTAAAAATTTTTCTAAAGGAATGACACAGAAGTTAGGAATTATTCAAGCTATTATTCATGATCCAGAGATTATAATATTAGATGAACCTCAGACAGGGTTAGATCCTTTAGCTCGCGTTGAAATAAGAAAATACATTAGGGAGCTTCAAGCGCTAGGAAAAACTATATTCGTAGCATCTCACATGCTATATGAAATATCTGAAGTGTGTGATAAAATTGCTTTAATCAACTTAGGTTCGATAATAGGCTTCGATTCAGTAGAAAATTTAGCTCTCACGTTAAAAACAAGTGAAGTAAATGCAGTCCTGTTAAATCCTCTTAACGCAAGTGAATTAGATCCCTTATTAAAAAGATTGACTGAAAATCTTAATCCCTATTTAGATAAGAACTTAGATCCCAATATCTCAAAAATACCCATAAAGTATTTCCCTGAGCATCAAGGTTTAAAAGTATATTTTGATGGAAAAAGCGAATCTAAGGGAGAAATCTTAAAAATTCTAATAAGAGAATTCGAATCAGATTTTACGGTGATCTCATTTACTCAACCTAAAACATCCCAGTTGGAGAGAGTGTATGCAGAAATGGTAAAAGATAATGAAATAAATGAGGAAGGTGAATAAAAAAATGGCAGAGAGAACGATCACCCATATAGGGATAAAGCCTGTGCTTTATACAATTATATTCGAATTGAAAAAGCAAAAAAAGAAGTTTTATTTCTTTTTAGGAATTACCATATTAATCAGTTTTTTACTGGGATATGTACTACCTGCGATACCTTCTTATTTATTATCTAACACACAAACAGAATTCTTTAATACAGGATTACAATTTATTTCCTTCTTAACTTTATTTGCAGCTTGTTTGTTTTTCTCGGGAATTATTTGCTCTGAGTATGATAAAAAAACGGGGTTTATTGTGTTTCCAAAAATCAACAAATATAAGTTGATATTAGGGAAATATTTTGGGAATCTAATTTTAGTTATTGCGATTATTTCAATTTATTACTTTATACTTGGGCTTTTAGGATTTTTTTACTATAGCGGACCTATCAATATTAGGCTATTTTATTCATATGGTATTGCGATATTATATGTTATAGCTTTAAGCAGCTTTGTAACTTTCTTTAGTTCATTCATGAGAAGTGTAAATCTTACAATCATATCTACATTAGTAATCCTATTAATAGGATTGAATATAGCCGATCAGATAGTTTCATTTATTTTAGCTGATAGTTTTGAACCTTTATATTCTTTAGCATACTTAGGGTCTCTTATCACAGGGATACTTAATAATCCATTTCCAGATCCAAGGTTTGTCGAATTTTCATTTAGTGGTAGTGGTGGCGGCCCGTTTGGTCCAGGAGGAGATTTTACAATTGGTCAATGGGTGACTCCTACAGTTGGTATGGGAATTACTTTGTTACTCGTAAATACAGTTGTTTTCTTGATATTAGCAGCAATATTATTCAAACGGAGGCAATTATAAAATGAGGCTAATTAAGAATAAAACCAAAACAAGTTTTTTGAGTTTAACATTGTTTGGAATAATAATTTGTGGGATGTTTGCTATATCAGTGTCAGCTAGTATAAACTATCAATTGACTCTAGCGAAAGGGACTGATGATTTATTAGTAAATCAATACAATGATGCGGCGTGGAAGTCTACAGTTAATTCATCCACAAATCCAAGCTTCTGGTTCGAGGGAGATGCAAATATTACTGGAGCGAAGAGTAGAACAACTATACTAGGTTGGAATGATATTACATGGGAAGCCTATGATATTTTAACAACTTTAATCATGGCGGAACATTTCAATATAGAAGACTTAGTGATACTACTTACCATCATGAATTCTGCTGGATTCAACGAAACATTGATTAATGAAAATTATACGAATACCTATAATCTATGGTATGGTGTACGCGCTGTTTGGAACTTCACAGATGGGACTCATGAAGAACAACCTAGCTATAATGAGGGACTGTTAATATTTAAGGATCCTGCTGATGTTAAAACAATTTTAGATGATTATAATGCTATCGCGGCTGAGCTTAATGGAAATTTGGCTATTCAACTTTCAGGTTATACGTTTCCTAACCTAATGGCAGATGAGTTTTTATGGCAGTTAATCCTTAATGGATTAGCTATTGCAACACCACGAACTCAGTATTTAACGGACTTAATTAATGAACTTGGATGTGAAAATGCATCCTCAACGGGGAATACACTTATTTTTAAACGTTCAGGTGAAACGAATTATACTGTTGAAATATCATATGGAGAAAAAGGAACTATGGTGTCTTTTGCGGTTAGAAATGTCAGTGATACTATTATTTTCCAACTTATCAATGTTAACTCAGATTGGATATTTTATCTAATTTTAATAATAATAATAGCTTGCATTGCCGGATTAGTCATTTACGTAATTATTACTAAAAGAAAACCCAAAAAATAAGTAATCCATATTTTTTTTATTTTTATTTGTCTTTAAGGTTCTTTTTTTCTAAAGCTAAAGATATTTTTTTAACTCTCTTTTGATTAAAAATATATATGAACCATATTCCAAGTGGCGATGATAAGGTTAGTATAAATGCCAGTATGGCTTTAAGTTTTCTTCAAAAAAAATTGACTAAATCCAATCAATTCACATTTCTAGATATTGGATGTGGTAATGGGCGCGATATCGACTTTATATCTTCGAAATTAGATAATCTCACAATACGAGGAATTGATATTTCATTAAAAGCTATAGAAAATGCAATTGAACTAAATTCAAACAAAGATAATGTCACATTTGAATGCATGAATCGGAAGGATTTAGATGATACTCAATATGATATAATTTACGTTTCAGGGGTATACCATTTCTTTAATATGGCTGATAGAAATGCATTTATTTTCAAAATCAAGAAAATTTTAAAATCACACGGTTTTTTTTTCTTGAGTACACTTTCCTCAAATGATAGGCAATATTATGGGAAAGGCGTATCAGTAAAAAATGATCCAAATTCATTTCAAAGTGAGTTCTTCCTTCATTTCTGTTCGGAAGAGGAGCTTCGGGAGGATTTCAAATTTTTGAAGATTGTTGATCTATTTGAATATTTTCACAAAAACTATTCTAAAGATACAGAATATCATACAATGTGGTTATTAATAGGTAAAAATGTCAATTCTATTTAATATATAGTGTAAATATAGCATCAAACGGCATAACTCGAAGATATTATTTATAACCGTTAAGGTTCTTTCTATTCCCTAATTCAATTTCTAAAAGTTTTAAAAATATTAAGTTGAATTATTTAACATGCCTTTCCCAAATTTTTCTGATAAATATCGTGAAACCCCATTACTTAATGGAAAGAATTTCTGGGAATATAGAAAGAAAATGGGGAGATACCCAGAGATTGACCCTCCAAAAGGGGTGATCTTTACTTTTCAACCGAAATTAATGGATTATATAATAAAAAACTATAGGGTTAAAAAAATTGAAAATGTTATTCGAGAATTCTATCTATTTGAAAAATCTCAAGGAAACATTGGAATCTGTGGAAATTTTGGAATAGGTGCACCAAGTGCGGCAATCTTATTAGAGGAACTTTCGTCTTTTGGAGTAAAATGGTTTATTTCGGTTGGAACGGCTGGAGCTCTACAGAAAGATTTAACATTAGGAAATATTGTCGTATGTGATCGAGCTATTCGAGATGAGGGAACTTCATATCACTATATCCCTGGTGAAAAATACTCACTTCCTTCTCAAGGATTAAACAATAAAATTATAGAAACTATTGAACAAATGGGATTAGAATATACTTCTGGAACATCGTGGACAACTGATGCGCCTTTTCGGGAGACTATTAAAGAAATAGAACATTACAAAGAAGAAGGAGTACTAACAGTAGATATGGAGGCGTCAGCGGTATTCTCTGTAGCATATGCTTTAAAAGTTGATGCTGGAGCAATTTTTACGATAAGTGATTATTTAGGAGAAAGAGATTGGAAGCCCTACTTTCATTTAACTGATGAACATCTCCAAACATTATTTAAAATCGCAATAAATACCCTAACATCTATTTGAAGATGAAAATAAACTTTCGAGAAACTAAGAGCATTATAACAAAAAGTAATATCCCTCAAATTGATTTTGTTATTAATCCATATACGGGATGTCAACATGGTTGTATTTATTGTTACGCTGAATTCATGATTAGATTTACGAATCATAAAGGTGACAAATGGGGAGAATTTCTCGATATTAAACAATTTGAGTTAGAAAAGATCAAACCTCAAAAATATAACGGCAAGAGAATTTTACTAAGTTCTGTAACAGACCCCTATCTACCCCTAGAAAAAAAATATCAAAACACTAGAAAAATATTAGAAAGACTTGTTGGAACTAATGCCGAAATTACTATCCTCACTAAATCTAAGCTAGTTGTGAGAGATATCGATTTATTTAAGAAATTTAAAAATATTGAGGTGGGGATTTCAATTAGCACTTTAAACGAGCAATTTGCCAGGATCCTTGAGCGAGGTGCATCAAAACCTTCAGATCGATTTGCTGCTATAAAAGAAATCTACGAAAATGGTATTCAAACTTATATATTTATATCCCCTTTTTTCCCTGAAATTACAGACTATAAAGGGATAATTGGTGAAACACTTGATTATACAGATAACTTTAGTTTTGAAAATTTAAATTTCAGACCGCATAATATTCCTCGAATAATGAATGTTATAAGAGAGAATTATCCAGAATTTCTCTCAAAATATAAAGAGATTCAAAGAGATAGAAGCTATTGGGATTTTCTTGAAGAAGATATCAAGAGTTATTGTGAGAATATGAAGCTTAACTATAAAATTGAATTTCACCATGGAGGTTTTTCAAAAAGCTAAGATTCTAATCTATCATATCATCGGGGTTGATCTCTCTTCCTTCCAATGAAGATTTTATGGCAGCTAAAGAAAATTGAATCGTATACCTTCCTTCTTCTCCTGTTAGTAGTGGTGCACCATCATTTTTTATTACATCAATAAAATGTTTTGTTGAGTTAATAAATCCGTATTTCCAGTCTCGTTCCATATCTGTAAACGATTCTACTTTTCCATCTCGAAAAACTACAACTGGAGGGAAGATCTCAGAATCCGACATTACGTTCCCCCCTGCAGTTACTTGATTAATCCACATTACACCTGTTGATCCAGTTAATAAAATAAATTCATCTATATCGTAATATGGGCTTGGTAGATACATTTGCGGTGAAAGGTTGAATTCCATATTTCCATATTTAGGTACAATAAATTCAGTGTTTTCAGGCTGCTTATATTTCCACATAATATAAGCAGGTATATCTATCAAATCACCATCTATCCAAGCATAGACTTTTTCGATTTTATTTTCTATAAAGTGTAAGGCAAGCCAGAATTTATGAAACCCGTCATCAAATACGCATGGAGATCCTCGATCCATACCACCTCCACAAGTTTTTGGGTCATACCTCCATCTCGAAGCACTACCGGGGACTCTCCAACCACCCTTACCCGCCCGGGTGGACTTGATGTGAATTGAGTTCACCTCACCGATTATTCCTTCTTCTATTAGTTGTTTTGCTTTTATTATTGGAGGATAGAATGTGAAATTTTCAAAAATTTTTAGCTTGATATTATTGTTTTTACAAACATTAATCATTTCATCACACTCTTTAACAGTATTAGCCATCGGTTTTTGAACGCTTATCCCCTTCAAGTTCTTCTGCGCAGCATATAGAGTTACCTCATGATGTAAATGATGAGGCAATAAAATTTCTAATAGATCTATTCTCTCGGAGTCAAGCATTTCTTTATAGTCTTTATATATTCTAATATTGGAATTAAGATCGAATTTCTGAATCTTTTCCTTCACATTCTTCAGTCTTCTATCGCAAAGACTTATTATTTCTGCATCATCATTATTTAAATATCCTAACACATTAAGATCAAAAATAACTCCACAACCGATAATACCAACTTTAAGTTTATCCATAAATTTCCCTAATTCAAATGTTTATTAAATTTCCAAGTAACTAACAACAAGGTTGAAATGTAAATTCTAAAATATATTAGAAAAAAAAAGATTTATTAAAAAAATTAGTCAGATTCGTTTTCTTGTGTGTTTACTATTTCTGCTTGAGTTTTTCTTTTTGAAGAACTATAACTTGAGGGGTAGATACTAGTCAATTTATGAGGTTTTATATCATAACCTCTTATAAATTTAAGTGTGTTTGATTCTCTCAACAAACAAGTCAAAAAATATCGATAAACTGGAAACTAAAAGAATAAAAAATATAAAAAAAATATATTATTGGGGTGCTTTAGCATTAAAATGCTACAATATTGCTTTGAGAGAACTACTATTGTAGTAATTCTAAAGCATTCCGCCAAATTTTATTAAATATTTGATTTGCTTTAGCTAATATCTATTTTCTTAGCAGGTTTTTTACCAAAAGTTATTTTCAGAAGACCATTAGCCATTTTTGATAGCAATGTTTCAGTATCCGCATCAACTGGTAAAAGAATATCCATGTTTACGTCAATAAAAGTATATCCTTTCCAGAATGATGGACCACAAAATTCATGTGGTGTATTTACTTCCCCTGGGGTCTCCTTTACTTTTTCTGATTCTGGGATTTTAGGTTTCTCTGCTTTAATATTCAGATAGTTATTAAGTAAAGAGACCTTTACATCCTCCTTAGTACGTCCGGCTAATGGTACTGTAATTAAATAACTGTCTCCTAGATCTTCAAGATTGTGTGGTATATGATTTCCCATAAATCCCCTCATAAAATGTTTTGCCATCTTTTTCATTTTATACATCATTCGAGGATCAAAGGGAAAGCACCCATACATGCCTTTTCGACCATGATAACTGTGGGGACCACGTGGGCCATCCGGGGTTTGAGGACCATGCGGATCACTGTTTTCATGGGGATTTTCTTGATTCATATTTTTTAATTACCTCTTTATTTTTATTTGATTCATATTTCATTATTTTTTGGTAATAATATTTTAAGAATATAAGTCGTCATCATATATTTCAATGGATTTAGATTTTTCCTTCCGTTCTTTCTCAATTTTTACTAAAATATCGTTGTACCTAATGATTTGGTCATTTATTATTTTAATTCTATGATTGAGATCTTTCTTCGAAGATTCCAGGCTTTTTATCACATTTCTTATATGTTGCTGATTTTCAAGTGAAAGATCAGTTTCATCAAGTTCTATATGATGATGATGAGGGAAGCTGCAAAACATTGTTTCAACATTTCTTTTAACCCTTGGGAGATCTCCAATGAGTGTAAATATAGAATCCATAAAAGAACGCATGCTAGGATAGATATTATTACTTAATGCATCTTTAAGTGCATTAGAACCTTTTTCGGTTATATAATATTCCTTCTTACCACGATTATTATCTGGGTTTTCTTCAATCCTTACTAAGCCTTTATCTGCTAAATTTTTAAGTAATGGGTATATTGATCCTGCTGTTCCTCTCCATAAACCTCTGGGTTTACTAGTGATCTTCTGAATAATTTCATATCCCGTGATTCCGGAGGTGTTTTTTTGAATTATTTTTAAGACTAAAATCTCTAAACCCGTTCGTGCTCCTTTTCTATGTGTACTAAAAATTATAATCACCAAAAAATATATCGATATCGATATATCGATCTCGTAATATAGATAAATTGAACCTATTTAAACTTACGGGTCAAAATAAAGTCATTTCCAAGTTCATAATTATAATAAGGATCAAAATTCAGTATTAATTATAATGCCAATTATAGGAATTGATATTAAAAAATGTTCTAACTGTCAGGCTTGTATAAAGGACTGTCCAACTAGAAATTTCAGCATAGATGACTCTCAAAAAAAAGTCGTTTTTAATGAGTCAAATTGTATTTTGTGCGGACATTGTATTTCAGTTTGTCCTGAAAATGCGATAATACACGAAGATATGGAAGATGAAATTTTAGAATTTGAGTTAAGCCAAGATTCCAGCACATATATCTCGTTTGAATCAATACACAAATTATTTCGTGTTAAACGATCAGTCCGACAATACAGCAGTGAAAAAGTTTCAGAAGAATCAATTAAGAGAATAATTAATTCAATGAGATATGCTCCAACAGGAGGGAATATGAGAAATTTAAAGTGTTTGGTAATTTCTAGTAAAGAAAGAATAAATCATTTAACAGATTCGATTATAAACGTTCTAGAATCATCAGATACGAGAGAACTTTTTAAAAGTAGTAGGGAAAAAGGATATGATCCTATATTTTATAATGCTCCACATGTTCTTATTATCTATTCTAAAAACCCATGGGATACAAGAAATTCAACGATTGCCATGACATATGGTATGTTAAGTGCAGAAACTCTGGGTTTAGGAAGTTGTTGGATAGGATATGCTCACGGAATTCTGACTGATTTTCCACATATATGTAAAGATCTTACTGGTATCGAAACATATGTTTTGGGAGTTATGACACTCGGATATCCTTCAGTAAAATATTTTCGAGCACCTCCTCGCCCACCCATCCAAGTGAGAGAAATAAATTAAATGCATAATCTATGGTAATAGATTTTCGATATTCTCTGGATATTACCCTGAGCTATACAAAAATACCTGAAATGAAGCTTTCACGAACATTTTCTTAAGATATTATTCTATAAATTTTTAAAAGGAAATGAAGTTAAATACCTATAATAGATAAATGATACTTGAAAAAAATAAACGAAAAGGTAATGCATATATCAAAGAAATTATAATTAAAATTTTAAAAGAAACCGGTGCACTGAAATTCGGTGATTTTACCCTAGCATCTGGTGAAAAATCTCAATATTATATAGATTTGCGAGTCATTCCTAATTTTCCGGAAGCATTTGAAAAAATAGTTAACTTTGCAGTCGATTATATAAAAAAAAACATTGATTTTGAGGGCGTAGTTGCTATACCTCTCGCAGGTATACCTTTCGGTACAATGATTGCTAATCAACTCCACAAACCATTTTATATTTTAAGAAAAGAGCCAAAAAAGCACGGACTCAAGAAAATGGTTGAAGGAAAAATCAAAAAAGGGCAAAAAATTCTTTTAGTTGATGATTTAATCTCCAGTGGTTTTAGTAAACTCTTTGCGATAAATGCATTGAGAGAAGAAGGAGCTAAGGTTAAAGATTTATTTATTTTTGTTGATAGATCAATGGATAATCTTGCGGATTTTGAGAAAGATCATTTGATTAGAGTTCATTCTCTTATAAGTGTAAAGGATTTTCATGTTATTGGGTAGAAATATGGGCGAAAACAAAAATTTTAGTAATATTAAGGGAATTCTTACCGATATAGATGGTACTCTTTTCTATAAAGGGGCGCCGATTCCAGGAGCTATTGCGACGCTTTCAAAACTCAGAAAAAAAGGATTAAAATTTCTGTTTTTCACGAATACCGATAGTAAATCTCCTCGTACTATTCTAAAAATTTTGAAGGAATATGGATTTTATATCAATGAGGATGAAATATTTACACCAATAATTGCTTTGAAAGAATTCTTATCTGAAAACCCATCAAAAAAATCATTTTTTGTTACTACTAGCGAAGTTGAAAAGGAATTTCAAGATTTTCCGATGGTAAGTGGTTCTGAAATTCCTGAATTTGTAATTATAGGTGACTTTCATGATAATTGGGATGTGAATCGTTTAAATAAAGCGTTTAGATATGTGATTAAAGGTGCTCAACTTCTTGGAACACAGGGTAATAAGTATTTTCTTGATCGGGATGGAGAACCTGTAATAGATACGGGATCATTTGTACAGATGATTGCTTATGCGGCAAATGTAGATCCAAAGATTTTTGGCAAACCTTCAAAAGAGTACTTCTTGCAAGCATTAAAAAGAATTGATCTTAATACAGATGAGGTACTTGTAATTGGGGATGATCCTGAATCTGACATTCATGGTGCTATAAACGCGGGGATTCAAGGGATATTAGTAAAAACAGGGAAAGGAAGGTTTTATAAACCTAGTAAATCTCAAATAAAACTATCAATAATAATTGAATCCTTTAGTTCCCTAATAGATTTCTTTTAATTATTTACTATTATGATAATCTAATATTCTATTGTCGATTTGTAAAATTTTGAGTAAGAATAACAAAATTATAGATTAGGTAATTTAAAGGATATATAGACCAATTTTTAAGAGACTAATTTTTGCTATGAGTAATTCCGTTTAACAAAAACATTTAAATATTTTATATTGCGTATTTTTCATAGAAAATTAATTTAACAGAAAAATGAGATGCATAATTTATGACATTAACTAAAAAAGAATATTTTGTAAAAGATCTTGTCATCGATGATGAATATGGCATAATTGACTCAAAAGCAACAATTCAAGAAGCAGCTAAAAAAATGAAAGAACTAGGGGTTCCAGATTTGGTTGTAGTTGAAGGAGAGGCACAAAAAGTTCTTGGTGTTATCGCAGATATTGATATCGTACAGAATATTGTAGCAGAAGGAAAAGACTCAAAATCTGAGAAAATTCTTAGTACAATGTATAATATTACACCTGTATCCCTAAACACGCCAGTTGTGGAAGCATTTACACGTATGCGTGATTTAAATGTAAATGTAGTTCCTGTAGTTGAGAATGGAAAATTGATTGGAGTAAGTACCATCCAAGATTGTTGGAGTTACATACCTGATCAGAACGTAGATGAAATTGGATTAATTCCCGTAAGAAATACAAGGGTTGCCGAATTTTGGTTTGCTAGCGTATGTGTTATACTAGCATTTACTTTGGGTATTATTCTACCACTTACTGGGGTATATGGCTTTTTTTCCGGGAGTTCAGATGATCTTTGGAGCTTGTTGGGGTCTATTTTGACTGGAGGTGGAAAAGTAACCTACTATTTGTTTGAAGCTAGGAGTTTAAGTATAATAGCACCTTTTCTTGAAATAGGCAGACTCCATCCAATATGGATTGTAATAGCGATATTTAGCATATTCTTATTGATTTTTGGAATAATCTGTTTGTTCTCCATAATATACGTGAGCTTTTCTGACACCAGAAACTTGCAAACGGGTAGAATTGTGAGGACAATAATTCCTGGACTTTTTGTGTTCTTTATGGTTTTTGAGTGGATTTTGTTTGGTATTGCTTTTGCAACTGCAATCCCTAAACCTATTATAACAATTGATAGCATTGGATTAACATTGTCAATTTTATCAATGATTCTAGTATTACTAGCCATAAATAGAGATTACATCTTTAGGGAAAAGGAAACTGTTGAATCTATGAAGAAAGAGGTGGCAAGTTAAAAATGCCTAGAGGAGGTGGAGGTGGATTCCGAGGCGGTGGTGGTTTTCGCGGTGGTGGAGGTGGATTCAGAGGTGGTGGTTTTCGCGGTGGTGGATTCGGAGGTCGGAGTGGTTATGGTAGACCAAGTGGGAGACCATTTGGGAGGACGGGTGCTTCTCGAGTAACATCAAGATCCGGACCTTATTCTCACAGAGGATATAGACCACATCGTAGATATTATAGACCCTGGTGGTGGTACCATCGACCTTGGTATTACCGTTGGTGGTATAATCCATGGTGGGCAGGACATTATTATCGTCCTTGGTATTATTCTCCGGTATATGTTGGTGGAGGTGTTGTACTTGTAATCACCTTAGCTCTAATTTTGCTTCCAATAGCAGGTGTTGCATTCTTGTTCCCGTTTAGCGATGCAGATGTGAATGGTAATGTGTCATATCGTTCCACAGAGACATTGTATTATAATGAATTCTGGTATGAATTTGAATATATTGAAAAAGATAATGGCATCACGATTAATAGAATCCAATCTTCTATAGCTGATATAAACTTTGGTATTGATGATCGTCCATTTGAATCTGTACCCACGAGATCTTTCCTTACCACCGAAATCGGTTCAATTAATCTCCTTAATAATGAATATGAATACCTTTGGTTTTTCTTAAGACCCGGATCATCAATAGATTATGTCTTTAACACATCTGGACTAGTAGATTTCTTCATTGGAGATGGTAATGATCTTTATTTATGGGATCAAGGAGGTTCACCATCTTTTTATGTAGATGAGCCAAATACTAATGGCGACACAGGATCTCTAGCAATACCGAGTGCAAATGACTATTATGTGGTTTGGTATAACGATGGGGGGACAAGCGTTGATGTTGACTTTACCGTAAATTTCACAGAAAGTGGAGTTGTAGATTTCACTCTAATGGATTTTCATAGAAATGAAACAAAAGATATATTAGGTGAAACTTTTTATGTTCCTAAAGCAGGAAATTGGTATTTCTTCATTTATTTTGATCCAATGAATTCACCCGAGGAATCTACAACCATTACTTTCGATGTGAGTTATGATACGGGGAAATCTTCTACTGAGAGATGGATTGATATACAATGGATCTTTTGGATTATCCTAGGAGTCGTTGCAATTGTAATAATCGCAGCAGTTGTCTCAAGAAGAGGTCAAAAAAAGCTCAAGCTTAAAGAACCTGAGAAAACGCCTGCTAAAGGGACTAAAGGATCCCCATACAAGAAAGCTCCAATCACAGAACTTAATTGTATTCGTTGCGGTGCTACACTGCATAGTGATTCAAAATTTTGCCCTAAATGTGGGGGGAAAGTGGAAGGGAGACAGACTGTAAGCTCTGATGTAATAACCCCCGCAAGCGCAAAAACCTGTTCATTGTGTGGGAGTAAACTCACAGAAACAGAAAAGTTCTGTAAATGGTGTGGTACCAAGATTGAAAGTTAAAATGTTTAAATTTAAATAATATTTTTTTCTTTTTTTATTAGTATTTACTTAGGAAGAGTGAAGTTTTTAACTAAGGAGCTCGATCTTTGTTTTTGTTAAATACCTTCCATAAGGATTTCTCCACATCCCTCACATAATAATTGTTTTTTACTTCGAATCTGTGCCCCACAATTTTTACAATGAGTCAGTCTTTTGTGTAATTTCTCCATAGCTTCCCTTATCTCTTGGGCCTTTTTAGCTTCAACAAATTTCGCATAATCCTCTTTAGGTTGGATTTTTTTCTCCAGTGTGGTGATTGTATCTTTTAACCATACCATAAATATAAATTTTTCAGTATCTTCAATTGTTTTAAAAGATTGATAATCTTTTTTAACTTTATCAGGAACATCCAGAAATTTCTTACTCCCAATTTCTATAAATGTGTTGTAAAACAAAATGCCATCATAAATTAAACTTTTAACTTCTAGATTTTTCTCAACTTCATAAGCTAGTTCAAATCCCGTAGCGCCATCATTTATTATGTCAAATAAGTGCTTTAAAAAATCACACTTCTTTTTAATCTCCTGCATATTATTTTCGTCAGAGTTTTTTCTTTTTGAATTTATAAACAAGTATCCTCCAGTTCTTTCATTATTTGATTTTTGCTTAAATCTCCTTTCTGCATGAATCTTTTTATGTAATTTACTGGTTTGGGTACCTATTCTTATATTAAAAGAGAGTTTTATATAAGTTGCTCATATTAGATTTGGACATTTCCTAGATTCCAAAGATAATATTCCTATTAAAATTTAATTAATTTCAGAAATGTAAACAATCATTTAAAAATAAGTAAGAAAATACCAAACTCTAAAGAATATTAACCATTTTCTTCAGACGGATTAACGCCACCATTACTTGCAAATGGACTATAAATTCCTTTCACTTCATTAAGATCCACGGTCATAATGGTATGGCTTGTATGTTTTCTTTCAAAATTTTTTATTTCTACCTGATTTACGGGATTATCAGCATGAATTACAATATATGTTTTGCATTTAATACAAGCACGACAACGAAGACTCATGATCTCACTTCCCAATTAATTCAGTAGTACTTCAATATTATTTTAAATTAGGAAAATATATCAAAGTTTTGGTTTTGATTTAAAAATGTTCGTGAAAGACGAACAATGTTGAATATCAAATGATATTTTATTTCTTAAATTAATCAATTTAAGCCATAAACTGTAGTGAATTGAAAATATTTACCAAAAACATCTCAATTAAATTTCCATCAAGTTTGGTATTGTAGAGTCATATAATTCCTTCATTTTATCTAAGTTGAGATTGAATTGGTCAGATTTTAGTCCACTTACGCTAATTATAGGTTTAGAAATCAATAAACCAATTTTTTTTACATTTATATTAAACTCTTTAGCTAAGTCTAGTATAAGATCATGATCTTCTGGGCTGGTTTCAATAATAAATCTACCCACTGACTCACTAAATAGAAATTCGTCATCTCTTAGATGTTCATTATAACAATCAGCAAAATCAAGATCAACTCCCAATTTATTTTTAAAGCACATCTCTGAAATAGTAATTAGAATACCCCCCTTGTTAACATCATGATTTGCTTTCACCAGATTTCTATTATATAATTCAAAAAGAAAATCCCATCTATTTTGTATTATCTCTTCATTTACAATCGGAGGTTTACCACCTTCTAGGTTGTGAATAACAGAATGGTATTCAGATCCTCCTAATTCAGCTTTAGTTTCCCCAATCAGAAAAACATCATTCCCCACCTCCTTAAAAGGGAGAGTAATAATTTTCTTTTCACCTTCAATTATACCCACTATCATAATCTCAGGAGTAGCTTTAATCGCGGTCTTTTTTACATCGTCTTCGTTATAGAATGATACATTTCCACCTACTATAGGTATTTTTAGAGCTCTACAAAAATCATTCATACCTTGAACAGCTTTAGAAAAATACCAAAATGATTCCGGGATTTCAGGATTTCCAAAATTGCAACAATTTACCATCGCCAATGGTTTAGCACCGTTTGATATTACATTTCCACATTCTTCAACTAATCCCCCTTTTGCCCCTTCATAAGGATCTAAGAAACAATGTTTTGAATTAACACCAACACTCGCAGCAATAAATTTATCAGTACCAATGACTCTTAAAACTCCAGAATCTCCTTCCCCACACTTAACAACTGATCTTACCCCCACTTCATGATCATATTGTCGATAAACCCATTCTTTACTACATATATTTTCTGATGCAATTAATTTATAAATTATTTCATCTAAATCCAAATTTGGTTCAGGAGTTTTTTGGGTTAATAATTCATCTAAGTAGGAAGGTCGTTTCTCTTCGCGTTTAATAGTTGGTGATTCAGAAAGAGCTTTTGCAGGGATATTTACTACCAGTTTTTCATCATCAAAGACCTTTAGAACTTTAGAATCATCTGTTCTACCAATTACAGCAAAATTCATTTCATATTTTGTAAAGATATCAAGAATATCTTCTAATCCGTCAGGTTTTACTATGAAAGCCATTCGTTCCTGTGATTCAGAAAGCATAATTTCATAAGAATTCATGCCAGGTTCTCTAGTAAAAACTTTTTTTAAATCAACTTTTGCCCCAGTGTTCCCGTCACCTGTCAATTCACTAGTTGCACATGTTAAGCCCCCTCCTCCAAGATCCTTTAAGCCTCTTACATATCCCGTTTTAACAGCTTCTAAAGTAGCTTCAATAATCATCTTCTTTATAAAAGGATCACCAATTTGAACAGCGGGTCTATCAGTCTCAGACATCTCTGTTAGCGTACGTGAAGCAAAGGTTACTCCATGGATTCCATCTCTACCAGTCGATCCTCCCATTAAAATTAAATAATCACCCGGGTTATAAGCTCTACTTGGCGCATGTTTAAAATCTTCAATTGTTCCCAAACCTATGCAAGCTACATTTACAATGCAGTTGCTTTCAAAACTGTCATCAAACTCAACTTCCCCTCCAATAGTAGGAATTCCTGTACAATTCCCATAATCCGCAATACCTTTTACAACATATTTAAACAGCCACTGTGAGTGGGGATTGCCTTTTAAACGCCCAAATCTCAAGGGATCTAAAAGAGCGATTGGTCGAACACCCATGCATAAAATATCTCTTATTATTCCACCGATTCCCGTGGCAGCACCATGATAAGGTTCAATAGCTGAAGGGTGATTGTGGGATTCAATTCTGAACGCTAGAGCATACCCATCACCAATATCGATAACACCTGCGTCTTGTCCCGGGCCCGCTAAAACATAATCATAATTTGCCTCCGCATCCTCAAATAATTTTAATTTGGGACGTGATGATTTATAAGAACAATGTTCACTCCACATAACATCAAACATCCCTAATTCAGTGATGTTTGGTTCTCTACTCAATAAATCATTAACTTTTTTAAATTCATCTTCTGTCATTTCAACGTCAATATCTTCACCGTCAAGCTTTACCTTCGTCATTATGATACCCTCCGTTTTATAAACTCAATCATGGATTCAAAAATCAACTTCCCATGTTCCGTTCCTTTTGGGCTTAGAATTGCTTCTGACGCACGTTCGGGATGAGGCATCAATCCTATACAATTATGTTCTAAATTACATACCCCAGCAATATTATCTAATGAACCATTAGGATTAGCTTCTTTTTCGAATTCCCCTTTCTCATTAGAATATCTAAAAACAATTTGATTATTTTCTCTCAATCCCTTTAAATCGTCAGTATAATAACGTCCTTCTCCATGAGCTATGGGAATATCAATCACATCGCCTACTTTCAATTTATTAGTAAAGGCAGTCTTATTATTTTCTACTTTGAGATTCACCCATTTACAACTAAACTTGAGGGACTCATTACGCAATAACGCGCCAGGAAGAAATTGGGCTTCTGTTAGAATCTGAAAACCATTACATATTCCTATTACAGGTCTTCCATCTTTAAGCATTATTCTCGCTTCATCGACTGCAGGGCTGTGGGCAGCGATTATTCCTGCTCTTAGATAATCTCCAAATGAAAAACCCCCTGGCAAAACAACTCCATCATATTGTGACTCTTTAAAATGGTTATGCCACACTAAATCTGCTTTAATATTCATTACATTATTTAGTACGTGAATGGCATCAAAATCGCAGTTGGCAGCCGGAAATTGAATTACGGCAATTTTTATATTCATGATTTCGATACTTGCAAAATTGTTAAATTTTGGGTAACAGGGTTAAATATCCTTAATTTGTTACACATATCTTCGACAATCTCTTTTGCTTGTTCTTCCTTTTCAGCAGAAATATGAATGCGAAGATATTGTCCACTGCGAACATTTGAAATCATATCATATCCTTTTTTTGCGAGAAGATCTCGTTTTATTGTTGCACCTACGGGGTCGCGTGCCATTTCTTTGTTAGTCATTATAATTTCGACTATATAATTAGAGGTTGTCATCTTCAAGAAGAAATAGCGTTGTATATATTTTTATTAGTTCTTATTAACTTAAAAATAATTCCCATCGACAAAAACGACATGAGCTTGTTATTAATTTAGATTTTTCGAGCGATTGCATTAAGTTTATTTGTAATAATTTAATGAATGATTGTAGGATTTAATAGTCCATAAACCAGAAGAATTAAAATCTAGATATAGGCTAAAGAAATGGAAGGAAAGCCAGATAACGCTCTTATAAACTAATAATTACAGCTAATATTAATGCTAAAAGTCCACATGCTAAACTATAAGAACTCCGTTTGGGTAATTTATTCGTACTGAGATCTTTATACTTATTTTCTTTATAATTTCGAATATCGAGTATTAAAAAGACAAAACTAAGCAGAAATAGCGGAAAATTAAGAAACAGAAGAATTAAATCTAGCATACTATAATAAAAAACAATTGTTTATTATTTAAATTTTTCTTCCCTTCTATAAATAATCAGCTTGTTTTAAATTATCATGAATTCGTTGATTAACGTCTGCAACTTCAGCTTGAAATTCTATTCCAGTAATTTTTTCAAAACTTCTCATATATCTTTTTGCTAATTCAATCTTAATATCATCAGATATTGGGGGTATGTCATCTTCAGGTTTGATATCAGGAAATATATCGGGATAAGTATCCATTAGCCATCCTCTAAAAATCTCCTTGTCTAAAATCTCTGGTTCTTCTCCGTTTTCAAATTTGCTTTCATAGGAATCTAAAATCCAAAATCTAGAAGAGTCTTGAGTATGTATTTCATCAATTAACATAAGCTCACCGTCTTTTATACCAAATTCATATTTCGTATCCACCATAATAAGACCATTTTTCTTACAATATTCTTGTCCAAACCTAAATAATTTTAATGCTGCTTGCTCCATCTCTTCATAGATATTCCTTTCCACTAATTTATCCTTAATAATCTGTTCTTTTGAAATATATATATCATGCCCGGATTCTGCTTTAGTAGAAGGGGTAACGAGAACGTCATCTAATTTCTGATTTTTTTCTAATCCTTTTGGTAACGTTATTCCCGAAGTAGGTTGACCTTTTAAATAATTACGCCATGCAGTACCTGTAATATAAGCTCTTATTATTACTTCTACCGGGAGGGTTTCACATTGATGAACTACTGAAACACTCGGATCGGGTATACTTATGATATGATTTTTTACCATATCCTTTGTTTTATCAAACCAAAAAGAGGAGATCTGATTTAACATCTGACCTTTAAAAGGAATAGTGGTAATAACTCGATCAAATGCGGATAACCTGTCTGTCGCAATAATTATCCTTTTATCATTTTTAATATAATTATCGCGAACTTTTCCTTTATATAATTTCCCTAAGGTTGTAAAGTTAGTTTCACGTAGTGTAAAATTTAATTGCTTTGTAATTAGATCTTCAATATTTTCTGCAACCATGATTTAATTATAGGTAATAAAATCTTAAAAAAGATTTTTATTAATAAAATAATATTGAATGTCTCAATCTACATCAACAGGAATCTTACACTTATTGCATCTTTTTGTCCCACGGAATAAAATATTGCCACAATCGGGACATTTATATCTTTTTTCTTCGCTTTCAACCCATTTCTCAGTACCTAATTCTCTCCATTCAGGAATAGCTCTCATAATTACCTTTTTGCCTACTGGAATCGGAAAATTTTGAATCAATGTACAAGGCCAATCACTACATTGATAACAACCATCCAAATCCTTTTCTTTAACACAGCTTTTAATCGGGCAAGATTTACAATAACCAAATATAATTCCATCTGAAAGACAACCTGTACACTGAATATCATCAATCGATTCTGAAAATGGTTTATATACATTAACCAATCTATCTTTGAATTTTAAATTATTATCTCGATGGGCAATATAAATAGCACATACACCACAATAAAGACCACAGGGTGCCAATAAAGCTTTATTTATTTCAGTCATATCAAAATCCTCAATTTTAATTTTTTATAATTTAATTTAAGGAGAATTCCTTCTTAATATCTTCCCTGGTTTAACTGTTGTATGTTGTTTATCTTTAACAACAATTTCCCCATTTATGATTACATAATGTATCCCATCAGGATACTGATGAGGATCAGTATAGGTTGCTTTATCAATAATCGTATCCGGATCAAAAATTACGAGATCTGCGCACATCCCTTCTCGAATTAAACCCCTATTTAGTAATCCTAATGTTTGAGCAGGAAACGAAGTCATTTTCCTAATTGCTTGTTCTAATGTTAGAATCTTTTCCTTACGAACATATTTTCCGAGAATTCTTGGGTAAGTTCCATAAAATCTAGGATGGGGTTTGCCAGATCCCATTGGTACTGACCAACCATCGGTACCAATCATAGTATATCGACTTTTCATCAATGTTATAAGATCATCTTCATGTCCATATTCAGTAATTTGTTCCACATTCGCATTATTGTCAACAAGAATTTCGCAAAATATATCAAATTCGTTAGAAGATTGTTTTATCTTGGTAATCTCTGATATTGATAATCCTTCAAAATGTCTCCATTTATCTGTTCTTTGAGAAGCTACAAAAATTTTATCCCATGACATTTTGGATTTATTAAATCTTTCTTCCATATCTTCTTTTATTTTTTCTCTAGATTTAGATTCTTTCAACTTTTTAATAATTTCTTCATTTCCTCCAACCTTTGCCCAATCTGGTAAAGAATCTTTCAAGGAATTCATTCCTCGTTTGTATGGGTATTGATCAGCCCGAATTATTAATCCTCGATCATTTGCTTCCTCAATCAATTGAAGCATTTCTACACTTTTACCCCAATTTAAAGCTCCTGCAACTTTAATATGCGAAATTTGTCCACTTCGACAACCTGATTTTTCTACAATCTCAATCAGCTCTTTAATAGCTTCTAGTACGTATTCTCCTTCATTTCTCATGTGACTAACATATAATCCTCCATATTTCGCTGCGATTTTAGCACATTCGATAATCTCTTGGGTATCTGCAGTTGATTGAGGAGGATAAATCAATCCTGTAGAAATACCATACGCCCCAGCTTGCATCGCTTCTTCAACATATGATTTCATTTGTTTAAGCTCTTGTTTTGAGGGAGATCGAATAGCATCTTCTAAAACAGATCGACGAATTATCCCAAATCCAACTAAGGGTATTATATTTAAAGAGCTACCTAGGTTTTCTAATACATCTAAATATTCCTTGAATGTGTGCCAAGGAAGCTTTCCATTAATTTCATAAGCTTTTCTAAAATATTCATATTTTTCTGGATTTAGTGGAGCATGAGAGAGGCCACAGTTACCAACAACGACAGTTGTAATTCCTTGTTGAGCTAGGCATTCTAATTTTTGATTATAGAGGAGAGATATATCAGCATGAGAGTGAATGTCGATAAATCCTGGGCTTACTACAAGGCCTTCCGCATCAACAACGATAGTATTATCCAATTCAGTTTTAAGATTCGTAGATATTTTTGTGATCATTCCCTCTGTAATTTCTATATCCGCCCTAAACCATGGATTACCTGTCCCATCAATTATATTACCCTTTTTGATTAAAATCGGTTTCACAATAGATTGATTCTCTTTCATTATAAATTCGATCTTGAGTTATTTTTTATAATAAATCCCATTGTTAAATTCTTTGGTTGAATATTTACTTTTGTTTTTTTTCATTTTATTTTTGAAAGCTTGTGTAAGATCTAAATCTAAGGCATTAATAAGACTTATAAGATATATAAATACGTCAGCAATTTCATCAGAAATACTATTAAATAGTTCTTTATTATCCTCAATATTCTTCTTTGAATAATCTTTAAAAAGTAAAAGTTGAGAAAGCTCTCCTGCTTCACAGTTTATTGCTTGAACTAAATTCTTCGGTGTATGATATTCAGCCCAATTCCGTTCTTTAACGAAAATCTTTACATCTTCTTTGAAAAATGATATTGTAGTATTGTTATCATGGTTTGAATTCATTATAGGTCAAAACCAAAAATTTGTTAAATTATTAATATGAACTATTCACTTTAAATTTCTGATAAGCTACATATTAAAATGTTAATAATATCTTTAAAGATAACGAGTAAATCTAACCAGGATGTGATATTAAGAGCAATTTTATGATTATACTAATTTTTTAATAAAACTCATAATGTATTCATTAACCTTCTCAGATCTTTGAGCTGGGGCAAAATGACCTGCCATATCGATGATTTTTAAAATAGAATTAGGAATTTTTTTATGTAGCTCTTCTGACATTTGTTCAGGAGCAAAATTGTCTAACCTTCCCCCAATAATTAGAGTTGGACAATTGATGTGTGAAGGATCAAACTCATTTATCTCATTTATCATATTAAAGATTTGTTCTTCAATCTTCATGAATAGTTCATCTTTAGTTAATTTGATTCCTTCTAAAGAATCTGATAGGGCTGTAATTATAAATGGTATAGTTTTGTCTAAAATATGCTCAATAGAATTGGCAACGATTTCAAGAAAGTTCATGCGTATATCGTAGGGGAGTAAATTATAGAAAATATTCCTAATTACATTGTCAATAATTATATATCCGGAATTCATTAAAATAAGGAATTTAATTTTTTCTGGATGTTTCATAGTAAATAATTGAGCTATCATCCCTCCAACAAGGGAATGACCTATAATTCCATATTGTTCATTAATATCTAAATGTTTAAGTAGATCTTCTAAATCTCTAATAATGTCATACCTTAAATTTTTCGAAAGGTTCACTTCTTTCGGATGATCACTCCTACCATGCCCTAATGCATCAAAAGCAAGTATACGATAATTATTCTTCAATATCTTTATTTGTGATTTAAAGAATGAAGCAGATGACGCGAATCCGTGAAGTAGAATGATGGTACAATTCTTTGAATCGGAGTTGATGTTTTCGTAATATAGATTATAACCCTCTTGATTCTTAAAATAAGGCATGTGACCAAAGATATTATTCTATTTTATAATTTTTTAAATAAAAGATTCAAAAAATACTTTTCTAAATAAAAAAGTAAACCTAATTATAATTGAAAATTTATAAAAATAAAGGAGGAATTAGAAATCTTTTGTCAGTCTTTTTTTTTTATATAGATCTAATAAGAGTGGCATAAAAATTCTATTCAATTTCTTATAAGTCCTCGCATTCTGTTTTGTAGGCTCTATTGTTTCAACAAATCTGACCATTTTAGAAATCGCTTTTTCAAAATTTCCATAAATTTTAGTACCACAAAATCCTAAAATGGCGGCACCCATAGCCGCACCATCTTTTTCTTCTGGTAATAAAATTTTTCTTGAAGTTATATCAGCAAGAATTTGTGCCCATATAGAGCTATTCATTGCACCTCCATCTGCTTTAATTTCTGAGACTTTTGAACCCACCATTGCTTCTATCATTTGGAGATACATTTGAGCACTTAAAGCTGCAGACTCCATAATTGCTCGAATCAAATGTGCCTTCGTGTGATTCCATCCCAAACCGTGAATCGCTCCTTTTCTAAACATATATAAAGGAAGTACAAGTAACCCCTCACTTCCCGCTGGAATAGATGATGCTTCATTTGCTAACATATCATAAACATTCATCTGTTTCTCAATACTCTCTTGGATCTGTAATTGAGAAAAATTATCTTTAAACCACTTCATTGCTGTTCCCGTTCCCGGCATCGTAGCTTCAATATTCCATTTTCCCTTAATGGGTGTGGGAATAGAAAATATAGGAATACCTTCGGGAGGTTTTACGGGATTATCCGCAACACAATCAACAAAAGTTCCTGTTCCCATAGTTATTTTTGCTTGACCTGTTTCAATAACTCCCAATCCTAAAGCAGAACATTGCTGATCTCCACTACCCATAATAACTGGTATATTATTTGGTAAATTCAGATTTTTTGAGGCCTTACCGCTTAGCTCACCAATTATTTCTCCAGGGAATTTTATGTCAGGCCATAAATCTATTGGAACATCATATGCTTCTGCTAACTCTTGATCCCAATTTAACGTTTCTAAATTAAGTATTCCCCAATATCCATTGGTAGGATCTGTTACAATTTTTTCACATAATTTATTCAAGATATAAGTATCTACAAATGCTATTTTTGATGTTTTTTCAAATATTTCTGGTTTATTTCGTTTAATCCATAAGATTTTTGGCATTGCTCTTCTGAACGCACCCTCTTGCTCAACCCATTCTTTTGCACTTGATTCTTCCCTTTCATCCATCCATGTTAATGCAGGATATACGGAATCTCCTTTATCATCTAAAAACGTCACGGTTTGTCTTAAAAAAGCAGCAGAAATACCGACAATATCCTTCACCTTAACTTTTTGGGAAACTGTATTACACGTTTTTTTAATCGCATTCCACCATATGCGAGGATCCTGCTCTGAAATGCCAATTGCTTGCTTAGGGATATGATATTCTTCATAATCTCGAGCAATTTCTTTTCCATTGATGTCAAAAACAATCGTCCTCGCTCCAGTTGTTCCGATATCAAACACACATATTAGATCACTCATTAAATCACTTTTAAATTGTTAGTTACAATATTTTAATTAATAATTCGGATAAATCTAGTATTTTTATATATGGGTTATCGTCTTCAGTTAGTCCGTATTTTAAGCCTAATTCACATAAGGGACATGCAGAAACGAAATTATTTGCACCCGTTTCTTTTAACTCTTTAATTCTGTTTTGTGCTTCCTGAATCGCTAAAGATCTATCAGCCCAATGAAGAGTACCACTCCAACCACAACAATGAGTTAATTCTTTATTATAAGTAGGTTCTATAAGCTCAATTCCTGGAATTTTATAAAGAATCGATCTTATAGAAGAAATATCATTAAGGTTTCTTGCCATAAGACACGGATCATGAATTGTGAGTTTTTTATATTCATCTGGGATATCTTTGTTGATGGATAATTTTCCCTCATCAAATAATTGTGTGATGTATTCTACAATGTGAATAATTCTTACATTTATTTTTACATCAATACTTTCATATCGTTTGGTTAGAGCCAGGACACACCCTGGGCAATCCGAAACCACTAAATTTGCTCCAGTACTTTCGATTAATTGTTTGTTCTTTTCAGCGAATTCCTTAGCAGTTTCAAGATCTCGTATATTAAACATCGGACCACTACAACACATCTTTCTTTCTAAATTTGTTGAAAATTTGATTCCTGCCTTTTGTAGGAGTTCAATGTTAGCTTTCACCACTTCTGGAAACTTCATCATTTCACATCCAATATAGTAATATATTTCATCATTCCCGTCAGTTTCAATATTCCTAATTCCTTTTTCCTTGTATGTTTTAAATATGTTATGATCTTCAATAGTTTGCGTCTTTTTTAAGTTTAGAATCGGTGATTGTAAATATTCGGGCGTTAATCCTTTACTTGTCAAATCATCTCTAACTGTTTCAAGGAGTGACACTACCGAAAAGTCAAATGGACACCATATCTTACAATTTTCCTCATTTGAGCATTTATACATTAAATCAATGAAATCTTTGTTAGCGGGGTCAATAGGATCTATTTTTCCTACAGAAAGATAATAACCAATTCTTGCTTTGTATGCAGGACTCATACTTTCAGTATTTCCAGCTATTAAACTTCCACAATCGAATCTACACATATTTGGACATAGCATACATTTTATCAAATTATCAATATCCGCAGTGAAATCACCTTCAGGAAAGAAATTCTTCTTTCTTTGCCTTAAATTCTTCATTAATATAGACCTGGTTTCCCTATCAGCTTTTTGAAGAAGAGGTACTATCCATGAATATTTTTTTAAGGTTTCTTCGATACCCACTTAATTATCACCCCTTTGCCAAGTATTTACATAAATTTTACCTGGATTCAGAACATTATTTGGATCAAGCACTTTCTTTATTTTTCTTAGGGTGTCCATAGCTTTACCCCATTCTTCATCCATCCAATGCGATCTATTGATACCAATTCCATGATGATGAGCAATTGAACCACCTGCATCCAGCACAGCTTTAATAGTGGTATCCCAGCAATCTTGATAGAATTCTAAATCAGATTGTCCCTTTGAAGGTACCCCACCGAATGAAAAATAGATTCCTACTCCATTTGGATAGAAATGAGAAACGTGGGCAGTAATCATTAATACTCCTTTAAATTTATTCATTGATTCTAATACTAAATGATAGATATTCGCCGCATTATCCCATAACGAAGCTATTTCAATAGTATCAAATACAATTTTGTAAGGAGGCATTGAAGAAGTTTCAGTAACTCGAAATCTTGTTTCTAACCAATGTTTTACCGGAGAATCTCCACATGTCACACCCATATTTGCTTCACACTTTTCTTTCGTGATTGAGTCTTCTAATTCAACAAGTTCTGAATTTCCCTCACATATGAAAATAACCATAACCTTATCTTTTGCTTTTTCGATATCTGGGAAGTGTCGTGCGGTTTCAAATTTATCGTAAATTCTGATTACTGCAGGATAGATATTCTCTCTTAATATTTTTCTTACAGCTTCAAAGGAATCCTCAATAGTAGGAAAGGCATATGATATTAAGCTCTTTTTTTCAGGGAGAGGCCATATTTTTAAAGTTGCTTTTGTAACGATACCAAGTGTCCCTTCAGCTCCGAAGAATAATTTATCAAATTGTGGTCCTGTTGATGCTCCTGCAATTGTTTTGAAATTAATAACTTCACCTTGTGGTAAAACTAACTCCATTCCTAAAACGATATCTTCAATTTTCCCATATTTAGTACTGAATTGTCCTGCAGCTCGATGTGCAATCCAACCACCTAAAGAGGAAATATATAGTGATTGAGGAATATGACCAGAAGTATATCCTCTTGCATTTAAATATCGTTCTAAATTCATACCATTAATACCTGCTTCCGCTGTAACGGTCAAATCTTTATCATTTATCTTAATAACTTTGTTGAATTTTTTCATATCTATGATAATTCCACCATATAGAGGAATTGCACCTCCAACTACACCAGAACCTTCACCATAAGGGATTACCGGGATTCTCTCCTTATTTGCTAACTTTAATATTTCACTAATTTGTTCTACACTTTCAGGCCAAGTAATAAAATCGGGAAGGCTTGCAATTTTACCTTCTATATCCCAATTAAAGCCTATAAGTGTTGAACCTCTAGTATATGCTAGGAGATCTATTTCCTTAGTGGAAACACTGTGAGCACCTATAATATCTTTTAGATTAGATTCAATCTTTGATTTATCTAGTATCTTAACACGATTCTCCTTATATATAATTTCAAAGTCTTTAAAATCCATCAAAATCAGTAGTTACTTTTATTATCTTAGTAATGTTTAGACTCAATTTATAATTTTTAGTTACTAAGATTTATAAAAATGTAACAAATAGTGATAAGGAGTGAGATAAAATCTTAATAGATTGTTTCTCCAGTAACTCTATCTACCTTTAAATGCCTAAATTCCGTGTTACCTCTGATAATTTCTTTACTAATCGAAATCTTCTCAACAACCTCTTGTGGAAATAAATATTTAGCTAAATGAATTATCATTTCTTTAGTTTCAATACAGTTAAACAATTTTAGACTCTCTAATGAATAAAAAGTTTCACTTATTAAATCATAATTTGTGTCTATTGAGAAATCTAAAAGTTCTAAATTTCTGTAAATCCTTGAAATGATACTGCTTAAGATATCATAATCCTTTAATTTCTCAAGGGTGTTGTTCATATAATGATTAAACAAAACATAATACGTCGCTTCTGACGAAACAAATCCATCTCGAAACTGTTTTATGCCTTCAGGAGTAACACGCCTTTCTATTTCTTCCGTAATAGCATTAACTTCTCTTTCCATCTTGGTAACACCTAATTGGCTATACATTTTTAATATGACAACTAATTGTGATGTTTCCAGATTTTGTAAGTAATTTGATTCAAAAAACTCCTTTTCAGTTTTAATTAATCTACTTATTTGTTCCATGCTCAGAAACGTTTTCGTCATTTCTGTTGATTTAATAAAATAATATACACCATCGGTGGCTTCGACAATGGGACACACATATCTATCTATAGCTTCCTCACTTAAATCTAATAAGAATTTTCTAATTCTTTCTTTATCAAGTTTTACGCCTAATTGTTTCGCTAAATAGATGCCACAAAAGTAGATATCTGGATTTTTCAGAGTTATTAACGGAACGTCGATAAGCCAATCATCAACGTTCTCCTTAAGATAGGTTTTAATATGGGAAAAGTCAAACATCCCTTGAAGGTTAAAAAAATGTATAATTCTATAGATGAGATAAATAAGTTGAAGTTTAAACTCAGGTTCTTTAATATCTTCCAGTTTTTCTATGTTAACCTTGTTTTCTTGCAATTTATTAATAATGCTTTCTTGGATATGAATATATTTCCTTAAATTTTCTCTTTTTTCAGGATAGAGAGAAAGCAATTCTTTTAAGTTTCTTAATTCCATTATGAATTCAATTGGCAGGAATCCTTCAGCTTTTAATTTTAACATGAGTGGTGCAACTTTATCACCAACTAAATAATCTACAACCTTCTCAAAAAATAGTTCATATATAATTGGTAAAATTTTATCATGATATAGTTCAACAACATTGATTCTTTTTTTAAAACCTTCTTTTTTCAATTCCACAAAAGGATCAGATAATTTACTCTCTATTTCTACACTTTCTAAACCTAATTCTAATAATTCAGGCTTAATTAGATTAAGAATATCCTCGAATTTACTATCAAGTTCATCTTCTTCTATTAATGTAATGTTAAATGAAGAACTAATTGTACTACGGAAATACTGATGAATAGCATTATAGAAAAGATCTATCTCATTCAGGTATAAATCCAAAATATTAAATAAGCCTTGAAAAATCATTATATGAGACCATCTCTTTTAGAAATTCTATATTTTCTAACTAATAGTATCATGTAAAAAAATTAATACTTTTTCTTTTCAAAAGATAATGCTTCTTTTTGTAAACACAAACTACTTATAACAATGTTTAACATCCACAAATATGAAAATATTGAAGAATTTCAGAAAACGATTTGCAAAATCTACCTCTCTGAATTCAATTTTCAATTAAATAAAGTATTAAAAATAACATCAATAAATTTTAATAAAATAATGATTGTTTTTTAATAAAAAAAATTTTTTATCAAAAGTGAGAAATAAATGACCGCGATGTTTGGTACTTCTGGAATTCGAAGAGTATTTCAAAATTATAGTGAATCAGATGTTATGTTTACTCCTCAGATGGCTTTAGATGTTGGTCTTGCTTTAGGGACTTATCTAAATGGGGAGGGTATCGTTGTTATCGGGAAAGATATTAGAACTTCTGCTTTACCAATAGAATATGCATTAATTTCGGGGATCGTAAGTACAGGATGCTCTGTAAAATCTGTGGGGATTGTACCTACTCCAACATTAGCTATGTCTCTTAAATATTTAAAGGCAGTAGCGGGAGTTATGATAACTGCCAGCCATAATACACCTGAATATATTGGCCTAAAAATCTGGAACCCTTCAGGCATGGGATATACCCCTGATCAGGAGGCGGAAATTGAAAGAATATACAATGAAAAAGCGTTTATAGAAATTCAATGGGATGAAATTGGTAGAATAACATATGAAAATGATATCAATGAGATCCATATCTCAGATATAATAAACAGAGTCCAATTTGATGGAAGTAGTTTAAACGTTATTGTAGATCCTGGAAATGGTGCGAGTTGTGAAATTGTTCCACGATTATTAAGCGCTTATAACGTTAAAATTATAACTATCAATGCCCAAATGGACGGAAAATTCCCGGGTAGAAACTCTGAACCGAATAAGGAGAATTTAATTCAATTATCAAAATTTCTTAAAAGTTCAGATAAAGAGAGTATTGGCATTGCTCTTGATGGTGATGCAGATAGGGTAATATTCTTAGACGAAAATGGAGAAATCGTAGATCCCATCCGCCTTTTAACTCTTATGGCTAGAAATTACTTAGAAAAGTATAAAGGAACTAAAATTTCTGAAAAAAATATGAAAGTTGTTACGGCAATTAACTCATCAAGCTTAATAGAAGATGTTCTAAATCCTCTTGGGTGCGAAGTAGTGAGAACTGAAGTTGGAGATATTAAAGTAGCTATTGCTATAAAGGAGCATGGTGGTTTTGTAGGTGGAGAAACATCAGGTACATATATATGGCCTAGTACTCATCTTGGTCCTGATTCGATAGTCACTATTGCTAAAATCTTAAGAATGATTGTTGAGGAGGGTAAACCGTTAAGGGAATTGTTGAAAGATATTCCAGAATACCCATTTTTCGAAACTAAGTTTCGATTGAAAAAAGATATTCCATTTACAGAGGATATAAATAAAGAAATCATTGAAGAAATGAAAGAGACTTTAGATTCCTTAGGAAAGAAAATAACAAATATTAACAAAATGGATGGGGTTAGACTTGATTTCAATGACGGCTGGATTCTAATTAGGCGCTCAGGAACGAGTCCTTATTTGAGACTTACTGGTGAATCAAGTGTTGATCTAAAATCTTCACAAATAGTAAATGATCTTGCAAAGGAAAAAATGGAGAAACTTAATTTAATTTAATTTTCTATAATTTTAAAAATAAAAAATAAAGAATTTTATACTTCCTTAATTTCTATTCCTTTTTTTTGGAGTTCTTCCTTATTAGCAAGGAGTTCTCGACCGGCAATTTTATCCAATACATAAGTTAAGTTACCTCCATTTTTTGAATAAATTTGTCCATAAGAAATGGGGATTTCCGGAGTTGGATCATCTAATAACGATTTGGTGACTGATTCAACTTTTCGCTCTCCATTAGCTAACAATAAAACTGCCTTTGCTTTATATACTAATTCCGCTCCCATACTTATTGCATACCTAGGGGAATCATCTTTGGAAGCGAAATGACCATCTGTTACGGCATTTTCTACAGTGTTGTCATCAAGTTTTACTAATAAAACGTCACTCCCTTCAAAGGGGATTCCTGACTCATGGAAAGCGACATGACCACGGCCTCCAACGCCTATTATATGTAAATCAATACCCCCCACATCTTCAATTTTTTGAGCAAAGCCCTTTAATATTGTTTTTTGAATCCACTTTAAATAGTCTGAAGCGGGACTTTCTTTAATAGATATTGATTTACCTGCATCTGTACCTAATTCACTCCAATCTTCTGGATGCGCATCAAGTTCATTCACTAATTGTTTTTGATCAATCAAACAACCATAAGGAACTGAAGTTTCTATGAATTTCTTATCAAGAAGACCAAAAAATTTTTGTATCATAAAATAACAATAACTCTCAGGATGTAACATTCGTTGTTGAGGATTTTCACCGGGGAGCCCAACATATTCATCAAGGTTAAAACTGCGAATCCGAGTGCTGTCAAATTCACCAGAATTAGCCATCCGAGCTAATTGTTTATACATACCGGTAGGTGAATTCCCTGTAGCTAGCCCAAAAATGAATTCTTTTTTTTCTCCTAATGTTTGTATAATAACATCTTTCACTATTTCAGCTGCTACTTCACTCATGTGATCAAAATCTTTTGTGATAATAACACTAATCGTCATACTTTTTTACCAGTTTCAAATTTAACATTAAAAATTATTACTTCAATATAAAAATTAATCTAATTATAAATAATCTTCAATACAGTTGAAGAAAAATTAACTGTTCTTCAAATCAACAATATTCTGGACTAACAAATAATAAATAAAATATTAAAATATCATTCTTTCTTTCTCTTCATAAATGTGTGGTATATTTGGAATAATAACTAATCAAGATACTATCTCGGTAGGAAATATTGTTTTTGAAGGAATTAAACGTTTAGAATATCGAGGATATGATTCATGTGGAATAGTTTCATTATCTAATTCTAAATTGTATTTAAAAAAAGATTCCGGAAAAATCGATGAAATCCAACGAAAAATTAATTTAGCAGAAATTCCAAATAACTCTAAGCTTGCTCTTGCTCATACAAGGTGGGCGACTCATGGAGCCCCAACTAAAATCAATAGTCATCCGCATCTCGATTGTCATAATAAAATTGCGGTTGTACATAATGGGATAATTGAGAACTTCCTAGAATTAAGAAAAGAACTTACTCAAAATGGTCATATTTTTAGATCGGAAACAGATACAGAAGTTATTCCACACTTAATTGAAAGCCAGATGAAAAAGGGATTAAATTTCAAAGATTCAGTAATTGAAAGTTTGAAATTGTTAAAAGGGGCATATGGGTTAGCAGTTTGTCAAGTGGATAATCCAAACTCAATTATTGTTGCGAGAAAAGAATCTCCTTTAGTAATTGGGATCGATGAAGGGAAAACGACATATTGCGCATCAGATATCCCCGCTTTTTTACCGTTAACAAAAAAATGTTATATTATGGATGATGATGAACTTGCTATTTTAAAAGCCGGAGAAGTTGAGTTTATTAACCTTCTTACTAATGAAAAAGTTAAGAAAGAATTAAGAACCATAGAATGGAGTATTGATGCAGCAGAAAAAGGGGGATATGAACATTTTATGTTAAAGGAAATTTATGAAGAACCTACAGCGATAAGGAGGACTCTAAAAATCTCTAAAGAGCAACTAAAAATCTTTGCCAATATTTTATGGTCAGCGGAAAATATCTATATAACCGCAGCAGGTACATCTTTTTATGCTTCATTAGCGGGAAAATTTATACTTACCAAATTTTTAGGCAAATATATTCAAGCAATAGAATGTTCTGAATTCCAAACTCAATTGACTAATTCATTAAAAAAGGATTCTGTAATAATTGCTGTTTCTCAATCTGGTGAGACAATAGATACAGTAGAAGCTATTAGATGGGCTAGAAGTTATAAGGATGTAAAAATATTAACGATTACAAATGTAGTAGGTTCTACACTTACCAGATATTCTGATAACGTAATAGTAACTCAAGCAGGACCTGAGATTGGTGTAGCAGCAACTAAAACTTACAGTACTCAAGTACTTACATTAGCTTTGGTAGCACTGGAAATCGCAAAATTAAGGAAAGTTGAATTAGAGTCAGATATTGTAAAGTATGAAAGAGCTTTAAGATCGACTCCTCAAATAATAGAAAATTTCTTAAAAAATAATATCGATCTGATAAAAGGGATTGTAGACACTTTAGATAAAAGCGCACAATTTTTCTTTTTAGCTCGGGGAATATCCATCGCCACTGCTAAAGAAGGAGGATTAAAATTAAAAGAAGTAGCTTGCCGTTTTATTGAAGGGTATTCCGCAGCACATGCTAAACATGGACCCATTTCTCTTGTTAGGGCGGGATTCCCTATTATATTTATCGCACCACCAGATGAGACTTATCAACGACTGATTGGAAATGTTATGGAATTTAAGGCAAGAGGAGGCAAAATTATTTCTCTTGTAGTCGAAAGTGATAATGTTATAGCTGAATTAAGTGACTTAACTATTAAAATACCTCAGCCGGGAGATAAATATCACAATATCTTCAGCCCAATAACCTTTATTCCTGCTTTGCAATTGTTAGCATATTATGCTTCTTTACTTCATGGATTAGACCCAGATAAGCCACTTAATCTATCTAAAACGGTGACAGTTCATTAATTACCTTAAAATGATTAAATAAAAAAGAAATTTTTAAACAAATGATGGAAGATATTTCAATACACTATTTCTTGCATTTTCAACTATACCAATAAGCCACGAAGTTCCAGTTTTTTTAACATCCTCATTCAAATTTTTTATTACACTGACGTAATCCTTGCCTGTGACGTCTATATTTCTTAAAAATTCATCTCTCTTTTTCTCATCACCAGAATAAGATAGACAATCATTAAATTCCTTCTCTATTTTTTGTATATTCTCAAATAGTTCACTTTTTTGATTTATCAACTCTTCTGATGCTTTTTTGCCCTTAATTGATTTATATAAATCTACAGATTTTTCCATTTTGTGAGCGAGTTGTTTGAATCTTTTAATTCTCTCATTGAAAATGATATCTATTTTTTCAACCGCACCTTCATAAAGCAATTTTTCCATATTACTTCCCTGATAAAAATTAAAACGTACAACTTTATACCATTGCTTAAGGGCTATTATATTCGCTATGTATTCAATACAATTGATAACTCTTCTTCTAACACTCCTATATAGCCCAGGATAGAAATCAATATCATCAGATTGAAGTGCTTTACCCATTAATATTTTATGACCTTGAGGGAAATCTCCACGATATATCACTCCTGCGGCAATTACGGTATTATATCCTATCTGGCTTGGCCCTACCAATCCGCCTTGACCGCCTAAAAAGATAGGCGGTTGATTAAGCATTACACCATATGCTACATCTCCAATTAAAGATGCTGTTGCTTTATCCTGATAAGGAGTATAATTAAAATGAATATATGAACTACCTACCTCACTATGATTCGTTCTACTCGTCCCGCCGGCCATTAAAATGTCGCAAAAATTAACAATGCTCCCTAATGTAACAAAAGGGAAAAGAATTGTTTGTTTAAGACCAACTGTATGAGCAACATTAGCCTCCTCCTCCAGGAGACATCCTTCCCGGACTTCAGCACCATCTCCCATATTGACAGAATCCAGAAACGTCGAACCTTCAAAATACCCTCCCTTTAAATCAACATTCCTCCCTAATTGACAGTCTTTAATAGTAACCGGAGATCTACTGCCTAATTTAACTCCTGGCATAATAAGTGTTTTTTTGCCAAATATCTTACAACCTGTATGTATCGTAACATCTTCAGATGATATCAGATTATTATCAACTTCCTCACCGATCTCAACTGAAGAAGGATTCGGTAATTTGACCCCTTTTTCAATTAAAGCATCAATTAAAGACTTTTCATGATCTACCATATTATTACATTTCCTTTCTGCTACATATTTCTTATTTTCTTTAGTAAAAATAATTTCTAACAACTAATAAAACTTTTTTTCGTGTTTCATCCGGATTTAAGCTTTTCTATAAACTTTTCTTAATGATCCCTTTATTTGGATCATGGTAATAAAGAGTATTTGGGGGGATATCCTCACTTACTATAGTATGTGCTCCGATTCGTGAATTTTCATGAATGATTTTACCTGTCATTATACTTACGTTTATTCCAGTTTTAACATTTGGGCCGATAATAGCACCTAAATTTTTTCTTCTTGAATCAATTAATTGCCCTTTTACATTCGCCTTAATATCCTTCTTATCTAATCTTAAATTAGCAAATTTAGCTTCTTCACCCAGATTTACGTTTTCGCAAATAATTGTATCTCTAATATAATTAAAGTCTGGAATTGCAGTATTCGATAAAATAATAGAATTTGAAACTTCACCCATGCCAACTTGACAATCATTAGCTATGAAGGTATATGCCCCAATAAGTGAATTTGGGCCTATAATATTATTATTTCCGATATAACAAGGACCTTGAATAAAAGAGCCAGATCTGACCATTGTACCTTCCCCAATAAATACATCCCCTGAGATTTGAACATTTTCTTCAATTTTACCTAATATTTTCTTTTCAATTTTATCTAACAGATAATTATTAGCATCTAAAAATTGCCAAGGTAATCCTATATCATTCCAGAAATAATCATTTATTTTAAAACCCACAATTTTTTTTTTAAATTGGTTTATTAGAATTAACATTGAATCTGTAAACTCATATTCACCCCTAACTGACTTTTCAGTTTTTTCAATTGCTTCAAATATTAAGGGTTCGAAAATAAAAATCCCTGCATTTATCAAATTACCTAAATTTAATTCTAGAGCAGGTTTTTCTGTAATATTTTCTACAAATCCGTCTGGATTAAGAGAAATTACTCCATAATCTTGAGGATTTTTAACTTTAAATAGAGCGATTACCCCCTGGGCTTTAGATTTTTTAAAAATCGTTATGATTTCCTTAAACACATTAGGTTCTGTTAGTAAATCACCATACATCAACATAAAAGGCTCAGTTTTAACGAAATCTTTAGCATAGCGAACGGCATGTCCTGTTCCTAATTGCTCTTCTTGAGTAACATACTCAATTTTCATATTAAATTTATTTCTCCCATCACCGAAATAATCTTTAAAAATTTCTTCCTTATATCCCACTATTAATAAAATTTCATCTATTCCAGCATCTTTCAATCCTAATATTGTATGTTCCAAAAGTGGCATACCAGCGAGAGGGATCATAGGTTTAGGACGAGAAGAAGTTATTGGTATTAACCTTTTTCCCTTTCCAGCAGCTAATATAACCGCTTTCATATTAGATATTAGTTGATCGTTATATTAAAAACTACTTAAGAAGTGAAAGAATTTGTTACTCAATTACATTGAATTAAGAAATCGAAACAGACTTGTATCATATCAAAAAACCTTTGACTATTGCGAAAAATCCGAAATCCAATAAAATTAACGCTATTATTTCAATTAAAGCTACATGAAGAGTACCTCCAAGTAGATTGAAAAGAAGTCCTATGATAATTATCAGTACTCCTCCAAAAAACCATTGAACTCTTTTTTTAGTTTCTCCTTCGACTTTTCTAGAAACCATAGCATACTTAATTACAACATAAAGAGCTAACACAATCCTTGCAATATTTACAAAATATAACAATGGAGATGGTGTCTTCGTGTTAATCTGTCCTATAGCGTGAGCTTCTTCATCTAAGTGTGGTGTTAGCGTAGGTATAACATAACCTATGCTCATTATTACGAACAAAATTGCTATTGTTCCAAGATGAGCAATGTTCATCGCTATTTTTTGATATTTTTCTAAAACAAATACGGTCATTAATAAACATAAGGGTATTAAATTGAAAAAAAGCTGAGCCACTATCATTATGGGAATGATTGTTAGTTGATCTTGGATAAAGTTACCTAAGGGTAATGAATGATAAAGCGTATAAAGGGAAAATGCCGTCGCAGTTGTAATAAAAAATAACGCAAACCATCTGTTTAACCAACTTTCTGGATTTAAACGCAATTCAATAAATCCCGCAACTAAAGCGATAATAACTGAAACGCTTGCAGCAATTATTTTAATCAGAGTAAGTAGATCCATAATAATGTACACAATCTAATCGTTAATTAAACCTATTTAATTATATATTTTTTGTATATTAAAAATATGACCTTTCCATGCTTCCAATTCTATATAAAGTCCATATTCATCTAAGTTTTTTCCTTCATATTGAAATTCATTTCTGTTAAGCAAATCTTTGAATTTCCAATTTTCTGTACCAAAGTCTAAGGTATCAATTTTTATATGGGCTTTTGAGAAATTAGGACTAAAATTTACAATAATCAATAGATAATTACCATCTATCCACCAATAGTAGGAAATTATGTTTTTGAATGAAGAATCTATAGAATCGACGGGATTTATACTACATAGAGACCATTTAGCATTTGAAAATTCTTTTCCAGGGATTACACTCAATAAATTCTGATAAAATTCAAGGAGATCCTGATTAATTTCTTCAGTTTGACGTCTCCCTAATTGAACGGGTAATTTTATTTTAAAACCTTTCATCTGACCTTCATGAACTAATCGTGCTCCTGGAATGGTTAATACGATAAGTGCGGCTGCTCTCGATTTTTCTTCCCCGTATTTTTCCATTGCTCTTAACTCATCATGATTTTCAATAAACCGAATGAGTTTATTTTGATATCCTAAATCTGCCATGAGATGTTCCTCAATAAAACTTACATTTTCATGAGTTAACCTTTCATACAATCGTTTATCATAGCAAAAATCAAAACCTTGCTGTTGTAGCTCCCATTCCATACCCCAATAAACTTCAGCGATAAATAAAAAATCTGGAAATTTATTCTTAACAGCAGTAATGATTTCCTCCCAAAATTCTTTTTCAGGTACTTTTCCTGCTTTTTCTCCCCAAGTTTTTCTAAAAATTCTATTTGTCATTAACATCACCATATCACAACGAACCCCATCACACAATTCCGACATGCTTAATAAAGTTTTAATCGTCTTTTGCCTCGCTTCTGCTGAAAAAGCGTTGATTTGAATCGTATCGGTCCAACCGGGGAAATTGGGATCCCGACCATGAGCATAGATCTTTTCTGAAAGACTAAAAAAATCATACGGACGACTCATTAGGTCCTCTAATGTTCCTTCAATAAATAGGTTAGACTCTAATGTCC
>JAEOTR010000083.1 GCA_016839705.1 Promethearchaeota archaeon | reverse complement strand
CCATGGTCCATGATACAAATTCTATCCGCGAGCTCATCAGCTTCCTCCATATAATGTGTAGTGATTAAAATAGTCATATTTGAATCACCTTCATTCAATTCCTTAATTTTATCCCAAATCTTTCTTCTAGTCTGAGGATCTAAACCTAAGGTAGGTTCATCTAGAAACAAAACTCTTGGTTCATGAATTAATCCACGTGCAATTTCCAAGCGCCTTTTCATCCCTCCAGAGTAATTTTTCACAAAAATATCTGCTTTATCCTCTAGATCCACTAGTTTTAGTACTTCATGTATTTTATCTTGTCTCTCCTTTTTACCCATCCCATAGAGTACGGCATGCAATTCTAAATTCTCCCATCCCTTCATCTCACCATCTAAAGAGGGTTCTTGAAACACAATACCAATACTTTTCCTTACATCATCTGAGTTTTTATTGACATCGTAATTATTGACATATGCTTCACCTTTAGTAGATGTTAATAATGTTGCTAGTATACTTATTGTAGTAGTTTTCCCAGCACCATTAGGCCCTAATAGAGCAAAAATCTCTCCTTTCTCTATGTTGAAACTAATATCATCAACCGCTAAAACATTCCCTTCATCATAGATTTTAGTAAGATTTTGCACTTCAATTATACTATTATTTTCTATCATTATCTTACCTTTTTAAATTGTTTACTCCAAAAATATTTTTTCATTTTATTTTAAAAAAGACTAAAGAGAAATATTCTATAGCAATTTCCTTAGCTGTATTTAAAAAAAATGAGATTTATTTATTCAATTTCCGTCTAATGTTAATTTTCCTCTTTCTAAATATTAAATAACCGCACAGTCCTCCAATGCAAATTGCCAAAATAAGAATTATCATATAAAAGATTAATTCTGAATTTCTGCTAACAATTTGGTATATCATATTACTATCAGCATCCCTTACTACAAATGAAGCCATTGTTCCCTCAGAACCATAAGTAATCTCCACATTATAATTTGTTTCACCAGTACGGTTTATTGTAAGAACTTCATTGCTAATAGTTGCATTTTTACAATCGAGTGCAGTAATAAACTCTGCCAAATAGTACGCAAATGGAAAACCTAATGTAAGTCCATTGAAAATAAATAACCAAAGAAATTCATCAGGTTCTAAGATTGGAAAGCTATATCCCGAAATTTGGATCGCAGGAAGACTATTTAGTTCTCCTGATAAATTATTGTAGTTATTGAGAACTTCATCGAAGTCTGTGGGATTTTTGAATATTATAAGCGCATCATTTGCATTTGTAGGATCTTCCTCAAAGCTTCCAATCGTAAAATTCCATTCTGCACGTAGACCAACCCATAGATTGTAAGTATTTGTGTAATTAGCGTTTATAGTAGTTTCGTTATATCCTTGGTTGCTCATTAGCCCTAATAATGGTATAAGTTCTTCAGGTTTGAATAATGCTGGTAAAAACAATGAAACAAAAATATCATAGGTTTCCCAAGTAACATAATTCCAGCCTTTAATCGTGTATTTACTTTTCGCACCAGTTTGATTTGAATCTCCTTCGAACCAATTTGATGGCGTTGTATTGGTATTTACTGTAGTTTTCCAAGCAGCTTCATCATACTGTGAGACTATAAGCACTTCAGTACCTTTAGCTAAAGCAATATTATAACTTCCGTTAGCAATACTATTTGTTGAAAACATTCCTAAGAAAATTATACAGAGTAATGATACTCCAATTATCCTAAAATTTGTATTTTTCTTCATTTTATAATTGCCTCCGTTTGAATAAATATGCTGCTAATAGAAAATAAAACACTATAAAAACAAGTAATAGTGTAATTCCCATCTCGATACTTGGTGTTACCCATTGACCAAATGAAAAGTCGCCACCCATACCACCTGGACCCATACCGCTAAATGAAAATTCAGAATATCTTGGATCTGGAAAAGGATATTCAAGTATTCCAGTTATGAGACTACCTAAGTATGCCAAAGAGTATAAAGGTTCAAAACTGTCCTTCAATAGCAATGTCACAATCT
>JAEOTR010000005.1 GCA_016839705.1 Promethearchaeota archaeon | reverse complement strand
GCTTTCGATTATGAAGGTTCTAACAGCTTAAATTGGGAAATTTTCAGCGCTCTTTCACCTAGTTTCGAAAATTTTTCTACTAACATCTTTAGATTCAATTATTCAGGGTATGCTAATAATCAAAGTGCCTTAATATCTAGTGCTTATAGACCAGGAAATTGGACGGTTCAAGGAAACCAACCTAATTATATAACCAATTGCCTTTTTAATGCAACAGACAGTTATTTAGGGTACCCTTTGTACTATACAGATGAGATTGTACAATATAATTTCACTGTATTAGAATCAACTAAAGGGAACTATTCTATTGGTTTATACAATAGTACTGGTGACCTTATGAGTGAATTCCCAAAATATTACTCCTCTAATGGATTGAATATTATTGGAACAATAGATCTTGCAGAAAAATATACAGTTGGTCATTACTATCTGTACATAAAATGGAATGACACAGCTTCTTATCCAGCAAGTACATTGCGGTTTGGTTCAATAATTAAATCTTTTGTTATTTTTAACAATACATATGCTCAATTTACAACGGAAACTCCTCAAGTGTCCTCTGGAGAAATCGCAGAATTCGCTTTAAATTATACAACATATAAGGGATGGGGTATACCAAATGCTACCATTTTAGTATATGAAAATTCAACTGGAACTGTAAATTATTGGGGAGTAGCATGGTCAGGAGCCTATCAAGTTGGAGACATCACGTATTTAGAAAATGGAAATTACTCCATTCCACTTATTACAGATTTTGCGCCAAATGGAACTTACCACTTGTTCTTCTATATTTCAAAATTTCCCAATAAGCCCCAAGTTCTTACTACTACTTTAAGAGTATCCGCTGTAGGTGTAATAGATTTTGATATTGCATCAGGTGCCTATTTTGACGTCCCGAACTCTGAGTGGATTATTAATTCTGATAATATACCTTACGTAAATGATACCATAAACAGTGTCATTAGAGTTAATTTAACAAGTTCAGGGGTGCCAATCACAGGAGGTTCAGTGATAGGTCATATTGGAGAATCAGAAAACTTTTTTGAAGCTCAAGAAATTGGATTTGGATTTTATGATATAACTTTAGACACTACAGGGTTTAATGCAACACAAAAAATGGGGAATAACTATATTGAAAATGAAACATTGGAAATTAGATGTAGTGCAGGTGGCTACAATCTTGTCAAGGAGTATGTTACTCTTTTTATAGATAAGATTCCAACATTAATCACACTCCAAAATATTGAAAATTTATATACAGAAGGGAGTATTACTGCAAGCGCTGTAATGGAGAATCAGATAGATCCAGCGAATCCACAACCCAATAATCTTGGGAATTTAAAATATTATTTATTTAATGAAACATCTGAAAAGCTAAACGGATCTTTAGACTTTCTTCTAAATGGAGTTTATCAAGAAGAAATTTCTTTATCAGGCCTTTTAGCAGGAGAGTATAGTATATATATTAATGGAACTGCTTTTAACTGCGAAAATAGTAAAAGTAATACTATTAATTTTACAATATTACCCCAATATACAACAAATCTAAGTATAACTGTTCCAGAAACATTAAGAATTTCAAAAGAATTCCAAATTAAATCAAAATTAAATTATGCAATAAATGCGACACCGATTGAAGATCAAACAGTCTATTTAAATATATCAATTGGCCAGGAGGAAAATTTTCTTGTAACTACTACTACGGATTCTCTAGGAATTAGTACTTATAATTATATAATCTCCTCACAATTTAAAGACCAGAATATTACTATTAAAGCTATTTATGAGGGTCAACAAAAAATAGCTGCTTCGCACAATATTATTACCAAGACTATTTATGGCAAATTGCCTATTCAAATGGAAATATATGATTTTCCAAGTATTGTAAGAGTAGGTTACTCTGCGACGTATGGATTAAGAATAAATGTAAGTGATAGTGGTGAAAACCTTCAAAACAAAGTAATTCTATTTTCAGCATATTATAATGAAGATTTTACTAGTCCAATTATCACATTTTTACTTTATACGGACGTCGTTGGTCAATGTGAGTATACAATAACAGAAATAGAGGATAAAAATGATAATATTACTGTATATTTCGAATATCTTGGTTCAACTACTTTATCATATAATATAACATCGAGGACTGATATAATCGAACCAAAATGGAGTTCTAATTTTACTGTAGAACCTTTGCCGACCATAATACGTCATGGTCAAACTATTGAATTTGATATGGTATTTTCGTGCGAAAATAACTCTATTACACTACAAGATCTACCTGTTCTTTTTACATTTAAATATGGAGGAACAATAGAGAGTTATACTACAATAATATCAATAAATAATACATTAATTTATTTATATCAAGTTGCTGATTCTTTCGATGGTAATTTAAACTGTTCTCTTATTTTCGAGGGTACTAGTAGAATAGCAGGAATTTCACTAAATTTTAGTCTAATTATTCACCCAAAATCAATAGTACAGCTTGAGTTTATAGATACGCTGCAAACTCAATATATGCAAGGTTCTCATTCCTTTCATATATCTGTTGAAAATGAATTAGGGGAACCTATAGATGAATTATTAATACTATTTCAAATCTTAGATGGGAATGGAAATGAAATATCCAATTATACTGCTATATGTGAGAACGGTCTTGCTGTGGGGACCTTAGAGCTGCTATTAGGTAATAATTATAGGATTCAAGTCCAGTTTTTTGCCGAAAGTTACTATGAAGGTGCAATTATAACTTCAGAGAGAATCCGTGTAGTAAATGAATTTATTATTTTCTTAGATTATTTACCATACATACTATTAACTCTGGGTATTATAGTTGCTGTTTCATTTACCTTATATCGAGCCGTTATTGTTCCTAGAAAACGTAGGAAAATAGAATCATTAAAAATGCTTTTTCAAAAACTAGCTGATGTGGAAAATGTTCAATACTTAATTGTTTTGACTAAAGATGGGGGTATACCTTGTTATAGTAAAAGTCTTGCGGATGTACCTATAGATGAATCTCTTGTATCGGGATTTTTAAGCGCAATCACTACTTTTGGAAAACAAATTGGTAAAAAAATTCAAGAAGGAGAGGGAGGTTT
>JAEOTR010000002.1 GCA_016839705.1 Promethearchaeota archaeon | reverse complement strand
GGAAAAATAAACGTGCGTCGAAAGTAATGCAACATCCATATAAACATAAATACTAAGGGAACTAAATCAGCTTTTCGATTTCCTATAAGATAATAGAAAAGGTAAATGATGACTGTTGGCACCTCCATTATAAACCAACCAAGCTTGTTATTTATAGAAGGTCCCCATTTCTTACTTAAATGTTGGCCATATCCCGCAGTTATAAATAACAAGATAATAAAAAACAAAAATGATGAAAATCCGAAACCTAGTAAAATAAGATTAAATAACACATACTCCTTCATATCATTCACTCTGCTGATTCGCATCTGGATTCAATAAAACGGCTCTTTCTTCCAAGATCATTGAGATTACTTTTTTATCTTTCTGATACCATTTAATACTTATTGCCCATAAAATTATTCCTGGAATTGCGAAAATCCCGATGATGAGAGCAACAAGCTGGTAATTGTTTCCAGAGATTGCAATAAAAATACCGGTTATCAATGGTCCAGATCCCCAACCTATCGCTTCTAATAAACGATTAAAAGAAACGACCTGTCCTTGAGCTTCTGGTAAATTAATTTGTTGTAAAACTGGTGGTTGGTTAATCTCATATAATGAAGAAATCGAGGAGGAAGCTGACTCTATTATGCCTGTAACCCATATAATTGGGAAAGAAAAAAAAAGAGCAAGATTTTTCCCTTCATCTATTGTAAAGTGTGGGAGAGGGATATAAAAAATCAGTATAAAAGTGGTTGTACCCGCAGCCAACGCAATTATAATAGAATATATTCTTACCATGTCATTCTTCTTAGATAACTTATCTGATAATTTAGCAAGAAAAAGTTTCAAAAATATCCCAACGGTTAATCCAAAGAATGCTAAAAATGAGCCTGTGACGAAAGGAGAGAAGTTATGAGGTTCAGTTTGAATATAAGGTAAGAATAAAATAGTTAAACTACCCATAAATACACTTGTAAATATTCCCTCAACTAAGGCAACTATGTTAGTCTTGCTGAATATCGTTTTACGCATCATTTTAAGATCTAATTGAAAATCATACGACACTGCATCATCTTTAAGAACTTCAGAAAGTTCTCTGCGTAACGCTCCTCTTTTAGGTTCTTTTATTGTAAAAAACATTAAAAAACCAAAAGAGATTATCCCTATCCCTACAAAAACAAAAAAAAGACGCCATACATCTAATAATACTAATAATCCGGTTAATACGAACCCATTTAAACGAAAAATGGATCGAATAATATTCCGTATTCCAAAAAAACGAGACCTAGAGTTTAGGGGAATTAAATCATTTGAAAGAGATGCTATTGTGGGATAATTCCCACCAGCAGATATGCCTATTATAAATGTAAAAATGTAGAAATATATCCATGAAGTCATTCCTAATCCGACAATAGTAAAACTCAAAAAAATCATACAGGTTCCACGAATAATTGAGATCAATAGTAAAATTTTGGTCCGATTGAATTTATCTATTAGTCGCCCAAATAACAGTCCTGCTACGGAGTTTGTCCAGAACATTGATGTAATCATAAATCCCATTTCAAGAGCATGATAAGGCTCAGTAGGCCAAAATAATGATGATAAAGGTACAACTAAGATAAAAATCCCACTAAAAGCTAGTGAAAAGAATCCTGTTAATGAGTATAAAGCCCAAAATGATTTGAGAAGGTAAATGTTAGAAAATTCTGAATCTATTTTTACCATTGTAGTCGAATTTTTCCTAATTACTATGTTAAATTCAATTTGAGCTTTTAATTTAATCTTTCTTTTTGTCATTAAAGTGAAGAAATGAAACAAATAACAATTTAGACACCTTTTTAATTCAACTTTAAAATGTAATAATCATTTTTAGCTTTATCATTCTAGTAAAAACTGACTTTAATATGAATAAGTTAAACTAATGACCGAAGAAATTGCTGTACATCATTGGCGATTTTGGCCAGTATTATCCTTAGTATTTATTTTTGCACTCAGTAGTCCGATAATAATGCTGGCTGCACCTATATACTATCTCCAACAGGGAGTTGAAATAATATTCATTAGTATATTATCTACTGCTCTTACGATAACTTATAGTATTTCCCCATTAATCTTGAATAAATTATCGGATATATTAGGTCGAAGAAACTGTGTTATTATTGCGATGATTGGAGCTACAATTGCTGAGTTGATATTCTATATTACTTTAGATCCTCTTATCTTTTTAATTGAAAGACTGTTTGAGGGTTTTATATTAGGTTTTTTTTTCCCAAATCTACAAGCAAGCATTTCTGATAATGCTGAGATTGATCATCAGAAGTTTTTGGCTAGATTCAACCTTTCATGGGGAATTGCGGGAGTTTTTGGTTTAATATTTGGAGCAGTCTTTCTATCATTTATTAATGATCTAAGATTTCTGTTTTATATCAATCCTATTTTCTTAGCTTTAAATGTTTTCATAGCTATTTTCTTTTTTCAGGAGCCAATTCGTGATGATCAGGATGGTCAAAAATTTGAGATAGAAATACAAGGACTTGAAGATCATCAAAAATTGTTAAAGGTGAGTAATTTGTATATCCCTGTTATCCTCCCCTTATTATTAGTCCTTGGTCTTTCATTTGCATCAGGAAACGGTACATTATTATATCCAATTAAGTCTGAAATGTTAGGGTATCAACCCTCGAGCACATACCTGCTTATGGTGTTTGCTACAATAACACAATCACTCGCAATGTATTTATCTAATTTAGCGAATTTTAAAAAATTAAAGCTTCTTACATCGCTAACATTATTGATTTATGCGTTTATGTTTATCTTTTTTACTATAAGTGATTTTTATATTATCTTCATTGTTCTTTTTATGCTCTCTGGATTTTTCTATGGAATTTTATATGGAACAGCCTCAAAATTATTTTTAACTCTAAACATAATAAAAAATACATCTATTTATAGTAGCATTTTAGAAAGTTCCATCGGGCTTTTTTTTTTTATATCCCAGATAATTTTGGGGATAGTTGGGGGTATAAATGTTAATATTGCCTATATAACATTATCTATAATTTTACTTCTAATATTCTTTTTTAATCTAATTTTTCTGAAAAATTTCAAGGAAATGTGATGATTTTCAGCAATGCTTACCAAATTTAGCTCCAGAAAAATAATATACATTTTAAGTATTATTGGTTGCTTACAATTTGTTATATTAACGGCTATTGCTATGATTTTTTATAGAGGAGGAACTTATGTTGATCCTTTTTCTTCAGGTTATACATTCTGGCAGAATTATTTTAGCGATTTAGGTCGAACTGTAGCTCATTCAGGAATTCAAAATATTACCTCTTTTGTGCTTTTTACCATCACTTTGAGTCTATGGGGTATTACTCAAATCCCATTTTATGTAGCATTCTCAAACTTATTCAAAAATTATCAAAATTTAAGGAGGATTAGTTATATAGGTTCCATTTTAGGCGTAATATCAGCAATCTCTTATGTCGGTATAGCCTTTACTCCTTCAGATATTACAGGCAGGTTACATGATTTTTTTGTTGTAATTGGTTTTTCACTCGTTTTTTTTAGTATAATATTATACTCCTTTGTAATATTTAAGAATGAAAATTATCCTAATTTTTATGCAACTATTCTTGTATTCTCAGCTTTCATTTTAGGCATCTATTTTCTTTTTCTATTTTTTACACCAAATAGCTACACATTAGGGGGATTGTTAATTTACGTGGTTGGCCAGAAATTTATGATTTACACTCTCCTAATATGTAACTCCATTCAAGCATATGGGGCTTTGAGACAAAATTCTTCTTAAATTTATACTACAATAGTTTTTATAGCTTTTTCCCTTTACTAAAATATTAGATAATTAGTATAAAACTAATAACGATGAGTAGAGCAAATGAATTAAACAATCGACTTTTATCTCATTCTCTTAAAGGGATAATTTTTGATTTTGATGGTACCCTTCTAGATATAAGGGAAATACTCGAGAAATCAATTGAAGAAGTTTTAGCAGACCAAAATATTAATGTAGACATGGAAACAACGATTCAGGAAATTGGGGCTCTATTGGAAACAATTCAAGGATTTCCTTTACCAAAAATATTACTTGAGTCTTATGAAATATTCAAACACATTACAAGTTTAAATACATTGAGTTACTTTAAACAATTAAGAATCGCTGTAAAGATTTTTTCAAAATATCTCGAATATTCAAAAGATGCACCTTTATTACCTGGCGTAAAATCATTGTTAAAAAAAATTGCTAAAGATTTTGATCTATTTATTGTATCTCATAATAAGACAGAAACAATAATGGAACACTTAGAAAATGAAGATATTGCTAAATATTTTAAAGGAGTATATGGTAGTGATAAAATTCCTGTACAAAAACCAGATCCTTTAGCACTTCAACCACCTTTAGAAACATATGAAAGACGAAAGAGAGAGGAATTTTTGATGATCGGGGATATGCCCTCCGATATAATCGCCGGACATGATGCGGGATTATGGACAATAGGCGTAGCAAGCGGAGTAAGTAAAAAAGAAATTTTATTGGGATATGAACCTGATTTATTAATTAATTCATTAGAAGAATTATTAGAAATGTTATAAAACTCTTTTGAGTTATTTTTTTAGAACAATCTTGATAAAATTCTAATTTATTCAACTACTTGATTTTTTTCTAAATTATATTTGGTAAACGCTAAGGCACCCATCAGTCCAATCTCATCAATGTATTTTGTTACCTTAATAAATGGAGGTGTGTTTATGGTAAACTTAATTGGATCCTTTTCAAATTGTTCACGTATACAAGGTATTATCTGATCTTTATCATTCATCATCGCACCCCCGAAATAAATAGATGAGCAATCATAACAATTATTTATTAGACCCACGCCTACTTTCGTATAAAAAACACAATCATCAACAATTTTCCTAGATAATTGATCTCCCATTCTTGCTGCCTGGAAGACTTTTTTTGCAGTAATCTTTGTATTGTCATTGTCAACAATTTCCAACAATTTCTGTGCACTTAATTTCCCTTCATTCAATTCTTTTATAGCTCTCAATTTTACTCCCGTACCTGAACTATAAGTAGTCCAGGAACCTCGTGACAAATCATTTCTTGGTTCAACTAAACATAATCCTACTTCAGCAGCGTTACCTTCTTTTCCTCTTAATAATTGGCCATTGCAAATAGCACCCCCTCCTATTCCAGAAGACATTGCTATATAAAATAGATTATCTTTCTCATTATTTTCTGCTTCAAAGTAATGTATTCCTAACACAGCTGCATTGCAATCATTAATGATATATAAAGGGATCTCTGGGAAACTCTTTTTTATAGGTTCTTTTATTGGAATTCTTCTAAATTTCGAAGTGAGATTGTTAACTATTTCTCCTTTGTCTATATTTAAAGGTCCAAAGGATGCAATTCCTATTCCCAACAGTTCCTCAGATGAAATTTTATTTTCAGAAAGCAAATTTGATAACATTTTGCAAACTGAATTACTAATCGATAATTTATTCACTTTAGTATCTCGGAAATGCTTTTTTTTTGGAGTTTTAGAAACTTTTTTCTTCATATTTTCTTTTTTTAAATCTTCCGCACAAATAACTACACGTATCCATGTAGCCCCAATATCAACTCCAGCAATGAATTTCTTACCCATTTTGATCACCCTTTCAAATCTTGCAAGATTAATTTGAATATTCGTTGGATGAACTAGAACTATTAGTATTAATTTTCTTGAGAAATTATATATTTTGCTAAAATTTAATTCTCGGAAAATATGATGATTTGTTAATTCTTAATGACCATAAATATAAAAATAAATTCTTCTATAGTATTTGTATCCGATCTAAGGATATATAAGAATATTACAAATTTGTAAAAAAAATCTTAAGATGATACCTTATGAAGTTTTTAAAAAGAGATAAACGTATTTTATTGATTTTCCTTATCCTTTTCCCAACGGTAATGATTCTTGGTTCATTAATTATAAATGTAAGAGGTGGACCGTATATTCCGGAACCGCATCCCGACAACGGATGGCACTGGGATGTTGATGTAGGAGATCATATGTATTTCGAAGGTGAATTTACTTTAGCAAACGCATCAACAGGTGAAATAACTAGTCAGTTCAAAGTTATCTGGATCTACAATATTACTTCTATAGAAAATGTTACAGTTGATTGGTTGGGAACAACCAATTGTTCTCAAGTAAATACAACCCAATATTACTATAATGTAACTTCAAAGGAATTAGTAGCTTTTGGTCCATCTTCAGAAATTGCCCTATTTGGATACAATAATTCGGATCCAATCAATCATAGAATCAGAGCAGGGCAAGGCGGTATGCCCTTTTTACTACCTATAAATGGTTCAAAAGGTTTAGAAGTTGACGTTTTGGATGAGATAATAAATGAAACTTTTTACTATCCAATGTCTCAATTTGGTGCTTTTAATGCTTTTGATTATTATGAATCAACTTCTAGTTCAAATAGAATTTTTTTCTACAATAACACAGAGCATTTTTACTCTGAGGGAATTTATTATGCTAATGGAACATTGAATACAGGATCTGCCTACTTAAAGGTCGAAATGGGAGAAGGTCCTATATTAGTGAACGCTACAATGACACAGGTCTTTGACTATGATACTATAGATGAAGTTCAGTGGGGAGTTAATATTGGAGACACTTTCACCTATAACATGTATGATGGGTCTAATTGGGAGGGAGAAGCAATGGAAGTATTGGTAAATATTACGGATATAACTGAAGTAATGGTTGAAAAACATAAAAACGGATTCTCTGAAGACCCGATTCAGATGGGATTTCAAGTTGTATTAGCAGACCTATACTTATGGGATGGGACAGAATATTTTCAAGTGGAATGGGGCATTCCTATAGGATATGCAAATAATTTTTACCCCCAATACTTTGATTCGGGACCAAATCTATTTAACTTTCTATATCCTATCAGTGCTGAAAAGGATGATTTCTTATTCATGTGGAATAATGATACACTGGGTGTATGGGGAGCTCCCTTTGACGAGGTATACTATTCTGAAAATGGACATTTTGAAAGCTTAGCTATAGATTCAACAGGAAATGACTTTGTAAAAACTATTATAGATAAAACAACCGGGATTGTTCAGCATAATCTGATGTTACAAGGCGGTAATGTTTTCTTCTATGAAATAAAGGCGCAAACTTTAGTAGATTGGTCTGTAGATGTCGATGATATTATTTACTTTAAAGATAATGGTGAAGAATTCCGTGATATTAAAGCTACTGTAGTAGCAATTGATGCATATTACGTTAATATGAGCATGATGTTTGAATTTTATAATATGATGGGAATGTCATTAACTTTACCATCAGGTCAACCCGAATTTCAATTTTTCTCCTATATAGAAACTTTAATTGAAATTTGGGATGTTGACACACAATCTTGGATTCCTGATACAGTTACTAAATTTGTAATTGCAAACATATACTGGCCGATATCACCTATGTCATTTCAGCACGGAGCACCCCTATTAATGCCTGAAGGAACAACTAGCTCCGAGCTTAGTATAATTTTTGATTTCTTTGGTGATATTTACGATGATATCTCATATGACAGCGGTCATGTAGTCCTTAAAAATACTACATTGAATAGAGAACTAAATTTTCATTTTGATGAGACTTCTGGTAGAGTTACTATGATGTACGGGTGGAGTAATACCCCAGGTCCTGGATCTGAATGGAATTATATGTCCATCTATCCCAAATTTTACAAACCATTGAATATTGGCCCAAATTCCTTTACGGCGAATACGGATTTTCCAACCCCCGGTTTAACTGTAAGTGTAGATGTTGATGTGGGTGCTACAGGTACAGGCGCAGCGTTAATCTATAATTACTTCCCTATGAATCCTGTAAATGTTTCATTACCTGCCGGTACACCAATAGCCTTCTTTGACCAATTATATGAAAATTATACACTTTTAAGCGGTAATATTACAATGACAATTGTACTTCCACCATCAATAGATTTAGATAATATGGTTTTCTTTTTCTATGCATTCAATATGAGTGGAGCACTTGATTGGAGTTTAGCACCTCCTGAATTTTATGCTGATAATATAACTTACCTAAATGCCACGAATACGATAATTATAGAAATGGAACCATACATGTTTAATAAGTGCATAATATCAGCAATGGCTTACATTTCGTTGGAAGAGCTGGGTGGTGAAATCCCGGGATATGACTTATTCTTTATGTCGTTGATGATTGTCCTTGTTTCTAGTCTGATAGTCAAAAAAGTGCGTAAGAAAAAATAAAACCTAAATCTATTCTTTTTTTTTATTTTATAAAATCGTATATTTTTTATATCTAATATGAATAAAGCTGAATTAGCCCTAAAACAGAAATTGTTGGATGCTAAAGACACAACAAGAGTAAAAGTAAGATTTAATGATACAGATGCGATGGGTGTAGTCCACTTTAAGAACTATATGGTATATTTCGATGATGGATTTGTTAGTTTCATGAATTCTTTAAAAAATAATCATACCATAGAGGAAATGATCCATGATGGGATTGCATGTGGTGTAAAACATGTTAATATTACATATGAAGGATCTGCTAAATTTGGTGATTATGTGATTGTTAAAACGAGTGTTAAAAAAATAGGGATAACGTCAATCACCTTCAACCACGAATTATTTAAAGAATCAGATGACTCATTATTAGCTAAAGTAGAGGCCGTGAGATTTGCTTTAGACTTAAATAGTAATCAATTAATGAATATGATAACCTTCCTTGAATATTTCCTAAAATAAAAGAAAGTATTGAGTATTACTTACCCTTCAAAATGATTAAAAAGATCATACTTTTTTGAGTATTACACTGATCAATAATTTTTTATATCAAAGGGTATTTTAGTAAAACAATTCAGCTGAAAAAATTGTATTTTTATTAAGATTTAATGCTTTTTTTAATAATTTTGGGTGATTATTGTAGTACTTGAAAAAACCGAAAAAAAAGGTTATCAGTTAGCCGAAGAAATGGAGCAACAGAAATCCACAGAAGAAAAATTGCAGGAAGAACTAAAATATGAAAAACGTCATCAGGATTGGACGTATAAATTTATGAAATTCAATCCTATTGATCCATTGAATGACTTGTATCGATATATAATCAAACGATTAGACATAAAGAAAATAGAAGGACGACTTCAATGGTGGGCAGCATACATTTATATAAAGTGGGCTGCTCGAACGTTATGGAACTTTAAAGCGGAATATCCAAAAGGGAACATGTTCCCGGAGTGGGGACCAGGCATCTTGGTTGGTAATCACGAGTCCCACATCGATCCTTTCTTTTATGGAGCAGCTTGTCATCGTCGAATTCGTTATATGAGTAAATTAGACAATTTCAAGACACCGATTGTGAAAACACTCTTTAATAATCTGGGAGCATTTAAAGTTGATCGCGAAAATCCTGAACGAGGGTGGGAAAAGGCAAAAGAGATTATCCGTGGTGGAGAATGGGTAGGAATATTTCCAGAGGGTACACGGTCTAAGGATGGAACTTTGGGTGAATTTAAGACTGGAGCAGTAAGACTAGCAATTGAAATGCAGGTACCCATTGTCCCTATGGCAGTTATTGGCTCACGCAACGCACTCCCTAAAGGAAATCTAGTAATGAAACCAACCCAGGTCAAAGTACGAGTTGCTGATCCTATTTTTTATGATGATTATGATATAAATTCTGTTTCTTATAATGATATTAGAAGTTTAACTGATGAACTAAGGAATACCATTTGGGAATTACGTGAGGGTATTTATGGGAGAGAAGAGAATGAAGAGCTTTCAATCGGTTCACCTGAAGAAGTTCCAAAAGAATCCAAATTTAATATCATGAAATATTTAAAAGATCAAGCAATAGGTGTTGTTAAACTTATTGATGATTCTTGGTATGCTCTTTTAAGAAGTTTAGAGGAATTTAACGCGCGAGAGATAATTCAACGGCCAATACATGCGTTCTCAGGAGAATTAGTTTGTAATTGGTCTGATCTCATGATGCCGTATAAAGTCATCGATTTTGGAAAAAATATCCCCGCAACAGGTCCTGCTCTTATATGTCCAAGCCACAATTCTGAATGGGATGTACTTATACTAGCAGCATGCATAATCCATCACCCACCAAGACGTGTTGCTTACCAAATGGCAAAGCAATCACTTTTTAAAATTCCACTCGTAAATGCGTGGGTTAGAAATCATCACGCATTTCCATTAAAGCGAGGAATGCACGATGTAGATTCATTTCTTTATGCCAGAGGACTTCTTGAGCAGGGAAAGGTAGTTATTACTTATCCAGAGGGTACTACTAACACAGGGAATGGTCAATTATTAGAAGGACATACGGGTCCGATGCGATTAGCAATTCAGACTAAAGCACCCATCATTCCTATTGGAATCACCGGAACCGAGAAAACATATCCTAAGAAAGCTAAAATGCTAAGTTTCTATAAAGGTCAGATTCTAAAGGCAGGTTCACCGTTTATGGAGCATCAACAATACTGGGATAAGCCAATGCCGGATTATGATGAACTTAAAAGATTAACTAACAATATGATGGCTCAAATCAAAGATTTACTTTTATACAATATTCCTGATGCGTGAAATATATAATAATAGAGAAAATTCACCCATTAGGGAATAATCAATTTTTTTCTTTTATAATCCTAATCTTCCAATATTGTAATTGTGAAACCTAAAATGAAAAAGATCGCTGTTTCAATACATGCTAAAGACGATTTTAACCCCAAGATCATTGAAGATTTAAAGGGACTTGACTTTATACATGTTGATATAATGGATGGCAAATTTGTTAATAATGTGAATATCAATTTAAATGTCTTGAAGGATCTCAAGGCAAAATATGACACGCCGATTATAGCTCATTTGATGGTTCTTAAACCACTTGAATACATCGAGAAAGTTATTGACGACATCGATTTTTTCGTGTTCCATTATGAATCCGAAGGGGATAAAAATGATATTATAAATGAGGTTAAAAGAAAGAATAAAAAAATTGGTTTAGCAATAAATCCTAATACACAATTAGACAATCTCTTCCCTTTCTTAAATTATATTGATTTGGTTTTAATAATGTCAGTACATCCTGGTTGGTCAGGTCAAAAATTTATTCTTGAAATAGTCGAGAAAGTTAACTCATTATTGGCTTATAGACTTGAAAATAATTTGAAATTTCTTATTGATGTTGACGGGGGGATAAATCCTGAAAATTCCAAATTGATCCATTCTGATATACTAAGTAGCGCAAGTGCAATATTAAAGGCAAATGATCCTGATTATGCTATCCAGTCAATGAAATATTCTGATAAAGATGAATAACAAAAAAAAGCCTTCTATTTAAGGAGGGGATACTTTTAAGATAATTCCCAATACATTCAAAAGCCTAAAAATACTTTTTGATAAAATTTTTGCGAATTTTTTCGGGATTTTCGCCTTTATTAAGAATAAAATCCTCACATTTCTGATACACTTTAAGTAAATCGTCATATAAGTCCTTATATTTCTTTTGTGGTTTAATCATGGTACATTGTTGAATATCTATGAATTTACCTACAATGTCATTCCAGTTCTTTTCTCGATTCCTAGGATCATAAAATGACTTAGCTGATCTTAATGCTGCTCCTAGGGTTGCTGAATCAGTAATTTCAAATTGTCTTACTCTTGTGTTAAAAACATTTGCTAGTATCTGGAGCATGTCTTTGTTCATGGAAGCACCTCCTGTTGCATAGATTTCTTCTGGGCTCTCTTCGATCCATTCTGAGTGTACTCGCATTGATAAGAATTGGCTCTCTATTATCCCTCGTATGTTTCCTTCTAAGTCATCTTTATCTAATCCAAATCGATAAACATGTGGATCTAATACTATAGGTACAATTTCTGGAAAAAAGTAGGGAAGCATGATTTTTCCATAATTTCCTGGAGGGGATTTTCTCAAAACTTTAGAAAATTCTTTCCAATTAAGATCAAATTCATCTTTTATTTTTTCTCTTGCTAAAGAGCCGTTTTTAAAGCAAATAAGGCTCATGTAATCACCAGTCGGTGCTCCGAAAACATGACCTTCACCATTATAATCAAGGTATAATTCTTCTAAATAACCAAAATAAGTATCACTTGTTCCAAGACTTATCCCAACTTTTCCCTTATTAATTAAACCAACGCCAATCAGACTATTAGGGTTATCCCCCGACCAAGCTACGAGTTCTGTGTCAGGATTAAATCCATATTTTTCTACAAAATATGAGGATATTTTTCCAATGATTTCATAAGATTTTGAAAGATTTGGTAGTTTTTCTTCTAGGTTAGGAGCTGTTGCATTTAAAGCTCGTGCATCCCATTCTTTAGTTTTTATATTCATCAGATTCATACCTGCACCATCCCCGTGATCGATAGGCGCGTGTGTACCTAACAAAAGAGAGGCTAAAAAAGAACTAACAAGATGAATTTTTGAAGTTTTATCATAATTCTCTGGTTCTTCTAGATGAAATTTTCGGATTTGAGGACCAGAGAATCGCTCAAAAGTATTTGAACCCAACATTTCTATAGTTGGTTTCATTCCTCCTAATTTTCTGCGAATTTCATTACATTCTCTTGTGGTGCTTGAATCCATCCAGATTGGGCTTGTTAGACGAGAAAATGAGCTTTTTAATTGGGAGACTAAAGATTTTGAGTAATCTAATTCTTTAAGAGATTTTTCAAATAAATTATTTAAATATACTGTTCCATGTTGTTGTCCTGAGCCTGAAATCGCCTTTATATTAGAAACTGGAATCCCTTCATCCATTATTTGCTGAAACAACAATTCTAAACCTTCAACCCACATAAGAGGATGTGAATGTACTACTTTTTCATCTTCAAAGGTTATAATCCCATCGTTGGTGTTATATTGGGGTAAAGATTTGTCAAAATTTAGACTATTTCGATAAATTACTCTTCTTGAATTAAAATTAATAATAATAACAGTAAAACTCTGAGTTGAACAATCCAATCCAAGAAAAAAATCGTCCATTAAATCAAAAATTTATCCAATATTTATGAATTTTTAGATTCGAAAAAAGGAATAGGTCTTCATAATATGACTTTAAATCATTTCATCCATTATAAAGATTATACTTGAAAAATGATTTTTTATGGAGGATTTTTCTAGATGGAACCAAGAGAAGAGCTCAGTAGTAAAAATATTAAAGTTGGAATTCCAAGAGCACTTCATTTTTACAGATATTATCCTTTTTGGAAAAAATTACTTGATGAATTAAGGGTTCAAATTGTTTTAAGCCCCCCAACCAACAAGAAAATTGTAGAAGAGGGTGTTACTCATGGATTTGGGGAACTTTGTATACCAGTGAAGATTTATTATGGGCAGGTGTTAAAATTAATAAGAGAACATCCAGATTTGGATTATGTCTTTGTACCTAGATATGTAGCAGAAGTAAAAGAATCGTATTTCTGTCCTAAATTTTTATCGCTTCCAGATATTATTAAGATTTTACCAGCAGTTCCTAAAATTCTAAATTTCGAAGTAAACGTAAAGGAATTTCCTATTGCTACATCCGCTATAGAATTAGGGAAAGAATTGGGTAGAACTCAAAATCAATCTCTGAATGCTTATAGAGAAGCACAAAAATATTTTGATGCTTATCATAAATTTTTAAGAGATGGGGCTCCAGTAAATCACGCTTTAAGACTGGTTGAAAATAATAGACCTTTCACCCTACCAAAAAGAAAAAAGAAAGGAGACCTTAAATTTTTGCTTTTAGGTCATGCCTATAATATATTTGATACCTTTATAAACCTGGATTTTCAAAAGAAATTAGTGGATCAGGGAGTTGAGGTTCTAACAATAGAGAATTTACCCGAATCAATCTTCAAAGCGCCAGTAATTATAAGTAAGCGGCTTAGAAACTACTGGAAACATGAAGAGGAAATAATGGCGGCAATTCGTTATTTCCTGACTAAAGGACGTAAAGAAATTGATGGAGTAATTTTTCTTATAAGTTTTGCATGTGGTCCTGATAGTTTAATTTCGGAACTGATCATGCGTGATATGAAAGTTGTTGGACTCCCTTTCTTAGAGATTACCATGGATGAACATTCTGGAGAGGCAGGCATGATAACGCGTATCGAAGCTTTTGTAGAAATGGCGCGAAGAAAGAAAAAGAAATTGGCTATAGATTCAAAAAATAAAGAAACAATAAAAGCCTAGGAAATTCTGTGTTTGACATGAGCGAAGAAAAACTAGCAATACATAAAAGAAAAGTAGAAGCGATCTCTGAAATGGTTAGAAATGCGTACGATAACGCGAAGCCGGGGGAATATTTCTCTCTAAAAAAGGCGAG
>JAEOTR010000082.1 GCA_016839705.1 Promethearchaeota archaeon | reverse complement strand
TGTTTTCATAAGTGTCCTGTAATGCAACTACCTGTAGATTTCGCTATTGAAGAAATGAAACAATTAATAGCCGGAGGAAAAACAAAAAAAGTCTTAAATTTCTGTCAAAGTTGTTTTTCGTGCAATTTATATTGCCCTAAAAATGCTCACCCCGCCAGTTTAATCTTACAAAGGTGGAATGAACAATATAAGAAAACAGGCTTGCGAAAAAGAGGAAGATATTTCATGACACTTTACCCTCATTATCCAAATTTTCGATCATATGTTATGGAGCATTTACCTAAGAAAACACAAGAGATTGTTAGGGAATGGGCTTCATTGGAACCATTAAAAGGAGATACATTAACATATCCAGGTTGTAACATAATAACCTTTGCAGAACTAACTCAAACTAGCTTTTTCAGAGTTTTAGATATAAGAGGGCGATTAGAGTATTGTTGTGGTGAAACATTATTTCGAACAGGATATAGAGATGAGCTTTTCCAAGTCGCTAAAAGATTAGATAAATGGTTTAATATTTTAAAACCAAAGAAATTACTTATTCTATGTACTGCAGGTACCAATATCTTTAAAAATGTACTTCCTCATTATGGTTTAGAATATAAATTTGATGAAATAAAATCATATATTCAATTTTTATGGGAAAAAATAGAGAAAGGAGAAATCAAAATTAAGAATAAATTAGATATGAAAGTTACTATTCAAGATTCTTGTTATGCAAAGATGTTCGGAGAAGAATATATGGATTTACCACGCAAAATTTTAGCCGCTATAGGGCTTAAGATTATTGAAACTGAATCATGTAGGGAGAATATGAGATGCTGTGGAATTGGTGCGGGGTTTTCTGTAGATTCAGCTTATCAACCATTTAATCAAAGATCATCCGCTCTAAGAAATTTTAAAGATTTTAAAAGGACGAAAGCTGATGCGGTATGTGTATATTGTGCGGGATGTTTAGCAGAATTTATGACAAATAAGAAATTATATTTTAGAAAACTGAGAGTTTATCATATAATTGAGTTATTACAAATGGCAATTGGAGAAAAACCATCTTTAACAAAAAAAGCCAAAAAGAAGAGAGGTAAACATTTCTTTTGGGGAATTATTCGAAAACAAGTCCCTAAACTTTTATCAAGAAAGACTTTTAAATTAGCTGAAATTCCTGAGAATCCCCCTCATTATAAAGAGGCATGGTAAGGATGAACAAACCTAAAAGAATTTCAGGATTTAAAGAAGATCTATGTAATTTATGTGGAGAGTGTCTTCATTTATGTCCAGTTTTAAATTTACCTATTGAGGAAGCACAAGAGGAAATTAAGAATTTAATTGAAAAAAATGAATCCAAATATGCTCTTGCTAAATGTAATACCTGTCTTTCATGCAATTTATTCTGTCCTCAAAATGCAAATCCATATAATCTGATTCTTGAGAGGTGGAATGATCTTTATCAAGAAAGAGCAGCTCCACCATTATACCGTTTTGTCTGTCCTACTGAACAGAATAATATTTGGCAATTACTTAATATATTCTTATCTAATCAAGAAAGAAGATGGATTTATAGATGGATCTCTTATATTCCAAAACCAAATGATACAGTTTTTTTGATTGGAAATTATACTCATCTATTTCCCTTTATACTTGGCGGGAGTAAATTATTAGATTATTTTAAACCGATATCTAGAATTGATCAGTGGGAAGGTGGAGCGTATTTATACCAAGGAGGATATTTAGAAGTAGTACAAAGGATAGCTCGGATAACAAAAGCAGATTTTGATAATTGGGGTGTTAAAAGCGTAGTCGCTTGTTTAGATGCTGTTGAATATATATTTAAGGAAGTTCATCCAAAAGAGATGGGAGTAGAACATGACCAAGAGTTTGTCAATTATAATCATTGGTTATTAGACAATATTAATTCTGGTAACATTAAAATTAAAAATAAGTTAAATATGACTACAACTCTTCACGATAATTGCTATTCTAAGGCTTCAGGTGGTGCTTATTGGGAGAAACCTCGAGAGATCTTAAAAAAATGTGGATGTCAAATAATTGAGATGAAACATAACAGAAAAGATTCACTTTGCTGTGGATTCGGCGCAGGAGCTTCTTGGATTAAGAATATATCAATTATATTTGATATTATGTCCGAAGGATTTAAAAAGTTTAAAGAAGCAGAAGAAACAGGAGCAAAAGCTTTGGTATCCTACTGTGGCGGATGTATATACCTATTATGGGCTACAAAAGAGCTAAAAAGAAGTAAAATAGATATATTTCATGTAATTGAGATCTTGAGAATGGCAATGGGTGAAAAGTTAAATTATCCAAAAGATCATAAGAAAAGGGCTTGGGATATAATAGCCATAATGACATATTCTTTACTTCTATCTATGGTTAAAAAAAATTTCTTCATATCTAAGATTACTTATGATAAAGAATTAAGCACATTCAAACCTAAGAAATATCGATTACTAAATTTAATCAGGTATACATTTAATCTTTCAGCAGTCAGATACATATTCTCTAAATTATTCTTAGTATTAATGAAAATACTAAAAACAAGATAAAACTCTAACTGTATGCCAAATAATATTCTTATTTTTTTAAGACATGCCGAAACTAAGGTCAACGATAAATTAATTGTATCTAAATGGATTTTAACTGATAAAGGTAAAGAAGAGGCAGAACTATTATTAAAATCTGCATTATTTGATGACATAGAGGTTATAATCACTTCTGATGAAGAAAAAGCATTTGAAACGGCATATCCTTTATCAGTAAGTCTCAATACACCTATAAATAGAGATGAAAAATTAAATGAGATTGACCGAGATAAAGGTAATTATCTAAGTACTAAAGAGGAATATAATAGGATCATACAACACACTATGGAAAAAAGAAATGAGTCCTTTAATAAATGGGAAACTGCTAATCATGCACTTGAAAGATTCTCAAAGAAGGTTGGAGAAATTGGGAAAATATATACAAAGAAGAAGATTTTGATAGTTTCACATGGAGTAGTGATAAACTTATATTTTGCAAAGATCCTTGGATGTTTAGATGTCGTATTTGAGAGATGGTTATCAAATTCATTCTGTGATTATGGTATAATACAAAATGGCAAAGTGTTAAAAGACATTGCGAAAATTTAATCTTGAAATTAAATGAATTCAAAATTCCTAAAGAAAGCTAAGTACCAGAGAAAAATTGATGAAAAAACCTCACAATGTTTAACTTGTGAAAGAAGATGTAGAATTGAAAATGGTAAAACTGGATTTTGTCAGACTCGAATTAATAAAGATGGAGAAATATTTACTATAGTTTATAGTTTAATCCCTGCAATATCTTTTAATCCAATTGAGAAGAAACCACTGTACCACTTTTATCCAGGAAGTATAACCTTAACAGTAGGTACTTATGGTTGTAATTTTGCATGTTTTTGGTGTCAAAATCATCACTTATCAAAAACTAATGCTTCAAGAGCAATTCAATTTGCATCTTCCGATGAATTTTTACCTCCAAAGAAACTCATCGAGATTGCACTAAAAAGGAAGTGTGAAGGAACGTCAATATCGTTTAATGAACCTACATTATTGTTTGAATATTCATTAGATGTTTTTAAACTAGCTAAAGAAAATGGTTTATATAATACATATGTTACCAATGGCTACATGACAGAGGAAGTTCTAAGAGATTTAGTAGATGCTGTTCTTGACGCAATGAATGTTGATATTAAAGGAGCTTCTGAAATGGTCCAAAAGTATTGTGGCATTGATGTAGATAAAGTATGGAGAAATGTGAAGTTAGCTATTGACTTGGGAGTCCATGTAGAAATAACAACTCTTTTAATACAAGATTTTAATACAAAAGATGAAGTTATCAGAAATATTGCTGAAAAAATTTTAAGAGAATTAGGTGAATTCACACCTTATCATATTAGTCGTTTCTTTCCTCATTATAATTCAG
>JAEOTR010000081.1 GCA_016839705.1 Promethearchaeota archaeon | reverse complement strand
TCCATCCGAGTGTGCTAAAAATGAGGTTTGGTCAGAATGGTCATATCGAGTTTCTAGTATGCGAGGAGGGAGAAGTCGTAACAAGGTAGCCGTAGGGGAACCTGCGGCTGGATCACCTCCTATTTTTTAAATAAAAAAGGAATTTCTGAATTGAAGGGTTTTAATAAACATTCTTCTCTTATTTTTTAACTTTGGGCCTGTAGATCAGTGGAAGATCGCTTGACACATTACAAGCAATCCGCTTGGTGCAAGTGTTGCACTCAAGAGGTCACGGGTTCAATTCCCGTCAGGTCCACTTAATTATGATAACTTTAGTTTTCCTTGAAAATAAGAAATTTTATAATTTTCCATTAAATATGCATTATTATGAAATTAAATATTTTAATTCTATTATTGGTCTTGTTTCTTTTTCAAACTACAGATGATTTAGAAGTATTTAATTTTATCATAGTCACTTTAGGGATTATCCTACTAATTATAATATTAGTTTATATTCTCCTTAGTTCAAAACAAGAAAAGTGAAAATTTGAGATATTACCTGTTTGAGGTAACAATCTTTATTACATCTTTATCTTGTAACTCATAATTTTCCCCTAATCGTTTTTTAGTTTTTGCATCAATCCCAAACATAAAATTCTCTGCTAAATCACTATGAATTTTATCTCTTACAAAATCTCTTAATCGTGTACCTTTTTTAACAAGAAATGCATCTGGTAAAATATTTTCCTTGTTATCCGAAAATGTGTTAATATCTGATACAGGATATACACAAATTTGATCAGCTATATTACTTGAAGCATAATTCAAAACATTTTGAATGCCAGTACCGTTAAATGGTATTAAAATTTTCTTTTTTATTTTATTTAATGCTTCTAATTCATTTACTTTTAAATGCTGTTCATTGATTAATTCAAAATCATCAGAACCAGGAATATATTTGATAATCTTTTTTTCATGATATTCTCGTAATAAATGTTCTGCTAAAGCACTACAGGGAATAATAGGTCCATTATAGTTTTTTTTTAAATCTATTAAATTCTTCTCACTAGTTTGTTTATCAATTTTATTAGCCACAATCAAAGTGGGTTTAGATATTTTTCTTAAAGTTTCTGAAAAAAGGAGTAGATCCAATTCTGTCCAAGAGGAAGGATTTTTATTATCAAGTTTAGAATTTTTCAATGTTAAAATTATCTGGGTTTTATTAATTTTCAATCCTGAGAGTCTTTCATACAAGCTTTCAACAATTTTTCTTTTTTCGGTTACCATAACCTTAGTGAATTTATTCCAATCCTCTCTCTCAATAATACTTTTAAACCACAAATTTATTTCGTTCTCTAAGAATAATATATCATCAAAAGGGTCAGTTTTACCCAAGGAAACGATATTACCCGATTTATCAAGCGATCCAGAAATATCTACAATGTGTAAAAGAACATCCGCTTTGATTAAATCATTCAAAAACTTATTCCCTAAACCTTTACCTTTATGAGCATCAGGGACTAGTCCTGCAACATCTAACATATTAATGGGAATGAAGCGAAACCCATCTATACAAAGCGAGTTTTTAGGATTATCTTCTACGTTTAAATCATTACAAACACATTTTGTTTTTACATAAGCAACCCCTCGATTAGGATCAATTGTAGTAAATGGTAACTCACTAACTTTGGCGTTTGTCAAACAGGCAGCATTCAAGAATGTAGTTTTTCCACTACTAGGTTTTCCTATTATTCCTATAGTGAATGTCATATGCATATTGAATTATTATCGTTTATAATTTATTCCTTTTCCTTTTGCATCTTATCTAAAGATGTAATATATTTTTCTAGATCTTCGAAGGCTCTTTCCTCTAGATCATTCAGGGAAATATTTTTCTCTGATTCTAATAAATCTTTTACATAGATTTGATGATTAAAAGATTTTTCTCCTTTTTTTTTTTTCTTACCAATTATTTTTAACCTCGAATAGAAAACGCTCTTAAATAAATTAGAAACCTTTTTAAAATGGGCACCAAACATGGATTTTTTAAAATTTTTTATAGGGTCTACTTCTTGCTTATTCTCTTCCAAAATACTCTTATTATTCTTATATATTTCTGAAAAACCTAAAGTATTATGCTCAACGTAAGGTATATCTAATAGGAATGGTTCTTTAATCGAATTTACTCTTATAATACACTGACCTTCTTCTAAACCAGATAAAATTCCTTTGTTTTCTGAGTCAAGATTTAATAATTCACACATTATTTCTTTTTCTATATGACTTTTAAAAGTTAATACAATCCCGTTATTTGCTAGGATATCTTTGCTTATATCTGGGCGAGTAGCTAAGCTTATTAAGCATTCCCCAGTCCCTCTTTGTAGTAAAGCAATATCTTCAAGATATGTAGTTATTTTACTTTTTTTTACTAAATCTTGAGGAGCGAAATATTGAGCATCCTCGATTATAGTAAGATGTTTAATTCCCTTAAAACCAGTGGCACCCTTCATCAAATTTTTATCCCATAAATATTTAAGCACCATATTTAAAAAGAAGAGTGCATCTTCTTTTTCACCACCTAAACGGATAATTGAGCTTAAGTCTAGCAAAATATTTCTCTCGAATAACTCATCAATGTTTATATCATTATTTCCTTCAAAGAGTGCCTTTAAAGGTCCACTGGAGAATCTTCTGATTCTATTTTTAATACTAATAAGCGTTTGATTTAACATAGGAATATTATTCCTGTTTTCTTTCTGATATATAGTGCATAGATTTTCAAATCCTTCCCAATTCTGATATTCATCATCTTGACAGACTTTGATTAATATCTCAACCATTACTTTTTCCATCTGTGGAGAGAATTCAGTTTTTTCATCTAAAAACTGCCCACTTTTTAAAATGTCAAAAATTCGTTCAGCATGGATCGTAGGGTTAGCCCCTCCTGGATTAAAAATATTGATAGAGAAATTCTCTCCTGGCCAAAAAATAAGTACATCTTCAATCCTTTTTTGTAAAAAATGATATTCTCCTTTAAATTCTACTAGAAAAAAAGGTATTTTAAAAATTTTTGAAAAATTAATTAAGAAATTCATAAGAAAATTACTTTTTCCTGTTCCTGTAGCTCCGCATATGAACATATGCTTCTCGAGATCCTTTAACGATAAGAGAAACTTTTGTTTTCTAATTTTTCCTTTTAAAATTCTCCCTATTGGGATTTCACCCTTTTTTGAAATTAAACGTGAAGGTTTTTCTAAATTGACAATGTTTTTATCAACCTCGAAAAATACTAATATATTTAATATGATAGATGAGAAATAAAAGATAATTGATAAATTAAATAAGATTGTGGGAAGAATAACTTCATGACTAATTTCTAAAAATAACTTTGAATCATTAATGATAAAGTATGGTAAATTCAAACAAAGAAATATTGTTGAGCTTATCAAAAAAATGATTAGCAATAGTTTATAAGAAGTACTACTATAACAGGATTCTTGATTTAAATATACAATAATATTAAAGATTAAACCAATAATACTAATGCTTAGAAATATTAAGAACGTTATCATAAAAATAAGAGTTTTATTTCTTTATTATCTTGTAGTATTAAAAACCACAATAAATTCCTAACTTCTTAAGAATATACTAAAATCTTACCCTAAGGTAATAAAACAGTAAAATTAACATATCTTCGATAATTTAATTCTAGTACCCATCATCCTTTAAATTTAATCTACTTCAGATTTATAAATAGAGATATTATAAATCAAACTTATGGATATTTCGTAAAGTTTTTTAATTTTATGACTTAGAGATCTATATAAAGAAAAGTATAAACATTACTATCAAAAAGTGAATAAGAAATGGCACAATTATCTGGTGTCCCAATCCTCATATTAAAAGAAGGGACAGAAAGGAAACGAGGAAAAGATGCTCAAAAAAACAATATTGCCGCTGCAAAAGCAGTTGCTGAAGCCGTTAGAACCACACTTGGACCAAAAGGTATGGATAAAATGTTAGTTGATTCTTTAGGAGATGTCACAATTACTAATGATGGTGCAACAATATTAGACACTATTGATGTTGAACACCCCGCAGCTAAAATGATAGTTGAGGTTGCTAAAACACAAGACAAGAAAGTTGGAGATGGGACAACAACTAGTGTTATTATTTCAGGAGAGCTATTAAATCTAGCACAAGAATTAATGGAACAATCCGTCCATCCAACTATAATTTTTCGAGGATATAGAAAATCTCTATTAAAAAGTAAAGAACTACTACAGGACTTAGCAATTAAGATAGACCCTAACGATAAAGAGACACTATTGAAAGTTGCAGAAACATCTATGAATAGTAAATTAATATCTGGTGTAAAGAGTCATATAGCAGGTATCGCAGTCAAAACAGTAAGTCAAATTAAAGAGAAACGTGGAGAAAATATAATAATCGATTTAGATCAAATTCAAGTTATTAAAAAAGAGGGAAAAAGTCTCCTAGATACTAGCAGCATTGATGGAATAATTGTAGATAAGGAAATTGTCCATCCTATGATGCCGAAATCAATAAAAAATGCCAAAATCGCCTTGATTAATTCTTCATTAGAAGTAGAAAAAACTGAGTTTGATGCTGAAATAAGAGTGCAAACCCCTGATCAAATTAATAAATTCCTTGAAGAAGAGGCAAATATGCTAAAAAATCGCGTATTAAAATTAAAAGAACTTGGTGCAAATGTAGTCTTTTGCCAAAAAGGTGTTGATGATAAAGCACAAAACTTTCTAGCAAAAGAAAATATAATAACTGTTCGTAGAGTAAAACGATCTGATATGGAAAAGCTGGCAAGAGCAACTAATGCGAAAATTATTAACAATATATTCGAAGTAACTCCGAATGACCTAGGATATGCAGGAAAAGTCGAAGAAAAAAAAATTGGAGATGACAATATGATTTTTGTATCAGAATGTGCAGATCCAAAAGCGGTGAGCATATTGATTAGAGCCGGAATAGAACATGTGGTTGATGAAGCAGAAAGAATGCTCCATGATGCTTTATCTGTCGTTAAAGCTGCAATAGAGCATCCTTATATTTTACCTGGTGGTGGCGCATCTGAAATAGAATTAGCCAAAAGGTTGAGAGCTTATGCCAGATCAATCGGGGGTAGAGAACAATTAGCTATTGAAATTTTTGCTAATGCTCTAGAAATAATTCCTAAAACTCTAGTTGAAAATGCGGGTTACAACCCTGTAGATTTAATTGTTGAGCTGAGATCAAAACATGAAATTGAAGATGGGAAATCTTATGGAATAAATATAGATACAGGAAAACCAGACGATATGATGAAGCTTGGAGTTCTTGAACCATTATCAATTTTAACACAAGCAATTCAATCCGCCACTGAAGTCTCCTCTATGATCCTTAAAATCGATGATGTTATCGCAGCATCAACTTTATCTAAGGGTGGGATGGAATAAATTATTTTTTTGTTTTTATTTTTTCTAATTTTTTTAAAAATTATTTAACTTCTTAAATTGAATTCCCCAGGGAAATTTTGAAAGGATTAAATTGCCATAATCGTAAAAATTTGTGATAAAGAGAGCGGCTGCTAAGGCTTCTGCAGAACTTAATTTTTCCCATTTTCCATAATTTACTGGATTGGTAGCCATTAATGAAGGTAATTTTCGATAATTGTTGTATTCTAATTCGGTTAATTTTAGTAGTTTTTTCCATGAACAATCAATTACTATCAAACCATATCTCAATATTAATTCTCTATCATTAATAGAAATAATCTTCTGAGCAAAAGGGTTCAGAATTATCGAATTTTTTAAATTTCCCTTAACTTTTTTAATTATTTTTAAAAGATTAAATCGATTCAACTTGGTTGCGGTACATTTTTTTGGTTCACACTCATTAAAATGAAGACAGTATAATTTCGGTATTAATGCCAAATTTGTCATAATTCACATCAAGAAACTCAAATTTTTTAATATTAAATAAAGCTAAAAAAGCATTTTAGCAGTTAATTATTCATATTTAAAACTAGTGAGGACATTAACAGATTTTATAAAGTTTTCCGTTGTCTGTTCACTACCCACTACTTGCATTATTGAATATATTATATTCCTTGATTCACAAATAACAGGTATGCCCCCATATGTTAATGCAAATAATCCAATAAAAGAAATATCTTCATTGTTGGACGAATCCTCTATATTTGAATATTTCAATGTTCCAGCAGGGCAAGCGACTAGTCCATAAAAATTTTCAGAATCTCTACCAGATATCGCAACATAACATAATAGGTTTCCTATTGAGCTTCCTTCAGATTCTTCTTTCATTTTTTGAAAAGCAACATGAGCATTTGCTGAAAAAGCCTCAATGGATATAGGTAAATTCTGACCACTAATCTCCCTCGCATCTAATGTGAGCCCTGATCCCCCTACTAATCCATATCTTATAAAGATAGGGTTCTGAAGAGAATCTAAGATTGTACTAATTGCAGGAAGTAAATTCGATGTATCAAAACCATCTTGTGTATAAGACACAAATGGAACATCTGATCCCATTCCAAAAAGATACATTGCACTTCTCACTTTATCACAAAATCTCTCGATCTCTGCTTCCGTTTCATTCCCATTTCCAAAAAATTCTCCCAATTTTTGTTTCAAATAATACATTGAAGCAGCTAAATTATCTGCATCTAATGGCCATTCTTTATGGTAATCATGAACAATTGTTAAGAGTGTTTCATTAATTCTAATTGTTATTAAACACACCTTATCGAAAAATGAAAAGGAAATAACTTGATCGTTAATATTCAGATCTTCCCAATTTTCTTCACTTGCCGTAAAAGCAGCTGATGCTAGACTTGTAATTTGATTTGGATTTAAGTCTATATCGCTTTTTCTACCAATCTTTGCTATGGAAAGACCATTTTGATCACAGAGAAGCACCAAAATAGTGCCCTCTGATGCTCGTAAAATAGATGTTAAATGTTTTATTAAAGAATCCCTTACACTCATCAAAAAGACCCAATTTTTTTTGTGTTATACTATAATATTTTTCTCTTATATTATATTATAAATTTTTATCATTTATTTCAATCGCATATAAAATTGAATTTTGTCATAATAAATTTTTTAATTTTAAATCTTCTTATTTAAATATTAAATCTAATATTTGTTCTTAAATTGCGGGAATCGCCAAGTCTGGTCAAAGACTAGAAATGGTTTAATCAAAGGTCGACTAGAGGTGGTGGACTTAGAATCCATTCTCGTAGGAGTTCGGGAGTTCAAATCTCCCTTCCCGCATTTTTTATTAGTTCGTTTTATTACCAATATTTTTTTCTAATTTAAGAAAAGTAAAATTTTAATGTTTACAGACTCTACTAATAATCACAGTTAAAAATTTCTATAGACATTTTTTTAAAAAACGTGATAAAATAGGAATTCCATGCTCCTGTAGTGTAGTCCGGCCAATCTTTCACTCTATAGATTAGAAAGGGCTTGGCATGCTAGGCTTTCACCCTGGTGACAATACAGATCCTTTCGTTTTGTATCATTAACCGGGTTCGAATCCCGGCAGGAGCACAATTTTCCTCTCTAATTAATATTAGGATTTAGAAATTTCGAGATATAACTCGTAAGAAAAATAATATTTAGCGATTTTTGATAAGAATTATAAAAATTAAAAAAGGGAAGAAAATTAGTTTTCCATAAAAATTTTTATGATTGCACTTAATTCTGAAATTGCATCCTAGAAATGCATGTAAAAATATTCAAATACAATTGAAAAAAGGATTAATCTCTAAAAAAGGAGAAATAATAATACGTGCATAGTTATAACTGAGAAAGGGAAAAAAATATTTAAAATTAGATGGAAGAAATGCGCCCCCGGCATGGTTTTCTTCTTGTTCAGAGATTGAACAACGAAATCGAACATGCGACCGCCCAGTTAACAGCCGGGTGCTCTACCTAGCTGAGCTACGGAGGCGTATTTTATATTTTTTTATATATAATTTTATTAAATATCCTATTTAGTTTTTACTCATTTATTACTAATATTTTTTAAATTAATAGGATAAAGATCATTCAGTTTGAGAGGCAAAATAAATCAACCATTTCCCCATAGCTCGAAATGATTCATTAATGTTAATGTTATTTTTTGAAGAACTGAATACACACTGATTACACTTTGCTTGTAAGGCGTAATTATTCGCAATTTCAAAATCGACTTCATGATTTTGAAGGTCCCATTTCATACCCATCAGAATGATTGGGATAAAACCCGCTTTTTGACGAATAATTTTAAGCCATTCTGGAATTTCTCTGAACGTATCATAATCTGTAATATCAAAACATATAAACGCTCCACTCGCACCTTTACAATAGTCAGGTAAGAGTTCACGGAATCGTTTTTCACCTGCAAAATCCCATAATTGCATTTTAACGGCTTCTCCGGTATCGAGCGTCTCAGATTTGGTGTGAAATCCTGCTCCAATTGTCATTTTATAACCTTCTTGGAATTTTCCAGTACAATAACGCGTTATCATTGCTGTTTTTCCCACACCACCTGCACCAGCGACAATAACTTTAAATATCCATGAACTTTGCATTATAGTAAATTACATAATTATTTTAACATAAAGAACACGCTCATTTATAAATAATAAAAATTTTACTTTATATACTTTTTTGATTGCCTTTTCTTTTAAATGGAAGGAATTAGATAATAAAAAAAATAAATCAAATAATCAATTAGATTTTTTTAATTTTTATAAAAACAAATAGGTATATAGAAATCTTTTTGAATAAGAATAGAGTCATTTTCTAAAATGAAAAAGATTTTTATAAGATTTTATTCTATTATTGTTTAGTACTCTATTAATTAATAATTTGAATAACGAAGGTTGTGATAAGAAAGCATTAAAGACGACGACATATGTCCATTATGTAGTTTTCCAAAAGAGCTCTGTATATGTGATAGCTTAAGTGCTGATGAACAACAAATAATAATCTCAAACGATAGGCGTAAATGGGGGCGGATTGTTACTGTTATTTCTTTTATTGGTAATTTTGATGTAAATTTGAAAAATATTTTGACAAAAGCAAAAAAAAAATGTGCTTCTGGTGGAACTGTGAGAGATAATGAAGTTGAACTTCAAGGAGATCATCGATTTAAGATGAAAAAGCTATTAATTGATTTGGGATTTCCTGAAGAAAATATTCTTATCCAACAATAGATCACATTATCTTAAGATTACTACAAGCATAGATGTTATGCAAATTATTCTACTAATAATTAATTCGATCTTAAAGCATATCTGTTTTAGCAACTTGTATGGATTCTATAATTTATAAAGTAATATTTAAAGCAATTGAGCAAATTGAGAATACGAACCTTTCATTAAGTTTTAAAGATTTAAACTTAAAAAATCCCTTAACTATTCCTGCAAAATTGATTCTAGAATTAAAAAATTTAAGCATACAAAATGATAAGGTTATCAGTTTTCAAAATATTGAGGAAGTTATAGTTGTGGGAAATGTTGAGACAAAATTTAGTTATAATTATTATTTAGTAATCCTTTTTACATCAAACGGAGAAAAACAAGGACATTTAATAGGCAACGTTAAAAAGTTAGGTGATGTATTAATTGGTGTTTGGCCATTTAATCAACAACTCTCAAACATGACTCCTGAGATAATCCATGAAAAATACACTAATATCATTAAGAATCCTGAAAAATTTAGTAAAATTTGTCTAATTTCTTAATAAGAGTTTTAAATTTTATTGTTAAAGATTAGAAATCTGGTTAATCATAATTTAACGAAAGTTTAATGATCACATTATAACTACGTATAGATGAAAATAATAAAGGAAGAAGGTTTAAGTTTCAATCTTTCTTATTTCCCTTTCCAATTCTTCATCAACATTTAGATATTTAAAATCATAAGACATTATTTCATATGAGTTTGAATAATCACTGAATTTTGATTTTCCTTTAATGATTATATCTTTACCTAAAAGTTCAGAAGACTTTTTCTCCATAAATTTATCAAAATCGGGTGTTTCCTTAATTTGGACGAGTTTTTCTGTCTTTACCATCATAAGCTTTTCTGCTATATCACCTATAAATGTTGTTCTAATTGAACCTGTTCCATCATCAATTATAAGATTGACAATCATTCGAAACTCTGTTTCATTTGCTGTATTACACACACAGTTATCCACTTTTTTGAAGCACTTTGTACATGCCTCATAAATTGATATATTGTTAAGATCTCTTGCAATAAAACCCTTAATTTCTATATTCGTTGATGCATTTATAGAATCGATTTTATTATAATTTCCAGAAAAATTTGCGCGAGAGTTGGCGTTCGTCAAGTCTATCGTCTTTAGGTTCTTAATTTCAAATTCTTTTAATTCAATACTTGATTCGTTTATTAAGGATATTTCATTTCTTTGCGAAAAGTTGCTATACTTTACCATAACGTTTTTCAGCAGTAGTCCTTGGCCAACTGACAATTTTTCTGAAAATTCCTCTGCTTTTTCTCTCCATAATGTAATTCTAATTCCATCTGTATCATCACTGACGATAAATCCCAATAGGGAGATTTTTTCACCTAATTTTGATTCAATTATTTTTAAATTATCAACTGATGTTACTTTTCCTTTAAATGATACAATACCTTTATGATTTTGAAGATTTCCAATCTTCTGTACTAGTTCTCCCTTTATTTGGATGTTTTTTGATATCTTTTTAACAACCGAGCTTCTATTAGCGTACAAATCAATAGATTTAGAATCATAAGTGTTTAATCGTGGAGTGAGATTGGATACTGTTATAGCATCATCAATTTCTAAATTTTCAATTTTTTCAACGTCATCGTTCCAAAACGTTAGTCTTATAGATCCTGTAGAATCTAATAGAGTTAGAGATCCTACTTTTCCTGGTTCACCATCTTTTTTTGTAAATTCTTTTATTGGTGTAAATTGAATTATCTTCCCTTCAATTGATATAGAGTTTAGACTTAAATTAATATCATTTATATTAGTTAATTTAAATTTTATTTTGGGATAATTTTTAAAATCTACATCATCCGGAGATAATAATATCTTTCCATATCTTCCTACATGTATTTCTAATTCATCGTATCTCCCTTTCCTTGCAATGCCATTGAATAATTTAACTAATTCATTTATTTCAAAATTGTTGTTATTAAAAATACTTACTTGGTCATCCCATAATACAATTCGAATATCTCCTGTCTTATCATGTAATAAGAAAGACCCCACATAACCAACTCCACCATCATTCTTATTAAACTTGTTTACGCGATGAATTTCCTTAATCCTTCCTACTAAAACGATATTTTTCATATTAGGAGTAATATCAGATATATTTATTTCGATATCCTTTATTAGATCTTTATTTTCCTCCTTTACATCAACACCTAACTCTCTGGCAATAATAAATAATGCTCCCTCTTCAGATATTAAACCTTTTAATTCATTCTTCTTGTCTCCAACCATATCTTGAATTTCCTTTCTCGTTAAGCCCGTGTTTTCAATAATCTTGTTTATATATACCTCGGTTTTCATTTCACTCATAATGCTATAATTTTCTTAAGTTTTAAAATTATTTTAGTAAGTATTATTTAAAAAAAAAATTATTTAGTTGTTAATTAAAATATAATTCTTTTAAATTTAGAGAGTATCAAATAAAGGTAATTTATCATTTATACATTATAGAATTAAATAATTATATATCCATCTAAAAACCTTTTTTCAAGTGTTAATTCAGAGATTAATGAGAGAGTTTAAAGTAATTCCTGTTATAGATGTTTTAAATTCAGAAGCAGTCCACGCAATTAGAGGTGAAAGAAAAAAATACAAACCCTTAAAATCTAAACTATTTAAAACCTCTAACCCACTTGACATTTTAAATGTTCTTACCTCGAATTTTAAATTCAAAGATTTCTATATCGCAGATCTAAATGCAATTATAAATCGCAAACCCGATTTTCGTCTTTTAACTAAAATTTTGAAGATAACAGAAATAAATATAATGATAGATCCAGGAATAGTTGATATCAGTGATATTCTACATTTTTCTAATTTCAATATTAATAAACTTATAATTGGATTAGAAACAGTAAGAAATTTAGATGTAATTAGAAAAGCTATAAATATTGTAGGACAAAATAAATTAGTTCTAAGCATCGATATGTATAAAGAGAAAGTAATTTCAAATGCTAAAGGAGTAAAAGATAAAACCCCAAAAGAAATTGCTAAAATCATGGAGGGAATCGGTGTAAACGAATTATTGCTTTTAGATTTATTCCGAGTAGGCCAAAAAATTGGAGGAATTCCACAGCAATACTTAAAAATTCGGGATTCGTTCGGAGGAAATATATTTGTGGGTGGTGGAATAAGAGATTATACAGATTTAATAAAATATAAAGAGCTTAACTTCGCTGGCGTGTTAATTGCAACCGCCTTATATGATGGTACAATAGATATTGAAAAAGTAATAAATCTTTCTCTATTATGAGTTTTATTCTATAAAGATTAATCCCGTGCTAGAAACATTCAACGATTTTTTACAAACCGGACAAGTTTGCTTCATTTTAACCCAGTCAGTTAAATGATCTTTATGTGCTTTTGCTTCACATATGGGACACCCAGTAACTTCATCAAAAATCTCAATATTTTTCCCGCATACAGAACATTTTGTTTTCGAGGCAGTAGATATTTTAATCAAATCCTTTTTCACATCTAATATTACTTTTTCAGTATTTTCTGCTGTAGGGTTAATCTGTTTTAATTCATCTTTGGTGTCAACGCAAAATATTGATCCTTCCGTGTCATCCTTTTTATTCCCAATCCATACAACCTTTCCCTTAAAATAACTAGAACCATCATGTTCTAAAGATAAATTAAGCCTTCGATCTTCCATAACATAAGTTTGGATTACTTTAGTATATTTTAGATCAATATTTGAAGCTAATTGGTCAATTACTTCTTTTGGTTCTTTAAATACTTCATTAGTTATTTCTAATTTTGTAATTTCTTTAGGAGACATAATATCTTAATTTTCTTTTTTTATATTTAATAAAAATGATTTAATTTAAATTTTTATATATAATCGTTCGATTATTCAATTTCTCGCTCCTTATTTATTATTGAAAATCTCGATTCGAATAATCAATAATTTATAGAGTTCAAATTAATAATAATTAATTAACGTCTTAAATAAATTTTTTAATATTTTTTAATTATATATGACAGTTATGCCCCACAAAATTCAACTTCTGGTAAGCCCAAAAACACTTGAAGAAGCTAAAATAGTAATATCATCTCAAGTTGAGATTATTGACTGTAAAAATCCCGAGGAAGGTTCACTCGGAGCGAACTTTCCTTGGGTTATAAAAGCAATGAAAAATATGCTTCTCGGAAATTATTCACAAATGCTAAGTGCTACTATAGGGGATTTTCCTAATTTACCAGGATCAGCGTCTTTAGCAGCATTAGGAGCAGCTGTATCGGGTGCAGATATAATAAAGGTGGGATTGAAAGGTCCAAAAAATGTAGAAGAAGGAATAAAATTAATGAAAAATGTAGTAAAAGCAGTAAAGAATTACAATAATGAGATAAAGGTTGTTGCTGCGGGATATGCAGATTACATAAGAATGAAAAATTCACTTGATTTTCTTGCCATTCCCACAATAGCCGCTGAATCTGGTGCTGATGTTGCTATGCTTGACACATATATTAAAGACGAAAAAGGTTTATTTGATTTTTTGAATGTTAATCAATTAATTGAATTTAAGAAGAGGGCCAACGATTTCAATTTAAAGATTGCTTTAGCAGGTAATTTAAGGAATAATGTTTTATCTAAAATCAAGAAAATTAACCCAGAGATAATAGGTGTTCGCAGTATGGTATGTGAAGGATATGACAGAAACAATGGTACTATAAAACTGGATCTTATTGAAAACTTAAAATCTCAATTAGCTTACTAAAAGGAATTTGTTAAAATATCTTAATAATTTGACTCATTTGTTACGATTCCTTTAATATTATGTTTCATTAAGATTTTCTAAAGTGTGTTTTATCACTTTGTAGATAAAACCTTTGAATTTTAACATGTTGTTGGAAAATAACACATATGTCGTTTCAAAAAGAATTAGGGATCATTGGTTTAGGGAAAATTGGTTCTACTATATTGAGAGTTTTAGTTAATTCAAAAACAATAGAACCAGAAAAAATTATTATTCATGACATACAAAAAGATATTTTAGTAGATAGATTTAATGAAATAAAAGTAGATTTTGCGGATAATAATAAATCTGTTGCTCAAAAATCCAAATATATAATACTTGCAGTTTTACCTCAAGTCATAGATGATGTGCTAGATGAAATTAGCCCCATAATCTCTGAGGATCATGTTATAATTTCAATCGCAGCAGGAATTTCAATTGATCATATTAACAAACATTTTGATAGAAAGGTGAGTATTATCAGAATCATGACTAACACACCTGCATTAGTAAGAGCAGCTGCCTCAGCTATGTCAACTAATGAATTCATTAAACAACCAGAGTTAGAATATGTTAAAAATTTATTCAGTGCTCTAGGTCTTGTTGTAGAGTTAGAAGAAAAACATCTTGATGCAGTTACGGGTCTGTCGGGAAGCGGTCCAGCATATTTATTCATTATCATAGAATCTTTGGCGGATGGGGGTGTAAAAATGGGACTTCCGCGAGACACTGCCGTAAAATTAGCAGCTCAAACAGTATTTGGCGCGGCAAAATTGGTACTAGAAACCGGCAAACATCCTGGTGAATTAAAGGATATGGTGGCAACTCCAGGTGGTACAACAATCACGGCAATTCATGAAATTGAATCTGCAAAATTAAGAGCTACACTCATTAGGGCGGTTGAAGCCGCGACCTTAAAATCGAAATCAATGAATAAAAATGCTTAAATTATTTATTATTTAATATATATGGCCTTCTCGTATTAATTGATAAAGTATAATCCTTGATTTCAGGTTTATATGTATCTAAAATCTCTCTAACATTTTTTCCATCTTTTTCCTCACAAATAGCAAAGATTGATCGTCCTAACTGATTCATACTAGCTCCTAGAATCTTTAATTTATTTAAACGTTGAAGTAAATCTTCAATCTCATTCAACCCAAGGATTTCAAGTATCTTGGTTTCCTCAACGAAATCAATTGAAGCTTTCATAAAAGATTTTATTGTTCGCTTTTCTAATAATTTCATTTGTGCTCTTCTACCAGCGTGTTTTATTCTAAGATTTAAAACGGGATCTGTCAATATTGATTTAGTATGTATTATCCCAAAAGAACCACATATTATTTTCAAATTTTCTGGCACTTGAATGCTCTCAGAAACACAAGGGTAACCGGGTTCTTTAAGTATGCATAATCCACCACGTAACTGTCCACAAACAGTACCTAATCCAGTTCGATTCACAACCTCAGCAATATGAGCTATTCTCCCTTTTTCTAGAGTAGATAAACCTAAATTCAGAACATGATCTAACCCATAAATTGAACCTAATGCTCCAGATCCACTTGCTCCAAAGCCACATCCAACAGGTAAATCAAAATTATGAATAATTGTAATCTTTACTGAATTTTCAATAAGTTTTCTGATATAATTATAAATGTAATAAGTTGTTTCGGCTTTTTCATCCTTCTTTTCATCGTCTATCATTATATTTATTTCATGATCATTAGATTTTTCCCAATTTTCAACTTTTACCTTAGTTCTTCCAACAGCGCTCAAATTAAAACCAGCGCCTCTTGATCCAATTCTTTCAGGATTAGTTATTTTAATACCATCAATTTCATCTACAATTTCAAAAAAGCCTGATATTCTATGGGGTACTTCAACAATGACTTCTCTTTTATAAGGGGTCATATAGGGTAAGTAACTTAATTTAATTAATCATCTATATATTATTAAATAGATAAATTGAATGAAAATGTTATGAAAAGAAATATTGTTATTAAAATAGGTGGTTCTTTATTATTCACGGATAACAACAAAATATTATCCGATAAAATTACTGAATTTTGCAGAATTTTAAAAAACAATAAAGATTTTGGAAAGATTATTGTTGTTTGCGGAGGTGGATCAATTGCACGGGAATATATTAATGCTGTTAGATCACTTAAAGGATCTGAGTCTTTATCTGATATTTTTGGAATTGAACTGTCCCGAATTAATTCTAAATTACTTATCGCCTCCTTTCAAGATTACGCATATCCTCAGGTCCCAAAATCAATGGAAGAACTCTCTTTAGCTCTACTTTTTAATAAAATTATTGTTATGGGAGGACTACAACCAGGGCAATCTACCACATCGGTAGCATTAGAAGTAGCTGAATTTATTGGAGCCGAAGAATTAGTTATTCTAACAGATGTTAAGGGGATTTTTAATAAAGATCCTAAAAAGTTTAAAGATGCACAACTAATTAAACACCTTACCTATGAACAACTTGAAAAATTAATTTTAGATCTGCAAGAGGATAAACAAGCAACTGCAGGGGAATATCGAATTTTCGATTTCGTCTCCCTTCAAATTTTAAAACGTAGTAATATTCAGGTCATCGTCACCTCTGGAAAAGATCTAAGTGAATTCATAAAATTATGGAATGGAGAAAAAGATATAAGCGGAACGTTAATCTCAAAAGAGTAAAGAATTCATAAATTATATTAACTACTATAATTTTATAAAGATAACTTACAAGGTAGAAAAACTACTAGGTAAAAATATGTCTCAAGCTTCATGGAAAGACCAAATTAAGAAAAAATGGGGCCCCCATAGTCATTGTCCCGTTTGTGGAAAAGCTATGGCAACAGATAAAAAAATTTGTAGTCAAAGCTGCAAGGATAATCTCGCAGAAGGTGAACGAAAACAAAAAAAGAAGGGAAGATTTCAATGTATCTTCTTAATTGTCATGATGGTGGGGATGATACTACTCCTGTTTCTTCCAGGTTTGTTTTAATAAGAATTAGAAATTAATATTCATTTTTCATTTTCTACATTGAATAATTATCCGAATTAAATTCTATTACTAGTATAGATATTCTAGAATTCTTGGAAATGCAGGGAGTGGGATTCGAACCCACGAAGAGCTATCTCACCGGATATCTCATCAAAAATTGGAATTATCAACGGTAAATTGATTAATATGATCTTGAATCCGGCTAATAAGAATTACCTTCTCTCAAAAGAGTCCGGCACCGTTGGCCAACTTGGTTATCCCTGCTTTAGGAATTATTAATAAAAATAATAATTCAAGGAATAAAAATCATTTTATATGCTTTTATTTTTTTTCTAAAATCTCATCTAAAGTATGGTTTAGAAAATTAATGATAGGTTTTACAATTTTTTCATCTTTCATATTAGTTTTTAAAAATAATAAGAGCAAAACAGGAGCGTTTAACAAACTTGATGCTCGTTCAGCAATAATTGTGCTTAATAATTTACTTTTTATACCAAATAAATTGTAAGAAGTAGTAGGAGCTTTAACTCCATTAATAATTGAAGGACTTCCTAAAGTAACGTTTCCTATTCCCATATCACCTTGATCAGAAATAAGTAGTAGATAACTTTTATACATCTTGAAGAGAGTTAAATAAATTTTTATATTTTCAACCTCTATATTCCGTTCTGATAATAATTTCATTGTTTTTCTTAATTTTTCTCAATTTAGATTTCAAATACATTTTAGAAGAACTCAATCCAATGATATCACTACGTCTGACAACCTCTGCCTTCTTATATCAAAATCATGATCTAAATGAATAGTAATACAATGTTGATCCTTACTTTTAAGGTTTTTATGAACAAAACTAATGGGTACAATAGGTAATTCTGATTCTAGAACTACACTTTTTGGTATTGGAATAGGAATAACAGCTTTACATCTTTCACAATTGACTAAAACAACCCTTGTGTCTGGAGACTCCACTTTTTTTATCCTTGCCAAAACATCAGGTGTTAGATCTGGGGAATTAATTGATAGGTTACCTTCTTTTTTAGGGGGTTCAGGAATAGAAGGTATTTCAAGCTCCATATCTTCTTTTTTTGAATAATCAGCTACTTTATTTGATTTTGATAATTTAATTCCTCCTTTATCACTCTTTTTTTTTTCTATGTTATTGATTTTAGGTTTAATATGGATCCTCTTCTTACTCATAAAATTTCCCTTCCTCTACTTCTTGAATTTATTCTTACTTACAAAAACTAATACCACTAAAATAAATTTTAGATTTTACTAATAATATGATATCCGGAATTATTAAAATTTAGTCTAAAACTATACTGAGAATTTTTTTGACAAATAACTAGAAAAGTAGCAAATTAGAAATGATATTTTTATGAAAATCAGACACCAAAGATTTGTCTTAATTCATTATAAATTTTTGATAGTTCTGAAATGATTTGAGTATTATTTTGTTGAAGGTAATAACTTATATATCCTGCTAAACCTTCTTCTTCTCTTACCCAATCCAGAAAGGCTTTAATTTCTCCTTGTAATTGGGGATCCACTCCCACACCCGCCACCGAAGCTGTTGGACCAACAGAACTTCCTCCTGTTGATGCAGTCCTATCCGTTTGGGTACTTTGACCCAATTGAGCATTTGGGTCCAAGTATCCTGTCTTTGAGCTCATTGACCCAACGGCTCTTTGAACATCCATTATAGCACCACGAGCATCCCCATCTGGTTGAAGATAGCATACAAGCTTATGTTCCTCATCTTTAGCAGCACAAATACTTCCTTCGCCTTTTAAAGAAATGGCAACTAAACGTTCAGCCTCCATCTGCAACATCGAATATTTTACTCCAGAAACCATTATAAATTTAGCATTTTGACCCGTCCAACTTGATACTATTCTGTCAACATCTCCACTAATATCCCAATTATCTGTGGTATATACAATTTCTTTGCCCTTAAGTACCGCTGCGGCTATAATGTTAGGATCTGTTTGCATCAAATTATATACTGCGGTCGCAGGATCTACTGGCATCTTTTTTTCCTTTTTTTATTGTTTTATAATAGACTTTTAAAAATTAGTGAAATTACATTTAATTATAAAATAATTATAAACTGATTTTTTAAAAATCTATCTATAACATTAACATAGCAATTTACTTCTTTTTTTTAATATTTATTTTTCCAAATTTTGGTTTATAATACAATTTATATTTGTCATAGTTTTCTTGGTTTTTTTCCCAATATCCTAATTCAAAATTTAATTTGTCTTGATCAAAATCTCGGTGTAGACCTTCTCGTTTTTTCAAATTAGCAATGTGATCATTAAGATTTCTAATGTTTTTAAACAATTTTCCGCATACAGGACAACTTGGGGACTCCTTTTCTAAAAGTCCTATAGGCACTTTAATAATAACAGGAAATTTTGTCTTTACTTTAAGTTTACCCTTAGTATAGCGACAAAAATGTCTTATCAATTTTCCATATGGGGGATAATTAAAAAAAATTTTACTTCCATGCCGGCATTCCCAATATAAAACATCTATACCACATCTTGGGCATTTTGTCTGAAAAGATCGAAGATAACAATGTTTACCGTGTGTCTTATAATAATGTCGCATTATATTAAGAGAAAGAAGAAACTTATTAAAATTTTACGATCTAAACTCCGATTCAAATTTTAAAAAATGAGTATTTTATTAATGGATAAATCCACCAAACGCAAATATTTATATGTGCTAAATTAATTATGAGAATTAAAGTACTGAATTTTTAAAGGGTTGGTTTTAGTGGATCTTTCAATGCCTCAAAAAAATATTAATTTATGCCCAGAATGTGGTAACAAAAACTTAATCTCTGATGATACTCGTGGTGAGATCGTTTGTAATGATTGTGGTCTAGTTTTAACACAAAGAGCCATTGATTCTGGTCCTGAATGGCGAGCTTTCACTTCTGAAGAGGCAAACAGAAAGGTAAGGGTTGGAGCACCAACAACACTTACCTTACACGATAAGGGATTAAGTACAATGATTGGATGGAAAAATAAAGACGCATTTGGAAAGGCAATAAGTCCTAAAATGAAAGCTGAAGTTTATCGGTTAAGGAAATGGCATGTAAGGACACGCACCAACAAATCTATCGATAGAAATTTAGCTTATGCAATGAATGAATTAGATCGATTTGCATCACAACTGAATCTTTCTAAAGATATAAAAGAATCAGCTGCTCATATTTACAGAAAAATGGCTCAGAAAAATTTAATCAGAGGTAGATCTATCGAAGCTATGTTGATTGCATCTATTTATCTATCTTGTAGATTAAATATTATTCCAAAAACGTTAGATGACTTTATAGAATTTGCTTCAGTTGATAAGAAAAAGATTGCTCGTTGTTATAGATTAATATTAAGTGAGCTTAAGTTAAATATCCGAGTCTCTTCACCAATAAATTTTATTCCTCGATTTTGTGCTGAATTAAAATTATCAGGAAGAACACAAAACAGAGCAGCATCGATCCTAAAACTCGCCAAGAAGTATCGTATTACTGCAGGGAAGGCTCCAACAGGCTTAGCTGGTGCTGCTTTATATGTCGCTGCTATGCAGGAAGGGGAACGCAGAACTCAAAAAGAAATTTCGATAGCTGCTGGTGTTACTGAAGCAACCATTAGAAATCGTTATAAAGAATTGATTAATCATTTAAAGGTTAATCCAAATCCCTAATTTAGCATTTTTATCAACCAAATAGGTCAAGGGATGGTTAAAGTATAAAAAACATCCAAAAAAAAAGGTTTAACGAACTTTTATTCGCTTTATGACGTCTGGTCTTTTTTTATATAATATGCGGAATCCACAATTAGAACATTTAATACCTGGAAGAGCACTTAATTCTTTTTGACTTACATCTTTCCCGCAACTCTTCTTTGCACACACGTATTTCATAATACTCCTAAAGATTTCTTAATTAAAATACTTTTTGCTTAATAACCGCAAATAATAAGAAGTTTTGTAAAAAAGAAGTTAAAAAAGTTACTCTCTAAATATATAACGATTTTCTTCTATCCTCGGGATCTAATAGCTGAAGTGAATCAAGATCATTTTCTAATTGATCTCTTTTATTTTGCAGATTTTTTGTTATATCTTCAATATTCTCTAAGCTATATTTCTTTTTTATTGGTAAAGTGAACGATTTTTTAAGCATTTCTAAAAGACTAATTGATGCTTTTAAATCAGTAATATCTTCGTTAACCATTGCAATATTATCTGTTTCTGCGAGAAAAACTAATCCATCAATATTAAACCTTGCTTTAGCTAACGTAGGAATTAAACCATTCGCACCAATTATTACACCCTTCTGAATTTTTTGACAACCATTATCCTTCAAATACTTATCTAGTATTTCTCGATTAGTAGAACTTGTAAAAATTTGTGGAATTTTTGAAACAAGTTTTCTGTTACTTACAGGATAGGCCCCTAGCGCAATTATGAGTTGGATTCCATATTGATTGATTATTTCAGTTAGGAAATTAGAAATCCGATATATTCCCTTTGGTGTTAAACTCTGGGCATCAGCAGTTATTAACATAAGATCTTTTATTCTTTTTGGATCTTTCCAATATAAAATCTCCGCTTTAGGGGCAGACAATAGGCTATTATCAACAATTGCTCCCGCGGGGTAATCATCAAAAATGATATCCATTAAACTTTTTGCATTAAGCTGCCCTATTAAAGAGTCTAGGGCAAATTTACCAATATCTGCAATACCTGGCATACCTAAAATGCATATTGGGTTTATAAAATCTTCTTTAGAAAGGTTACTACGATTTACAATTCTAATTCCTTCCATATCTTAAACCTTCTTTTTACAAAAATATAACTAATAATAGGGTATTTTTATCAATTTAAAAACGATGTATTATCCTAGTAGACACAAGAATTAGTGTAAAAGTAATATTTTCATATTATCAAAAATTTATTTTGAGGAGAATGCTTAGAAGACATAAAGTAAATTTAACCTATTCACAGAAATTTCAAGGGATTAGAATTGACGAATTTAAAATATAAATGCATGATGGGTGGCACTTGTTGTCATGAAATACCCGGAGATTATGTTAAAAGAATTCCAATTTATCCGGATGAGGCAGATAAATTAATTGAAATAGCCAAAAAACGTGAAATAGAATTTAAAATTATCGAAGATCTCATTTTTCCTGATATTAAAAATGAAAAAATTCTGGTTCTGACATATCGGATAAGATTAGATAACGAATCTCAAGGATGCCCTTTTTATGATAAAAAAAGGGGGTGTACCGTTCATAACATTAAACCATTGGCCTGTCAAGCATATCCACTTGCTTTAAAACAAATCGATGCATTCAACTTTGAAATTTCTATTGATCCCTTATGCAATTTTGTTATAAATAATTATGAAGAACTGGAAACAGTAGATTTAGAAAAATTAAAAACAATTTTTCAGGAGGAATATCCAAAAGCAGTAATATTTTATCGCAAAAATAAAAGAATAATGTTTAAGATCAGGGAATTAGAAGTTACCAATAAAATTTCCATACCGCGTGAGATTAGTTTAGACCATTTTAATGATTATTTGAAGATATGGGATCGGGAAGAGATTCGGGTTAAATAGATAGGAAATCTTACGTATTAAAATGAAAATTCAACAAAAAACTATATTTATATTTGTAATTTTAGTTCACTTACTAATTCCTTAAATTTTTTATCTTCCAAAGTTGTTTCTTTAAAATTTTGTAATGCTTCACTTATGACTTGAGCAATAATATGTTTACAAAATTCCCGGGTTCTATTTATTACCACACTTTTATAATAATCTTGACAAGAGCAAAATAATTTGGGATAAATTAGATGCTCCTGATTTCTTCCCATTGCCGTCCAAACTACCCTATTTGAAGGTTTATAAATATATTTAGTAATTCCTCTTTTCAAAGTCTCCATGACATCAGAAGTTTTATCAGGAAATATAAGTTCTAAGAAGCTAATGAATTCTTCATCAATTAGCTGTTTTTGTTTAACCTTCTCAAAAATCTTTAACAGTAATTCTTTTGACATATTATCTTAGAAATTAATCGTCGTTAAATATACTATAATACATAAAAAATATTATAATCACTAGATAAAAAAAGATCTTTAAAATATTGAATAATATCTTATATCTTCCCACTAGGTATTTTCCATCCATTTCTGGTGCAGAATTTTACTTTCAAAGAATGGCAGAGATTTTAACAGCAAATTTTAACTATAAAATAGATATATATACTTCTAATGCTATTGATTTTAAAGCTTTAAGAGATCCCAAGGGAAAAGTAATAATGGGGAACAATAGGTTTCACAATGAAGTAAATTCCTTGAAAGTAAATAGATTTTCCATACATCATAATATTTCCGAAGAAGAAGCGCTTCAAAAACTAAAAAAAACTCCTTTCTTTAATTCGCTAGACCTTTCAGATAATTTAATAAGGAGATTCATTAAAAATGGACCATACTTAGGAAATTTAATAGATTATTTTCTAAAACAAGAATTATTGACATATGATTTAATCCATACAACTTTTTATCCTTACTTCAACTTAATCGTAAGCTTGATAGTAGGAAAGAGTATTAATAAACCCGTTATTTGTACTCCTTTTTTCCACTTTTCTAATCCTCGGTATTCGGATTCAACTCTAATTGAGATTTTAAAAAAATTTGATATGATAATTGCCTGTACTAACCTTGAAAAAGAAGTTCTCATAAAAAATTTCAAAATCCAAGAAGATAAAATAAAAGTTATTTCAATGGGAGTAGATTATGAAATTTTTGAAAGTGTGCATAGCACGAAATTAAATCAATATTATTTTAAACAAAACTTTTTCAAAAAAAAAGAGAAAAAATATAAACTCGTTTTATATTGTGGCAATAAAAATTATGAAAAAGGAGCTTTGACGGTTTTAAAGTCAATTCCTTACATTCTAGAGAAAATTAAAAAAGTATATTTTGTTTTTATTGGTCCCCCTACAAAAGCTTTTAACCATGAATTATCTAAAATTCAGAAACTTAGAGATTCTAGAATAATTAATTTTACTCCGGATAATTTAACTGGTTATTACGACAAAAAAAAATTAACGGCTTTCAAAGAGGCTGATTTATTTGTAATGCCAAGTAGGAGCGATGCCTTTGGAATAGCATTTTTGGAAGCTTGGGCTGCGGGAATACCCGTTATCGGGGCACAAATTGGAGCTACTCCTGAAGTGATTCGAGAAAATATTGATGGACTCTTAGTTACATTTGATGATCCTATAGATACGGCTCAAAAAGTAATTAAATTACTAAAAAATAAGAAATTGCGGAAAAAACTTGGTATTGCAGGTCAATTAAAAGTATCTCAAAATTATACTTGGGAAATCGTTGCTGAAAAAACACATCAAACATATCAAAATTTAATTAAAATAAATGAATGATGAAAATATGAAGAAGATCTCAGGAAATCCATATATAATTAGAAAAAATGGAAAAATAATCATCGATTCATTACCCCTGGATGAGTTGATAAGGAAATTTGAGACACCATTGATGGTATTCCTTGAAAATAGAATTAGAGACAATATAAAATCTTTCAATATGGTATTCAATGAAATCTTTGATAATTTCCAAAGTTTTTATTCAATGAAAGCTAATTATCTTCCCGATATTTGTAAGATTATTAATTCTGAAGGTGTGGGTGCACAAATTGTAGGTCTACCAGAATTTAAATTAGCATTGAGTGTTGGCTTTTCACCTCAAAAAATAATTATAGGTGGTCCGTATTTACCAGAAGACCTAATAGATTTAAGTATTAAAAATAGAGTAAAAGAAATAATTGTATACAATTTAAATGATCTCAAGAAAATAAATTCTATAGCCCAAGAATATAACTGGGTTCAAAATATTTGTATTAGAGTAAATTCCCAGAAATATGATAGTAACTTAGGAGTGATTTTAAGTGCTAATAATATAGACATTCTCAAAAAAACAATAGAAAGCTATCATAATGTTAATCTAACCTCAATTTTATCCCATTTCGGTACTCAAATGAACAATATCGATCAATTTGAAAAAAACATAAGTTCTTTGGTCACTAGTCTGAATCTATTATTAAAGCATGATATAAATATAAGGAATATAAATCTAGGTGGAGGATTCCCAGAAGCGACTGTAATGCCTCAAAAAAAATTAAAGGAAGTTGCTCAGGATATAAAAAGTATACTAGATAAATCTGGAATTAGCTTTGACAGTATCTCGTTTGAACCGGGAAGATATTTTGTTGGAGATTCTGGAATGTTTATAACTAAAATTGTCAAGGTGAATGAAAATCGGTGGATATTTTTAAATATAGGTAATCATATCTGTCCAAAATTTGCACGATGTTCTTTGAGGTTTTATAATGCTTCTCAAATTAATGAACCTCATAAATACAAGACTTCAATTGCAGGGATTGTTCCTACGGACCAAGATGTATTAGCAAAGAACTACTTTTTTACCAAAAATTTAACAGAGCAAGAATTTGTGCTTGTAGCTAACACTGGTGCTTATTGTTTAACTTTTTCAAATCGCTTTCCTTACCCTTTACCAAAAATGGTTCTTATAAAGGATGAAAACTTTATCCCAATCTTTGATCCAATTCTTGATAAGGATTTTTCCTTAATGTAAGGTAAATTATGATTATTAGCACATAATATCCTAATAATACATTAATTCTAATTTTTTTATTCTTATTTTTTTGTAGTATAAATGACTGAAAGGAGAAATTATGGAATCTTTTATTAAAAAGGCACGTAAAAGAGAAATAATCCGACCAGCGGTAGAAAATTTTGGGTATGCTAATATAAAGATTATAGGTTGCGGTGGCGCGGGAAATAATACAATTGATAGATTAATGAAGATAGGAATTAGAGGAGCAACATGTGTAGCAGTTAACACTGATTGCCAACATCTAGATAGTGTTGAGTCACATGTTAAAATATTAATTGGTAAGAATCTCACAAAAGGATTAGGTGCGGGGGGAAATCCAGAAGTTGGAAGAGCCGCAGCTGAAGAATCTCGGGAAGATTTAACCAAAGTTTTAAGGGAATCTAATTTAGTGTTTATTACCTGTGGTGAAGGAGGAGGTACTGGTACAGGAAGCGCCCCAATTGTGGCAGAAATAGCAAAACTAGAAGGAGCAATAGTCGTAGGTGTTGTGACATTACCATTTGATACAGAAATAGGACGTATTGATAAGGCCAAAATAGGTTTAAATCTTCTAAAGCGTTACGTTGATACTTTAGTAGTAATTGATAATAATAGGTTATTAGAAATTGCCCCTAATTTACCAATAATTGAAGCATTTAGCGTAGCTGATGAAGTTTTAGCAACAATGGTAAAAGGGATTACAGAAACAATCTCTTTACCATCTTTGATCAATTTAGATTTCGCAGATGTCAGAACAATATTAAGTACAGGTGGTGTTGCTATTGTGGGTGTTGGTGAATCAAACAAAAATGATAATCGAGTTGAGGATGCAATTAATGATGCATTGAATACTCCCTTATTAGACGTAAGTATTGAGGGAGCAAAAGGAGCCTTAATTCATATTTGTGGAGGAAATGATATGACACTCGCAGAAGCAAATTCAGTTGCTAAGAAAATTTCTGAAAAAATGGATGTGAATGATTCTATGGTGATTTGGGGTGCTAGGGTTTCGGATGAATTTGATGGATTTATCAGAGTTATGCTTTTGATAACAGGGATTAAATCTCCTCAAATTTTTGGGAGTGGGTATTCAATGAATAAACCAACTTATCAAACAACTATTAAACCGTCAAAGATAAGTTTATCAGATGATATTTTTAATATTAGTGAAGTTACATTCGATTAAATTTCATATCCCTTTTTATACCTCTAGTTAAATTAATTGGTATGAATAACAAATTTTCTCACGAAATACAAGATGAAATCGAAGAAATTCTAAATCGATTACGGTTTTGGGGAGATATCTTTTATTTTAACACTGAAATTTACTATGATGGATGGGCTATTTTCCTGAGAGAGAAAAATCTTTACCCTCGTTGTATAGTTATCTTTAAATCTCATGAAGATGATTCATATTCCATTAAAAGCTTTGAAGTTCACCTTCAAAACTACAAAACGGAGAAATTTAAAGAGCTATATTCCGTAGAAAAAATTATAAATCAGGATGATCTTTTAGCTGAATTAAAAGAAATAATATATGGGAAAGATTTAGGAAATCAAGTTTTGAAAATGAGTAATGATACATTTTCATCATAAATTTTAGAATTCTGGTTTATAAATTTGTTTAAACTGCTCTTTCTTCTTGTCATTATACTTCCTTTCTAAATATTTTAATACCGTATGATGTGGCATACCTTTTATTAACATATTTATTGCTTTTCGTGCAATTTGTAAATCCTCATAGATTGCTATAACAGACACAGTTTTACCGTAAACTGAAACAAAACTTTCAGCAAACCTTTCAATTGCACTTCTCATTTCTCCACTTCTACCAATTATTCTTCCTTTAACTCGTTTGATGTGCTTCTCTGATTTTCCCAAAATTGAAAGTAAGTTAAATACTTCCATATCATAATTTTCCTCCATTAATTTCATAGCTTTATCAGGGTTAAAACCCCTATTAATTGCATTAACAATTTTTTCCGCAGTGTAAACATTAAGAGGGATATAGTTAGGGTCGTCTATTCTAGGTTTAACTTCGCAGTCACCGGTTTTGCTGTCTATTTTGATTGTTACGCCTAGGGTTTTTTCAATCTCTGTCTTTTTTATTCCATCTTTTCCGATCAGAACTGCTATTCTATTTTTTCCAATTCTCATAAAAAGGTTCTCCTTTTTAATATCTTTTAGAAGTATTTAAAATTTTTAAACATCTATATTGATCACATCATAATAGAAATCTTCTGGGTTTGATGTTTGTATTCCTAACTTATCAAAAAAGTTAAAAATATTTTTGATATCTCTGGCTAAATAAACCTCAGCTTTAGGGTGTTGAGTAGAGACCGCCTGAGATATGTCAATAATAACAGGTTGTTGATTATGATATAAAATGTTGAATTCACTTAGATCCCCATGGACTAATTTTGCTTTATTATATAATTGTTTTATAAAATTCAAAATTTCAGAAAAGAGATTAAGCGGTTCTTTGGGTGTTTTTATGTCTTTTAACAATGGAGCAGGTATAGATTCAAAACCGATATATTCCATAATTAAAATATTATTTCTTATATAAATTGGCTTGGGAACACTCAATCCAACTTTATAAGCTCTTTTCAGGTTTTTAAATTCTTTACTTGCCCATAAGAAGATCGTTTTTGAAACATTGTGAGGGATTTTTTTAAATCTTGGATCTCCAATAATATAATTTCTCATCCATCTTGAAGTATTACTATCAATCTTATAAATTTTGATAGCAACCTCATTTCCTTCAGTATCATATGCTAAATACACATTAGCTTCTTTACCTGCAGAAATAACACCTTCTACTCGATCTAATGGTCCATTTATTAATAGTTTATTGAGATTAAATACCGTTCGTTCATCAAATACAGATTCAATGACTGCCCTTTTCTTTGATTGATCAATGTTTCTAATTCTATTATAATCAATACCTTTTTTTTCTAATTGATCAATGCTATTATCAAACTTTTTTTCTGATTTTTCTTCTATGAAATCATCAATCTCTTCAGATTCCTTATCAAAATCGTCCAATTAATAATCCTCTCTATTTATTTTGATAAAATTTTTCATTGAAAAAATAAGAATAATCTTTTATCAATTTAGTATTGCTCTTACTTCTTAGTATTATTTTGCTTTTAGTTATTCTTTCAACAATATAATCCTCATCATTTATCGACACGGTATCATTTAAGGCTACTTGTAAGAATTGTATTGAAGCCTTTAACCTGTACAGATTTTTACCTTTCTGATTGTCTCTTCCCACTAATTTTTTTGTTCTTTTTAATAAAAAGTGATAACGAGATCTTAGAAATTTGATAATATGATTCATTAATTCATTTGTACTAAGATATAAATCTACCCCGTATTTCTGATCCTCTACCTTTGAAATGTAATGCCTTGGGTCTTTATTAAAAAGATTTTCAGTATAATTATTTATTTCCTCTAAGATTTTATCGATGAATTCATATTGATTGTCATCTTTAAATCGTAATTGTAGAATTGATATAAAATAAGTACCTCCCCGTATATTAGAACAATTCCTACATAAGGTGTGATTTAAGATTAGTTGAACTGCAATTTGATGTTTTACATTTGGGTTTTCCTTCAAAGTCCCATTAATAATTACTTCTACAGATTTCAATAAATCTTTTGAGGAGTACTCTAGAGAACTCTCATTAAATGAATGTGAGAGCTCTATTTGACCCTTTTTTAGGAGTTGGTTTAATAAGAATTTTTGGACTGTTTCACTCAGAATTGAAAATAAGTCATCCTCAGAAGGCTCAAACCAAACGTCTTTTTTGGAATAACTTCCACAATCATTACAAACATTTATTGTGAATTTATTAGGTAAATCGAATAAGGGGTGTTCTTTTGCATAACAATTAAGACACATTCCAATGTGAGGTGAACCCTTATCTACTTTTTTTCCACATATCGCACAGAATCGATTCGGCATTAAAACATCATCTTTATTGCCATTGGAACTCCACCTATTAACCTAACACCATCTCTAGGTAATAGATTGCAATCAATCGCTTTTTCTATTATATTCTCCCCCACTATATTGAAAAAAGAAACCTCCTTTAACACCTTAATAGCGGCTTCCAGATTTATTAACTTCCCCCCAAAAAACTGATTAGATATCTCAATCCTTAAATTCCCCTCTCTAAAGACTTGATTTAGAAGTTCTTCATCACAACAAGCTATAGTTGCATTATCTTCATTGTAGTGAACTTTAAGATAGACTTTCATTGATAAATCTTTTCCAATTATATTATTTTTCCCTAATTTCTTCTCTAGCGCCACAAGCGGTGCATTTCAAATAACTTTTCTTCCCTTCTCTCTGAATTTGGGTATCGGGTTTTTTACAAATACTACATAATACGTAAGTTTTTGTATAGTTCTCAATCAATCGATTTAATACCTGATCCTTATATTGACCTTTCATAAATAGCTGCTGACCTCTAATTTCTCCCATTGTTCCTGCTGTTTTTAAAAAAATTCCCAAAAAATGCCTTCCATCTCTATTAAGCGTGCTAATAATTTTATTAAAATTAGTAATAAACGTATTTCGACTTTCAATTCTAAGGTTTACTTTTGGGATTTCGAATCTTGATGATCGCTTTACATTTTCCGGAATCTTTTCATATGCTTTTTCTAAAAGCTCCTCGTAACTATTTAGATCCATAATTTTTTCATCAGTCCTTTTTACTTTAAATTTAGGTAATAAACCATTAGAAAAAAATTTTTCCTTTATTCAATATAAAATTAAAATGTATAAAAAGTCATAAATTATTGTCTTTCGTTTTAACCTTCCAGGTTTAGACTGCTCCCCTTGTGTTTTTCCTAATTCGTGAGTCTCGATTATGATTAATTCTCTTCAAATAAATTATTTACATCGATTTTCTTCGACAAATTATCAGGTTCTTCATTAGCAACCACTTCGATATCCTGTATATCTCCTGATTGGATTTTTTTAATTATTTCTGCTTCTCTCAATAAAATGTAATTAGGTTCTTCTACTTTTCTGATAATTTCTATCCATAATGATAAATTATCATCTATTTTCCTAGGACGACCAACAACATCAACAATATTACCTAAACTGAACTTCCTATAATTTTCAGGATCAACGGTATCAATTATTGCTCTAATTAAACTCGTACCATCGTCCAATTTAAAGATCAGTTGTACATTTTCTTTTGTATCATCTTCCAAACCAAAATTATAATCATCAACTTCGGTTATTTCCTCACTTTTCTCTATTATTGTGCCAATAACCCGAACCCTTTTAACCTTTCCAAAGATTGTATGAAAAATATTCTTTTTTTCATCATATTCACTCTCAGTAATATGTTTTATCCAACAGTGTATTGCCGGAAATCTTTTAAAACTAGTTCTTTCACTCATTTGATTCATCTATTAATGTTGATAATTTTTAATTAACTAACGTCTAATTTAGAAGTAATTATTAAAGGAGTAATATTAAAATCCTCTTTTTTTCAAAATATCATGACTGTAATTATTATAAACAAAGCTAAGGCCAATAATAGGAATTAATGGTAGCGGGGGTTCGATTTGAACGAACGATCTCAGGGTTTCTCATTCTAAAGAACGGATTTTTTTGTATTTCCGCACTTCATCGAGGTATGAGCCCTGCGGCATAAACCAGGCTAGCCCACCCCGCTTTGAATAATTCTATGAGACTATTTTGTTCTGATCTATATTTATTCTATATATTACAATATAAATCCCATAATAAAATGTTTTACTTTTTGCGTATCATTGAGTTTAAATCTTAGTTAAAATAAATAACGAAGATTATCAAAACTTACAATTTTTAGAAGGGTACCCCTAAAGATTTCTTTGCTTTCCTCTCGTTAAATTTTTTGTTAACATATAGTTTATATATAGAAAAAGTTTAACTTCATATTTTAATTACATAATAAAAGATTAGCAAATACAATAGAATTTTATGCCCTTATTTAATAATCCACTCTTAGATTTTCTTCTTAATCCCTGGTTCATTTTTTCTTTATCATTTTGGCTAATTGTTTTAGTATTGGTGTTATTATTAAGAAAGAAGAAAGGTGCTACCTATCTCTTCTTTCCTTTAATCGCAATGTTTAAAACAAAAAAGTTAAATAATTTTATTAAAAAGATCTCCAAAAAGACACCAAGATTTTGGAAGATTTTTTGGACCGTAGGAATCTTTGTATCATTCTCTTTTACAATTTATGCCTTTTATTTCTTTTTTGCAAATTTTATTAACCTTATAGTTGCTCCAAGACCTGAACAAGCAATAGTTCTACTTATTCCTGGAGTAACTATTGATCTCCCATTGCTTTTTTACTTAATTCTTCCACTTCTATTCATAGTAACTACTCATGAATTTGCTCACGGTATTGCTGCGAGTGCCGATGGAATTGATGTTAAATCAACAGGAGTACTTGGTGCAGGACTCTTTTTCATTATCGGATTTGGAGCATTTGTTGAAGTTGATGAGAGAGAATTAAATTCCATTAAATTTAATCGAAATTCACGATTAAGAATAGCAGCGGCAGGAACATTTGTTAACGGAATTACTGCAGGGATTGCTTTTATCTTGTTATTAGCATTTCCTTTAATTATTGCCCCATGGTATCGTCAAGTTTCTCAAGTAAATTTAGTACTTACAGAAGCTCAAGGAGGATTCAATGAAGGAAATCTTGCTAATGGGGATGTTATATTAGCTATTAAAAAAAAAGGTGCTTTAGATGATGATTATATAACACTTGATAACTATGAGCAAAGAACTCTTCAAAATATATTAACCAATAAAACTAGTTTAAAATGCGCAATCGGGGATAATCTGACCTTTAAAATATATAGTCCTTCTTCTGATGTGCTTTATGCAAAAAACGTTACTCTAGGACCCCGATATTATACGGGCATTCTATATGAATACATTAATGATACAACTTTACATATAACTAAAATTTATAGCGAAAGTGAGGGCGGAAATAATTTCAATACAACTTTAACAGAAGGATTAAAAATTAATAAAATCAATGGTGTTCCCATCAATCAAACAAAGGGGGATACCTTAGATAAGGCACTGACTGTGTATGATTTACAGAATTTAACTCTAAGTATGGATACAGAAAACTACACACTCAATGTTAATGTTACGGGAGTAGTCGTTGGAATTTCTACTTACTCTTATTACATGCATAAAAATGATGTAGCAAAATTCTTTACTAGCTTTTGGCCAGAATTTTGGTTAAGAGAACTACTATGGCTTTTTGTTATTGCATTTAGCATCACATTGTTTAACATGTTACCTTTACCCATATTTGATGGGGATAGGATTGTTAAAGAGCTTTTAAATTGGGGTATTGGAGAGGATTACAAATCAATAAAAAAGAAGAGGGAAAAATTCTATTTTACAAAAGAGGAAAAAGATTACGAATTATCAGAATATCGTGTTGAGAAAATAAATTCTATAGAAATTATCATGGATGATCAATCAAGATTTGACAATTCGAGCAGAATTATTCTTGCAGAAGAAAAATATGAATTAATTGATAAAATTGGGGATGGTTTTAAAGATACAGTTTCTTTAAATCTTCCTGAACAGAAAACATTACCAGAGGGAAGTAAAATTGAAATTTCCTATGATTACCGATATGATGAAAAGAAAAAGACTAAGAAAATTATATTAAATTCATTACGGTTCATCACATTGTTTATTATAGCAGGGAATTTTATCTTATCCTTTGTTAATTTTCGAGGATTACTCTTTTGGATTTAATCTATTAATTTTTTCACTGAAATGGTTTTAATGGTTAAATACAACATTTTCTTAAAGAAAGGCAAGTGTTCCAGGTGTCGTAATTCAATAGTCATCCAGAGAAAATACTCTGGTGAAGAATTATGTCCAAAATGTTTCGAAGATAATATTGAAAAAATTATTTTTAAGACCATTTCAAAATACAAGATGTTAAAAGGTAATGACAAAATTATAGTGGCAGTATCAGGTGGTAAAGATTCTCTTTCTCTACTCTATAATCTTAACGAGATTCAAAAGAAACGATTTCAATCTGAACCAGTTATCGCATTAACTATTGATGAGGGTATTGTAGATTATAGGGAGAAAGCTATTGAAAAAGCAAAAGAATTTTGTAATGAACTCAAAATTGAACACAAAATCGTCTCTTTTAAAGAAAAAATAGGATACACGCTAGATGAAATTATAAATAAAAAAAGAGATCTTCCCGATTACAAATATACCTGCAACTACTGTGCTACAATAAGAAGAAGATTATTAAACGATGTAGCAAAAGAATTAGGTGGAACAGTTTTAGCAATGGGACATAATCTTACAGATATGGCAGAAACATATCTTATGAATATTTTATACAAACGATTACACCTCATTGCCAACCAATATCCTTTTAAGAAGGAAAGCCCAAAGATAAAAGAATTCTTTATTAAGAAAATTACACCATTAATGAGAATTCCTGAAGAAGAGATCTTCCTCTATGCCAATATAAAAGAAATACAATACTACCCATCTCACTGTTTATATCGAGAAAAAGATCCAATCATCAGAAAGAGGGTTTTAGACTTTATTCAAGAATGCAAACAATTTAGCCCTGAAATTGAATTTAATTTATTGAGTGGATTTTTAGAATTATCTACTGTTCTTTATAACCAATTAGAAAAAGGAGGATACCACTCTTGTCAATCCTGTGGGTATCCATGCGGAGATGCACAATTATGTCTTTACTGTCAGTTTTTAAAGGAATTCAACCAATGATCCTAATTTATCAAATGTTCTCCCATTTCCTTTAATTTTTCATATTCTCTAATTTCTTCTCTAAATAAGGGCACTTCTATTAAATTCTTATTTAATTTCTCCCCAAATACTTCTTTTATCTTCAATAAATTTGTATTTTGCATTTTTCTACGCGCTTTGCAAAAATCACAAAGTTCCGTAGTGTCCCGGTATAATTGGTTAATAATTATGGTAGAAGTGGGAATGTTATATTTGATCAACTCATTTAATAGTCGTCCTGTTTCGGCAATGGCCATTTCTTCAGATATCATTACAATTATAAATGAGTTCTTTATAGGATTCGTGAGATCTTCTCTTGCATTCATAATAGCGTTGTTCAATTTTTCTAGAACTTCTAAAGATTTATCTTCCTTCTTTTCTTCTTTAGTAAATAGTCTTTTAACGGCCCCAAACATATTCCCTATTTTTAATCTCATTTTTAATAACTTTCCAATCCACCCAGATAATGTCTCGGGTAAACCTAAGAATCGTAGAGTATGTCCAGTGGGGGCGGTATCAAATACTACTAAATCGTAATCATGCTCAGTTTCAACAAATTCCAAAATTTTACCAAAAGCTAACGCTTCATCAATTCCTGGGGGCGTCATTGAAGCTATTTCTTCCATGTCATCAAATAATGGTAGATTGTCCATCAATCCCGACATACCCATCTCTTCCATAGGATTAATATTGGTCAATTCCTTATATTCTGACATATTTGCTTTAGGATTAATTTCTAATGCAGTAAGATTCTCAATCCCTTCAATTTGTGTCGGTATACCTGGTGATAATTCCACACCTAAGCTATCCCCTAATGAATGAGCAGGATCAGTACTAATAATTAAAGTATTTCTTCCATGCTCTGCTGCCCAAATTGCGGAACTTGCAGCACAACTAGTCTTCCCAACCCCTCCCTTTCCCCCAAACATCATCATTTTTAAACTTAATAATTGATCTTTTAATCCCATTTTTGTCACTAAAGCTTTTTAGTTGTTGTTTATTCCATCCTGAACTATATATTCTTATTAATAATCAATCTTGTACCGAAGGATTGCTGCAATACCCCCAAATGTACTGTATAACATTTCCCCTTCTTCGGTTTCTGTAGATAAGATTTCTATTTTCGTGCCAGTGGATTCTGCAATTTCACCGAGTTCTTCAATTAATGAAATTATTTCTATTATTTTAAACGAATTTGAACCACATTTTGGACAACTCTCATCTTGTATATCTCCTTTAAGATTTTCTAAAAGGTTTTTTTTAATAATTCTAATATCTTTATATTCACAATTAGAACATCCAGAATTAACTTTATACATGTCTATCTTTTCAGAAAGTAAGAGAGTATCGACAGCGCCATAATTTAATCCCCTTTGTATTTCTTCTAATCCATATGTAGCCAATCCTGTCTCATTTGTAAGTTCTCTCATAAAACTTTGCATTACTTCTTTCTCTCGAATATATTTTACATTCTCCATTTGATCCTTTACTTTTTCAAGTAAAGCTCGTATGCCCTCTTCCCCACCATACCCAATATCTACGACATCAAGTATTTTATCCCGTAATCTATAATCTAAACTCTCATCTTTAACAAACTTTTCTTTTGATGGACCAGGCCCTCCTACAAAGATACCTTTCAAATCTTCAAATGCCAAAAATTTTTCGTTTATAACTTCTGAAATTCTTCGGTAGAAAGCCATCTCCGCTTCTTCATTTAATCTTTCAAATCGTCTTTGCGATTGACCTCCCGCCCCATGCCTTTTACTAATACCTGAAGTGAATTCCTTTAACACTTCAACTCTGTTTCCTCTAATGAATCCTGCTGCGGATTTCTTTCGTCCAATTACTAATAAACCAAATGTTTCCTTTGGAGAAAGCATATCCTCTAAAGGCCATAATAAAAATTCACTTGCACAGTGGTATCGAAATGTTTTTACTTTGTCCGGAGGCTCTACAATATATAATTCATTTCGTTCAGTGCCTGCGGTATTACTTTGAGGGATTGCCCCTGAAAACATAACTAAACCATCTTCAGGCACTTCTTTTATATTTTTTAACTTACCAAGAAGACTACTAATACTATCTAATACATTCTTTCTTGTTAACTTTGATTTTATATTTTGACTTTCACTCACTTCATTCTTTAAATAATTAGTAACATCAGAAATCTTCCTATCATGAGGAATATATAATGAGATTAATTCTGTATGAAACCCTTTTTTTTTCTTTAGATCTCCTAACATTTGTTTCGTCTTATAGATCTTTAAATCAATAGATTTCTTTTTTGCTACCGTACTCATATTCATCTACAATGAGTAAGAATTATCCAAAAGATTAATATTTTTTCTTTATACCAATCTATATAAAGATCATTATTTAAATCATGTGAAATAAAATGTCTCCGAATGAAAACGAAAATCATAGCGTTCCTATTACACACCCTCGCTACTCAAGTCTACAATATCGACATAGAATTATCGAAGGTATGAAAAATTTAGTTGTTGCTGAAGCCGGCTTAATAGCACATGGTCGAGGAGAATGCTTTGATTATATTATCGGTGAGAAAACACCTAAAACCGCAAAAGATGCAATCAAAGCTGCTGTAGCTTCCTTATTAACCGCAAAGAAACCAGTTATTAGTGTAAATGGAAATGTCGCAGCTCTAGTACCTAATGAACTTGTAACTTTATCTAACTTATTAGACATTCCTCTCGAAATAAACCTGTTTTATAGTAAAGAGGGTCGAGTCAAAGCAATCACCGATGTTTTGATAAACGCTGGAGCTACTGATATTAGAGGAACAAATGAAACTCTGATGACCGAACTCAAAGGACTTGAAAGTAATCGAAGAAAAGTAGACTTCATCGCCAAAGCCGATGTTATCATGGTCCCATTAGAAGATGGTGATCGCACCGAAGCATTGAAAAAATTAAATAAACAAGTGATAGCTATTGATTTAAACCCCTTAAGTAGAACCGCATTATGGGCAGATATTACTATCGTTGATAATGTTATAAGAGCAATACCCATAATGATAGAAACTGCACAAAAATTTAAGAAATTAAATACCAATGAATTACTTGAAATTATAAAAAATTTTGATAACAAGGTGAATATCCAAAAAACATTAGATCTAATAATAGATTACATTACAACACAAAAAGAGGAAGCCTTTAAAATCTTAAAGTGATAAATTTTTTTTTTGATTCATAAAAGCTTAAAAGTTTCAAATCTTATATCCTATATATTAATAAGGCTAATCTTTCAAAAATTACCCTTTAGACAAGTATAACAATGACTACCTACAAAAAGACAAAGGATAATACGTTAGACAATTTAAAAGATCAGGAAACTCTTATAAGACGATGTACATTAGACGATTTAGATGCTGTCATAGAAGTTAACGAACGAGAACTCCCCGAAGATTATCCCTACTTTTTCTATAAAAGTATACTTGATGATTTCCCCGAATCGTTCTTGGTAGCACAAAATTATGCTGGGAAAATAATCGGTTATATTATGTGGAGAGTGGAAAAGACCCCTTCCTTAGATAGCTTACGTTATGTTACTAAAGGACATCTCGTATCAATAGCCGTCTCACAAGAGTATCGAAAAAGAGGAGTCGCTAAAGCATTATTATCAAATAGCATGGCGACAATAAAAAAGTATAAGATTCATGAATACGTGCTTGAGGTAAGAGTAACTAATTATAGCGCAATTAAACTGTATGAACAATTTAACTTCCAAATCGTTAACATCAAGAAAAAATATTACCGTGATGGAGAAAACGCTTATTATATGACCTTAAACTCAAAAAAAAGTTAATCAACTGACATTTCTAAACCTTTGATTAAATAGGTTATTAATTCATTAATCGGCACTTTAACTCCTAATTCATTAGCATACGTTAAGATTCTTCCATTGATAAAATCGATTTCGGTCGGACTTCCGTTTAACACATCTTGGAGCATTGAATTTTTGTTCTCCGCCGTTTTTCTTGCCACTTCATAAGTTAATGCCACAAAATCTTTCTCTATGAGCTTAATATTTTTCAGTTTAGCGACTTTAATTGCCTCTTCAATAGCCTCCCCCATTAAACCCTTTAATCCTTCAGATTTCAACAACTCACCGTTTTTTAGCCTTGTTAATGCCCCAAAAGCATTAATCCCCACATTTACAAATACTTTCTCCCAACTTTCCATTATAATATTCTCGGCAATCACCGTCTCAAACCCCGCTAATCTCAAGAGATCCAAAAGCAACTTAAGATTGATTTCACCCATTTTTCTATCGTCTTCTTTCACATTGACCTTCTCCGGAAAAGCCAAACCTATCTTGGTTAATCCCTCACCAATTTGAATAACTCTCCCAGGCTCTTTTAACAATGCCCCATTGGTAGTTACTGCTCTTATTATTTTTGACTTCAAAACATATTTACTAACCACATCTTCATTACCAATCCCATTCTGCAAAATTACTACCCAATTACTCACATCAATAAGCTTTTGATATTGGTTTACAACTGTTTCAATATCATATGTCTTTGTCGTAAGGAAAATAAAATCAAATCGAAAAGAAGGATCAGATTCGATACGCTCGACCAAAATTTCCTCGTTTTCATAGGCGTGAATGGTACTAATTTTTTGAACTGTTTGATTCTTGACGATTTCTAACCCGTCTTGATTGATTGCTGACGCATGATCACCTAAACTGAAAAATATCACATCTAAATCATAAAGATTAGACTCAATGCTTGCAATATACCCCCCAAATAGACTCCCTATAGATCCAGCTCCAATAAATCCTATCCTTAGCTTCCTTTTACTCAAATTCCTTCAAAAATCTTTTCAAATTTTCAATAAAATATATTCTTTCTATTTGAGAATTAATACTCTATTTAATAAATTTATCTAAACCTATCTGACCTTTTGAATATTTTCCCGATTTCTTTTTTATATCCAAAAGACTCACATCCTCAGGGGCTTTTCTCGGTGGAACTTGCAATTCCTTCATCATCATTAAAGAATTTTTCACAGCGTATCCAGAAAAATGATTGTTAAAATAGATCCCGATCTTCTCTACTTTCGGAACAACCTCTCTTATTAAATCTGCCCACTTCCTTATTTCTTCTTCCTTAAAGAAATAATCAAACCAGATCTCTTTACCATACCCATGAAATCTAATATATGCAAAAGCCGGATTAGTTACATCCATCCTCGGAGGTAATAAGGGCTCAATCACCGCACAGTATGTTAATTGATTCTTCCTTAAAAACTCAAATACCTCCTCATCTAACCACGTTCTATGCCGAAATTCTACTACTAATTGATATTTGCCTTTCTCCCTATCTCCCGGCCAATTTTCTATAAACTCTTTTAAATTCCTGAAATGATCCTTCTTAGTAAATGAAGGTGGAAGCTGAATTAAAAATGCGATAAGTTTCCTCGCTTTAATTAAAGGACTCATCGCTTCTAAATAATACTCCAAATCATCTAAGCATAGATCTATGTCCAATTTGTGAGTATGCGTGACTGTCTGAGGAATTTTTGCCGAAAACATAAAATTCTTAGGTGTCTTCTTTACCCAATTTTCCACAACCCACCTCCTTGGTGTATTGTAAAAAGTCGTATTAATCTCATTCGTAATAAAAATCTCAGAATAATACCGAAGAAATTCCTCTTGCTCTAAACCCCTCGGATAAAATGGACCAACCCACTCATCATATCCCCACCCAGATGTACCAATCAAAACCTTACCAACCATCACTCACTCTCACTCTTCTAAATCTTTCTACGAAATCTTTAAACTCATCGTTCCCTATTGCTAATAATTAATTTTTCTCATATTTAAACTTTAAAATCCCCTTAATTTTCTAATTTCAATTCGATCATTTTTCATTCTACTTTTCGATCCACTTTATGATCTGCTTTTCAATCTTCTTTTCGGTCCTCTTTTCATTTCATTTCAGAATTACTGTATTATCCACTTAATAATCACCCCTCTAAACACCTATTCTGGCTTATAAAGTTTATGTTCCCAGACCATAAAATTTTTAACTAAGTATTTACTCTTATATTTCGTCGATGGCATTAATAGTGCTACTAAAAATTTAGTAACCACACCATCGATACATTATTGGTTAGAAAAATATCTCATCCTTGCCCGATGAAATATGGCCAATAACCGGCGTAGGCCTCACGAAAGTACACCAGATAAGACTTCGGTCTAAAATGTGGTGCCACAGGACGTGGGTGCTTAAACTGACCTTCACATTGGTTGGTCTAAGTAAACCGAAGCCAAGCATGAAAAATCATGCTCATAAGAACATACTCCCCATATTATTAATAAAGGCTTCTTATATCAATCGTCAGTATTGATAAAATTTATTTAAAAAAAAACCAAACTTACTAATTTCGAATATGCAAACCCTTAGGCAAGCAATCTGAATCTTTCCTCAACTAGACGCCAATACGCCTCCGCTATTTGGTGGATATCTTGGCTTGGGAACCGATGAAGAGCGTGACAAGCTGCGATAAGCTCGGGTTAGTTGCAAGTAGACGTTGACCCCGAGATCCTCGAATAG
>JAEOTR010000080.1 GCA_016839705.1 Promethearchaeota archaeon | reverse complement strand
TTTTTATATTTTAAAAAAATCTAGTATTATAATAATTATACTAATTTTATATTAAATTAAATTGGAGTCTAATTTTTAATTTCTTTTAGTTGTTATAGAAAAATTTAAAGAAAAAGAATCTAATCGAATCAATTTTAATAGGTTACTCTTAACCAGCTAGAATTTTATTTTCTTTAATACTGGATATCTTCTCCCAATCCCAAATGCGCTTTCACTTACTTTTATTGTTTGAACCAATTGTCTCCGTTTATATTCTGAATTTAAATATAGATTTCTTACCTTATTGATAGTATTAGTCTCAAAATTCTTGTTTTTTAAATTTTCAAATTCAGAACCAATTCCATGTTCAATTATTTCCTCTAATATTGGATCAAGGATTTCGTATGGAGGTATAGAATCACTATCCTTCTGATTTTCACGCAATTCTGCAGCTGGAGTTCTCTCTATTATCCTTTTTGGAATTATCTCTTTTTCTTTATTTATCCACTTACAAATATCATAAATTTGAACTTTTAAAAGGTCTCCAGGTACGTTTTTACCACCACAAGTATCACCATATAAAGTACAGAAGCCAACTCCAATCTCGGATTTATTTCCTGTGGAGACTAACAACCAATTGAATTTATTTGAATAATACATCAATAGATTTGCTCTAATTCGAGCTTGTAGATTTTCATCTGCGACATCAAAAATCAATTTTCCCAAATTTCTTTCCAAATCTTTTTGATAGATCTCAAAGATTTCATCAATCGGGTGAGTGATATAATTCATTCCTGTATTATCACATAATTTTTTAGCTAAATCTAGACTATCTTGTGAAGTAAAGCGTGTAGGCATCATTATACAGGTTACTTTATCTGGTCCTAAGGCTTCTGCGCAAATGTATGCGGTGAATGCTGAATCTATACCCCCACTCAATCCTAAAACTACTCCTTTAAATATTCCACTTTTATGATAATAATCAAATAAATTTAATTTAAGTGCTTTTACTACATTTTCTCTCCAATCTGATTTAGAAGGATTTTCTTGGATCTCTTGAGCATTATCCATTTCAATCTCTACACTCCTAATATCCTCCTCAAATGCGTTAGCTTGAAAAATTATTTGTCCAAATTTATTTGTAATAAAACTCTGACCATCATAAACTATCTCATCAAGGCCACCAACCATATTGCCATAAACAATAGGGATTTCAAACATTTTGGATTTTTTTTTAATTATATTGTGTCTTAATTCTAACTTATTAATATGATAAGGGGATGCATTTATTACAATTAAAATTTCAGCACCATTTGATACAAGATTATTTGTAACTTTTAGATCATAAGTATCATCCCATACGTCTTCACAGATTAAAATACCTGCGTTTACACCATGAATTTTTATAGGTTTGAACTTTATATCAAATGAAAAATATCGATGCTCATCAAAAACGTCATAATTAGGTATTAAACGTTTATTTTCAATATATTTAATTTCTTTGCCCTTTATAATTAATGCTGAATTGAAAAATGGCTGAAAATTTTCAGTTAATTCTGGAGGTTCGGTGAATGTTCCAAAAATAATAGTAGCTTTTGAGTTTAATCTCTTAATTTTATCTATCGCATCTTGGTTTTTTTTTCTTACAAGAGGATCAAAGATATGATCCATCAAGGGATATCCTACTAAGGACATTTCAGGAAATACAATAATATCCGCTTCTTGGTGTTTTTCTGAGATTTCCATAATTTTATTAGTGTTATTTTCAATATCACCCACGATTGGATTAATCTGAACTATCACAATATTTAACTTTCTATTTGACATAAATAATCACTCTAATTTTTTAAAAAAATTGAAAAAAAAAATAAATTAAATATTTATAATCTTATATAACGATTTCTTTCCCATTCACTTACAATAACTCGATAGGCATCAAATTCTTCAAGTTTGGCATAATAATAGTTTTTAAATGCAGTTTCTCCAAAGACTTCTTTCATTAATTCTGAATTTTTAAATTCTATCAATGCTTCATGTAGACTTCCGGGCAGAGATATAATCCCTTCTTTTTCCATTTCTTTACTAGAAAGATGATAAACATTTCTATCTGTTGGTTCCGAAATTTCTATATCGTCTGATAAAATACCCTCTAAACCAGCTATCAGTAGCACGCTAAATTGAAGATAAGGATTTCCAGAGGGATCTGGGCATCTTATCTCACATCTTGCAGCATTAGGGCGTCCATGAAAATCAGGAACTCTTATTAATGGTGATCTATTCCTAAATCCCCACGCTAAATAAACGGGGGCTTCATACCCTGGAACAAGTCTTTTATAGGAATTTGGCCAACTGCTCAGAACAGCACACATAGATCTTGCGTGTTTTAATTGTCCTGCGATCCATTTCTTCATTGTTAATGAAATATTATCTTTATCATTTTTATCATAAAATACATTATTTCCATTCTTCCACAAAGATTGATGCACATGCATACCAGACCCATTTATTCCATCAAATGGTTTAGCCATAAATGTGCCAATTAGGTTATTTTGGGCTGCAACAGTTTTAACTATTGTTTTTATTGTGATTGTATTGTCTGCTGTTTCAACAGCTTTATCGTATCGAAAATCTATTTCATGTTGACCATAGGCAACCTCATGATGGATACATTCAACATTAACCCCCATTGCATCGCAATATTCTGCAATTGTGTATCTAATCATCTCACTAATATCATAAGGATCATAATCGAAATATCCTCTCATATCAGAAGGTTTAAATTCCTGTTTAGTATCAGGGGTCAGTATGAAAAATTCCATTTCTGGGGCACATTGAAATTTGTAACCTAGATCTTCTGCTTTTTTAACGGCTCTTAGCAAAATACCGCGTGGATCCCCTTCATATCTCTCTCCATCAGGTTTAAATATATCACATATTACCCTGGCTACCTTTTTCTCTTTTCTCCATGGTAAAATATAAAATGTGCTTGGGTCAGGAAGAGCGACTTTATCACTTTCCTCTATTGCGCCATAACCAGTTATCGAACTCCCATCAAAATTTTCACCTACTTCAAAAATATCTTCAATTCGTTTTGAATTAATTTCAAAGCTTTTGATGATGCCGTGAATATCTGTAAATTGAAGATAAATATATTTTATATCTTCCTCCTTTATAGTTTCTATTACATCATCACATATTTGTTTCCTTTTTGGATCTTCTTTGTCAATCATAATTTTCACCCTTAATATTTTTTTTCAATTTAATCTATTCATAAACGAGAGAAGTATCACTTCCGTATTTCTTAATTGTGGAAAAATTACTGGGGGGTATATTTATCGGGAAACCCTCCTTTTTTCTCTTAAATCTACTAGCGGTTTCAGAATTCCAATCATATAATTTTCTTTCATTAATTATAAAATTGTTTGGTTCCGGAGTCAAGTTCTTAATCGAGTCACAGAATTTACTTGCTCTAAATGCTAGAGTCTCAATTCCTAAGAACACGGAGCAATTCCATTTATGATTGTTTTTATCTCCAATCTTTGCCACACCACTATAAATTGAATAGTCTTCACAATCTTGACATATTTTTCTATCATAGTGGTATTTTTTTCCACATATGGGGCACTTTATCTCCATCTTTTCTTTTTCACACTTTGGTAATTTTTATTGTATCATTCTAATTAATAGGAAATTTCCATATTCTTTCCAATGAATATATTTTTATGGATTATTTACCTATTTTTTTTTCTTAAATATTAAATGTGATCGTATATTTAAAAATCTTGTTGTTGACTAGCTCGAATGTTAACATTTATGGAAAAAAAGATTTATAAATGATCAATAATTCTTAAATAAAGTGAATGATCGATTAAGTTAATAATTTTTGTCGGTAAAAATAATGATCATTTAGTTATTTTTCTATGTATGATATGAACAAATGCATAATTTAATAACGAAATTAAAGCTATCTAATACTATGAACTCAAAGATGAATTTTTCTGATTTAGATATTAAAATCCTTACTAATCTTAGCAAAGATGGTAGAATCTCACTTCGTCAACTTGCAAAAGATCTGGATGTAGGATCTCCAGTTACAATCAAGAATCATGTTGAGAATTTGGAAAAGAATGGTATAATAAAGAATTACGGTGCTCAAATTGATTACGAAAAATTAGGATATGATATCATTGCCCTTATTGAAATTACAGTTTCAAAAGGAAAAATGCTGGAAGTAGAGAAAAAAATAGCACAGATTCCTAATGTATTTGCAGTATATGATATTACAGGAACTTATGACGCCCTTATTTTAGCTAGGTTTAAAACGAGATCAGAACTTAGTGAAATGATAAAAGAAAACATTCACGCATCACCTTTTGTTGAGCGCACTAATACTCATATAGTTTTGAATATAATTAAAGAAAATAGCTCATTAGCAGAATTAATAACTGAAGAATAGATGAAGAGTCTTAAAAAATTAATTCTGTTCAATGATTAATAATAAGTTTTTATTTAAGATTTCTACCTACAAAAAAGATTTCACATTATTTATGTACATAATCAGTTTTGTTCAGATCTTAACACAATTACTTTGCAGAATCCTGAAACTATTTCAATAGAATATAAATAAGTTAAGATAATTTTCACTTCTATTAAAGAATAACATATAATTCTGTCAAAAACAATTTTTTTTTTAAAATTTGTTCACTTAAAACCATTAATTTTAAATAATAGATATGCAAAAGAAAAAAGATTTTCACAAATTTAACCCAGATCTTTAGAATCGTTCACTTTTTCCATTGTTTTTAATATTTATGTTTAGTATTTTGACGATTTTACTAAAAAACGATCAATAACTTTATAAAGAGCAACGTGTATTATTATATAAATATGGGAAAAAATTCCCATACTATTAAAAAATGGAGTTAACAAATAGAAAAATAAAATAATAAATTTTCAGAAAGGAGGTTTTAAAAATAACAGTTCAAGAGTATTATCGAACATGGGAAGAAATATGCTTAGAAAAGCTAAGAGAAATAGGACGATCCTCAGCTGCAGAATGGGCTAGAGCAATGGGATATGGAGATAATCGTAATGGAGTAACAACAGTGATTAAACGGATAAGAAAAACAATGCCAGACCGGTTGAGAATATTTTATAGTCAACGGCCGAGATTATATGAGGCGCAATAAATGAGAAAAATAAAGGGATGTGAATAGTAAAAATGTTAAAATGTCATTTATGTGGAAAAGAATATTATCATGACAGGAAGGTATGTAAGACATGTGAAGAAACCGCAAACAGTAGTTTATTATCCCATAATGGGGTAGGTACCGAGAAGTGGCGATGTGACAACTTTTTAGAATTAAAGAGTTTACCCTTTGGATGTAATTGTGACTCTATTGCTGAAGAACTCACCCATAAAGATAAACTCGAGAACCATGAGTACGATTGGAATATATACACTACAATTAGGTTTAGTAAGACAGGAATTAATGAAGAAAAAATAAATCATTTTTTGAGATTTGAATAATAAATTAAAATTTTTTAAAAAAAGTGAAAAAATATGACAAAATTTTCAATGGATACCCATCAAATGAGTATGATTGGATCCAAGACAAGGGTTGAGGATTCTTGTGAATCTGGATTATGCCCGATTTGTGTTGCCGATTGCCCTGTTTTTTGTGAAGTTTCAAAATCAGCACTTAGAGGTCGTGAAGTACTGTATCCTCGAAGAGAGTTTTTTGGTAATTCTACTGCAGGTTCACCAAAAGATTTTGGTTTTTCATATAGTGATTTTCAAATTCAATTTGAATGTCGAGGAGCTCAAGGGATTGAAGCTCACGAAGATAAGGTAATTTTTCCTAATGTTGACATCTCTACTAAATGGGGAAATATAGATCAAAAACTCCCTTTTGTGATAGCAGGATTAGGAAGTACCTATGTTGCGAAACGCAATTGGGATGGTTTAGCAATAGGTGCAGCTTTGGCAGGAGTAAGTATCACAGTAGGTGAGAATGTTGTTGGTATGGATCCCGGTTCTAAATTTGCTAACCATTCTGTATATCCTCAAGTGATTGATACTGTGGATATGAAAAACCGTGTAGAAACTTTTAGGAAATTCTGGGATGGTAAACACGGAGATATCATTGTTCAAAAAAATGTTGAGGATACAAGATTAGGTGTATTTGACTATGTCACTTCTAACCTAGAAGTAAATTCTCTTGAAATAAAATTTGGTCAAGGAGCAAAGGCAATTGGAGGTGAAGTTCGGTTAGAATCTTTAGAACGAGCACAGTTACTGCAAGAAAGGGGATATTTAGTTTTCCCAGATCCCTCTGATCCTTTTATTATAGAAGAATGGAAAGCAGGATTGATTCCAGACTTTGAAAGGCATAGTAGAGTAGGACTCTCTTCTACAGAGGATGTTTTAGAAGAAATTGACCAAATACGTTCCAACGGTGCAAAGAATATATTCATAAAAACTGGAGCATATAGACCAGCGGCAACAGCATGGATTATAAGAATGGGAATTGAAGGAAAAGTGGATGGGATGACATTTGATGGGGCCGGTGGAGGGACGGGTATGAGTCCTGTAAGCATGATGAATGAGGGTTCAATTCCGACTGCATATTTAGAAGCACTTGTGGTTGGCTGCCTTGACATGATTAAGAGTAAAAACCCAAACACAACTATACCATCGATAGCAATCGCAGGTGGTATTGCAAATGAAACCCAGATGTTTAAAGCACTTGCGATGGGGGCACCCTACATAAACTGTATAGCAATGGCAAGAGCACCAATTACCGCTGCAATGAAAGCAAAATATATTGGTGACGTCATTGATAAGAAACAACAAACACCAGCAATGTTAAAGAACTTAGGATTTCCAAAAGAGAAAGATCCTAGGAGTTTAACTATAAATGAGGCGTTTGTTGAATACGATAATTTGCATAGAGTTTATAATGGAAAATATATCCCACCTTCAGCCGTAGGGGTTTATACTTATTTTGCGAGTAAATTAGGTATTGGAATAAAGCAATTATTAGCAGGGGTTCGGAAATTTAAATTAAACTTACTGAGTCGCGAAGATATTGCATATATCACTCAAAGAGCTAAAGAAGTGTGCTATAAATGGGATCTTGGAATAAAATCCCAAGAATCACTAGATTTTGAGTTAGTCAAAAACGAGATTTATTCAGGAAACTATTAATTTTTTTTACTATTTTTTTATCATTTTCGCATACTATTTTTCTGCAAACACAAATAAATGAGATGATTCTCCCCACTTCGGAGATTCTTTTACTGATTTAGACCATATTATTTTAAATCCAATATTTTTAAGCATGATTAAGTTAGCATTTTTATCGAAACCGCTCCAATACATCTTCACACCTCTACTAAAGAAATTATTTTCATAAGATTCAGGATCATCATTTACCTGAAAAATCAAAAGTACAACCCCATTCATTTTTAACATCCGGAAAAAATTACTCAATAAATCATAATGTTCATCTCTGGGTATATGAATTATTGAATAAAAAGCTAAAATTCCATCGAAATAATCATTAGGAAAGTTGGTTTTAGTCATATCCTCACATATAAACTCTGCTTTGGGTGCATTTTGTTTGGCTAATTCGATTTGCTTCTCAGAAATATCAACACCGATAACTTTGAATTTATCACTCAAGTAGCGAGAATAAACACCATACCCACAACCCGCATCTAGAACTAAACCACTTAGTGGTATTCTTGAGGTAAAGTCTGCTAAGAGGTTTAACTCGTAAATTCCCTCTTTTTCTAAACCAGAGATTTCCTGTATCCTTTCAGCTACCTTATTATATCCTATACGAACAATTTCTTTTTTTTCCATATAAATAGCTTAATTTTTTTCTTTCAACTAATTTTAAGTTATTGACTGATATCAATGAATTTTAATAAAAAAAATATGAAAGAATTATTCATTCTATAAGATTTTCTAATTGGCTTACAAAACTTTCATATTGCTTAATTCCGAGCTTCCAAAAGTCTGGTTTTGTAATATCTAATCCCACTATTTTACCTAGCTCCTCCGGAGATACACTTCCACCAGAAGAAAGTAATTTTTTAAATTTAGGAACAAAGCTTTTTCCTTCTTTCTTGTAAGTCTGATATAAAGCATACACAAATAATTGAGCGTAGACATAGGGATAATTATAAAACCTAAAGTTTGGGATATAATAGTGTCCCTTCATTGTCCACTCCCAATCCATTTCTTCAAACCATTCAACGGAATCACCATAAATTTTATCTCTTCCAGCACACCAATACTTTGAAACTGTTTTTCCATCTAAATGCTCACCCTTATCTATAGCATCATATAAACTTTGCTCGAACCATATACGAGCACTCACTTGAAAAGCAGATTGGCCTGCTTCATCTAAAATATGAGCTATAATCGCCATCTTTTCTTCTTTTGTTTCTGCCTTCTCAAGTAAGAGATCCGTCATGAGCAATTCTCCAAACGTGGAAGCGGTTTCAGCAACAGTATATCCTGGATGAACGTTAATATATGTTTGTTCTCGTGAGGCTAAATAATCATGTATAGCATGCCCTAGTTCATGGGTTAATGTATATACTTCTCTTATTGCACCATCAAAGGACATTAATATGAAGGCAGAATTTCCTTTATACCATCCTGCACAATAAGCGCCATTTCTTTTACCCTTTCTTATGCTGGCATCAATATGCTTCTTTTCAAACATATCTTTAGCATTATCAACAAAAGATTTATCAAAACGACTAAAAGCTTCAAATATTAGTTCTTTTGCCTCTTCCCATCCATATTTTTTATGAGGTACGTTTAGAAGGGGAGCAACAACATCAGCACAAGTCAGCTTAGGCAAATTAAGAAGTTTAGCTTTAATTCTTAGGTATCTCCGATATACACCTACACTCTCTTCGATCGTTTGCACTAGACTGTCTATTATTTCTTGAGTAGTATCATTTACTATGAGACTATCGTGCATTGGGCTATCATAATTTCTACGTTTAGAGTTTTTAATCCAATCAGAACAGATATTACGCAGGGCAGTCGTAAATATTTCTTCATCTTTACCTAATAAGCTATATATTGATTTATTTGCAGAAATCCTTGTATCTCTATCTGGATGAGTAAATAAATTGTTTGCTTCTCCATATGATAGAATTTTTTCTTCACCTTCCACCATAACCTTAAATTCTCGGGTATTCAACCAAGCTCCTTGTAGTTGACTCCATGCTCTAATACCGTGTTGATCTTTTTCAAGAATTATTTGCTCTTCAACTTCTGATAATTGATGAGGAAATGCCCTATAAATTGTTTCTAAATGATGTTTATAATTTGCTAACGTTGGATTAGAAATTAATTCCTTATTTTCAAATATAAATTTCCCCATTTCCAAGTCAATAAATGCAAGTTTTGTAGAAATTTGTGTTTGAAATTCTCGATATTTATTATTAAGGGCTTGTGTTTCGGGAAGAGTCATATTGGCGTTGAAGGAATTAGTTGAAAATAATTGTATTTCATCAAGTCTAGCCGAAAAGTCTTCTATCTTTTTTAAGAGAATATTCAAATCCTCTGCACTAAAACTTTTAGAGTCGATTTTACCTTTATAATCCTTTACGAATTGATCTGCTTCTTTGGTTAGATTTTCCATTGTGGTTGGTAATTTTGGGTCATCATAACCTGAAAACATCTCAGAAAAATCCCATTTTATTTCTTTTTCAGTCATGATTGTCAAGATGTTTATAATTAATATAAATTAGAATCATTACCATATTAAAAAAAATTATTCATATTCAATAGTACTTGGTGGTTTATTAGAGATATCATAAACAACACGATTTATACCTTTTACTTCATTTATAATACGAGTTCCTATTCTTTCTAATAAATCCATATCTAATTTTGCAAAGTTTGCAGTCATTGCATCTAATGATTCCACAGCTCTAATCGCGCAAATATATTCATAGGTACGATAATCTCCCATGATTCCGACAGTTTTTAGGGGAAGAAATACACAAAATGCCTGCCAAAGGCTCTCATACACACCAGCTTTTCGTATTTCCTCAATTAAAATCTCATCAGCATCTCGTAGAATGTTTAACTTTTCCTTGTCTATAGAACCAATTATTCTCACTGCTAATCCTGGTCCTGGGAAGGGATGACGGTTAATTATCTCGTTTGGTAATCCTAATTTTACTCCAATCTTTCTAACTTCATCTTTATATAAATCTTTCAATGGTTCTAATACTTCCAGACTCATATTATCAGGTAAAGTCAAATTATGATGAGATTTGATTTTCGCAGAAGCGTTGCTTGTAGCGCTTGTCTCCACGCGATCAGGATAAATCGTTCCTTGAGCAAGAAATTTTATATCAGGATATTCTTTTTCTAATTCAATAGTCTTTTTCTCAAAAACATCAATAAAAGTATGCCCTATAATTCTTCTCTTTTCTTCTGGATCTTCAATATCCTTAAGCTTGTTCAAGAATAATTCTTCTGCATCTACATAGTGAAAGCTTCTATACCTTAACTTATCTTTAAATGTTTTTTGAACCTGATTTGCTTCATTTTTCCGTAACATTCCATTATTCACAAAGATACTATGTAATCGATCTCCAATAGCTCTATGTATTAAGGCTGCAGCAACAGAAGAATCTACACCACCACTTAATCCCAAAATTACCCTGTTATTTGTTCCAACTCTTTCTTTTATCCCCATTATTGTTTGCTCGATCCAGTCCTCAAACTTCCATTCTTTGTTCGCTTTTGCATATTTACTGACAAAATTCTTCAGAATAATATTACCCTTAGGAGTATGAACAACTTCTGGGTGGAATTGAACACCAAATATATTTTTTTGATTATTTATATAAGCTGCAATTGGACAAGTAGCTGTCTTTGCTAATACATTAAACCCCGCTGGTAATTGCTTTACTTGATCTCCATGGGACATCCATACTGTTTCCTTCTTATTAAAACCTTCAAGAAGACCTTTATCTTCTATTATAATCAGGTCGGTTTGCCCATATTCTTTGTGTTCTTTTGATTCAACCTTTCCATTTAACTGGTGTACTATGAGATGATGTCCATAACAAATGCCTAAAATGGGTATATCTTCATCTGAAACATACTTATAAAATTCCTCGGTTAATTGTGGACTTCCTTTTTCATAAACACTATTTGGACCACCCGATAAAATGATTCCTTTTGGATTTATGGCTTTAATCTTCTCAAGGGAAACGTTATAGGGTAAAATTTCTGAGTATACTCCTAAATCTCTAATTCTTCTTGCGATTAAATGACAATATTGACCTCCGAAATCCATTACGAGTATTGTATCCATGATTAAATATATAAATTTTCCATTTGTCAAAAATATTACTATCTCTGGTTTACCTTGCTATTAATAATCACAAATTTAAAATTTATTCAAAGTTTTAAAAATTTAAAGTAGAAATCATGGAAATGGGATAATTTGACTCAAGAACTCCTCTATGAAATCAATGATAAGCAGAAAACCAAGATTAATAAAATCTTGAAAACTTACGAACGCGAAAAAGGAAATTTAATTTCAATATTGCAAAAAATACAAGAAACATATCAATATTTACCCTCAAATGTTTTGTATTACCTATCTAGAAAGTTAAAAATTTCTCTTGCTGAAATTTATAGCATAGCTACTTTCTATACGCAGTTTAAATTTAAAAAATTGGGAAAAAATATTCTTATATGTTGTGATGGTACTGCTTGTCATGTTAAGGGAGGCCCACATTTATTATATTTTGTTGAAAACGAATTAGGGATAAGAGCTGGTAAAACAACAGATGATCTGCTTTTTAGTATAGAATCAGTAGCATGCTTAGGATGTTGTGCAATATCACCGGTATGCGTGATTAATGGGCAAATTTATGGGGATTTAACAATTAAGAAGTTGAAAAGAATTCTTAAAGATTTAAAAGAAGATAAAACTAACCAAATTTTCAAATAATGAATAAAATTCGAACAAGGACTATTCGCGTTTGTAGAGGTACAGGATGTAATTCATTAAAAGCAAATCCTGTTCACGAAGAATTAGTGAAATTAATTCAAGAGTGGGACTTAGCAGAATTTATATACGTTAAAAAAACTGGCTGTCACGGCTTTTGTCAAGTTGGACCCACTTTTATCATTGACCCCGATAATGTTTTATATGTTAATCTTAAGGAAAGTGATGTTATAGATATTATCAAGCAACATTTATTAGAGGATAAAATTGTTGAAAGACTACTTTATAGGGATCCCAAAACGGGAAACTTTATAAGAAATATTGATGATATCCAGTTTTATTCTGAGCAAAAGCCCATTATTACTGATAATTGTGGCAAAATAAACCCAGAAGATATTAAAGAATATATATTTGAGGGTGGGTATGAATCACTTAAAAAAGTATTACAACATTATAGCCCCTTAGATGTTATTAACGAGATTCGAAAATCAGGATTACGAGGTAGAGGCGGCGCAGGATTTCTCACGGGACAAAAATGGGCTTTATGTCAAGAAGCTGAGGGAACTCCTAAATATTTAATATGTAATGGAGATGAAGGAGATCCAGGAGCGTTTATGGATAGGACTATTTTGGAAAGTGATCCACATAGTGTTATTGAAGGAATGCTCATTGCTGCTTATGCAATTAGTGCAAACTATGGTTATATATACATCAGAGCAGAATATCCTTTAGCTGTTGAAAGGTTTGATTTAGCTATTCAACAAGCTAGAGATGCGGGATATCTTGGTAAGGATATTCTTAATTCAGGATTTAATTTTAATATAACATTAAAAAAAGGAGCTGGTGCGTTTGTATGTGGAGAAGAAACAGCATTAATGGCTTCTATTATGGGGAAGCGAGGAATTCCTAGACCTCGTCCTCCCTATCCTTCAACATCTGGTTTATGGGATAAACCGACTAATAACAATAATGTTAAGACCTATAGTTTTATCCCTAAAATAATTGAGAAGGGTTCTGAATGGTTTTCTTCAATAGGAACTCAATCTGCCTCTGGAACCTTGGTTGTAGCTCTCACAGGAAAAATAAATAATTCAGGATTAGTAGAAATTCCTATGGGTACATCGATTGGAAAAATCGTGCATGATATCGGTGGTGGTATTCCAAACGGAAAGAAATTTAAAGCAGTTCAAATTGGTGGACCATCAGGAGGATGCATTCCTGCAAGGTTTTCAGATACTAAAATGGATTATGTGAGTATTACCTCATTAGGTTCTATAATGGGTTCTGGAGGTTTTATTGTATTAGATGAGGACACTTGTATGGTAGAATTAGCCCATTATTTTATTTCTTTCACTCAAAACGAATCTTGTGGAAAATGTGTCCCATGTAGAGTAGGAACTAAGAGGATGTTAGATATTCTTACTGATATTACAGAAGGAAAAGCAAATTTAAAAGATTTAGAACGTTTAGAAAAATTAGCAAACATTATTAAGAAAACTAGTTTATGTGGATTAGGTCAAACAGCACCCAATCCCGTTCTTACAACTCTAAAGTATTTTAGAGATGAATATGAAGCACATGTAGTAGAAAAGAGTTGTCCCGCTCTTGTTTGTAAGAATTTGATATCATTTTCAATAGATGAAAACAATTGTACTGGATGTGAAGTTTGCAAAAATAATTGTCCTTCCAAAGCTATTACGGGCAATTCTAAGGAACCACATTTCATTAATCCCGATTTATGTATCAAGTGTGAGTTATGCTTTAATTTATGCCCATATAATTCAATCTCTAAAGTACCAAAAAAAACACTAAGAAGTGATTAAACGATTACCAATAAAAAAAAAACTTTGAAAATCAACGAAACAGTCATCGAATTTTTAGAGGGACAGACGATTTTAGAAGTCGCAAAAAAAGCGGTTATATTCATTCCTACACTCTGTTATATAGAAAATTTAACTTCTTATGGAGGATGTAGACTTTGTATTGTTAAAGTTGAAGGTATGAAAGGATATCCTACAGCTTGTTCAACTCCTGCCCAAAATGATATGAAAATTATCACAAATGACGATGAACTTCGAGAATTAAGAATAGAGATTTTGAAATTAATATTGAGTGACCATCCCTACTCTTGTCTTGTATGTGGTAACAAAGATAAATGTGAAGAGGATGGGAGAAGTGAAAGTAAAGCAGGTAGATCTTTTGGATGCTTTTTCTGTTCCAGTAAGGAAACCTGTGATTTAAGAAAAATTACTAATTATCTTGAAATAGATGATGTCGAATATCAATTAGAGTACAAGAATTCATCTCTAAAGAGAAATGATCCATTTATAGAAATAGATCCTAATATGTGTATCTTATGTGGTAAATGTGTTAGGATTTGTAATGAATTAAGAAAGAATGGGGCTATTAATTTTGCGAATCGAGGTCATGATACAAAAGTCTCAACAGCTTTTGATATCTCTCTCATCGATTCAAATTGTCAGTTTTGTGGCGCTTGTATTGATATATGTCCCACAGGTGCCATCACATCAAAAAATACTAAATGGTTTGATAAAAACAGTAACAAAACAATGTCTGTTTGTGGTTTTTGTGGTATACATTGTAGTTTTGACTACTTTTCTTTTAATGAATTACTAGTAGAGTCAATTCCAAACAAAAATAATTATTCAAATAATAAGTTTCCATGTGTATTTGGTCGGTTTTGTATAGTACCTTTTAACAATGGAAATAAGAGATTGAAATATCCTTTAGTCAAAAACAATAAGAATTTAATCCCAAGTGGGTGGTATGAGGCATACAACGCCATAAAAGAAAATCTAATGAAATTCAAACCTGATGAAATTGCAATATTAACTTCGGTCGATTTATCAAATGAATCCGCTTATATTTTGCATAAATTTGCTAAAAAAATTCTAAAAACTGATAATATTGTTCTAACGGCACTTCTAAATAACAAATATGATGATCAATATCTTTGGAGAAATGCAAATATTAAGGGTGTTTTGAAAAATATCATAATAAACAGCAAGAAATCTCAAGAGGATATTATCAATGATATTAAAAATGGAAGGATAAAAGCTTTATATCTTACGGAAAGACTTGAAAATCAGGAAATCCTCAAAAATATTGAATATTTAATACTGCAAGATATATATCCTTCAAAGAACTTTCAGTTTGCTAATGTAGTTCTTCCAACATGCACATTTATAGAAGATTCAGGAACTTTCATTAATTCTGAACATATACCAAGTTATTTCTCCCAAGCAGCCTTAAAACTAGGGGTATCAAAACCAGATTGGGAGATCTTTTGTGAGTTATCTATAATATTTGATGATTCAATTAAAAGCGAATTTCGTTTTTCAAATACTTCTGAAATTAATGAAGAAATTATAAAGAAACAAACTGAATTTAACTCACAAGATTCTGAAAATCTAATGAAAGGATTCAATCTACCTTCAAACACATTTGAGGAAAAATCTTGTCAATTAATACCCCAACATGTATCATTAGAATCATTTAAGTACCGTGGAGAACCAATCTCGAATCATGTAGAAGATCTAAATAATTTAATTGAATATCGTAAATTTAAATTTTCTGGGGAAAGTACTGAATTACATGTAAAAGAATTAAAGAAAACGAGATTTAAAGTTATTTCTAATAAAGAAATTGCTATAAACTTCTACCAATTAATAATTCAAGCACCTTTGATGGCTAAAAAAGCAAAACCGGGCAATTTTGTTATTCTAATGAAAGAGGAGATAGGTGAAAGAATACCATTAACTATATCTGATTGGGATCCTGTAAAAGGTACTATAACACTCTACTTTCAAGAGGCAGGATATTCAACAATGGAATTAATAGATCTTAATCCGAATGATTATCTTTATAGTGTTGTAGGGCCTTTAGGACAAGATATCGAGATTGAAAATTTTGGTACAGTTTTGTTAGCAGGTGGTTGTTATGGAAATGGTGCCATTTTTCCAATCGCTAAAGCATTAAAATCAGCGGGGAATAAGATAATAATCATTTTAGAAGCAAGAAATGAGAATTTATTCTATTTAGAAAAGGAATTTGAAGAGATCTCAGATAATATAATATATTGTTCTTCAGATGGATCTAAGGGTTTGAAAGGTAAAATTTTAGCAGGATTAGAGCATTTAAAAAACCACAAAATAAATTATGACAGAGCTTATTTTATAGGATGCACTTATATGATGAGAGATGCATCAAATTTCACTAAAGAACATGGAAATATTCCTACTTTTGTGAGTTTAAACACTATTATGATTGATGGAACAGGAATGTGTGGTTGTTGTCGTTTGACTCTACTTGTAGATGGAAAAGAAATGACGAAATTTGCATGTATAGATGGACCAATTTTCGACGCTCACCAAATTAAATGGGACGAACTATTTTCTCGTAATGAAAGATTTGAAGAACCTGAAGTCTCTATTTATCAGACACATTCATGTAAAGCTATAGAAAAATTCAATACAGGTGATATTGATGAGTGATAGTACTCCTAAAAAAAAATCCGTTAGAATCCCACGGCAAAAAATGCCCACCCAAGATCCTAAATTAAGAGTTAGAAATTTTAATGAAGTTAATCTAGGTTTTGATGCCGAGATTGCTCAAAAAGAAGCAGAAAGATGCTTACAATGTGCAAAACCTTTATGTGTGGAAGGATGCCCTGTCAATATCAATATCCCAGAGTTTATAAAATTAATTAAAGAAGGAGAAATTCAAGAAGCCGTTAGAAGTATTAAGGAATATAATATTTTACCTGCAATTTGTGGGAGAGTGTGCCAGCAAGAAAACCAATGTGAATCAAAATGCGTTATGCGAAAGCGATTTAAATCTGTGGCTATTGGTAGTCTTGAGAGATTTATAGCAGATTGGGAAAGAGCAAATCAACTCAAAGAATGTCCTGACTGTGAAGCACCAAACAATATCAAAGTTGCCATCATTGGATCTGGACCAGCTGGACTTACATGTGCTGCTGATATGGCTAGATTTGGATATGAGGTAACCATTTTTGAAGCTTTTCATAAAGGTGGAGGTGTCTTGGTATATGGAATCCCCGAGTTTCGGCTTCCAAAAGAGATTGTAGAAGACGAAATTGAAACGCTTAAAATGTTGGGCATAACTATAGAGTATAATATGATTATTGGTAAAGTTTTAAGTATAGATGACTTGAAATCAATGGGATTTAAAGCAATTTTTATAGGGATAGGCGCAGGTAGTCCACGATTCTTAGGTCTCCCTGGTGAAAATTTAAGAGGGATTGTCTCTGCTAATGAATATTTAACAAGAACCAACCTTATGAAAGCATATGATTTTCCAAGATTTAAGACACCTATAGTGAAAGGGAAAAATATTGTTGTTATTGGAGGGGGTAACACTGCGATGGATTCAGCGAGAACAGCATTAAGACTTGGAGCAAATACAGTCACCATTGTCTATCGTCGAGCTATGGAACAACTTCCCGCAAGACTAGAAGAAGTCCATCACGGAGAGGAAGAAGGTATCATTTTTAAATTATTAACTAATCCTATTAGATTTATTGGTGATGAAGAGGGAAAAGTTAAAGAGATGGAGGTAATACAAATGAAACTAGGGGAGCCCGATGAGTCGGGGAGAGCACGACCAATCCCAATTGAAAACTCTGAATTTATTATTAAAACTGATTTAGTAATTATCGGTATAGGAAACAATTCTAACCCTTTATTAACCTCAACTTATCCTGCACTTGAATTAAATAAATGGGGCTATATTGTGACTGATGAGATTGGAAAAACTAACGTCGAAGGAATTTATGCGGGAGGAGATATTGTTACCGGCGCGGCTACTGTAATATCTGCTATGGGTGCCGGGAGAAAAGCAGCTAAAGCGATGAACCAATATCTAAAATTAAAATAAAAAAAAAGTTTTTAGGGTATATAAGTTAGACTCAAAAAATATTCACCAGTACCCATAAATTATATCCCACCATTTAGATTTAAGAAAAACAGTTGCTACAGCGAGTAAATCTAAATCATTAATCTTTTCATGATTTCCTATTAATATTAAACTTTCCTTCCCGTCGAGAGTGTGTATTTCTCTTTTTTCTTCTGAAAATTCAAAAATAGGCTTCTCTCTAAAACATACTTGTGAGTTAAGAATAAAACCCACTTTTTCATTACCAACAATAATATCATCATGTTTATTATACTTTAAAAGAATGCCACCACTCTTGTTCTTAACAGCATTTCCTTCTAAATAACCTATTAATCTGTTCTTCTTATCAAAATATTTCTTTTCCTTAATATAACCAATTCTTTTCTTTTTTTTATTAAATATCTCAATCATTATATACACCTCGAATTTTTCCTTAATTTAATTTATGGATATAACTTAACTTCTTCAAGGTAAATTTTAAGATTTGATATAAACCAACAGAGGTCATCATAATCAAGTGAACTGTCAAATATTTTCTTTTCCCTTTCAATTACTTCATGCTCCGAATAATTTTTACGTCCTTTTTCAAAAATCATTTCAAATTCAGCAAGTGCCCAACATAGAGTATCATAAGGATAATTACTTTTCACTAAATGTTGTGTCAATTCGTCAATCTTTGATCTTAATTTTTCAGTAATTTCAATTGTTTTCAATGACCCTTCCTTATCTTGCTTGTATGAACCATTAAGGGGAGCATATTTTACTTTTGACATTAATTACCACCTCATGAATTATTTTATTTTTGAATAATTTTCAATTATGATTTTTTTTAATTTAAATTTTTAAAACACATTTTCCCATTTTATCTAAGAAATATTAAACAGGATTCTTATACATCTATTTAATTAATCGTCTTTAAATAGCAGAGTTCCTAGAATTTTTTACTTTACCAATGAGTAAATTTGAAAAATTATTAAAAATAATACTAATCCATTACGGGTTAATATTATTTTATACAACATTATTTTGTAATTTTTCAATAAATTTATCGACTTTTTTTTTATGTCGCCACTTATAAACCGATGTTTTATAATTCTTCTTTACAAAATTTACCTTTTTTACAAACTTATTTTCTTTTTCTACATTCAATTTTTTTACCCTCTTTGATTAATGCTCTTGTTGTTGGCTTAAAGATGAGGAAATATCTTAAGCAAGCTCATTTGAATAGAGTCTTGTTTACAAATTTTTTAATTTTTAAAGATTATGTCTTTACTTGACTAGTAAAACGTCGCATGGGGCGCTTTTTGCTACTTTTTTTGAGACTGTTCCTAACAATATTTCTTTTATTTTAGAGTGATGACCTTTTGCGCCTAAAACCACAAGATCAAAATTTTCTTCTTCCACAATTCTTCTTATATATACTTCGGGTTCTTCATCTTCAATTAATCGTGTTTCAACGGATAATCCTGCCTTGTTAAAGATTTCTTCTGTTTTATCTAATAATTGTTTTCCTGCGTTTTTACTTATTTCTTCTATGTTCTGATAGAGTTCAACAGGAATAGATTCATTAGAAAATGATCTCATAGGAATCTTATGATGTTTTATTGAATGAAAAATTACCACCTTATTATTCCACCCCTGTTGAAAATCTGTAACTTGTACAGCAGCATTATTTGAATGAAGTGATCCATCAACGGCAAGTAAAATTTTTTTATAAATAATATCCACCTCCTAATTTTATATTTATCTCGAATAAAATTCAAATTATTTTTTATAGATATAAATTAATAAAAATTACTTTTACAATTAATATAAACAATTTAAAATATTTAAATTAATCGAACATTATTCTGATAAAGAATATTTTAATGCATAACATACAAATATTTAAATAAATTAAAAATATTATTCAATTTAATATATCATATAATAATTTAAATGAAAAATAACACATCTAATATGATGTTAAGAAGACCTCATTTACTAGTGAAAATCTTTCAATCTTGATATGACCTGGTAGATTATCTTTTTCGCCCATTGGGATCTTAATAACTATTTTGAAATCTTCTATATATAGGTTATCATATAAAGAATTATCAGATTTATTAAAATCTATGAATAATTTTATAGGTTCTTCTCTCTTTTTGCTATTTTTTATTTCAGGTAACATATTTAAAATATTTTCAAACGAACTCTATTCACTAATTAGTGAATATAAAGTACAATATTTAAATATATCGATAATTAGACGAATATTATCCAATCTAAATCCAATAGAAATATTTTAATAGATTAATTTAAGATACAAACTAAATGAAAACTAAAAATAAAACATGTAAATGGTATCCAGTTTGCCCTATTAAATATTTTGTTGACCAAGGTAAGCTGGACCGAAAATGGGTTGAAGATTATTGTTTAGTAGAAAACAAGAATTGTGTTAGATATCAAATGGAAGAAACCAGAGAGTATCATCCCGATAATATGCTACCTAATGGTGATATTAAGCAAGATCTTTAACTTCATATTTCATATTAAATATTTAAGAAAATAATTTAGAGTAGTGTAAAAAAAATCTCTTAAATAACTACTTGGTTTTAAATTGGATGAAATTTAAAAAAAGAACTTTTAAAAGAATATAATCCCAAATAATACATAAAAAAAGTTTATTATTCGATGTGATTTACATGGATGATATTGATAAAGAAATTTTAAATATTTTACAGAATAACTTTCGAATTTCGTATAAAGTTTTAGGCAAAAAAGTCAAAATGGCAGCTAGTAGTGTTCATAATAGAGTTCAAAAATTACTTGAAGAGGGTATAATAAAGAAAGAAGATACTATTGTAAATCCAATGAAAGCAGGTTTCGGGACTATTGCGATCTTAGGTCTTTCTGTAGATCCGTTAAAAATGGATGAAGTTGCTGAAAAAATTGCATCATTAGACGAAGTACAACTTATTGCTACAACAACAGGAGATCATGATATTGTAGCACGATTTTTTGCAGAAAATGAAAAATCTCTATGGAGGTTTATTAATGAAAAGATTAAGACGATTGATGGAATCAAACCACGGATGGACGTATCAAGTTTTATTGATATTTATAAAATGACTCATAAAATAAATTTTAAGGTTGAAATGAAAGAAGAATAACCGAAATTGAATAATAGGTCACAATATAAATTAGTATTGGCAAAACATAGATGTAGGGCAGATCCAGAGGAAATAATATCTTTTTTTAAAAAATAATATTTTTTGAAATTTCGTAATCATGATTTTATTATTCTTAGATAATTAAATTTTAGAAATTAAATCATAACTTTACCTTTAATAATATCCGCTTCCACATTTCTAAATATTGTTCAAAAAAAAACCGAAAACTTAAAAATGACATAAATTAAATTATATTTTTGTTCATCAAAACTTTAATTAAATAAAATTCGTTCATTTTCTTTCTGATTCTAAATCTGTCGGAAACCAATTACGTATCGTTATGGTAAGTGGGAAAAGTTGGGGAAAAGGTTAAATAGGTAAAACACATTATTTGATCTATAATAATAATAAAATCAATTATCTGTTCAAAGAATCATAAAAAGAATGAACAAATTAAAATTCGATCTAATGTGATAAAAAAATGCAATATAACCAAAATTTAAGCCTTGAGCATGAAATCATACCTCAAAACGATTGTTTTGAAAGCGAGAATTTAGATCCATTTCAAATTTCTCAAAAACAACTATATGAGGCTTGTAAACTCAATGGTTATGATAACGAGATCTATAACACATTAAGTATACCTGAAAGATTTGTTGAAATAAAGATTACCATGAAAATGGATGATGGTATGCTTAAAACATTCAAAGGATTTAGAAGCCAATACAACTCTGCCAGAGGTCCAATGAAAGGAGGCATTAGATGGCATCCTGAAGAAAGTGCTTCTCTTGTAAAGGCATTGTCAGCATGGATGACTTGGAAATGTGCGTGTGTAGATATTCCATTGGGTGGTGCGAAAGGAGGAATTATCTGTAATCCTAAGGAAATGAGTAGCAGAGAACTTGAAACACTTGCAAGAAAATATATTCGAGAAATTGCCGATATTATAGGACCTAATATTGATGTTCCTGC
>JAEOTR010000013.1 GCA_016839705.1 Promethearchaeota archaeon | reverse complement strand
ATTGGTTTATTCATAATAAGTGGGCTAAAAAAGCCGGAATAGAAAAAAAAATAGCGGATATGGTAAATAGAGCTATAGATTATGGATTTAATTGGGCGTTTTACAAACAAGATGCAATTGATGTTGATAATAATAACGAAAATATAATTTTCCGACAAATACAATATTTTTATGAGAAAGATAAAAATAAAAAAGGCTATATCAAAGGGCTTTATTTGCATCATCTTTTAGATTTTTTTAAAGAAACACATGTTAATATTCATGATCTCAATTTAGTATTTGAGAAATTTTTACAAAATAAAGCCATACTTGAAATTACTGATTCTGAAGGTAAAAAAATAAGTTTCCAAGATGATATTAATGAGATTTTTGATATAGTACGAAAAAATAAAGAAGAATTATTTGAAGATTTAGATATAAGAGTCAAAAAATAAGAATAATGTTTTATTAAAGTTTAAAAATTGTCTTTTTAAGTAGATTCTAGCCAATCTAATTCTAGTTCTTGAAGTTTTTCTCGTGTAGGAACACCTTCTTCATTCCAACCCATCATGGCATAATAAGTTTTAATCGCATTTTCGAATTTTACTTTATCTATAGCAGTTTCAGCGAGAGGTCCTGAAGTATGTGGTTCGAAAAATCTCTCTGGTAACCAATCATCTTTACTAGTTAAACCTTCTCTTGTATTGAAAGTTCTTGCCATTGTTGATATCCTCTCTCCTGCTTTCATTAATTCCCACATTGAAGTATTCCAACCCGTAACTGCCTGTAATATCTCAGTAATAAGCTCCTTTGACCAAAAGAGAAAATAGCACATTAAAACGGCATTATAAGTATATTGCCAATTTGTAATGTAAATCAAAGCTCTGACTTTCTTAAAACTTAGATCATCTACGGGAAGAGGTTCTAGAATTCCAAGGGATCCTTGATAAGCCTTAACTCTTCCATGTGCGATTGAGTCATCATGTAAATTTGTCATATGTTCTGCCCCCGTCGGTGATAATGCATAACCAACTCCCATTCCTTGCTTATAACGAGGTTCATGCATGGGAATCTCCACTCCTTTAACATGCATTGCAAATTTTTCCGCTCCCTTGCCAATCATTTCAGCAGCACGCTTAACACCTTCTGCTAAAATATTACCAATGCCTTCTCGTTTGGCGATCATTTCGATTATTTGAATCATTCCATCGTCGTTTCCAAATTCTAATTTAATCCCCCCTGTATCGTTTTCAGTTAAAATCCCTTTCTCATAACACTCCATCGCAAATCCAATGGAAACTCCCGTTGAGATCGTATCGAGAGAATATTTATTACATAGTTCATTGGCTTTACATATTGCTGCTATATCTCTTATTCCACAGTTTGAACCAAAGGCTCCCAAAGTTTCATATTCTGGGCCTCCATAAAGAGAATCCACAACCCGTGGCGAATCTATCTTCACTATCTTCTTACAACGAATAGAACAAGCAAAACATCCATCTTTTTCTAATCCAATTGTCTCTTTAATAGTTCTTGGATCTAAATCTATTGGATTCGGAAAATCTCCATCACGAAAATTCCGATAAGGCAAATTCCCTGTTGATGCAAATGGCTCTAATAAATCTCCTCCACTACCAAATTGAAAATAACCTGCATTACGCTTTTGAAGTTTTTCATTAAAAAATTTCAACAATTCTTTCAACTTTTCATCATCAGCGGCTTTAGGTCTTTCACTACCCCTTACTGCAATTGCTTTAAGGTTCTTTGATCCCATTACTGCACCCATTCCGGTTCGTCCTGCCGCGTCTCTTAAGCCATTCATTACGCAAGCGTAGCGTATCATTCGTTCTCCCCCCGGGCCAATATGAGCCACATGTATATTCTTATCTCCCAACTCTTCTCGTATTAATTGTTCAGTTTCTCCCGTAACTTTACCCCAAAGATGACTTGCATTTTTTATCTCAACCTCTCCATCCTTTATCCACAGGTAAACAGGATCTTTAGCTTTTCCGTCAACTATAATAGCGTCGAAGCCAGCGTGCTTTAATGCAGCTCCCCAATGACCTCCAACCTCAGCTACACCAAAACCACCTGTTAATGGTGACTTTGCGCCAACACTGTTTCTACCTGTTCCTGGTATCGCAAATCCGGTCAAAGGACCATTAGCAAAAATTAGTTTATTTTCTGGACCTAATGGGTCAGTACCCACTTTTAATTCCTTTAAGAGGTAATAAACTACAATACCTTCACCTCCAATATATCGACGGTAAAAAAGGTCATCAGGATTTTCTATTGAGGTTTTCTCATTCGTAAGATCAACTCTAAGAATATTTCCAGTATATCCATTTTCTACTTGATTTTCCATTTGAATCTCCTATTTCTTCACAATTTTTAATTATTATTTAGTTAAATTTCAACTCATTTATATTTCTTATTTTATTAAAAATCCTTTTTACATAGGTAAATTATTATTTTGGTTCATCTGAGATAGTTCTACCCCAATTAGCAATAATTAATTAATTATCCATTGAACCTTTTAGAATAATAGTATAGAAAAAATCTAAATAAGGATCGATATTTATTTATTGTAATACTCATTAAAACTCGATAATTACGCTGAAATATAGTAAAAAATATAAACTCAACAACATTTACAATTAACATCTAATAAAAATAATTTTATTTGATAATTAAAAATTACAAAATTTTATTGAAATTAAATTAAGGAAATTGATGTTATATGCCTACT
>JAEOTR010000079.1 GCA_016839705.1 Promethearchaeota archaeon | reverse complement strand
GGATTTATTTTTAATGGATTTAACTCCTAAATAGTTAAAAATTTGCCCAATAGTTTCTCCCCCAGTTTTCATAGTTTCAAAAGCCCAAAGTACTACACTAACAGTTTCGGGCCACTCATTATTATTATTTTTGTAATTTTGAATTAATTTTTCTGCTATTTCATTTCCTCGTTTTATTGCAGTAGAATTAGGTATTAATCGTGGATCAAAACCATATGAATTTTTTCCAGTTGGATAAATATGAGGAGAACGGATTGGATCCCCTCCTAATCCTGGCTCAATATATCCTCCTTCTATAGCATGGATAATATTGTCTAATTCCAGAGAATTTTCAATTCTATTTATTAAATCCAATATCCATTTTATTACTAGTTGATTTTTTTCTTCATTTATACCATATTCAGATACTAACATTTGATTTATATCTTCAAAAGGTAATTGATTTGCATTATTCTCGAAAAAAGTGTGTAAGTATCTTTCAAATTTTTTTACTTGTATTTTTTCTTTGTTCTTAAAATAAAAAAGAAATTCTTCAACATAATCTGGTTTTTCAGTTGAGTGTAATAAAATCATTCGAATTAGATCAAATTTTTGTTGATAAGAATAAGATTTTCCTAATGTATGGAGCCCCATGGGTATTACAGAAACTTTATATCTATATAATTTATCTTCCAATTCTGCGATATTTTTATATTCAATATTCATACTTTTTGCTAAATATTTAATATTTTTTTCAAGATCATCGATTCTATTGTTTTTTTGGTTTTGAAGGCTAGATGAAAGGTTTGTATTTTGATATTCAGATATTAATAATTCTAACTGAGCAAATTCTTGATATAATCCCGAGTCTTTGAATGAGGGTCCAGCGTGATTAATAATAATCGCATTACCTCTTCTTTTAGCGATAGCTGATTCACTAGTATTTGTAATATGATAATAATAAATATTTGGTATACTATTAATTAAGTTTAAATTAAAATCATAGATCCAACCAGCACATTCCTTACCTGGAAGGAATTCTTCAGTCCCATGAGTTCCAACATGAATTATAGCATCAATATTTAAAATATTTTCTAAATAACGATAAAAAGCGAAATATTGATGATGAGGGGGTAAATTCTTATTATGATATTCATTAGGATCTCCAGATACTTTACTTCTGGAGGGCTGTAGACAAATATATATATTACCATATTGGATAATGGGTAATTTTAGATGTGAATTGTCTACCATAATCTTACCTGGTGGAGGTCCCCAATATTCAATGATTTCATCTTGTAGATGTGATGGGAGTATTTTAAAATATTTAATATAGTCTTGTACAGAGACTTTATGTCCTTTATATTTTTGGATATTCGTATACTTAGGTGTATTTACAGCACCAAAATCGATAAATATATCCATTAAATTCTTGTTTTCAGGGATTTTTTCTGTATTATATCCTTCTTTAATCAACTTTTCCATTAAATTCTTGACTGACTCAGACACATCTAAATAAGCAGCATTACCTATTTTATCTTCTCCAGGAGGATAGTTATAAATAATAATTGCTAGTTTTTTCTCGGAATTTTCTTTTATTCTTAAATTTAACCATTTTTTAATCCTTTGAGCATAGAATTTAACATTTTCAATTATTGGTTGTACTTCTAAAATATTGGATTTTAAATCATCAGAATATCCTAAATTTTTAAGAATGCCGACAGTAGTCATTTCTATTCTTCCATCTAATTCGGGCATTACAATTGCAATCACTTGGTTAATAGGGTTAATCCCTTCTTTTGATTGAGTATATTCCACAATAGGCATATCATATTGTATTATTGGATTAAATTGTGGGATATCTAATTTTTTAAATAAATCTATTGTTATAGAGTTATCTCCACCAAAAGGACCTCCATTTAACTGAAAATATTGAAGATTAATAACAGCCCTTATTAATTTTACTCCATCTTTAAAAAATAATTTTTGATAAGCGTCTATATTTGTTAAAACGTCAGAAAAAACAGGAAGAATATTAAATTCTGACAAGTTTTTCATAAATTCTTTTACTATAGGTAAAGACTGTTCAAAGTATAATCCTCCATAAAAAAATATTCCTATAGTTTGTTTATTAGGGTCTATTGGCTTTTTTCTAAAATAATCTTCAATATTATTAAAATATTCATTCAATTGAGGATCATAAATCCCAAAAGAGGGAATCTTTTTTGGTTTAGGAACTTTAATATTCTTATATCCTAAATAGTGCTTTAAAAGAAATAAAAGCATGTTTTTATGATTCTCAGCAATCCCTCCTAATCCATGCACCCAATAGTCCATCATTATGACCCAATAGCGTGCATGTCTGAGTGTTTTAAAAGGGAACACTTTTCCCAGAAATTTCAAAAACTCAGTCATTCTCTGTCCAAATCTTACTGCTTTCGTTAAATCTGGTATCTCATCAATAGTATAATCCTTATTTTGAGGAGAAGGTATCTTTCGGGCTTGAAAGGGTCCCATTTTTGTCAAACCTCTTATTTCGCTATTCCCTCCTACTAATGCGATTATTTCTTTAGTATCAAATAATTCTGGTTGACTTTTTTCCATTTCTTCATAAGATTTTACCAAGAGTTCAGCTGTTGGAGAATTTCCTCGGATATCAATTAACATAACTTTAGATTGATAAATAGCTTCTTTAACTTCCTCTTTTGATATTTTTCCTGAGTCCAAATCATTAAGAAAATAGATTTTAAAATCGAATAAAATTCCAAATTGACTATAAATCTCGTGAATCCCTTCAGTTAACCATTTCAAAAAAACAGAAGCTGTAATTAATGTTATTTTAGGTGTATCTCTCGTATTATCTATCTTTTGATTCATAATCATTATTCACTATTAGATATTTTCAAATAATCCTTCCATTCCCAGAATTTCATTCACTTTTTCTTTATTCATGGTATCAATATGATAGTATTTCGCATTTGTTGATTCAGATAATTTTTTATTGATTTCTAATTTGACATCCGAGCCTTCTGTATCAATAATAATCATATCAATTTGATTTTTAGAAATTTCTTTTCCAGTTTTTAATAAATCGTCTATAGCATCCTTATAAAATACATTTCCTCTGGCATCAGAAATAAGAATGATCAAGGGTATATACCCTGTTTTCTTTCTTTTCTCTTCAAGAGCAATATCTAATGCTTTTACTAAACCTTTAATTAATGGGGTTGTACCTCCTGTAGGTATTTCCTTTAACAATTTATATGCTAAATCAACACTTCGAGTGGGAGGTAAAATAACTTCTGCATCTTCTCCACGAAAAACAACTAATGAGACTTTATCGCGATATACATAATTAGATTGAAGGATAGAAAATATCACTCCTTTAACGACTATCATTCTTTCATTTGCTCCCATCGATCCTGAAGCGTCAACACAGAAAACAAATAAATGGCTTGATTTTCCAATTCTTTTCTTAATATGAATATGTTTATTTTTAATCTCTATTTTTGCTCCATTTTTAAAAGCATTTTTATTTTCAGGTTCTAAAGCGGCGTTGTTAATAGTTTCAAGAACAGCAATATCTGATGATGATCTAAAATTAAAATCTTTAGGTTTTTGACCACCAATATATTTCCCCTTCTTATCGCGAGTAGGATGTAGTATTCTTTGACCAGAGGTGTTCATATCTTTTACAATTCTTTTTTTTTCTAATATTCCATCTGTAGATATCTTTGTATCTATATCGAAAATTTCCTCTTTTAGATTTATAATTTCTTTATTATTTCGATATTCTGGATTATTTATATTCAATTTCGGTGCTTCTTCCTTATCTTGTGCTGCAAACATCTTTTCGATATCATCTTCATCTATTACTTGTTCTTCAAATGGTAGTTTTCTTAAACGATGTGCTAATGCTAATTTTGCGGCTATTTTTATATCTTCATCTAAAACGTTTGTTCTTCCATGAAAAGCAGCGATAGTTTTTGCTGTTACATTTATAGTGATATCTGCGCGATGACTATCAATTTCCAGTTTAATAGATAATTTTGCAATGTTTTCTAATTGTTCATCTGAAATTTTGATATTATTAAGAATTTTACGAGCCTTAACAATCTTCTCTCTTAATAGTTTTTGTTTAATTTCGAATTTATCGTGAAATTTGTGAGGATCAGTATGATAATCTTCAACGTACTTTATTATTTTAACTCGTTTATTGATATCTAAAATAGGTTTTGCCTCCACACTTAATCCAAATCGATCCAAAAGTTGAGGTCTCAAATTTCCTTCCTCAGGATTCATCGTTCCTACCAAGATAAAATTAGAAGGGTGATGAATACTGATACCTTCTCGTTCAATAATATTAATTCCCATTGCGGCACTATCCAACAATACATCTGCTACATTATCAGCAAGTAGATTTACTTCATCTATATAGAGAATATTTCTATTTGCTTCTGCTAATATTCCCGGTTCTAAAGCTTTCAACCCCTCTTCTAGTGCTTTTTTAATATCAATTGTCCCTACTACTCTATCTTCAGTGGCATTTATAGGTAGATTAATAACGCGCATTTTGCGAAATTCTATATCATTATTCTTCAACTTTTTGTCGATTATTTTATGTTGGCATTCATGACATGATTCTTTTAGATTGTGTGGATTACAATTAAATGGACAATCTTTAATAATATCTATCTCAGGAAGTAGATCTGCTAAAGCTCTTACAGCGGTTGATTTTGCAGTTCCTTTTGTCCCTTTTATTAATAGTCCGCCAATTTTTGGATTTATTGCATTTAAAATAAGTGCAAGCTTCATAAGATCTTGTCCTATAATAGCAGTAAATGGATAAGTTTTAAAATGAGTCATTTCTATTTTTACTGAATTTTTAGTTCGTAGTTAATATTATTTTATAATTTTTTCATACTTTAATAAAAATAGCAGTTAATAATTAAAAAAACTATTTTTTTTAAAAATAAGATCAGACTTTAATTCCTTATTTAGTCTAAATCTGCTTCATTTTTTATTTGTTTATAAAAGTCAAGTACAATTTCGTGCCTTTTTCTAGCAATCTTTCTTGAAATATCAAGCAATAACGTATCTTTTAATTTAATTATTTTTTCTCTTAAATGTTTTATAAGATCATTAAGATTTCCTTTATTTTTTATAGTGAATCCTATAGTCCGGTATAACCCTATTGCACCAAGAGCATCCAATTTATCTGCATCAGACAAAATTTTTGCCTCAAGAGTCTGAGGGTTTGAATTATTTGAGAATGAGTGTGATCTAATGCAGTGAATTATATTATCAAAGTCTTTTTTAGAGAGTTTTAAATCACAAGAGTCTAAGAAATTAAAAGCCATCTCAGCTGATAATTCAGCATGATTCTTAATAGATGTTGTTTTACTTCTATTTTTTCTTCCAATATCGTGTAGTAGAACTGCTATTTCCAGTATAAATAAATTAGCATTTAATCTTTTTCCTATCTGGAGACATAAATTTAGGACGCGCTCAACATGTAAGAAACCATGAATATCATCTTTCTCAGAATTATCAAGAGCGAATTTCCTTACTTTTAAAATAAAATTATTTTCTAACATAAAAGGATACTCCCTATTCACTCTATTAAATTAATTATAAAATCGTAAATAATTGGTCCTATATATATTATCAGAAAAAGTAATATAATAGAGACAAAAACTCCAAATAATAACCAGACTACTTTAGATAATCTACTCGGTGGTTTCCAATTCTTAAATTTTTTCTTATTTCTTGAGACTCTATCAATCTCTAGGGAAAGAGCATTATAATATTGTTTTTTACCCTTATCTGTGAGATAACAAATATCATCTTGTATATTTATCAAACCATTTTTTTTCATGAGGTTTAAAATCTTACGAATATTAAATTTTTCAATATTTGAAAGTCCAAATATCGCCCAAACTCCAAAAATTTCATAGCCTTTTTCGATAGCTTCCATAAAATTTTCATTCAATTTTTGTTTGGACAATTTTTCTTCTTGAATAACTACTAATATCCAATGGGCTATTTCAAATTCAAAGGCTTTATCTAAACTTAATTTAAAGCTGTCAATATCAATATCATCACCTGATTTGATTAATGCCATTAAAGTCTCTACTCCATCAAATATAATTAAACTAGCAATTACTATACCTAAAATAGAATCTATCAAATAAATTCTAAATAAAGCAAAAGTTAAACCAACTATTACTCCTAATGATAATCTAATATTATTTACATTATCCTTAGCATCCGAGAGCAATGCAAAATTGGCCTGTAATTTTCCAACGAAATTTTTTAGAACTAACAGCATTAAATTTAGTAAAATTGAGATAAACATTAATATAAACGAGAAATAGGATGGTGATATAATATTAGTTTGAATAAATGAAAATACAGAAGATATTATCAAATTGATCCCCGTTATCAACATTAAAATAATGATTGCGATTGCTCCTAGCTTATCTTTCCCCAATTTAATACTTAAAGTTATTATGAATATCTTGATTATATCTGTAAAATTCTCTATACCCTCGTTAAATAACGCATCACTGCCTGCATTCAATCCAACAATTATTTTCAGCGAGCTCATAAAAATTAAGCAAATCAAAGAGAAAATTAAAACAAGTTTTTCACTAAAAAAAATAGTAATTGCTTTATTTGTGATTAAATTAACTTTTTTAGATTTAACTAATACTGACTTACCCTTTTCAGTTAGAAAATAAGTAATATTTTCTTTTTGAATTAATTCTTTATGAATTCCTTTTAATAGTAAATCATCTAATTCATTTTGTTTTAGCCTAATATATACAAATTCATTTACATAAAAATATTTAAAAAAGTTATAAATCCTTTCCTGAGTATTATCTCCCTTTTCAATCGCGTACATCAAAGTATATAGAGGAGATCTATTTGGATCATCTTCCAATACTTGATTAACTTCATAAGAAAGTTTAGTAACACCTTTGTGTGATTTTCTAAACTCTTTAAATTTTATCTCTTCCATTATTAAATTCTTAAGGAATTAGCTTTTTATTTAAACATTATTAATAGGAGACAATCCTATTGTCAGCCTTAAACTAATATTTTTTGAAAGGCTTCAAAAAATTTACTCTCTCAGAGTGAGAAAATCCATGAATATCATATTTTTCAGGATTTTCCTGAGCAAAATCTCGCACTATTGAGAGTAAATCTTTTTCTAGCATCTTATATCTTTTTAAAATCATTAAAGATCTTTATTTTGCCAGACTTGAAAAGAACCAAATCCATCTTCTTTTGAATAAATTTGTTTTGTTTCTTTATCAATAACCACTGAAAGAAAATATGATCTCTTCCTTGAATAACTTTCAGCTAATACAAGTACAATATTAACCTTTTGTTTATTTTCACGTATAAATGGTATTATTGAATTCCATTTATGGAAAAATCTATACTCTTGACTAATTTTGATTGTTTTCTCAATATAGGCCATTTGTTCTGAATTCTTTAGGAAATTCTGATTTATCAGTATTTTTTTATTCAAGGAAAACGCAAATTTCCTCTTCAATATAAAGCTAATGCTCTCCTCTAAGGAATTTTTTGTATAAATTAGATAGAAAAAAGGTATGAAACCAGGGATGTAATGAGAGCCTTCTGGTAATAGTAATTGTACTATTAATCTTAGTATTAAACGGATCCCAAAATATACAAAATAAATAATAAGGTAAAATGAAGTTAATGCCATAAATACATGATAATATGGGCTGATAAAGTAGTAAACAAGGAAAATGAGGAGGTTAATCCCGGAAAATAGAGCTAATAATGGATTAATTGCCCTATCTGCAATAATTCTAAACTCCTTTTTGGAAAGTGGATAAAAAATAGGAACTCTTGAAGCGCCAAAACAATCTAATGAAACATGTATACTAAATCCAATAGCTCCAGCTATCCAGATTTCAATGAATTGGACACCTCGAATAAATGAGACTAACACGCTGATAATGGCAGTTATAATTATCCCAATAATATATGAATGGGATGCGGCTTTATGAGACAAAAAGTATAAGTTTCGTTTTTTAGTGAATGGTTCAACAAATATATCGCCATCTGGAAAAATGGCCATAATCCAAAGGAGAATTATTGCTTCTGGACTTATTTTACCAAGTAATAAGAAACATGGTAGAGTTCCCATTAATATGTGAGTGAATATATCCATATTGATTCTTATTTCATTTTAATTATGCTATTTATCGCGAACTCCAATTTGTTCTCCTATAGGGCAGGTATATTTTGCACTACAATGAAGGCACGCGATTTTTGGGAATAACACGAAAAATCGAAATAATAATAATCCTAAAACAACAAGGAAGATTCCTAATAAAATCAAAGAAAAATTTAAGATCAATGCAGGAATTAACCCTATAATTGGAATGAATAAGGCTGCCATATAGATATTATTGTAGCAAAATATTCCTTCTGCTCTTTTTGGAAAGTCTTCAGGATTCCCTTCTTTTGCGATTTTCTGAGAAATTTTGTTTAAACCTGATACGCAGCGTCCATTTTCCATTCTATAATACACACAATTTGGACACACAATTAAGGGCATAAGTACATACATTTGGAGAAATGCAAACACAAGATAAATAGAACCAATTAGGAAGCCCCAAGATAAAAAGATATAACCAATAATTAATCCAATTCCTCCAAGTATATAATGAAGGATCGTGGTGAATTCATATATAATAACCCTATAAAAGGGGAATTTTGTATATACCACTGCTCTGGTTTTTGTTTTTAATCCGGATTCTTCACTCATATGATCATCTCACCGTTTTTCTTTAATATTTGATTTTGAATTTAATATATCTATCAAATACTTAATGCAATTATAAAGTTTTTATTTCCAAAAAAAGGTAAAATATAGGAAGCAATCCTATTGTCAATCTTTCACGAGCATTTATTGAAAGACTTCATTCAAATTATTTATTTTTTCTTTTAATTGAGAAATAATGAGCAAATGCTTCATGATTTTTTCCATAAACCTGCATCAATGTTTTTTTAAAAGTCCCAAAATCTAATCTTTCTTTCATGACATCGGCTCATCAATCGGCATGTACAACGATGGTTATATTACTATTGGGATATAAATTAGTTGTGATATCTTCTTGTAAATTCATGAATTCTCTTTCTGGACCATACGCGTTCACAGCACAATCCTCGTAAATTGTATTTTCTTCGGCATCCCAAATCAACTGTAGATAACTGTTTATAGATCCCTTGTATATTGGAAAGATAGAATCTTCTGGATTAATGTAGGCCTGTTTATCTAGGGTACTAAGCGCATCAACGATGGTTCCATTGTCTTTTATATTAACCATATTTTCAAGCCCCCGAGATAATCTTTTTTCAGGATCAGGAGCAAAAATTGTTAGTTTAATTTTTTTAATTTTGATAATCACCCCAAATGAATAAAATAATAAATCTGCTAAAGTTTATATAAGTCCTTTAGCTTTAAGAAGTTTTGGTAGTTCTCTTTTAAGTACAAACGAAGAAGAAAACCTTTTCTCACCATCAACCACAATACATTTATTTCGAATGTCGAGATTTCTTGCTTCTTCTGAATTTAAGTTCTTGGTATCATAATCAATATGTTTTATGTATGGAGTAAGTTCAACAAATACCCGATTCATAAACTTGTCCCACTCGCATGCGCATGCATCAAGTGGAACATAAATGTCTACTTTCAGTTTTCCATTCTTTTCTTCCTTACTCATTTCGAGAATCCCCTTAATAATATTTAATTACTCTCATTAATAACTTGATTTTGTACGCATTGAGGTTTTTCCCCACAATGTATCCCCTTTTTTAACCGCTTAGGATTCTCAGTGCTACATCCTTCCTCGTGTGAGCATTCTGAATCCGAATTGGCGCTACAAGAGTGCCCATTATAATCAGGTGATGCCCGAATTTCTTTCATTATTTCTTCTATAGTTTTATCTATTTCTTTTTCTGACATTAGATTAGTCTTCTTCTTTTTTTATAATTAATAAAATTTCTTCTGTAAAATATATCTTTTGAGTATTTTTATTTATTCTGTTTTCCAGAAACTTCGTTTTTTAAGGAACCGACCAAGATATACTATGGATAGCATAATTGGAACTTCCCAAAAAAGGCCCATGGTAGTCCCTAGAGCTGCTACTGAACCAATTCCATACATAGCAATAGCAGTAGCAATCGCAATTTCAAAATGGCTTGATGATCCAATAATTACTGTAATAATAGCTTCTCGGTATTTCAATTTAGTGAGTTTTGTAATCAGTATATTATATCCAACTACAATCACAAAACCGAGTAAGAGTGGAATTGTAATTATTAATAATAAATCTGGATTTTGTATCAAAACATTACCATTCATTGAAAAAAGTATAATCAACGTTGTTAACAAGGCAATAATTGATATCTTTCCTATGATTGGACGATAGGTATCGTTGAACCACTCTTCTCCTCTTGATCGAATTAACAATCTTTTACTGATAATTCCTCCTAATAGCGGAAGTCCTATGAATACGAATGTCGAGATTAATAAAAGAACCCAGTCAATTGGAATGTTTTGAATACCAGTTAAGAGTGTAACAAGAGGAGCATAACCGAATATAATTGTTATTGTGTTTAGGCTTGTATTCATAACATTCTGTTCTTGATTGCCTTTAGCCATCCAACCCCACACCAAAACCATAGCAGTACATGGTGAACTCGAGAGAAGGATGACTGCTACAATTAACTGTTCATACCCTTGTAAAAATATCCGTGCCACTAGTAATCCAACAAAAGGAGCAATAAGCCAATTAGACATAATAGTTAAAATTATGGGTTTTGGGTTTTTTCCTAACTTTTTAAGTTCAGCAAGTTGAAGATTCAGCATTGCAGGATACATCATTAGGAATAGACAAATCCCAATAGGTAAAGAAATTCCCCCAATCTGTAAGGTGTTAATCGCTACACTAATACTCGGGATAATTTGAGAAAGGAGAATTCCTATTCCAATACAAGCTGCCACCCAAATTGTAAGGTAACGTTCAAAAAAACTAATTCCCCGGCCATCTTCTTCTGTCATGATAATTCAATTTCTTTTTTACGATTTAAAGAATTCTATTTTGATCTTAAATAATAAAATTTTTATCCAAATAAAAATTTATTGATTTGAATAAAATGTTATAAATTTATCCATCTTCTATATTATTGGATATTTGAAAATATAAAATAGTGTTACTAATGGATCCCGATCATAAAAAAGAAATTCTAGAAAAATTGATTAAATGTGAGGATATTGATAACCCAACTGTACATTTCAAACAATTGCGTGAATTAGGAGATCATTTGATTGAAAGTTCAAATTTTAGTGATTTAACCAAATTTCTAAGTGCCTTAGGAAACAAAAAGCGCTTAATAATAATGAACGTCTTAAAAGAAAAAGATCGATGTGTTTGTGAATTAGAAGCATTATTGAATGAGTCACAACCATCAATATCTCATCATCTTAAAATCCTTGAAAAAGCAGGATTAATTAAAGGTTGGAAAAAAGGAAAATTTACACACTATGATATTGTTGAAAAACAGATTCAATCCTATTTAGATTTAGTAATTCAAAAAATAGTTTAAAAAAGAATTTCTTTCGTTCAAAATTAATAGTTTATAATTATTAACTTTAAAAGCTAAATTGCTTATTTTGATCGTAATCTAAAATTTAGATTTACTTGACAGTAAACTTTTCTAAAATTAGAAAATTAAATTAGAACTAAATAAAGTGAAAATTATGGCAAAACCAGTTCCGGATACACCGGAAAATATGAAAATATGCGGGCAATTCTGTGGACCATGCCCTTCATTTAAACCAAATAAAATCAATGAATTTGAGCCACACGCTCTATTCTGTTCAAGAGGACAATCACAAAAACCCCGAGATCAGATAGAGAATAAAGGTTGCAGTTGCTTTGGTTGCGGATTGTACTCTTCATATGAATTAGAGAAAGGCTACTTTTGCATGCCTTGGGAAGCGAAGTAAACCCGATCTTTCGCAGAGAGAGAAAAATTCTTTCCTTTTTTATCATTTTTAATATTATTCATAAAAATTAAATCAGCATTTGACCTAGTGTCAATTTTTATTAAATATCACCATGAATATTTTAAATGTACGAACATTACAAAATCTAATGAGAATTAATAATCAGAACATGGTAAGTGTTCTTACCTCTTGTTGCTGTAGTTTTTGTTGTTGTTGTTAAACGACAGTTTCATTAATTCTCAACTAACCAACTAATTTTTTACCTTTATTAAACACTTGTTTGGTTAAGTTACAGAATTTTTATGCTGAATACTAAAAATAAAGGATGAAATCATGAAAGTTCAATCGTATGGTAAGAGAACCGGGAAAATTGGGATAAATACTAGATTAAGGGTTTATGAAAGTATTGAGGATCTAATTTCAAATAGGGAAAATCCTACTCCCTTAGTCAAATTAAATGAGAGAATTAATCCAAATAAGGACTTCCCAATTTATATGAAGCTTGAGCGTTATAATCCTTTTGGATCAATAAAGGATAGGATAGCCTATTCGATGCTGAAGAATTATAATTTTAAGGATGGGAAAATTATTTTAGAACCGTCTTCCGGAAACACTGGAATTGCTTTAGCATCTTTAGCTAATGCGCGAGGTATTCCAATTGAAATTGCTGTACCTTCAAGAATTCCAGAAGAAAAAAAGATACTTTTAAAGTTGCTTGGTGTGGAGGCTTTATGGGAAGCCGATGATAATTTATGTCCTCAATTCCCAAATGAAGGTGCCAGAGGTGTTGTTAATGGTATCTTAAGTGGTAAGGGTGGAGAACGCTATTTTAATCCAAATCAATATGAGAATTATTTGAATGTTCAAGCTCATTATATGTCTACTGGTCCAGAAATTTGGGAGCAAACAAATGGAGAAATTGATTATTTCTTTGCAGCAACAGGTACCTGTGGTACTATTACAGGAGTTGGAAAATATTTAAAAGAAAAGAAACCATCGGTTAAAATTCTAGGAATTGAACCTTTAGACTCAATACATAATATACCAGGTCTAAAAAAAATTTCAGACTTAGATGAAGATTTAATTCCAAAAATCTTAGATGAAACGGTTATTGATAAGATTTTCGAAGTGAGCGATGATGATGCATATCGAACTGGAATTGAATTGGCGAGGAAAAACGGAATATTAGTTGGTCCATCTACAGGTGCAATTTTAGCTGTTGCCTTAAAATTCGCTAAAAAGCATGATGGATTAGCCGTGATAATTGCCCCAGACGATGCAGTTAAATATATTAGCTTCTACGCACCCTACGTTAATGATGATGAGTTCTAGTAACAAAATTATTAGTATTCAAAAATTTATTTTTCAAATTTTATAAGGAAAAGATTGATTTAGAATCATTAATTGAGATCAATTATTTGTAAATTAGAAATTATCTTTTCTCTAACTTATTTATTTGTATTTCCCCATTAGAGACTTAACTAAACGGAATTCTTAGGAAAAAGAGAGTCATAGAATATTTTAGAGTTTATGGAAAACTTTACAGTTTTATAAATTTAACGGTTTTTGTCGGATATGTATTTACCGCTAAATATAATCAACGCTAAATATATATGTGTAAATAGTCATTAAAATAGTGTTCAAAAAAATCAATTACAATATTGTTGAGATTGACAATGAAGGGCTTAAGTGAGATTGCGGAGTTTTCAAAGTATTTTCGGGTGGTTTCGCCAACAAAAATTGATGTTAAGAAGGAAGAAATATTTTATCGGGATAAATATAATGATATTATCAATTATATTAAAACAATGGCTACATTTAATCACGATGGTATATTAAGAGAATACCTAACGCCTAAAGGAGCAGTTTTAATTAATGTTAACCCTGGAACGGATATATTGGATTTTTTAAAATTAATAGCGTCAAACTATTATTTAGAATTAATTGAGTTTAACTACAGTGAGATCAGAAAAGCTCCAGAAAGTTTTTTGAAGAGTTTTAAACCAATTTTAAGAGCTTTAGGAAGTTACCCTAATAGTAAAAAAGATTTAAACTCAGGTAAAGAAGATAATGATAAAGTCGGGGCAAATTCTGACAAAGATATTGAAAAAAGGTTATTAATAATTAATCAGTCATTAAATTTTAAGACAATATTCAAAGGAACAAACCTTCTTGAAATTTTCCTCAAGGAACAATACGAGGATAAATTCAATTCCATGGAGTCCAACATTCTTGTCATATGGGTTAACTATGAAATTCAAGATATTTTAGAACATACGTCATATATTTACGATTCATTTGATTTATTTATTAAAATCCAACTTTTGAATAAGATCGAAAGAGAAACCGTTTTCCGAGATTTTTTGGAAAAAACACCGAAAATAGTTTTCGATATCAATGCGCTAGTAGATTCTACAGAGAATTGGGAAGTAAATGATATAAAAAAATTATTAAAAGTTGGGATAATGAAGCAATTTTTAAATTCGGAGTTGAATGAAACAAGCAATGAAATTACTCAAATTTTACTCGATCTTATTGAATCTGGAGAGTATCTACCCTTGATTAATCCTAATATTTCAAAAATTCAACCAATGCTGCAAGATAATGAATTGAAATCAAATAATCTTGACAGGATCTCCAAAAAGGAAGTGAGTAATAATACTGACATAATCGAAATGGACGGTTATTTGAATAACATTCGAGATTCACGTATATCAGATTTCATGTTAGGCCAATTATACGAAGATGCTGCGTTTAAGAATTATAGCGAACTTGTTATAATAATTGATAAACTAGACAAAAAAGAGCCATTAGAAGAAAATGATAGAAAAATGATTGCCAATTATCCTTTTATCTTAAATGATGCTCCTAATACAGCCCAAATCAATTTAGAAAAGGCAAAAAAGAAAGTTGATCGTATAAAACAAGCGTTTGGCAAATAAAATTACCAGATGGGATAAAGATGGCTTCTCAATCACGTGTAATGAACAAGAAAAATGAGTTAAAAGAAGATCAAAATCGGAAAACCTCTATAAAAAAAGTAATTCTAGAAAATTTTTTATCCTTTCAGAAGGATGAGGTTGACTTTGGGGAATCCAAGTTTGTAATTATAGTTGGACCAAATTGGAGTGGGAAGACATCTATTTTTCAAGCTATTAAATTTGTGTTAGGGAGTAATGAACGAGATGATCGTTATACTAAATGGTCTAACTTTATTAGAAATGGTCAGAATCATGCAATGGTTGAAATTCATATCCGAAATGGAGATGAGATTCTAAAAGTTAGGAGATATGTAATAAGAGGACAATCACCTTTTTTTAAAGTACAACGTAAGAATGATAGTGATTTTCAACAGATTCAAGCCCATGAAATTCAAAAAGAAATTTTGGATTTAAATATTAACCCTGATAACCACTTTGCTTTTGTGAGCCAAGGAAAAATTGATTCTATTAAAAATTTGAAAGCTACAGAGTTATGCTCCTTTCTCGAAGAAGGAATCGGTCTAAAATCCCTTCGAGATGAAATTTTACACCAAAAAAGAGATGTAATCGCTTTAAATAATGACTTAAAGTCTCTGAAAAGTAGAAGAAATACTTTGAACATAAGTTTAGATCTTTTAACACCGAAAATAAAGCGTTTGGAAGAAAAGAATAAATTATTAGCAATAAAAAGAAAGTTTACTGATGAGCTCTTATGGGCAAATAAAGACAAATTGGAAAAGGAGATAAAGAGAAATAAAGATCTTATTGATAATCTTAAAAAGGTCATAATCGGGATTAAAAGACAAAAAAAAATATCTGAGTTAGATATTAACGAATTATCAAGGAAAATTGCAGCTGAAGAACAAAATATAAATAAACTTACAAAAAAACTCGGTGAAGTAGATTACAAAAGACAAGATCTAATTTTTAAAATCCAGAATTGGCAAAACGAAAAGATAATCGCAAAGCAAGAATTAGATGATTTGTCTAAAAGAGTAGGAGAAATAGAAAAAAAGACCATTGATTTTAAAAATCAAAAGGAAAGTTTGGATAATGAACTGAGAATAATTAATAAGGAAAATAAGAGATTAGAGCTACAATTTGAGAACCTAATAAAGGAGCAAACCCAATTAGTCAAGAAAATTAAGTTAAATAAAGTTTTGTTGGATGAATACACTAAATATATCAATGATAAAAAGAAACGACAATTAAAAATTCAAGATAATGAGAAAATAATTGACAATTTAGATAATGAGATCAACCAACTTTTTCAAAGTTTTAAGGATATCGAACATAAGTTGGAAACAAATAAATGGTTTCTAGAAAATCCTTCTAAAAACTTATTACAAGAACTTGATAATGAACTCAGAAAAATTTCTTTAAGAATTTATGAAATTGACTCTGAAATAAAACAGTTAGAAATTGAAAAAGCGAAAAAGATAAGAAAATTAAAAGTTTTACAAACCTCACTAAGAGAACGTCGAGTTATTCTTCCTTCGAGTATTTCAATTCTTAAAGATGAGATAATTAGAAGGGAACTAAGAGTAAAAGGTCCGATTATAGATTACTTGAAATACGAGGATAATCTAAGTTATGCCATTGAGTCCGTGTTAGGGGAAAAATTACTATACAGTTTTGTTGCAGAGGATTGGAATACTTTAACCTTATTAAAAAGATTAAAAGAAAAATATGGTGCCTATTGTAATATTTATCTTCCTAAAAGATTATCTATACAACCTTTTGCTAGTATATCAGCGGAAGGTGTTCTTGGCTATTTAGCAGCCCTTATTGGAATCATCAATAATGATATTGATATTAAAAAAGTTATTTATTCAAAGGTAAAAAATTGCTTGGTTGTTAAGGATTACCATTCTGGAAGAGAACTTTATAATAAACTTAATTTTAAGGGAAAATGTGTAACATTAGCCGGAGAACAAATTATTTCGTATAAATACGTTTTTGAAACTCCGTATTTAAAAAGGTTAAAGGGTTTACTAAGTGCAGCAACACAAAAAGAGCAATCGAACCTCTTAGAATCAGAGGTTAAATCTCTTTCTGATAAAATTTCAGAATTGAGGGTTGATCAGATTAAACTGGATAACATTCAAAAGGATATTTTCAAAAAAAAAGAATCTTTTAACGATCTTCTATATAATTTTAATCAAAAACAAAGGATTACAAACAAGAAGAATCAACTTTATACAGAGAAGCACGGTTTAGAGAATGAAAACTCTGAGAATAAAGAAACTATTAAAAACTTAGAAATTAAAATTAGAGATCTAAAACAGCGGTCTGATCCTGATTTTTTTAATTGGAATGATAGAGTTAATGAAATTCCGAATGAATTGGCTTCTTTAAATGAAGAAAAAAAAACCTGGGAGTTGAAATTAAATGAAAACTCCGCCATTTTAAAAGAAGTTAATGAAGAAATAACTATTCATCAAAATAAATTAAACAATATTAAAATTGAATATGAAAAAAAGAAGGAAAATTTTCAAAAAGCAGATAAAGATGCGTTTGAAACATATCGTAACCTTGAAAATGCAGAAAAGGAACTAGAAGATATTGAGAAAAAGATCGCAGATTTGAAAGAAGGAAAATTACAAAACCAAAATAAGAAGATCGAAATAGAACGAAAAAATATACAAATAACATTGAATTTAGAGCAGGAAAATGTTAAATTGAATAAGTTTAATCAAGATTTAGAATTAAAGAGAAACGATTTAGAAAGAATTACCACGGAGATAGGACCTCTTATTTCTAAGGAAATATTGGAAATCCGTTCAATAGAAGAAATAAATAGAGACATTTCTAAAATTGATAGAGATTTACTTAAATATTTAGATGTGGATAATTCACTAATAGTCGAAAAAGATCAAATAATATCATCCCTTAAAGATATTACAAAGAATCAAAATAGTTTGGAAGAAGATATTAAAGCCGCAATTAAAACGGAGAATAAATTAGAAAACACATACAACAAAAGATTCGGAATTGTACTTGAAGATCTACAGAAAAAAGTTAACCAGAAGTTTGAAGATTCTCAAATCAAGTCATACTGTTCTCTGGCATTAACAGGAAATTTTGGAGATTTAGGAGTTGATATAAAAGCAGCTACTTCTAAGGATCAACTAAAATCTTTTACTGCATTAAGTGGGGGACAAGTTTCTCTTATTTCAATCTGTTTGATCTTATCTTTACAAGAAATTAAGCCATCTCCTCTCTGTATGTTCGATGAAGCTGGCATGTTTTTAGATGAGAAGAATTCTGAAGTAGCATACCAATTAATTAAATCAACATTAGAGCAAAATCCGATCCAATTATTTATGTTTTTACCAAAGTCATCATCTTCACTATATCTATTAGCTGAAAAGGTTATAGGAATTGCTAGAGTTGGAGAAAATGAGATTTCATCGGTATTTAAGCCAAAGATAATAAAAAAAAAATAGAACAAGAAAAATGGAAGAGTATAAAGATTTATCTGAGGGAATAAATCGGAAAATACAAGATATTCAATTAAAGGTTCTATCAGGGGAAATTGCATTATTAGACTTAGAACTAGTACCAATTTTTGAAAACATAAAGGACTCGCTCAATATTGGCAATATCAATAATTATTCAACTGCTTTTAAGAATAGTTTCCAACTTTTAGTTAATAAATTTGAAGAACTTAAGATATTAATTAACAATCTAGATAAGAAAGAAGGCTTTTTCCAATATCTAAAATCAAATCCAGAGGATTTAGAAGTATATGAATTGTTTAATGGTTGTTGGGTAAAACCATTCAATTTTGAATCTTTATCATTGAATTTTCTTAATTTTTCAAATAAAAAACTACTTAAAGAAAGAGGATATCCGGCAATAATAGATCATATAGATAAGGTGAAAATAAAGCAGAGCTTTTTATTAGAAGTTCCTGAACACAATTTTACCGATAAATTAATGAATTTTTTCAATAGTATTAAAAATAAATTCCCGTGTTCATTTGATGAGATATTTGAAGAAGAGCAAAATCAAATTGAGATCTACGAAAAATTTGTATATATCCTACATTTACTCCAATTAGGTAAAATTAAGTATCAAAAAGAGACGAATTTTTTATATTTATAAAAGGTGTGTGAAATTTATGAATGAATTTACAATTTTATTATACTTATTAAGTAGAAAGACAAATAAATATGAAATGGGAGCAAGTAAAGAAGAAATTATTAAAAAATTGAACTTTCAAGGTAAAAATGAATCTATTTATTTTCAAAATTTAATCGTTCAATTATCAAATTATATTGAACCATTAGGACTTCAAATTCGCTTTAATCCATTGAGTTCTCACTGGTATATAGCATTTGAAATGGCTACCTCAGATTTAATTTATGCTAATCCTTTTGAGGGTAAACCTAGACTTGCTGCAACTTTATTCTGTGTTTTAATTTGCTGTCTTAAAAATATCGGAATTGGTAAAATCAATGATATAGAAAAATTAAGAAAGAAAAAAGCTGTTCATGATGACTTAAAAGAGTTGCGAATTAGAGGATATATTGAGATTGATAATAATTTAAGACAAGTAAGGCTAACTCCACTTATTGGATATCAGCTGGATCTAAACAAACTCTTTATAAAATTAACTTTAAAATTAACCAAGCAATAATAGTAATGGATTTAATAATAAAGTGAGAATGATAAAAAGATTAACTTTTTGTCGTAATTTCTAATATCATTTCAGCTACTCGATTGTTAAATTTCTCAACTTCATCAAAATTATCTACAGTTTCTCCACAAGTTATGAAAACTTCGCTTACAGCAATTTTTCGAGTTTCGAAAAAGTCCTTTATTTGTTTCTCCATCTCTTCTATTTTTTTTTCCCGATCTCCCTCAATTAAATCAACTTTATTGATACAGACATAAATTTTTTCTGGGAAAAATCTCACATCATTGAAAAACTCAAATTGAGAATCTAAATCTCTATCGAGTGAAAAGACTGCTATTATTTGCGTAGCGATGCGGGAGATTGTTATAATGCCCATTTTCACCACGGCTCTGGCACGGTCTCCGCCAGGTGCGAAGATTGTATGAGCTTTGTTAGAATTATCTTCTCGAAACACAATTCGGTTAGGATGGATCGTTTTAGTCTCTTTTTGGTTGAGGGCGTCTTCTTTTTCTCCTCCCGGTACAGTTGCTTCTCCAGAAAAATCAGCTTTTACTACAGAGCATTTTGCTCCTCCTTCGACATTTTCAATATCCCCTTTTTTCAAGTAACGAACAAAAAGTCGAAGGATACTGGTTTTTCCCACACTCACATCTCCTAATAGTCCTATATTCACCATTATGCCTCACCCTCCAATAGCTTATTTAAGAGTAGTTCATAATCTGGGATCAAAAACTGTTCGAGTAAGGCGTTATTATGGGCATTTATAAGTGCAATTAACACTTCTTTCAAATTTTTGGCATTCTTCAAATACTTTACTAAATTCTCTGATGTGGGTTCCTCCTCAAAATCCCTTGCATTTTCTTCAAATCCAAAGTTCGAAAGATCGGGTAAGGAATTAAAAAATCCAAAAGCAGAATATCCTTGATATTGGTAGAATACGAAAAATCTTGTCTTAATGTTTTCTATTATGCTGGAAAGATAAGTTGATGGGTAAATTTCGCCTAATGTTAATTCATCATCTTGTTTTATCACGAAATATGGTGAAATTGGAGATAGCTGAGAACCATACATCTCTTTTGGAGGTATAGAAATAAATGGAAGCTTTTCTGAAACTATTGACCAGAGATCCTCCCTTTTTTTTTCGATTAAGATATCCTTAATCTCATCATATGCAAAATAGAAATCTGACTGCAACGCGAGGAGTGAGCTTAAATATACTGAAAGCGAAGCAAAAGTAGCTTCCAATACAGGCCTTCTTCCTCCATTTGAATCTGTGGGTTTTACAGCCCCTTTCCACGCTCTCAATCCGGAATACGCAAATGATTTCACATCAAAGAAAGCCCCTGAGAGGAATAAAAAGGATGGAGCATCACCTTTATTATCAGTTAACAAATCTACGGATCGATTGATTAAAACACTTTCTAACTTAGCATCATGAAATTTAGAATGAAGTATAGGCATTTGTAACCATGATTTTTTCTTTGCCAAAATAAACACACTCGTTTAAATAATTTGGATAAATTTATTAAAGATTGGTGAATAATTAATTTTTCCTATTTTAATTAAACAATATATTATCTCAATATAATTTTTTGTACATCGAAAGAATAGGTCAAGATAAAATTTATAAACTATTAACTCTACGAAATGATTTGTTTGGTTAAAAGTTCTCTCATTTTTGAGGTAATTAAATCATATTCTTTAATTGATTTTAAATTTATAATATTTATACATTCTATTACATCTGTATTTTTAAAGTAGTCATATTTTAAATCTAAATCGAGATTATGGTCTTTAATTTTTAAAAGGGCTTCCCTTAAAAAAGTTCGTATGAAATCTTCCGAAGTTTCTCTTATTCCTCTCTCCATTGGGTCAATTATCTTTATCTGTACTTTATTTAAATCGAAAAAGTTTAAAATACATAGCAACTTTGAATCTTTATCATCCCCATCCGTAAAAATCTTTCTTTTAATATTAGTTCCTTTTACTCTTTCCGAAGGAACATCGTTTACAAAATATTTTTCCTCATCATTCTTTTCTTCTGTTTCTTGTAAAGTTTTGGTATAAATGAGATCGGCACTTTGAAACGATTTATTAGAAATCATGGAATTAAGGTAGTTTAGAACCTCTCTTAATTCAGAAATTTCATCCTGTAATTCTTCAAGTTGTTCTTTTTTTTTATAATAGAGATTTTGAATCTTGCTTAACATCGCTGATAATTTTTCAACCTCAGTTTCTTTATCTTCAAGATCCATTGATTTCATATATGTTTTATAAGAAATTAAATTTATTTAAAAATTAATGCTATTGTTAAACTAAGTAATTTTTATAATGGTGAGTTTGAAATGCATTCAATGATAATTACCCCAAATCCTTCGGATCCTGAAGTTCAAATATTAAAGAATGAATTTAAAAAAAAGGATTATGATGTAGAATTTTTTATCCCCTCAACAGTAAAGGTATTAGTCTCATTTAAAAGCAAATTTAAAGATCAATTTGAAAAACTTGAACCTAGGGCTGCGTTGGTAAGAGGTTTTGGCGCTGCAGCTACTCAGAAGATTTTTTTTAGGCTTGATGTTTTAAGAGCAATTGAAGAGTATGATGTTAAACTAATAAATTCTCGAGAATCTTTAGAAATTGCGAGTGATAAATTTTTAACTTCAATATTTCTAGAGAAACACCACATACCAACACCAAAAACAGTAATATGTGAAGATCCTAATTCTGCTTTAGAAGCTTTTGAAGAATTGGGTGGAGATTGCGTCTTTAAACCTCTTTTTGGATCAAAGGGAATTGGAATTACTCGCTTGAATGACAAAGCCTTTGCTGAAAATGTAATATATTCTCTTAGTAGGCTTAATGAGGTATTCTATTTACAAGAATTCATCGAACATTATAATCGGGATATTAGAATTTTAGTTTTAGGAGATAAAGTAGTAGCAGGGATGTATCGGATTGGGGATAATTGGAAAACAAACATCTATGCTGGAGCTAAAGCTAAACCACTTGAAATTTCAGATGAATTAAAGAATCTCGCTATAAAAGCTGCTCAAATAACGAAGACTGAGATTGCGGGGGTCGATATCATTGAAAGTAGCAAAGGATTTCAAGTTTTAGAAGTTAATTCGATACCAGGATTTACAGCTCTACAAGAGGTTACTTCCATTAATCTTCCAGAGGAAATTGTAAGTTATTTTTTAAAAAGTGCTAAAAGCCAATTTTCGAAATTATAAAGAGAAAAAATATTGAGATTTTAGATTTTATTCAATGTACTTTTATAACTCTTCAATTAGTCCGATTATTGCAGCAATCACTACTAAAACGGCTGCTAAAATCCCTGCTGCGAATATTGCCAATAATATAGCAAGGATAAATAATACAAGCCAATGGAAAGGCAGAGGTTCATCTGGTCTTATACCAACTAGTAATGTCAACACTACAATTACTAAACCGATTATTAGCGTAACGATTAGTTGGAGTGGAACTATTGAGGGTATTATAACTGGAACAAAACCTAATCCCGCTAAACTAGCAAATCCAGAAATGATCCAAATAAGTCCAACCAGACCACCAATTATGACAAGAAATTTCATTAATTGCTGATTTTTATAATGTTTTGCCATTCTACACCATTTTATTTATTTGTTTATTAAAATTTAAAATTTGAAAGATAGTTTCATAACACAAATATTATATTTATAGGTTATTTTTTTATAAAATAAAACGGGGCTGCTTAGATTAAATATTTTAATGTATTATCACGATATTTTTTCATTTTATATAAGAACATTATTGAAAACACCATGTGATTGATGAAAAAATAAATCGCTATAAGAGTGAAATTTCACTTGCGAAAAAGCTATCTCAAATGGCCTATGCTGATAGAGAATATTATGAGAATATGATAAATAGATTTGAAAGAATCTTAAGGTTTTATGAAGATTTGAAAGTTTTAAGAAAAAGTTCAGAAAATTAGGATCCAAACTTTCATTTCTGAAATAAATTTAACTTAAAATCGGTTTTTAATATTTCATATATTTTATGCATTGGCAAGCCAATCACATTTGAAGAAGATCCATTTATTTTGCTAATAAATAAACTTGCTTTATCATTTATAGAATATGCTCCCGCTCGCCCTTCCCATTCATTAGTTTTTATATAGTTATGTATTTCAGCATCTGAGAGTGTAAGGAATTCTACTAAAGTTATGTCGTAATCATTTATAATTTTAGGATCATTAGTTTCAGTAATCGCAATTCCAGTAATAAGTCTATGAACTTTGCCATTTAAAGTTTTAAGTAATTTAAAAGCTTCTTCCGAGTTTTTAGCCTTCCCAATGATGACGCCATTTAAGTCCACTAAAGTATCTGCCGCTATAATTAAAGCATCTTCACCTCTCTTCTTCACTAATTCTTTTACAAAATCAAGCTTCGCTTTTGCTAATTCTTTCACTAGTATAATTGGATCGGAATTTTTTTTCTTGAATTTTTCCTCATCAATATTAGAAGCTAACATCTCAAAAGGGACGCCAATACGATTAAAGAGTTCGCTTCGATCTATAGATTTCGAAGCCAATATTATTTTTTTCATTAAATTTTCCGTTAAAGTCGAGATAGGGATTAACTAATTATAAGTAAAATTTTTATGTAAATTTAATTAGTTAGATATTTTTCAATTAAATAGGTAGATAAGTGAAAAAAAAAAGAAAGGATGACGGTTTAGAATGTATCAATTTTACTTCTGGTTTATTATTATCGCTATTTCTTACTGTATTATTCTTTTTGTTTTTTTCAACCTTCCTCATAAACCAGAGATCTTTAATAATATAATTGGTTTTAGTGCTTTATCTTTTATTTTTATTCATATTTTATTATTTCTATTATTAATGAATCAAGAATTGGGATTACAACCTTTTATAGTTCCCTTATGGTTATTATTGCTTGGGATACCTATGCTTTTTCCTTGCATCTTAATTGTTATATCAACCCTAATAGTTCACATCTTTAAAAAAATCACTAATAAAGATCTTTCAGAATTCAATAAAAAATTAGAACTAATACAAAAAGGTTGGAGTAAGACAAAGAAAGATTCCTTCAGGAAAATAAATCACATATTCATTTTTATTGGGCTTGTAGTTGTCTGGTTTGTTGGATTATATATAGTATATATAATTACAAATTCTTCAGCGGGAATGATTCCTGAAGAAAATAACATGCTTCTTCAATATTTTAAGCTAGGAAATGAGTCTGGTTCTATTATCGAAGTTCTTTTCTCATTTGGTTGGTTTTACTATATATTGTTTTTCTTTTTTTATTTATTGTGTATGTTTATGTTAGCAAATGAATTTACACGAAAATCAAAGTATATCTCATTTCCTTTTAATTTTTTTACTAAATTATACTTAACTGAGAAGGAACATGATAATTATGGCACCTATTTATTTTTCGCAATAGGACAAATGTTTGCGGCTTTCACATCTCCTCCAATGATATTTTTTGCAATACTAGGGATTAGTTCTATTAGTGACTTGATGACAAGTCAAATCGGGATAAGATATGGGAAATCCCATATTGCATGGAATAAAAAGAAAACTTGGGAAGGTACAATTGCGGGTACTCTTATTACTTTTATAATATGTTTTCTTTTTATCGGTATTTTCTGGTCCCTGATATTTTCTATAGTGTTTCTAACATTGGATATTCTTACTAATAAACCTATAAACGTATCAGATAACCTACTAATTCCAATTGGGTGTAGCCTTGTTTACGTTTTTGTACGTTTCTTTTTTAATTTAAACTATTATACAATTCTATTGTCGTGGATTCCATAACCTTTTAAGAAGATTTAACATTAACAATCAAGAAGATGTACTTACCAACCGTTATAATTTTTGTTGGATATTCTATAGTAACGTTTATCTATATTTTGAAAAACAGAAAAACCAAAATTGAAAATCGTTTATTCACAAATGAGATTTTAATTGCGATATTATTCCTCGTTGCGGGTATCTCATTTCCTTTTATGTACCAATTTCATTCTTCCACCATTAGCCAAGTATCATTGAATTTTTTATGGTCCTTTACCGCTATTTTCTGTATAATTGAATTAGTAATTTGGGCAGTAATGTTATCTTATAATGGGTTTGTTGCGAAAAGAAATCCTGAAATAATGGCAGAAAGGGATTACAATAAATACTGCGAAGAAATTAACAAAAATTTCGTAGATGATTTCAAAAATGAGTGGACTAGGAAATTTCTACATCTATTTACTTGTTTTGTTATATTCTTCTTCTGGACGTTAGGCCTTATTCTAGACGATACAGGAATTTTACCCTTATGGGGATTAGATAACTATAGTTTCTCATATTGGTTAATTATTACCATTGGTTATGGATTTGTTATCATGTTTCAAATTGGAGACTTAACACGACTAAATAAATTCTATATGCTTCCAAAATGGGCAAAAAAGTGGTATCTAGGGATACGAGAGAAAGAACAATGTACTTTTATTGCTTCCACACCATTGGTATTATCATTTATCCCTTTTTTATTTGCTCCCTTTCCAATTTTTGGGATGGTGGCCTTAATAGCCACAGGAGCTGATGCTACTGCTTGTGTAATTGGAAAAAAATGTGGGAAACATAGCCTAAGGAAAAATTCAAATAAAACAATTGAAGGTTTTATAGCTGGTGGTTTGTCAACATTTTTGATAGTTATTATTATTTCAATACTGTACCATCCATGGATGCCTGTTTCCATAGAAAAGAAATTCGTAATGGCAACAGTAGCTACAATATTATTCTTATTAGTAGATCTTCTGGCTAGAAATATCTCTGATAACATCTTGAATCCTTTATTAACTGGATTTGGATTATGGATTATTTTCTTGCTATAAAATTACAACTTATAATATCTTGATGATTAGAAAGATTGCATTAGAAACAGTTAAAATCCTACCCACCAAAATAGATGTAAATAAACACTATTTGATCTCCATCTTTTAATATTGTTTCTAAGAAATTATCATGTCGATAACTCCTTCCATTTATAATAATAGAAAGAAACTTGCTAAAAACTCCGTTATTTCCTTTCTCCCAGACTAAATCACTGAAATTTTCCCCATATTTCTGTTCAAAAAAGCTAATTAAATCGGCTAAAGATAATTGTTTTTCAAATTGGAATGTTTCGAATAAAGTTTTAGTAACTTCATTAAATGGCGGAGAAAATTCAAGGTGCAACTTCATAATATAGTTTGACCTTTTCAGTTTAATAAATTTAAGAATGAAAAATAAAAATATTTACTGTTAATAAAAAATAAAAAAAAGCTGAGTAAAATTAGTTTCTCTTTTTAATCATCATCCTTTGCTTCTTTAATACCTGCCTTGATACCTTTTTTGACACTACCTTTTTTAACTGCTTTTTTCACACCTTTACCTGCTGCTTCTGATCCAGTTACATTTTCGACTATTCCACCTAAGCCTTTTGCAAGTCCTTTCTTTAATTTCTTACCTAAACCCATTGTGTATACCTCTTTTTTAATATTTATTAAATTTACAATAAAATAATGAAAGTCTTGCTATTATAAATTTATCTAGAAAAAAGCGTGTTAATAAATTCTGATACTCGATGGGATTTTATTAGATCTTTAATAATTAATTTATAGTAGAAATCAAATCTTTAAAAGAGTGGTAAACTATGGCAAAAGTGTTTTATATTTCTAAGACTAATGTCCGAGATGCTTGGCTTTCAGCAATGGGACAAGTGTTATATAATGGTGATGATATAAAAACAGAATACGACAGATTGGAGGATGCCCCTTCTAAAGATGCTACAGTATTGATAGAGATAACAGATCCTCTCAGTAACCCTATTACGCGGAATAATAAAGTTTTGAAGATTAAATCAAAATTTGGGAATTCATATGAGATTTTTGGATGTATGGCAGATACATATCTAATTGGGTCCATCCAGAGTGGTTACATTGAAGAGATAATGAATGGTATTAATGATCATTTGTTATATGAATCAGGTGTGAGTTTTCCTTATTCTTATCATGACAGAATATTTAATTATGCACCTTTTTCACTTGAAGATTCTATTCATAAGAATTATGATTTAGAAGTTGTTGATAATGAATTAGTAAAAACTCATAAAAAGTTGGTAAGAGCAGGAAAAGTAAAAAGCACTGCAGAATCAAATATCTGGAAATTAAATGATGAAATTGAATTAGATTTAGATAAAAAGATCTCAGAGCAACTTCAAATAGATAAAATTCCTATCGCTGCTTTGAGTTTCCCTAGAATTAACCAAATGGAATATATCGTTCAAAAACTAAAGGAAAAACCCTTTTCACGTAGAGCACAGGCAATCACATGGCGCCCTTTAGTAGATCCGTATCATTTTGATCCCCCCTGTCTCCAGAGAATATTTATGCGTATTAAAGAGGGAAAATTAATAATGCAGACAACTTGGAGAAGTCGAGATTTATTTAGAGCTTGGGAAGCAAATGTAAATGGTATGATAAGAATTCAAAAAGATATTGCTGAAACATTAAATGTTGAAGTAGGTCATTATTTAGATTTTAGTAACTCACTCCATATTTATGGAAACACACTTTCTGAAGCTCAAGAAATGTTAAACCGAATGAAAATCAAAGGTGAACAATTTCCTGAAGAAATTAGGGATTTTATATTATAAAATGACTTCTTTTAAAACATTTTGGGAAAAATTTTCTTAGTATTTTCATAAATTTGGTTTTCTATTTCAATTGCTGAAGTTCCTTTTAATTTTGAGACCGTGTTTAAAACTTCTCTAATCATTGCTGGTGTTCCTAGTTCTCCAGAATATTTCACAGGACCATCACTTTCTAGCAGCAGATGATCGATGTCAACCATTGAAACCGTTTTTTTTACGGCAGGAGAATAACTAATTGCGGGAGTAATAGAAAAATAGTAACCCCTTTCGATACCTCGTTTTAAAAATTCCTCAGGTCCCGAATACCAATGGATATTAATATTTGGAATTGTATAAGATGGGAGCAAATCAAAAACTTCTTTTTCTGCTCCTTTTGTATGTAAATTGACGGGTAGCTCTAACTCCTGAGCAAGTAAAAGCATCTTTTCGAATATAATTTTTTGCAGGGGATAAAGTTCGTGATTTTTAACAAAATGATGATCTAAACCAATCTCACCAATTGCGCAAATTTGCTCCCTATTACTCCTAATGGTGTTTAGTACAGAATCCAATTGGTTCTCTATATCTTTATTCATCTGTACTTCTTCAGGATGGATACCTAATGCGGGATAAATTGCTTTAAATCTACTAGATATTTCTAAGATCCTTTCTAAACTAATGAAGCTTATTGAAACAGCGAGTATTTTTTCAACACCCACTTTAATAGCCTCGTTAATAATTTCGTCTAAAGTTAAATACAAATTAGCGTGACAATGGATATCGATTAACATCAAAAACCTTAATTTTTCTTTAATTCTTTGATAGAAAAATAAAGTTTACATTGAATTTATTTGCTCTCTAACTAAAGCAATTTTTTTGACTAACTTAAATTTATTTCTTGGGTTATAATTAGAAGAATCTAAATCAGTTTGAAGAGTTTCTAACTCACTTAATAATAAAGCTTTAAGATCAACTTTCCCAATATGCTTAGGAAGAGGTTCTATTTTATCTGCTCTTTTTGTTCTCAAATCAGAAATTGCCTTTGCTAATTGTGCTTGAAAACCTTTTGATTTATCTAGTTCAATATCCCCTAGAGTATCAAAAGAATTGATTAAACCATCAATAAATGCTTCTAAATCTTCAATCTCAACTTTATCACTAGGCATATAAAAACTTAGAAAATGTAAATGTCTTTTTTATACATTCTAGAAGGAATTTTGATATTTATTATTGTTTATTACTAGTTGTACAATAGTGGAAAATTAAACATTATTCATCAACCTTATTTCTTAACATCTTAAACCTCAATTTAGGTACTAACATTGGAGCGATTTTCTGGTAATTTTCATATTCTTTACCAAATTCTCTTACCAGTTCTTTTTCTTCCTTCCATGCAAAAATATAAATAACTCCAATAACTAAGGGTGTTGATAAAATAGAAAAAAGTGAAGAAAGCAGGATAGAAATCCCTATATGAGATAAGATTGCTCCAAAATATTGGGGATGGCGAATCCTCGAATAAACTCCTGTGCTAATAACCTTATTTGGCCTATGAGTTTCCGCTACTTTCAATGTAACTTCCTTGACACCTACTATTCCATACCAAGCACCAATTGAGATCAAAGGGATGGCGAGTAGTAAATGGATGAGTGGAATTGAATATCCAATAAGAACAAAATAATATTGAATTAAGGGAATTTCAAACCTAGGTTGATAAGAGATCCAGAGACCGAATAGAAATATAAAAAAACCCCATCCCGAAATTAATCCACAAATCTCAGCTATTTTTAATCCTTTTTTTTCTCCATATTTCTTTTTTAACTTTAGATGTTCAACAGATAAGAAATATACTGGTATTAAAAGGATCGTTCCTACGAAACATACAAAAAAAAAGATATACATAATTAGTTCTAAAGAATCATATTTTCTATTATATTTCAAAATTAGCTAATAAATTTTAAGGCAAATAGTGTCTATAATTATATTTAATACAATTTAGATACTTAATTAAATGTAATAAGACTTCAAGGTGTTATTTTGTCAAATACGTCCATTCAAAATCGATTAAAAAAGTATAACAAAAAACAAGTGTCTGCTGATGAAGCTATTAAGAAATTCATTCGGCCGGGGAATCGGATATTTATTGATTCCGGTTGTGCAGAACCTATTGATCTTACAAAAAAATTAATTGAATTTGGACCACAACTTCCTGATGTTGAGATTTTGCATTTTCTCAGTTTAAGCGACCTAGACTATTATGAAACTGCGGGAGGAATAGAGGATTTATTCAGACATAATGCATTTTTTATTGGAAAATCACTTCGGAAATACATAAGAGAAGGGCAAGCAGATTACACTCCTATGTTATTATCAGAGATTCCGAAGTTATTTAAATCTGGCAGGATGCATTTAGATATTGCTCTTGTGCAAGTAAGTCTCCCAGACAAGTATGGATTTTGTAGTTTCGGTATAAATGTGGATATTGCTAAACCTCTTGCTGAGTCTTCAGAATTTGTGGTAGCTGAAATAAATCCGAAAATGCCACGGACTTTAGGGAACTCTTTTATCCACATGGACGACATAGACGCTTATATTCTTTCAGATCACAATATTATTGAATATAATTACGGTGAACCTGATGAAACGGCAAAAAAGATTGCTAAATTCGCTGCAACTTTAGTGGAAAATGAATCTACTATTCAAATGGGTATAGGATTAATCCCTAATGCTGTGACCACTGAACTTAAAGAAAAAAAAGATTTAGGTATTCACAGCGAAGTTTTTTCAGATGGTATAGTAGAACTTGTTGAAGAGGGAGTTGTTACCTGTAAAAAAAAAACACTACATAAAGACAAAATAATTTGTTCCTTTGTAATGGGATCTAAAAAGCTCTATGACTTTGTAAATAATAATCCTATGGTTGAATTTCACCCAAGCGATTATACTAATGATCCATATATAATTAGTCAAAATAAACGGCAAGTCGCAATTAATGCTGCTCTTTCTGTTGATTTAACGGGTCAAGTTAATTCTGATTCAATTGGATACACTTTTTTTAGTGGTATTGGAGGTCAAGTTGATTTTATTCGAGGTGCTGCCCGTGCAAAATATGGGAAACCTATAATGGTGATCCCCTCAACGGCAACTTTAAAGGACGGAACTGTAATTTCTAGGATAGTCCCATTTCTTGAGCCTGGATCGGGTGTAGTAATTACAAGGGGAGATGTCCACTATATTGTATCAGAATGGGGAATAGCTTATTTATATGGGAAATCAATTAGAGAAAGAGTGCTACAGATGATAAATATAGCCCACCCAGATTTCAGAGAAGAACTTTTAGAAAGAGCAAAGAAATGGAAATATATTTATTCAGATCAACAGTTACCGATTTCTATTGATGGAAGAGTTGCGATATATCCTCAAAAATATGAAACAACTCTAAAATTAAAAAATAACCAAACAATTAAAATACGACCTGTGAAACCTACTGATGAGAGATTGATACAAGAGTTACATTATTCCCTTGATGATAAAGATCGATATCTGAGATTTTTTACACCCATGAAAGATTTTCGTCGTAAGAAAATTACTCCCATGGTAAATATTGACTACTTAACAGATATGATTTTGGTTGGAATCTCTGAAGAAAATGGGGAGGAAAAAATAATTGCTATGGGAGGATTTTTTAAGACAGCTCAACCTTCATTGGCAGAATTACTTTTTGTAGTTCATAGAGAATGGCGCGGGTTGGGCTTATCCAAATTTCTTTTGCAGCTTCTTGTTCAAATTGGACGAGAACTTAATTATAAAGAGTTTGGGGGGGCGATCTTATTAGAGAACAAAGCTATGCTTCATATTATTAATAGTTCAGGGTATACTCAAAAGCTTAAAAGAATCGAAGGGGGAGTAACTGAATTCGTTTTTAGTCTTTCAAAATGAGGAGGTCACATTCTAATTGAATAGATTTAGATAATAAAAACTAAAATATAGTGAATATATTTGCTTATATCTGAATTCCATAAATCTTATAAAGAACACGGGTTGTCAAAAGAAATTATTAGCCAATTCCGAACTATAATTTATAGTTATTATAAACAACATAGAAGAAGTTTTCCCTTTAGAGAAAAGATCACTCCTTATAATGTACTAGTATCTGAAATCATGCTACAGCAAACTCAGACAGGAAGAGTCTCAGAAAAGTTTTTAACTTTTATAGAAAAATTTCCAAGTTTTTTAGTCTTATCAAAAGCCCCACTAGAAGATGTTCTTAAAGCTTGGCAAGGTTTAGGGTATAATAGAAGGGCAATAGCATTAAAGAAAATATCCGATATTGTAATCAATGAATATAATGGTAATTTACCTAATTCAATAGAAATATTAAAATCCTTTCCTCAAATTGGACATAATACTGCATCCTCAATTGCTACGTTTGCGTTTAATAAATCTACGATTTTTATTGAGACAAATATTAGGAGAGTTTACATCTATTTTTTCTTTCGCAGCAAGGATGATATCACAGATAAAGAAATATTTCCAATTGTGGAGAAAACAATGGATAAAACTAATCCTCGGGAATGGTATTATGCCCTAATGGATTATGGAGTTATGCTCAAAAAATTACATCCCGATTTGAATAAAAGAAGTGCTCATTACCGAAAACAAGCATCATTCAAAGGCTCAAATAGACAAATTAGGGGAAAAGTTTTAAAAATGTTAATTTCAGGTAAATCCTTCAATATATCTGAAATCGAGAAACAATTAAAAACTGTTGATAATAAAAAACTTAAAACTATTCTTTCTCAATTAGAAAAGGAAGAATTTATTGAAATCAAAGAAGAAATTGTATATATAGTAAAGTGACTATTGAATATTCTAGAAATCAATTTCTATTCTTAAAATAATCAGTAATTTTCCTTGCTAATTTTTCTTGGTTTTTCCAATTACCAAAAGCTAATCCCTTTGAAATTAGGGTTTTAATCTCATTCTTGTAAATATCATTAACTCTTTTAGCTTTTGTTTTTGAGAACGGTGTTTGAGGTAAAGGAATAAACGCATGGGCATGAATTTTTGCACCCTGAGTTGATAAATGTGTCATAAGTTCTACTGTTTGCTTGACATCTTCATCATCTTCTCCCGGCAAGCCAAAAATGAAATCTACATTTATATTAAGGTTATTTTTTAAAGTCAATTTTACTGCTCGATTAACATCTTCAACTGTATGTCCTCGATGGCATGAGTCAAGGACTTTTTGACTACCAGATTGTGCCCCAATAGTAATATTGTCATTATTACCATACTTTAAAACTAAATTTAATGTATCTTGGGTGACATGTTCAGGCCTTACTTCTGAGGGAAACGTTCCAAGATATATTCTCCCTTTTGTACCAATAATTTTTCTAATATTTATTAGTAGAGTTTCAAGTTTTTCTAAATTTAAACTTTTTCCATCTTTTGAACCATACGAAAAGGCATTTGGTGTTATAAATCTTATATCGGTAAGATCTCCATAATGATTATGCAACTCTTGGACATATTTACATATATTTTCGATACTTCTATGTCTTGGGATAGTGCCTACAATAAAGGGTATTTGACAGAAATAGCATACATAAGGGCAACCTCTTGTGATTTCAATAGCTCCATATCTCGTATTTTTTAAAGGAAAAGGAGGATAATCATTCATATTGATTAAAGAGCGTTTGCTTGTTAAGATATGTTCACCTGCTTTATTTCTATAAACAATTCCTCTCACTTTATTTAGATTTTCGTCAGATTTTATTTTCTGCATGAGTTCAATTATCGTTTCTTCACCCTCACCAACTACTACTATATCAAATCCCATTTTAATGGTGCCAACGGGGTCTCCTGTTGGATGAGAACCGCCTGCTACCAACAGGCACTTCATATCATATTTTTTTTTTATCTTTTGAACTAAGTCATGAGTTTCAAAGAGTTGGGAAGTGAAAAATGAAATCCCCACTATAATTTTATTATAGGATTTGACTAACTCTTTGAGGGTTTCCATGAGTTCTTCAATAGAGCTTGAGAAGTAAAAGTCAATACTCTCAAATATCTTATCTGTCTCGAGTGCACCAGCTATTGCATTCAAGCTATAAAAGTTCTGTCTATGATAATAGATTACAAAAGCAATTTTTTTCAAGTAAAGGCTAACCTAAATATTATGCGATGAATGATTAGATATAATATATTACAATATTTTTTAAACTAAATCTATAGTTAGTTATTCTATAACAATAAAAAAAGGATATTATTTGATATTATAATGATATTTAATTGGTTATGGGCAATTTTACCAAGTGAGGTCGGTCAATCTGTGTTTGATTTCTTTAGTTTTGGTCATTTAGCGATGGGAGTCGCCGTTTTCTCGTTTCTCTCATTAGTTTCAACGATAAGAAATCTTTTTGATCCTAATCATTTTAAGATCCAAAAATCTCATTGGATGTGGTTTTTTGTTGGTACAGTTATATTTGCGGTAATTTGGGAGATTGTAGAAAATACTCTTATATTACAATGGGGTTTAAAACATATGAATCAAGCAGATAGTATAATAAATGCCATTGCTGATATAGTTCTAGGTAGTATTAGTGCTCTAATAATTTGGGGTTTTGGTTATCTTTTATATGAAAAAGTGAGGAAATATGAATTTCTACTGTTTTTTCTCTCCAATGCTCTTTTGTTCGTGGTATTCTTTGTAATCTATTTGGTTCTTGAATTTTAATTTCCACTATTCTATATTTCCATTTTCTTATTTCTCATATCTCCCCGATCATTTAAAAAAATCTTAATTATCTTTTTATATTATTAATGTTTAATGAAATGGTAAATCTGAAAGATTGTGTGGAATTTCAAAAAGGTACGTTACCCTTAATCATCTCTGTGCCGCATGGTGGAACTTTAGAATGTGAGAAAATCCCAAAAAGATCGCAAGGTATTTTAGGAATTGATGGTAGGACTATTGAGATTGCTAAAATGTTAATTGAAAGTATTAAATCAAAATATAAGGAACATGGTTTAGAATATAAAATCCCTTCATATGTAATTTCTAAGGTTCGTCGTAGTAAAATCGATATGAATCGAGAGGAAAAGGAAGCATTTATTCAGAGTTCTAGTATCGCTAAAAGGATCTACAAGATTTATCATGATAAAATTAAAGATTATGTAATGGATAATTTAAAACTGTTTAATTGTTCTCTACTGATTGATATCCATGGTTTTGAAAAAAATAAACGTCCACCAGGTTTTAGAGATGTAGATATCATTTTAGGAACGAATAATTTAGAATCATTCTTCCCTGAGCCAATACCTAGAAAAGATCTAGGAAATAACATACGTGGGAAAATAATCCAAAATTTTCTTGATTTGGAAATACCTATTGCTCCAGGTCATCCCAAGAGAAAAGAATACGTATTAACTGGTGGTTATATAACAAAAGAATATGGTGCTTCTCAAATTCCAAGAAGTCAAGCAATACAAATTGAATTTTCAGATAGAATTAGAATTCAGGATAATAAGTTCAGGGGAATTGTTTTAGATGTTCTTGCACATATTCTAAGTCAGGAATTTCTTGAGAAATAGTAATTGTGGAAGAATCATTTAATTATTTGGAGAAATAATTAGGTTTACAATTCGGTTAATAAATTTACTCTCCTGAATCTTACAAGTGTGAGCAACCTTATTATAGTTAAAGGATTCTGCTAAGGTATCTAAATAAGATATATTATATAAAATCGACACATTACCATCGTTCATCATAAAGAGTTTATCCAATTCCTTCTGAATTTGGGTTTCGTTAGCAGAAATCCTATTTTTTACACGTTTTTTTATTTCCCTTATTGTTTCAGCAAAATTGAGATCTCTTATACTTGAAATAAGAGAATTCAATACCATCGCGTACAGAACAACAATATTTATGTTGTCAGTATCTTTTAAATTTTCAAACTTAAGCTCAAGGTCTTGATAGATTTCGTTAATATGATTCTCATCTATCCCCTTGATTTTTTTAAATAAATTTAGAAATTGCAGATATTTACCTTCAATAAATAAATGTAAATTGGAATTGAATAGATCCTTAAATTTTTTTACAATTTGACCAGATTTGCTTATCTTTACAGAAACTTCTGGAGTTCTACCAATGATAATGTCTCTACCTGGAATCTTGAATTGTTGTTCAATGAGATTACTCGTTGCTTCTAACAATTGATCCATACTCATCTCTCAGATATAACTCCTAATTTTGTCAAGATATCTTCTTTAAAAGATTCATGATAATTCAAGGATTTAATTTTTTGCTTTATCACCCAATATTTTTCTGAATTGGGTAATAAAGCTAAATAATATAAAAATAATACTATGTGAAAGAAAATTGTCTTTTTTTATAATTTGATACTTCCCGTTATAAAAATAAAATAAAACCATTTTATTTAGTGTTAATTTACTAAAAAAAGAAAAAAGTAATTTATAAATAAAAAAGAAGGGGCTTCTTTAAAAGCCGTTTAGGTTGTTTTAAATTATTGTTTTTTTATAAATCTTCAACAAGATCTTCGAAAGCTTCGAGAGCGAGTTCAATTATCTCTTGAAAGGCCATTGCATCCTGAAGATTGCCCTCAACGGTAATATCACCAGCCATGTAAGCGGAAGTCGCATCAACCTCACCCATAACAATTCCCGCTCCAACTTCCAGGGTGGAGGTCAGCGTGAATGAGGGATTATCAACATCACCTTCCCCAAAATCTAAATCTCCTTCTTTTACTGTCAACCAGAACTTTATGTCAACATCAGAAAAAACTAACTGTATTGCAATATCCATATCTTCGAGTTCTTCCTTAAGATCTTCGTTTTCTACAGAAACTTGTTTAATAAAAGCTAGGGATTTCTTCACGTCATCAGCTGAAGCAGCTGAAGCTCCCGCATCTTGAGCGGCTTTAATTTCCTTTAATAATGATTCATCAACCATTTTTATTTTCAACCTTTTTGTATAATTTTTCTCTATTATCTTGAGAATTATAGATGAATATTCTTTAAAATAACAATATTAAAAGGATTTAGTAGTATAAAAAGGTTTTATTTGTGTCGCTTTTGATAGAAGATCTATGAATCCAGAGACAACTAATAAAATTTTTGAAAAACCCAGGTTCAAATTCAAAACTTTCAAAGTATGAAAAGAAAATTATCTCTTCTACATTATATTCTCAATATATTTTATAAACAACCTAAAAATTTTAATGAATCTTAAACCATCACTCAGATTACCATCCACTTTAATTTGACCTTTCATATATGCATCCGTTCCTGCTATATCGCGTTTAAGAATTTTAATGAAAATATCCTTTGCATATGTAACTCTAAATGTCGCACTTCTGTTAATCCCTTTTTTGTATATTATAGAACCATTGGATACTTTTAACCAAAAATTAAAATTTATATCAGTCAATAGAATTTGATATAAATCATTATAATCTCGAATTTCTTCTCTAAGTTCTTCAGTATTCCTAATAATATTTACCGCAAAACTAATAACTCTATCTATTGTGGTAACAAACTCTTCATCGTTGTTTTCTAATTCGTGTACAACTGAGCTGAAACTTTTTGAATTGAGCATATATACTTGTGGCAAAATACCGAATAAAATATATTGTTATACCTCTATACTCCTTATAATCTACATTACTTTTTATTAATATAAATGTTTCTATTAGTCTTTTCGAAGTCTAATTGCCTTCTAAACGGAAAATTTTTATATTTTTATTGATTTAGTACTCTAGATTTTTAAAAAAAAATCTGAAAATGCGGCTATAGTGTAGCCCGGTCTAGCATTCGGGACTGTCACTCCTGCGACGCGGGTTCAAAAGAAAGTTCCCTTCGAGCTTTTTAGAAAATCCCGCTAGCCGCGCCATTCTAAATTATATTTTCTTGATCATGAGATCGATATCAATTCTATTGAATTAAATTTTGAAGAATACAAGCAAATGTTTTTTTGAAATAATAGATGAAAATATTATAAGTTAGATGATTTTAATTTTTAAGAATTAAATTTAAGAAAATATCACATTTAGACCAACTATGGGCCTGTAATCTAGCCTGGATTTTTATTTCCAATATGGAAAACACCAGCAAGGGTGCCCGGCTTCGGACAAATTCGGCGTTTTTCGGCGAACTTCGTTTTGGGATGTCGCAGGTTCGAATCCTGCCTGGCCCACTTTTTATTCAAAACTGAGGTTTACTTAATCGAATGATAAACCGGGATCCTCTATTTCTTCCTTCAGACTCTACTAGTATTTGACCACCGTGTAATTCTACAATTTCCTTTGATATGTATAGACCCAGACCAGAACCTTCGATGTCTACACCTAAATCCATAGCATATCTTTCAATTTTGCCAAATTTCTCAAATAATAATTCTTTTTCTTTTGGTGTTATCCCCACTCCAGTATCTCTTATAATAATATCGACATATTCAGGTTTATTAATTAACCTAAGGTAAATAATCCCATTTAAAGGCGTATTCTTAATAGCATTAGATAAGATATTAGTAATTACTTGCTGGAGTCTAATTCTATCTACATTGAAGTCTCGTCTCTCCGGGATATCTAAATATTATTTTAAAAATATTATTTTATAAAAAGATTTTTTGTCCATTATCTCGTATCTATATGTAAAAAAAAGAATTTATATTAAATCAATTCAATTTCCTCGAGCAAAAGGTTTAGTATGCTTTCTTGCTTTAGATAAAACAGGACTATTATACTTCTCTAAAGTGAATAAAAATAGAAAAAAGATATCTAAAAACATATTTCAAATTGCTGGTTTTATTTCAGCGATATTAATCTATTCGAAGGATTTTATCAGTGGTGAGGATCCTGAATTAAGGCTCGAAGATATCAATTTGGGAAGTCATCATTTTTATGTTAATATCAAGAATAATGTCATTTTTGCGTATTTTATTGAAAGAGATAAACTCACGGAAAATTTCGATAAGTACATTCATATAGTAGTAGACAAATTTATAGAAAAATATTATTATCCTTATATCACTAATTTTAAAGGAGATGTTTCACCTTTTCACAGTTTTGACACTGTTATAGACCAATATTTTGAGATTTAAAGTATTTTCTACAGTATTTTATAGAATTAATCATACTCAAACAAAATCTAATCAACATTTTTAAATTTAGAAAGATGATTTATGTTTGAGAAATTGTATCGAAATAATAATTTTCACCACAAATTATATATAAACAGACTAATAAATTATATCACAATGACTGCAACTCTAGAAGTTGATTTAGTATTGGATACTTTAGTAAAAGAACTAGGTTCTGGACTATATTTCATACTAATAACCTCTGAAAATGGTGCAGTTATAAAGTCATATATTAACCAAGAATTCAATAAAACGTCAATAGGGTTAAATGTGTCTCAATTATATGAATTAGCTGAGGAAATCACTTCTGATATTGGTGTACACTCTCCTGACTTCACAGTAATTCACTCAGATAACTTCTACGTGCTTTCACTAAAAATCTTAAATAAGATTATTATACTTCTTATGGAAGATCAAATTGATTTTTCATCTATTTTTGATATAATAAACAAATGTATAATTACTAATTAAATCAGTAAAGGAGTTCCATCTGGTAAATCTAAAAAATTTACCATTGTTTTCTTCATTTGAAAGAGATTCCTAGAGTAAAATTTATAATAGCAAGTAAATTACTTAACAGAATTAAATCTTAATAATTCAGAAACAGAAAAATAAGTGAAAAAAAAAATGAAATATGAGAAAAACCAATATTCAGATGGGTTCTCAATATGCACCCTAATTATTGCTGGGGCGTTTCTATGGTGGGGGATTGAACGATTTATAAACTGGGGCAGAGGCTGGGAGTGGTGGGGTTTTGTATCAACGGGAATCGGCTTAGCAATTTTAATCGGACAAATTTTCGCGTTGACAAACAGAAGTAAACTAAGAAATGTTGTACTAACTGAATTTAATGAGAATCCAGAGGCTACAGTAGAAGAGGTCAGCAAGAGTACAGGAATTACGATAAAAGATATTCACGCAATAGTACTGGATCTTAAAGCATCAGGTCAACTTCGAGCAAAATTTAGCTCACAAACAGGCCAAATGAAACATCTTTTACACCCAGAAAAAGAAGTAACTTCGGGAGAGCAAGCAAAGTTTTGTGCAAATTGTGGTACTCCCAAAACTAAGGAGTCTGCGCAATATTGTGCCTATTGTGGTGCGAAAATCTAAAAATTTAGTTTTTTCCCTTTTTTTAAAAAAAAATGAGATAGAAAATGAATTTTATTTTATTTCAATTGTCTTTTTATCCCCAATTTCAGTAATCTTTTTGGGTATTCTTAATCTTAGAATGCCATTTTTAAAACTTGCATCGATACCTTCTGAATTTATCTCTTCAGGGAGGACAAAGCTTCTATAGAAGCTGGATGACCTAAATTCTCTTCTTAAAAAATCTCCTTTGAGATCTTTGTGTTTCTCTTTTTTCTTGTCTTTTTTATCTTTATGCTTATCTTTCTTCTCATCTTTTTTTTCTTTATCTTCCTTTTTTTCTTTCTTTTTTTTCTCTTCTTTTTCTTCTACATGTTTTAGCGTTTTTTCACCTAACACTTCTAATATATCTTCCTGAAGAGTAATATTTACATGTCGTTTATCCAATCCAGGTAATTCTACAAGAAAAAAATATTCGGTCTCATTTTCAATCACATTTGTTAGAGGAGTTCTGTAAAATGATTCATTTTCTAAAATTTCGGTAGAATTAGTTGATCTTATTCTAAAAGTACCCCATTCATTACTTTCTTCCACCGAATCTTTTGATTGGTCTAATAAAAAAGCTAATTTTTTTTTAGTAGCAATTTCTTGCTTCTTATTTTCTGTCTCTTTATCAAATTCAACTTCTTTTATTTCAAGATCCTCTTCTTCATTCTCAAATCCATTTTTACTGTCTTCGTTCATTTGCTTAAATCTCCAATAAGTAAGGAATAACAAAAAATAGACTAAAATGATATAAAAAGTTTTGTTTGAATAAAAGAAATAAAAAAAATAAAGAAAAGATTAATCAATCAATTTCATGTTTTGTGTCTTTTAAGAAAAATCCTAAAATGAATATCAAAACCGTTAAGCTTGCCAGCAGAAGTAATGCAGGGAGATAATCTCCATTAAGGGTGAAATCTACCAGTCCAAGAATAAACAGAATACCACCAACTTGTCCTATCATCATTAAGATGCCATTTGAAGACGATTCTGGAACAGGTCGTGTCTTTTCTACAGCGAATTCAAGAGCAACAGGTCCCGCAGACAGAATTCCAAATCCTAGTAAAAAGCTAGAAACATATAATAAAGTAATATCATTAGTAAAAGACAGAACAAATAGAGAAATAGCGGCAATTAAAACAGAAATAAGTATCAAGATTTTCCGTTTTTTGAATTTATCAGATAGAGCAGACATTACAATCGCACCAATGATTCCGCCAAACAACATTATCCCTCCAAGAATCCCAGCTTCTTCTGCTCCATAACCTCTAGGAATAACTATTAATTCGATATAGGAGGTAATCATATTAAATGTGCCTAATCCGATGAAAAATATCATTACTAAAATCAAGAATTGTCTATTGGTAAATAGTTGTTTAAGCCCCTCAGACATGAATACTTTTTCACTTGTAGCTACTTTTGATGGTGGAGTAGGGGGTTTGTCTTTAGCAAACACCAGGAATAAAATGCCTGAAATCATTGCTATTATACCATATATTAATAACATTAGACCCAAATCATTTCCTGTAACGAGGATAGGAGTTATTAACACCCCGAAGGCAATTCCCAAAAACTGAGAAATTAGAGATAATCCCGTAGCAGTAGTACGTTCCGATTCTGGAAACCAGTTTGAGGATAATTTTGTTATGCTATTTAAAATAAATGGTTGACTAATAGCTATTCCAATTTGAAATACTAATACTAAAGTGTAATCGGTGAAGGCAAAAAATCTTAAGAAACCAAATATGGCAGCTAATAACGCACCAATTCCTGCCCCAATTTTAAAATCATATTTATCTATCAACCAAGATGCTAGAAATGTGATTGGAATATAAACAATCATGAAGGACATTGATAAAAGTAATATTAATAACTCATCTACATTATAAAAGGCTGTTGCTTCTAAAGTAACTGCTGCAAAACTAATCCAGAGCATCTGTAATGTTATATTCACAAACATAAATAGTAATAACTCAATCCATCTATAGCTATACACTTGTATATTCGTTTCATTCATTAAACTTACACTTTTATTAATTGTTAATAAATTTTTATGTGATTAATTCAATTTAGACTTACATAAATTTAAAACTTTAATTCTCATTTATAGATTTTAAAGGTAGTTTTCATTTTTCATATTCCAATTAGATAACAAAGCGTTGTATGTGATATATTGTGAAGTCTACATTTAATGTTGGGGTTATAGGCGTCGGTAGAATTGGGAAAATACACATTGAAAATATTATACGGAATGTACCCGGATTAAAGTTGAAAATGGTTGCTGATATTAACATCGATGATCAAATGAAAGAATGGGCAAAGAAAGTAGGAGTTCCTTTACTCATCCAAGATGCAGACGATATTTTTAATGACCCTGGGATTGATGCTGTAGTGATTGCTTCCTCTACAGATACACATGTTAAGTTCATTCAAAAAGCAGCCCACCTTAAAAAAGATGTTTTTAGTGAGAAACCGATTGATACAGATTTGAAACTCATCAAGGAAACTCTAGAAATTGTTAAAAATGAAGGAATCAAACTTATGATTGGATTTAATAGGCGATTTGACAAAAACTTTAAAAGAGTTAGAGAGATTGTTAAATCCGGCCAAATCGGAATCCCTCAAATCGTTAAAGTGACTGCTCGAGATCCAGCACTCCCTTCAATTGAGTACTTAAAAAGTTCAGGAGGAATGTTTTTTGATATGACAATACACGATTGGGATATGGTACGCTTTCAAACGGGAAGCGAAGTTGAAGAAGTATATGCTACTGGAGCAGCTCTTGTTGATCCTGAAGTAGGGAAAATTGGAGATATTGATACTGCTGCGATTATTTTAAAACTTGATAATGGTGCTATTGGTATAATTGATAACTCTCGTCAAGCTATATATGGATACGACCAAAGAGTTGAAGTTTTTGGCTCGAAAGGATGTGCTGTTGCGGATAATGAACCGACCAATACTGTTCGCCTCTATACAGCTGAAAAGACAAAGGAAGACAACATCCCATACTTCTTCTTAGAGAGATATATGGAATCATATGCATTAGAATTACATTCGTTCTTCGAAAGCTTACGTTATAATAATGAACCCTCTCCAAACGGAGAAGATGGTTTAATAAATGCGATAATAGCAACTGCAGTTCAGAGATCATACAAAGAAAATCGCCCTGTAAAGATTTCTGAAATTAATCTATAGTTTAAAATAAAATCTTTAATAAAGTACCCCAAATTCTAAAAGTTAATTTTAAAAAATTGGTGTATAGAATATTCCATTTGATTTATCTGCTTTTAAAGTTTTAATTAAAAGGCTTTTTCCTCCTAAAGAAAGCGTGTTTACAATAGATACAACGGGAGATGGAAAAGCAGATTCCTTAAAAATAAAGGTAAAAAATTTAATAATCCCCTTTTCAGTTCCAGAAAATATCGAACTTGGGGATTTTGATTTAAACAGTATTGATATAAACACTTTTGATTTATCTGAATACGCAACACTGTATTTAGACGATAATCCAATCAATATTCCAAAAGAATCAATTAAAATTGAAAATTTAAAGAGTCAATTTATCATTTATCATAAAGGAGAATCATTTGATTTAGACGACATTCTTGAAGGTAAATTTAGTGGTAGAATGATAGAATTAGGTGATACCATCAGTGTATTATTTAAGCTTAACGCGAGTATTTTAGAAAATTTAGTTGAGGGTAAGCATGTTTTTAAAATTGAAAGCGATATAGTGTCAAATTTCATAATTAATTTTGAGCTGGATGAAACAAACATGAATTTAAAACTTGATCCTCAAAATACCTAATAATCCCAAGTTTTGAAATTTGGGTTTTACTTTTCCTTTCACTCTGTTATAATTTATATAGGAGTTTTTATGTTTAATTTCTGAGTATAAAAAGAAGGTGTTATTATGGCAGTTACTAAACTAGCCCAAAGCCCCGAAATAATTACCTCAACTAATTTTACCCAGATTCAGTTTATCTGTCCCGTTTGTAAATCTAAAAAAAGCTTGAAATCTCCTAGATCAATTGTTGATAAAACAAAAGGTTTAACTACAATGTCAATAGCAAGAGGTCTAGTTTGTGAACACCAATTTCAAGCGTTTGTAGATAAAAATTTTGTGGTAAGAGGGTATCAAAGAGTAGATTTTGAATTTGAAAAGACAAAGATCGAACAAAACCAACAACCTAAGAACAGTATCAAAGATGATCAGGAATTATTTGAAAATTTAGTCTTAGAGGGGGATTATCTCGAATATATACCGAATCGTCAGAATAAAATTAAGAATTTTCAAAAACAAGAGATACAGATCAAATCAGAAAATAAAGACAAAACACTGCGGGAACTCTACGATGAGTTTTGGGAGTTTATTGATGAGGATAATGAACAATTTCAAGAATTTATAAAATATGATGTAAGAAGAAAAGACATTCTCACTTAAGATTTTCTTAAAAGCAATTGTTGGTTTTCCGATGTTATGGATTTAATAAAAAAATTTAATTTGAAAAACCCACTTAATTAAAGAAATACTGGTTTTCAGGAAATTATTTTATATATACAACTAAAAAATCGGAACAAGAAATAAATAAAACGTAATGATAGACAATTTTACGATCATTTGGGATTGGAATGGTACGCTCTTAGATGATGTTGATATCTGCATTGATTCGATCAATGCTTTATTGTCAAAATATAATAAAAAAACTATTTCTAAAGAATCCTATAAAAAAATATTCACGTTCCCAGTTCAAAATTACTACAGCAAATTAGGTTTTGATACATCCACAGAAAATTTTAAGAAAATCACCGAAGAATTCATATCAGAATATAATTCCAGATTACCATCTTGTCAACTATTTCCCGGTGTAAAAGAAAATCTGCACTATTTTTCCCAATTGGGTTACAAGCAAACGATAATATCTGCTATGGAACAAGGAATCTTAACCAAATCTGTGCGAGAAAAAAAGATAAATGGTTTTTTTCATTCAATTTTAGGTTTATCAAATAATTTAGCTGTTAGTAAAGCCGTTATCGCCAAAAATTTTATCGAAAATTCTGATTTAGACCCGAAAAAAACATGGTTCATAGGTGATACGAGCCATGATTTCGAAGTTTCTCAAGAATGCGATTGTAATCACGTTTTAATTGCTAATGGGCATCAAAACTATGAGCAATTAACTTCGATAACCAAAGCTGTTGTAAAGAAATTGGATAAAGTGAAAGGTTTTATTATTGGTAAATGATAATACAATTATAAAAGCAATTGAAAAAGCATTAACGGACAAAAGGAAAGGATTTGGGAAATTAAATATATATGGTAAAGGAGTAGTAAAAGAGCTAGAATCTAATTTTAAGAAGAAGAGGGATATAAATAATCAATAATAAATCTTAAGAGTGGTGCCAAGGGAGGGAGTTCCCAAAAAGCTCGAATGCGGGTTTTTCTTTTGAACCTTCCCGAAAACGGTCGAAGAGACCCAATTTTTTCTCGATACCCAGATCTTCAGTTTCACCTTTATCGGTAACTCCGATGAATCTGGTGCGTTCTTACCCTACAATAAGGAGCTCTAACGCGATGAACCGGGCTACGCCACCTTGGCACCTATGAAATATCTTATTTTTTGATAATATACAATTTATTATCATAAATAAGATAGAAATTAAAGTAAAGAATCTCATAAAAATATTTTTAGTCCTTAAATGAGAACATAAAAAGTGAGAAAAGGGATAAAAAGTACAAATTCAAGGGGAAGAAATCTCATTTAAAATTTTTTTTTCATTTATCCGCGGTTTCTTAAAGATTTCCTAATTTAGAAATGCACCACTAATTATTTTTTCTAAAGGGAAGTATATTAAGATTCAAGACTTCTTAAATCTCCGGAAAGGTAAATTCAGACTTTGGTTTCAATGAAATTTAATTTAGAAGAGAATCATATTTATAGATTTATTTTAATCATCATATTTTCTACTTTTATTTTACCTCTCTCCCCCGTGATGTCCACTCTCGAAAATAGTATATTTTTTAGACGATATTATTGAGTTTAGGATATATATAAACAACGAAAAGATCAAATAAAAATAGAATTGGGATCGAAATTATGATAGCCCTGAGATATTCCCCTTCTGAGTTAACTATTAACGCGCCTAGAATTGATAGAATTAAGGGTATTATCTCATTAATTATACCTAAAATAATCATTCTCTTTTTTGAAGTTTTTTCTAAAAGGAATCTAAAAATGTAGTAAAGAACAACAATTCGAAATATATAAAATTCAATATAATAACCTAATGGAGAAAAATATCTAAAAGAGTAATAGGTAGAATATTCCCAAATCATAGCGACTATTGAATTAGGACCAGGATTTAAATGAATATGATATCCATAAGGTGCAAATAAAACTATGAAGATTGAGAAAACTCCTAAAATTATTTTAATAAATTTTTTCATGTCGAATTGCATATTTTTGATTTCTAATTTCTATGATAATTAATACCAACAATGAATTTGATTTTAAAAGATTTTCTGATTTTAATACTTTTAGAAGGAAATACTTTTAAAATAAGTTGAAAAAAAATTCTGAGGAAATAAAGAAATATACTTCAAGCCTATTAAATATGAATTAATCTGAACCTCCAGGATCTATTATCAAATAATAATAAGAGATACAAGATTAGAACTTTTTTAAATTTCTTCCCAATTTTCTGTGAAGTTGAAATGGAAAGGTAAATTCGGGGTCTGATTTCAATGAAATTTCATTTGAAACAATTAAAATAAATAGAAAAATATTTTTAGTTCTTAAAAGGAAACTTCTTTTTTGATAATATAAAAACAGTTATATCAGATCCATTATCTCTGTGAAATTTTCAATTTTCCGACCATCCCACACGACCTCAACTAAACGATAGGGGTCCAACTCATTCGGATCCCGAATCATAACAGCATCCATACCAAGCTGAGAAGCTCCCGATAGTTCATTACTATCACCATCCCCAAAGTAGAGGCATTCACTTGGTTCGACACCCAATTGTTCACATGCTAAATTATATATTTGAGCGTCGGGTTTTTTCATACCAACTGAAGCGGAGAATATGGTAACATCAAATAAATGAGAAAATTCTGTATTTTTCCATAGGAGAGGTACTTCGGCAGAACAATTAGTTATTAATCCAATCTTATATCCTAATCCTCTTAAACGTTTTAAAATCCCAACAGCTCCATTTTTAGGAGCTAAAGCTTTGCGTGAAGTTTTTTGTCTGATCTGTTCACATTTCTTAATATTTTCCTCACTTATAGATACTTTAAGAATATCACAAATATACTTTATACTGTCTTCAGTGGTTTTAAAAATCCCAGTTCCACGTTCATAAGTTGTATCACGCCAAAGCTTTGAAAAACCTTCACGAGGTAATTCGAGAGCTGAAGCCATATCTGTTAATAATTTGTTGTATCCTTGAACAGAATAACTATCGACAAGAGTACCAAATAGGTCAAAAATAATAGCCTTGTATTTCATAGGATTTTAATTTTCTATTTAGATTATCGCAATTAGAATAATTTTTCATGGTATTATTTCATGAGATTATTAATAATGGCTCTTCCTACGAATTTTCCGTTGAGCATTTCCTCAAATACTTCATTAAGTTCTGAAAGATTTGCAGTTCTACCGACATGAGTTTTAACCTTGCCTTCTACAGCTAATTGGACTAAATCTTTCATATCTTCTACAGTCCCAGTTTTAGATCCAGTGATGTGTAAATTTCTCATTATTAGGATGAATGGGGTAATTGTGATTCCTCCTTCGCTGAATGGCGGTAAGCCTGCTCCAATTAATGTTCCTCCTACCTTGAGTAAACTTAATCCAAGGTTATAAGCAGAAATATTTGCTGCAAATACTATGCTTGCTTGAACTCCCTTTAAATTTTGTGTAACAAATTTCCCTGCTTCACTAACATCTATTGCATAGTCAGCACCAAGTTTCTCGACGATTTCTAATTTTTCTGGACCTGTATCAACACCAATAACTTTATACCCAAATGTTTTTGCGATCTGCACAGCATAATGACCAAGTCCTCCAGCAGCTCCGATAATGGCAATATTACTCCCAGGGGATATGTTCAGCCTCTTTAGTTTTTTGATTGCTCCATAGGCAGTTAACCCACCGCATGCTAAAGGTACTTCAGTATCACTTAGTTCATCAGGAATTTTTACCAAAGAGGGTGCCCAAAGAGAAATATATTCACTAAATATTCCGAATATAGGTTTACTTTGGGGACAGTAGTTAGTTTCTCCAGCAAGACAATACTCACAGGTTCCACACCAATATCCGCCTGTTCCACCAAGTCCTAATATAACCCTATCACCTACTTTTATATCAGATTTATTGTCAAGACCCAATTCCTCAACTATCCCAATACCTTCATGACCAATAGGACGTGGTGTTGGTAGTTTCATCCAATCGCCCATTACAAGATGCAAGTCCGAATGGCAAACACCTGCGGTAGTAATTTTAACTAGGGCTTCCCCAGATGCGGGAGAAGGTTTAGGAACATCTACTATACTAACTTTACCATATTCTTGAATTAAGGCGGCTCGCATTTTATTTTTTTCACCTCTAAAATCTCTTTTTTATTATTTATTTTTTGTATTTAAATAACTTATCTCTTCATAAATTCTATTACAAAATTCTGGTTGTTATGAAAATTTGAAAAATTTATTGAGAAGGTAATGCTGGTGCAAATGCGTTAAAAAATTTTCTTGCTGTATCCAGGCTTTCCATTACAAATTTTTTCCCAAAGGTGACGATAACTATATCTAAACTAGGAATTACAAAAATAAATCGTCCATAGAAGCCAGTTGCCATAAACATATCCTCGGGAGCGTTAGGGATCATACTTCCTGTACCATTTTTAAACGGTCTTTGCCATTTTCCTAAAGAGTTGTTTAACCACATAAGATATCCATAACCACTATTAGTCTCAAGAAAACTAGGTTTAGTCATTTCTTCTAGATATTCTTCAGATATAAGTTGTTTCCCATTCCATCTACCTTTGTTTAGCATTAATTGCCCCAGTTTTGCTGCATCTCTAGAGGATATTTTCATTCCATAACCAATTGGAAGATCAGTCATATCAGCTACTACCTCACCCCAGGAATAATTATTAACTCCTAAGGGTTGGAAGAGATTAGTTTGTGCGAATTGTTTAGAGGGTATTCCAGATGCTATAGTTATGATTTTACCTAATGTATTTACTTCATCTTCACTATTATACTTGAATTTTGTTCCAGCTGGTTCACTTTCAGAGGTTTGAGTTAATACATGTTTAATTTTTGAACCGGGTACGATACCATTTGCAGGATTAGGAATCCAATCAGTAATAAGATCATCAACACTAAATAATCCTTTAGTTACTGCAACTCCGACGACTAAAGCAGCTATTGTTTTGGTAACTGAAGCAATATCATAATGCCATTTTAGGCGTGTGTCATAACTGCGTTGGCCATAGTATTCTTCATATATTAATACTCCATGTCGAATTACCACAAAACTATTACGATTTATATCTATTTCTTTCAATTTTCTAGCAGCATCCTCTAGAAGATCTGATCTCATTCCGTGGTTCTCTGGGGTTTCTACAATCCAATCTTCTTTCCCACTTTTTAATTCTTGACTTTTATTCTCTTCAAGAAATTCAAGTAGTACAGTAAGTTTCATAAAATGAGAGGAATCTCCTTGTAATTCCAATTCTTTATTTGTTAATGCGTTAAAGAAACTCCTAATGTCCATTTCTCCAGAAAAAATTTTCTTAGCTAACATTGGGGTTAATATTAAGGTAAAGTCTGGATCATTCGCTTTGCCCTCAGTGTATTTTATTTTTGAGTCCGAATTGAAAATATAAAAAGAAGAATTGTCATCCAAATTAAATTGGATAACTCCCTTCCATTCTTCAATTTCATCTAATACAAGGTCAGATTTATTGAATTTCTCAATCGTGTTTTTAATAATAACTACCAATTCCTCAGAAATTGAGGTATCATTATCGCTTTTTTCTAAATTCTCTTTGGTCATATTTGAACATTTTCTACCATTACTTTTTTATTTCTTTAATATTTGTGTTCTTTTATCTTTTGGTAATTTTTCACTTGCATATCTAAGGATTGTCCGAGAGAGGTTTTCAGTATTTTTCATTAAATATTCAAATATTATTTCGGATTTATAATTAGAGCACGTTTTTAAAAGCCACCCGATTCCTTTTTGAATATAATCTTCTGGATCTTTACGCATTCTTTCTACGAGTTTAAATACATTATCACTATTGAATTCCTTTTTAACCATTATAATTTTGAGAAAAATGACTAAAGCTGCACGTCGTATCCATAAATTTTCTGAATTAGACCATTTTTCAATAGTTTTTTCTGCTAGTTTTTCGTTCCCACTTTTTGCGAGATATGGTCCAACAACTCTTATCATGGTTGTATCGGTTATTGCCCAAGTATCAAAATAATCGGGAATCACTTTGTGGATCATATCTACCGTTTCTTCGTTGAAATATTTTTTAAATCGATTTAATAAGAAAATTCCTGTAATTCTTTCATCATGAACGTTAGATTTAACCAAGCGTTCAAAAATCTCAGAAGCAGTGCCATATGATAAATTAAAATTATTGTGAATATTCCTAACAAATTTTTCTATTTCAGAATGTTTATTTCCATAAATAACAAAATTTGGATTATCGGAGTTTAAAATCTTATACATTCTCAATTTTTGTTCCTTTGTTAATTGAGGAGCGTTTCTCTTTAAAAATGCCTTAATCTCACTAATTATCTTCTCAATCATAAAAATTTATCAATACCCGTATTCTGTTTTAGATCTTTAGTCTTTTCTAAATATGGGGTTATAAATTCAATTATTTTACCTGTAAAATTTTTTATTTGTGAAAGTTCTCCTCGTTTGAATACATCTATAATAGATTCTTCTAAATTATTTAGATTTAAACCTGCCCACATCATTGTTTTACCTGATTTTCCTGTTCTTAAGCCGTTTAGATATTCTTTATTCAATAACAATTCTGAAATCTTATAATTCCATTTACGATAATCAGAGGGAATCCACCTTTTGACTCTGACAGGAATATTATACTTTTCACATAAATTCAGTAATTTAGGGTGTATCTTTCTGAAATATTCAGCAGGAGGATATATCTGACCCTTATATAGTTCAAGTAATGGTTTCACAACTTTATTATATTTACTGTTCATTAATTTTTTTATAAAAAAATTGGCTTGGGAATCACGTAGTGTCAATCCTGGTGAAAACAAGACAAAATCTGCACCAGAATTTTTGGATTGTTTAATTACATCTTCTAAATTATCATCGTCATCTTCAAGAAACGGAATAATTGGCATTAAATATGTACCAACTTGAATATTAGGGGCTTGCTTTTTTATTTTCTTTATAGCTTCAAATCTTTCCGAGGGAGGTGAAGAATAAGGTTCTAAAAAACTTGCGAGTTCTTCATTTGTTGTAGTAATTGAAAAGCCTACGGTACACCAAGTATCGGTGGCGATGTTTTGTAAAATATCACTATCTCTTACAACTAAATTTGATTTAGTAGCAATGTTGATAGGAAATTTATGTTTCGCAATCACCTGTAGAACTTTTTTCGTATGTTCAATCTTTTTTTCAATAGGCTGGTAAGCATCATTTACTCCCCCTGGGGCGATTACATCAGGTAATAATGTACGCGCTCTTTTCAGCCTCTGATCAAGTTTTTTATCAAAGTTGGTTTTGATTACAACTTCATTTTCAAAATCCTCTAAATAATACCGCTGACTTCGTGCATCACAATAAATACAAGCATGAGCGCACCCAGAATATGTGTTCAATGTATATCGTGCCCAAAACCATGAATCAGGGTATTTTAGTTTGTTTAAGACTGATTTAAATTCCTTATATCTATACTTGACCATGACATTGAAAAAAGTTTTGTATTCCTCAATAATAAATGTAAAAATTTAAGATTATTGAAAAGAACAATACAGAAGTAAGATCTAAAATGAGAAAAAACGCCAGTTAAACAAAAAAGTGATCTATGGAAATGGAAAAAAAATTTAGCTGACGCTTTTTCGATTATAACATACAACTTTGTAAATATAATTTTTTGGTTTTCAAAAAATAACTTAATATATTTAAAATATAGTTTAGAAATTAGCTATGCGCCCGCCGGGAATTGAACCCGGGTCCCAGAATTGGAAGTCCTGGATGATAGCCACTACACAACGAGCGCTTTATACACCATTGATTAATAGTAGTATAAAATAAAGTGTTTAGTTTCTTTTAACTTTTCTGCTTTTAGTAAATTTAGATAACGCTGTAAGACAGTTCATAGAAATTTATAATCTTACTTATAACTACCCATGCATCTAAAGAATACTTTGAGATAGAAATTATATTTTTAGATAAATGCTTAATATAATCTGAGAACTCGCTTTTCTGAAAACCCCCAATAATTGCTACTATCTCTTCAGATTCCTCATCACCAAATAATTCTTTATAATTTTGGATTAGTTTTCCTCTGCTTGAAAATAAAAAAATTCTAGGAGATTTAAACTTATCAATGATTTCCTGCAATTCTCCTTTGAACTCCGAAATTAGTGGTATCCCATTTAAATTTACATCTCCATCAATCAAAATTTTTGCCATTAATCCTTTAAATCGATTGTAATTTCTTGCTATTTTAATTTCTGGGTTAAATCTATAAATTTTATTATTGATTGTATGAATATATAGCTTTAACTTTCCTGATTTATTTAAGGGTGAACCTAAAGCATTAAGTAAACATAGATGAGCTATATCAGGCCTACCTCTTTTTTCTGGATTTTTTAAATTTCTCATAGCAGTATGATGGAGTGCTGTATCTAAAAGTTGTGAGGAATATAGTTGAGTTGAAAAATTTTTTCTAACAGCAGAATGGTTTCTAATTTCCTTTGGTATTAATTCTATGCCACATTCTACTAAAATTATAATTAAAGGCATTTTTTTCTTTAAATAGTTAATTTTAATTAAAAAGTTCTTTTTTTTCTCTCTTTATTTTTATAAAATATCGGGTTGTATGGTTACATTCAAAACATGTTAAAGAGACATGAGAACCCTTTCCCTTATGTGAGTGTAATCTAATTCTACAATTCATTCCAGGATATAAAAATTTTTTACACTTATTGCAAATTCGTCTTCTCCATTTAAGAGGTATTTCAACTTTTGCTCTTTGGGCATACCGTCTAGCTAAATAAATGTATCTGTTTGAAAGTTCTTTGTTTTTAGGAAAAATTTCATGAGCTTTTTGAAGTAAATAAATCATCCGAGTTCTTGCTATTTTTTTTATTATAGCGCGGTGGTTCTTTCTTTTTTTCCCCATTTCAAATAACTAACTATTAATTCAATTTTTTTGTATACTTAAGTGAAAGAATAAATATTCTACCTCTTATGTCTAATAAATGAGAATTTGTTAATTGTGAGATTTCATTAGCTAAATCTTTAACGTTTAACTTGGTTGCTATTGTTTTTAATGCCTTTATTTTAATAACCTTATACCTTTTTAACATTTTATCTACGTGGCTGATAAAATCATTTGTAATTCCACTTTTGCCCAGAATACAATGAGGTTGTGATAATAACACTTTCTTAAATTCTTTATTATAATCCATCGTTCCAGAGCTCAAAAATAACAAAATACAAAAATTTTTAACCTATTTTAGCTTTAAAAACCTATTATATATATTAAAGAAATATTGAATTAAAGATTAACATGTCCGTCTTTGTCGTTCAACCGGAGAAGATAATTGAAAATTTAGCAAATAAATTAAAAGAATATCCAGAGATATCACCCCCGGAAGGTTCAGAATTTTGGAAAACTGCATTTTTTAAGGAATTAGCCCCATCGGATTCAGAGAATTTCTGGTACATACGATGTGCTTCAATACTTAGAAAAGTGAAGAAATATGGACCTATAGGGGTCAATAAACTTCGGAAATACTACGGTGGGAAAAATAGGAAGGGGAGAGGGTTACATCATTCTGCTAAAGCAAGTGGAAAAATAATAAGGGTTGCACTCCAACAACTTGGAGATGCAAATTTATTAGTAATGAATGAAAGACGAGGAAGAGTTCTTTCTGCTGAAGGAACGAGTTTAATAGAACGAACGGCATATGAGATTCTAAGAAGTAAAGACCAATAATAAAAATAATGGCATATCTTAGGGATTTAGAGTGAGTGAAGACGACGAATTAGAGAAAATTAGAAGGAGAAGGTTAGAAGAATTACAACAGCAAGCCGCACAACAACATATTGCTGAATCTCAGCAAAAAGAATTTGAAGAAAAAAAATACATACTAATGAGGAAAATTCTTAGTGTTGAGGGCAGACAAAGATTAGAAAATATTCGAATTGTAAAACCACAATATGCAGAGCAAATCGAGATCCAACTTATTCAACTATTACAAAGCGGAAAATTGAGAGGAGCAATACCTTTACCAGATAAAGCATTTAAAAATCTCTTAGAGCAATTAGCAACATTAGGAAATAAAAAACAGTATAAAATTAAAAAGTAGAGAGAGAAAAATGGCTCGTAATAAAAATCTTCCCTCCAAATTGCGTAGAGCAAAAAAGATGAATCAAAATAATTCTATCCCGAATTGGATTGTGATGAGAACAAAAGGAAAAGTAAGGAGTAGCCCACATTCTAATAGAACCTGGAGAAATACGAAGTTAAAGAAAGACTAAATTTAAATTAGCAGAAAAAAATATGTCGTAATCAAAATGGCTAAAAAGAAATCAAAGGAAATTAATTTAGATAATTTGGAAGAAGAGTTAGTAGACACAGAGGAAGAAGTACCTGAAGAAGAAATTGAAGAGATTGAGGAATTTAGTTTAGATGAAATTTCAGAAGAAGAAGAAATAAGTGAGATTTTTGAAGAGGAGATTGAAGCTGTTGAAGAAGTTGAAGAACTAGCTCCTGAAGAAGAAATTATTGATGAGAGAATTTATATTATCCCCCTTGCGAAAGCTAGAAAAGGACCTAGAAATAAATGGGCTAAAAAATCGATCCGATATCTTAGAGAATTCATGACCCGTCATTTTAAACCAGAATCTCTAGTAATATCTCAAGAAGTTAATGAACGAATATGGGAACGTGGAATTCAGAAACCACCGAGAAAATTAAAGGTAAGAGTAACAAAAAATATTGATGGCCTCTGTGTTGTATATTTAGCATAAGAAATAAACTAAATTAATTTTGACGGAAGTATCCTATTTTTAATATATTTATTAAACAAGTACAAATTTATCACATGGCAATTTTAAGATCTCAAGTTTTTGGACGTAGTTTAATTGGAGTTTATCTTACTGCTAACAATGCATACATACTTTATCCACCAACATTACTAAAACCAATACTTAAAAAATTCAGAAATATTTTTCAAGTACCTTTTTATCCTATTACAATTCATAATTCTTATCTCTTAGGAGCCTATACCGCGTCAAATAAATTTGGGATAATCGTGCCACACATTATTAAGGATGATGAGTTGGATCAGTTAAGAGAATTTTTGAAGGAAGAAAAAAATCCCTCTCAAATAGGCGTCCTTAAATCCATAGATAATGCATATGGTAATTTGATTCTCTGTAACGATAAAGGGGCTATTATTAGTTCTCTGTTAAAAGATTATAGGAAAGAAATTGAAGATACTCTATGTGTTGAAACTGTAGTTTATGAATTCGCTAATAGTTACCTTCCCGGTTCAATTTCATTAGTGAATAACAATGGTTGTTTGGTGCATCCTCTCTCTACTGATGATGAAATAGAATATATATCTTCAATATTGAAAGTGAATGAAACGGACGTCTCAACTGTAAATCGGGGGATACCTTATCTAAGTTCAGGGGCAATCGTAAATGATAGAAGTGGTATTTTTGGTGCAAATTGTACAGGACCTGAAATGATGAGAATTACAAGCGTTCTGCAGTTATAACACTTAAGAAGAAGTATTGGTAAAAAGCAAAATTTAATATTTTTTATAATATTAGTCTTTTTTATAAACATTGAATCAATGGATCTTAATAGCAATGTCAGAGATAAAAATTTATAGAATCATTGGGAATTACAGAAAAAATTTCAAGAAATATTTGTTTCGTAAAGAAGTTCGTGCTTTGAAAGAGGAAGATGCTATTGAAAAGGTACTAAGTCAAATTACATCTATAGGAATTTATAGACGCCAAATTAATATTCAAGATATTAGGGAAATAACCTTTGAAGAATCTCAAGATTATCTGATAAGGGAATTATCAGAATAAATAATTTATTAAACGGAGCAAAAGAAAATGGAACCTCAAACTTATCAGGATCAATTACAAATGTTTAGCTATTTAAAGCAACAAAGAGATGTATATCAGGGACAATTAGAATATGTCAATGCTATTCTTGCCAATTATTTAAATACTAAGGCTACCCTTGAAAATATAAAAGAAGGTGTAAAAGTGGGTGATGAAATTCTTTTACCAATTGGAGGATTAGCAAATATTAAAGCAACTATTAAAGACACTGAAAAGGTATTGGTAGCTGTGACTCAAGATGTGATAATTGAGAAAGGCATAGATGCCGCAATTGAATTCCTTGAGAAACGGATAGAACAACACAATAAAGAAATACAGTTTATAAGAACTCAATTACAGAATTTTGAAATAAATTTACAAAAAACATCTCAACTTCTTCAACAGGGATATCTTCAGAAGTAATTAAACTTGGTTAACTAGTGTAGTTTAACAAAATTTACGATAAGAATTCTAATTTTTGTGGAGAATTATATGCTTGAAAAACTAAAAAATGTATTTTCAACATTTGTTAAAAAAACTTTAACTGAAAAAAATTTAGATGATGCTATACATGAGTTGAGAATTCTCCTTATTAGTAATGATGTTGCAATTGACACAGCTGATGAAATTTGTAATAGTATTATTGGATCTTTTAAAGGTCAACAAATTACTCGATTAACATCAACTAAAAAAATATTATTAGATACATTAAAAGAAGTTATAATTGAAATCTTAACACCTGAAGAGGAAATTGATATAATTAAAGAAATTAAAGCAAAAAACTCGTTAGGTTTACCATATGTATTTGTTTTTTTTGGAATAAATGGAACAGGAAAAACCACTACAATTGCTAAAGTTGCTAATTTCCTAAAAGATAATAGCATAAGTTCTGTGGCAGCTGCTTCAGACACATTCCGAGCGGGAGCTATTGAACAACTAACTAAGCATATGGATAATGTAGGAATTAAGGTTATAAAACACGAATATAAATCAGATCCAGCATCAGTTGCTTGGGATGCTATTGAACATGCTAGAGCTAAAAACATCGACGTGGTTTTGATTGATACTTCTGGAAGGCAAACAACAAACCGGAATTTAATGATGGAAATGCAAAAAATCTGTAAAGTTGCTAATCCTGATTTGAAGGTGTTTATAGGAGATAGCCTAGCGGGAAATGATATTTTATACCAAGCTAGAGAATTTGATAAACAAGTTGGAATCGATGCAAATATTTTAACTAAGATAGATGCTGATGCGAAAGGGGGCGCTGCCTTATCTATCGCTTATGAAACAAAAAAACCGATTATCTTATTAGGTATCGGACAAGGATATAACGACTTAAAACCATTCAATCGAGATATTTTTCTCTCAAGTATTCTTGATTTCAAATAAGGTATTTTTCGAAGTAGATAAACTTAATATAACTTTATTGATTTAATTTAATGTGTCAAACTACCCCAAATATGAAAAATATTCAAGACATGATAAGCAAAAAAAGCCTGGTTTTTTTGCACGGTTAGGGATTTTCTATCAAAATTCAAGAAGAATATTAAAAATAGCTAATAAACCTAGTAGAAAAGATTATTTTACTGTTTTTAAAATATGTGCTATAGGATCTGTTGTTTTGGGCGCTCTTTCCTTTGTTATCCAACTAATCTTTTCTGTAGCCTTACCCATTGGTTGATTAATTAATACTTTAAACAAAATAAAATGGATGTTTTTTAAATATAAAACACCATTATTTGCTCGGGAATGGTTAATTCCTCTTCCTTATTTTTACAAGCAATAAATTTAATTTTCATGTTTATAGAAATCGAGAGTAAACGTTTTGTTAAAATTCCATCAATTATTAAGTAATGAGTATCCTTAAAGGTTCTAATCTTTCCGAACAATTCGCCAACTGGAATCTCAAATAGTTTCTCAAGATTCTTATCCAAACCTATACTATGACCGGTTTTAATCCCATTGATGAATTCCATTATTTTAGAATCATCTTTTATTTTCATCTTTTTTAAGAATTTATGAAGCCTGTTTCCCTTACTACTATCTCCGCTTTCTTCTGTAATTTTAGTATTTAATTCTTTAAGTTTTTTTGGTGGTCTCTTGTTTTGCAATGCTTTAACCAATTGTTTTCTTGTTAATTCCTCAACTTCAAATCCATCGGGAGCTCTTGCAACATAATCTAATTTCATCAATTGCATTAATTCGTTTAATATAATAGTACCACCACGATCCCCATCAAGAAAACAAGTGATTGTTTTCTTCGTTTTTACTAAATCCTTCACTGATTTGGGTATTTGGGTCCCCTGAACTGCTATCGTATTTTTAATACCTATACGTAACAAATTAAGAACATCGGCTCGACCTTCCACAATAATAAGATCTTTATCACTATCTACTTCCGGACCGGCTGGGAGTTTTTCAGGACCCCAAGTTATTATTTCTCCTAATTTAATGTCAGTATCCATCTTTTCTTCAATTTCACTCTGCTCCAATGATTTCTGATCCCATTTTTTTAAAAGTTCTGCTGCTCTCTCTATAATTTTCAGACGTTTAGTTTCACGCACATCACGGATTTCTATCAGTAAAATCTCAGCTTCGCAAGGACCAACTCTTGAAACTGTTTCTACAGTAGCTGCTAATAATGCTGTCTCCTTTCGAGTTAAAGATGAGGGAATTTTGATGATACCTTCTGATATTCCCTCTTTTGATTCAGTCTCAACCTCTATTCTACCTATTCTTCCAGATTTTTGAAGATCTCTTAAATCTAGATCCAAAAGCAGACCTTCTGTTTGTCCAAAAATAGCCCCCACAATGTCACTCTTCTCCACCACACCTTTAATATTAAATTTCACTTCAATAATATATTTAGTTGTAAAATCTGATTGAGTATTAATTCTAATCACTTCCTTTTATTATTTCATATTTAATGTTTGATTTTTATATTCAATAAATCAAAATTTAGAGTAAACTCATAAAAAAGAAGTAGTATCTAACTCTTTAAGTTAGAAACAATGCTAATTAGATTTTCCTAATAGAGATACTATATCTTTTAGATATTATAGAAATCTTATGATTATTGTTAAGCTTAACTTATGAACCTACTTCTTATATCTTGTTATAAGTCTGATCAATTATATTTAAATTTACTGAACGGATTATATTTCTAATAATTTTTTTGTTTGATTTATGTAATTGAATAATTTTTTTTACTAATTGATAAAATTTGATATTTTACTAATTTGATTGAAAATTATAATGATGTAATCTGTTTGATTAATCTTTTTGATTTAAATTTTAAGATATGTATAATAGTAATCTTATATACTCATAACATCTTACAAAGTATTTATTTTTTGTTAATTTAAAGAATTTTAAAACACTTATCTAAATCATTTGGTTAGTTTTTTATGTCATATTTGTTTTTGTAATATAAAATTAAGTAAATAGTTATGCAAAATTAAGGAATCTGTGGAGAATTAAGTAATTGGAGAAAATTATTGTACTTGGGGGAAAAGGGGGTGTTGGCAAAAGCACTATAAGTGCAGCTACAGCAGTAGTCTTATCAGATCTTCTCCCTGATAAAAAGATCCTTCTTATTTCCTTTGATATGGCTCATAACCTAACGGATTTATTTAATTCTGAAATTGGGAATAAATTAACCCTTATATCTGATAACCTATGGGCAATTGAGCCAGATCCACATAAATATGCTGAGAAATACACAAAAAATTTAATATCGAAGATGAAAGCATTAATGAGAGAAATGCCCTTAGTAGGATTAATTCCTCAAATAGAGAAGTTTATGGATACTACATTTACGGCTGATTCTATCCCACTTGCACTAAAAAATGCAATGTTTTTTCAGGAAATTTTAGATGCTGAAAATCAACAATCCCAAAAATTTGACATAATTGTAGCAGATTTCCCCCCAACAGGAAACATGGTTGCTTTATTTGAAATACCCGAAGATCAGGTTAAAGTTGTATTAAAATATTCTTTGAATTTCTATAATTCAATTAAAGATGCTGTAAGAAAATTTTCCAAAGTTTTCAGAAATATTATAAAGCCTTTTGATGATCCTAAGAAAAGACGAGAATTAGGGAAGGAAATTTTTAAGATGTTGGTAGATCTAGAAGAACGTGGGGAAAGAATAACGGAGTTAATCCATACTTTTGGATCATTACGGCTTGTAACAATAGCAGAAAAACCAAGTTTTGAAGAAATAAAAAGAGCCAGAGACTTAACGGAGAAATATATCAATCTTGATGGGGTACATATTAATTTAATTACTCCGCAACATGATGAATGTGAGTTTTGTAGCAATGTACGGAATATTCAACTTAATTATGTGGGACAGATTCGAAAAGAATTTAAAAATTTAAAGATTTGGGAATCGAATAGACTTGAAAAAGAACCTTTTGGTTTAAAAGGATTAAGAAACTTAGCTCGTGAGGTTTATGGGGATATCAATAATCCAAACGACATTCTAAGCCCTTAAAATTAGAAATAAACTTAAAATATTTGAGATTCAGGTCAAAAAGAAAGGAAGATTTTAGGTTCCTTCTTCATAGCCGTGGATATAATTATATTGCTCCTTACTGAGTTTATCTATTTCCACACCCATTGATTGAAGTTTTAGGAATCCTACTCTGTCATCTATCTCTACAGGTATATCAACCATTCCTGGTTTTAATAAATCTTTATTTTTGACAATAAATTCGGACATTAAAGATTGAAGACCGAATGACATATCCATAACTTCAGCAGGATGTCCTTCAGAGAGTACCAGGTTAGCTAATCTTCCTTTAGCTAGGAGATATATCCTTTTATCATCAGGAAAAATTAATTCTTCAACATTCTGCCTGATAGGTTTTATTTCCTTAGCATATTCATACAATTCTTTAGTGGGAATCTCAATGTCAAAATGACCCAAATTACCGAGGATAACACCTTCCTTTAGTTTATCAAACATCTCTTTTGATGGTTGAATTACATGCTTACATCCTGTAGCAGTTAGGATTATGTCAGCAATTGGGAGTGTTTTTTCAATTGGCATTACCTGAAAACCAGCAAATCTAGCTTGAAGAGCTTTAATCGGATCTATTTCAGTCACTATTACATCAGCACCCAATCCCCGAGCTCTTAAAGCCATACCAGAAGAACAATGTCCATAACCTGCAATTACTACGGTCTTACCGGCAAATAGCACATGCATCCCATAGATTGCAGCCACTATTCCTTGCCCGGTTCCTAACTCATTATCGAACTGATTTTTACATCGAGCATCATTTACAGGGAAGAGAGGGACTTTCAAATCTCCGGCTGCATCCATTGCCTTAAAACGCTTTACACCAGTAGTTGTTTCTTCTTGACACCCTATGATTACACCATCAGTTATTAATTCGGGAAACTCCTTATGAGCTGTAACGATCATATCAGCCCCGTCATCAATGAGGATATTAGGTTTAGCTTTTAAACACTCACGAATACACCAATAAAATTCTTCATCAGTATTGCCGTGCCATGCAAAAATATTGATATCTTCCTTTACTAAAGCGGCAGCTACATCGTCTTGAGTGGATAATGGATTACTACCACATAACCAAACATCAGCACCACCAGTTTTTAAGGTTCGCGCTAGATTGGCAGTTTCTTTAGTTATATGTAAGCATCCTGCAATAGTTATGCCTTCCAAAGGTTTTTCCTTTGCGAATCGCTCCCGAATAACCTTAGCAGTCACCGGCATCTTGTTTTCCGCAACATATAACGCTTCTAATCCTTTTTCTGCTAAATTTTCGTCAGCAATTTTAAAATTTACCATTTGAATTCACTTTTTGATTTTTAAGATTATTAGTTTTAATTAATTAATAAAGCTTTTTTTGGTGAAGGGCAAATATTTATAAATGAAATTTAACATTTGATTAACAACAAATAAAAAATCTGAAAAATTGTAAGAAAATGGAGAACACTAATAATAAGCTAGAAGCTCAAAGTTATATTAAAAATTTAAGTGGAAAAACCAAATTTATTATATCAAGAAATTCTCGTGCCGTAGGACTTACAAGACAAACTTATCAAAACAAGCTTGATGGCTTGAGAGACCAACAAATAATTACCAATTTCACTATAAATATTAATCCACGTATTTATCCAAATAATCTGAAATACGTGATGCTTGAAATCAAAACCAACCCTAAAGAACCTGAATTGGTCAAAGAATTGTTAGAAGTTCCCCAGTTAAGAATGTTGGATGGAATAATTGGAGACTTTTCTTTATTCGCCTTATTTATCTTCAATTCCCCTGAGGAATATTATCAGATATTAAATACTATTGACAAAATAATGGCAAAATCATATTTTAAAAAATATCAAATAATTGACACTATCATGGTTTTTAAAACGAATGGGATTAGTCTAAAGAAGTCAAAAATGACTATTGAAGAAGCTCTTCTTCAGAAACTTTTAGATCGATTAATTGATAAAATCGAAGAAAAACAGGTCTATGAAAATGAAAATATAGAAATTAATATTCCAGAAAGAATTGATTTGTATCAAATTGCTCAAAACAATGAATTTATTGATTATAATCCGGAGAGGTTCCCTGGGATTGTTATTAAGATTGAAAATCTGTCTATATCAATTATAATCTTCTCAAATGGTAAAATGGTTGTGAAGGGTTTAAAGAATGCAACAGAAGCAGAACTTGTTATAAACAAAATTAATGAAATCAAAAATAATTCTGGTTTTAATTTAAAAAAAAAAAAAATTGGTTTAAATTTTGAATTAGACAATATTGATTATAGCATTTTAAAAATATTACGAGATAGTCAAGGACTTAAACCAATATCTACCTATGAGATAAGTAGAGTTTTTAAAGAACAACTTGAGTTAGAAATTTCCCAATCAACTATTCATAACAGAATTAAAAAGCTTGAAACAGAGGGTGTTATCTTAAATTATACTGTGAATTTTAGTCCGAAAAAAATGGGATTTAAGGGAAAATTTCTTCTTCGCATTAAGCCAAAAGATCCTTCAAAATATAATGAAATTGCGGTTAGATTAGCTATGAAAAAGAGTATTACTGATTTATTTAGAATAGGCGAACAATATGGACTATTTGCTATTGTAAGGGTAAGAGAAATCGAAAATTATGCCGAATTCATCAAGAATTTATATAATACGGATGAAATTGAAGATACTTATACGAATTTTGTATTGGATGAGCTAATAACCTATACAAATTTTATCATTTCTTAGAAAAAAGAGGTCTCCAAATGATTTATGAAACTATATTATTCTCTTCACCAATGAACAATTTTCTTTTTACTAAATTCTTAATAAATTTGGCGGATTAGAGAACTTAAAGTGAATAAATTTAAATCAAAATATTAATCCTCCCTATTGAAGAGAATGAGTCATTTTTTTGAACTGTTGGAAAATAGAATAGGTTTTTCAAGAATAGGTAGGATTAATTTATCAAAAGAGAGGAAACTCTATATAAGAACACCTAATGTCATAATCCCAATTAAAAATGTCTTAATGAAGCAATTTAGTTTCATACAAGAATTTGAAAATCATGACTTATTCGTTATATCTAAAGAAATTTTCTTGAAAATAGGTTTTCTTAGAGAAAAATTCAAAAATACAGGATTTATTTTTTCCTATCCTGGGATCTTCGAAAATTATGAAGAGATTTTAAATAAAAATAAGGAGATTTTCACAAAAGATAATGTAATATCGATAATACCTTTTAACATTCCCTCAGCGACAATTGGGAGAGAATTTGCACAGAGTGAAATTAGAAATTATCTTACTAACGTGGTCAAAATTTTAAAAGTTCATCCCACAATTAGTTTTGGTTTATCAATTAGACTTTTTGATTATTCAGAGTTAATATCTCTTTATCTCCCAATAATTAAGGAAAATGATAACATAAAAATCCTCAATTTAGTTGATTTATTTGATAACTTTAGCAATTTTAGGAAGATTATAACCACTATTATCGAAATAAAAACACAGTTGGATAACAATATTGTTATTATGGCATCTGGGAGAATAATTCCTAAATATTTTCCTATGTTGGTTTACCTAGGGGTAGACCTAATTGACACCTCCTTTTTACTATACTTATCGGCAGAAAGTTTATATGATACAATAGAATATTTACTTCCAATATATAAAGTAAAATATTTGACATGCTCTTGCATTGTATGTAAAGGAAACTTAAAAAATCTAGTTGATGCTAAATATTCTAGTGAAAAGATAGATTTACTCTGCTTACATAACCTAATAACAGCCTATAATTACATGATGAAAATCAAACAATATCTACGGTATGAAGATTATAGAGTATTTGTCGAAAAGTCATCTCTTGATGATACAGCCTTAATTTCAATGTTGAAAATTTTGGATAAAGATTATTTTGATACCATCCGGTATGAAACCCCAATCACCCAAAAAGTTAAAAAAATTAAATGTCTAGGACTTTCCTCATATTATAGACCTGATTTTAGTGAATTTAGGTTAAGAACGATTAGAAATTTTGTACCAGAGACTTGGACAACTATGATTATTTTACTACCCTGTTCAGCTAAGAAACCTTATTCATTCTCAAAATCACATAAACTTTTTCACAGTGTGCTTGGGAAGTTTCCAGAGTTCACTGATTTTCAAGAAATTATTCTAACATCACCTCTTGGAGCTATTCCAAGACAGCTAGAAAACGTTTATCCCGTTAATTTATATGATATATCTGTTACCGGAGAATGGGATGATAGTGAAAAAGAAATTACTGCAGGTATGTTATACCAAATTCTGACAAAATATGATGAAAATATACCGATAATTTGTCATCTTGAGAGTGATTATCGTGAAATTGCTGAAAAAGTCAATTCTAACTTACCGCATAAATTCTACTTTACAAATGTTGATGAAAAAGTGACTTCTAAAGAATCTCTTAAATCTCTCAAGTCAATAGTAGAGCAGCATATAAAGGATTTTAAACCTTTAAAAAAAATACCTGAAAGTGGTTATTTATCTAACAAATGGATTAGAAAATTTGTAAAAATTTTAGATTATCAATTTGGTCAGGAATCAGGACGCAATATTATTAAAAACGAACTATATCCCATCAAAATTCATTCTAGTTCACAAATAGACTTGATAGATTTAAAAACTAAGAAAAAATTAGGAGTATTTAGTACTTCATCAGGTCAAATAATTTTAACGATACACGGATTGGAAAGAATGGTTCAATTACCATTTTCTATTGATTCTAATCTAATCGTTTTTGATGGGGAAAATATTCGAGGTAATAATCTATTTCGACAAGGCATCTTAGAATTTAGTCCAGATCTGATCTCTAATAATTGTGTCATCATTATTGATAAAGAAAAAAAGGAGATAATTGGAACTGGTACGCTAACTGTCGGCTCAAATTTTATTAAAAATTCTAAAACAGGGAGAGTTGTTAAAATTAGTGAGAAAAAATAGCAGTTCTAATAATTATCAACAATTATTCTCTGAGAGAATAAAATCTATCAGGCAAAAAGCCTTGAAAAAGAGGAAACGAATTAGTGGAACCGATTTGAACCGCCCTGTTAGTTTTTGGATTAAAAAGGACAGACTTATCCGTGAAGTTGGGAAAACATTAACTATTATTCTAAGAACAAAGGGGTGTAGTTGGTCTTTAGGTGAGACTGGTGGATGTACAATGTGTGGTTACATTCAAGATGCTAATATTGAAGAAGTAAATCAAAAACAATTACAAAGTCAAATAGATTATGTGTTAAACAATAAAATTAATGAAATCTCAGAGGATGATGAGAAGTACTCTTTAAAAATATTCAATTCCGGTAGCTTTTTCGATGAAAATGAAATATCTGAAGAAACTAGGCAATATATCTATGAAAAGGTTGTAACTATTGAAAATATTAAAGAATTCACGATAGAAAGTCGTTTAGAGTATATAGACGCAGAAAAACTTAAAGATCTTAAAGAAAAACTAAAAGGAAAATATACTGAAGTTGCGATTGGAATTGAGACTGTTAATGATTATTTCAGAAATATTTACATAAATAAAGGCATGAGATTTGAGGATTTTAAAAATATATTACAAATTTGTAAAGAAAATACGGTAGGTTTAAAAGCTTATCTATTGCTTAAACCTCCCTTCCTCAACGAAGCAGGAGCAATCGATGATTGTATAAATTCTATTAGAAAGTTAATTGATTTAAAAATCAATACTATATCCATTAATCCTTTAAATATTCAGCGAGGAACTCTTGCAGAATATTTATGGTACAAAAATAAATATCGCCCACCTTGGTTTCATTCACTTTTTAAAGTCTTAAGAAAATCCCTAACTCAAAAGGATCTAGCAACAGTAAGAGTTATTTCTGATCCGTCGGGAGCTGGAACAAAAAGAGGGATTCATAATTGTTTAAAAAGAGAATGTGAGAAAACCGCTCAAAATAGGCTTCAACATTTTGTCTTCTCTCAGGAATTAGCTTCATTAGAAAACGTGGAAGTTGAATGCGATTGTAGAAGAAAATATCAATTACAAAAATATTTCTACTAAACTTACGCCTACTAATTTGTAAGTCCTTATTAACAATTTAATATTAAGAAACAGCTTCTTTATTTTACTGCTTGAGCGTCTCCTGTATGGAAAACCCAGCTATAACTTATTTGCCATTTTTGTAACGTTGACTAGTAAAAAACATTATATTTAAATATTAGCTACCATCTTAAATTTTAAATTAAATTTTGTTCTATTTAGCAAGGGGATCTCTTGAAAAAAAAATGGGTTAAATTAAACCTATTCTATATTGGACAATCAGCAAAAAAGCACCAAATTTTTAGAGTAAAACAATGGAATAATAATCTTGAGAGAATTTTAAAACAACCCATATATGATGAGAACTATAAAGTCATAGGCTTAGTAAAAGATATTTTTGGTCCGATCACCCTACCATTTGTTTCTATAAAAACTCATCCAAATTCACAATTTGACCCTAATCTAAGGTTTTATACAAAATTACCTTAATTTATAACAAGTTCTAATCGAAATATTAGTTTTAAATTAAAAAGGTGGTATCTATTTCAAGTTGGAGAGAAAAAAACTCGGGTTCTAATGAAAACTTGATAATAGAAGGTGATATTTGTACAGAATGCGGGAATGATATATTTTTTGATGAAAATAGAGGTTTGCTAGTTTGTGAAGATTGTGGTTTAGTACACTCCGAAAAATATATTGATAATGGTCCAGAATGGAGAGCATTCGATGCAGATCAGAAGAAGAAGAGAACTAGAACCGGTGCTCCTATGACGTATATGATACATGATAAAGGACTCAGTACTATGATAGATTGGAAAAACAAGGATATCTTTGGCAAGGAAATCCCTGCAAAATTAAGAGATCAAATATATAGACTTCGAAAGTGGCAAAGTCGAATAAGAGTAGCTGATGCAACTGAAAGAAACCTTACATTTGCTCTTAGTGAACTTGATAGAATGGCTTCAAATCTTGATCTTCAAAAAAACTTAAGAGAGTGTGCCGCAAAAATTTACCGTGATGCTGTTGGTGCTCATTTAATCCGTGGTAGGAGTATTGAAGGAGTTGCAGCAGCAAGTTTATATGCTGCATGTAGAATGTATAAAGTACCACGTACGTTGAACGAAATTGCTGAAGTTGCTCGTGTCGACAAAAAAGAAATCAGTCGATCGTTTAGATTTATTTCAATCGAGCTCGAGCTTAATCTAAATCCTACTAAACCAATGGATTTTCTTACAAGATTTATTTCAGAGTTAGATTTAACAACAGAATGCCAGAAAACAGCGAAATCAATTATTAGAATGGCAGAAAGTCGTGGATTGACCTCAGGTAGAGGGCCTACAGGTGTATGTGCTGCTGCGATTTATGCTTCAAGTATTATTGCTAATGAACGTAGAACTCAAAGAAGTATAGCTCGTGTTAGTTGTGTAACAGAAGTTACTGTTCGGAATCGTTTTAGTGAGCTTGTTGAAAACCTTAATCTGGGTATATCATTAAAAAAAACCTCGAAATAATTAACTTCTTCTTAGTAATATTATTATTTACCCAAAGAATTTTATATCAAAAAAGTTTAAAGTAATATTAGTTTTAAATTATTCAATTACAATTACATCTCTAAAGGAAGATAGATTGGGATATTGGCAAACAGATGGATATTCTAATAGGGGTAATCCCAAGAAAGAGCAAAGATATCATCGTGATGATTGATAGATTCGATTTGCATTATTTCAAATCCTTAGTTCTAAGCGTAATATCCCCATCATATAACATTTAATGACTGAACTTTTTTATTTCTTAATTATTAACTTGAAAAATTGATAGATTAGGTGTTATAAAATTGGGTAATATACTAAATCAAGATGATGTTAATTACTTCTTATATAGGATAGAAAAAAACTTCCCTAATTTTGTAGCAGGAATTATTACCGACAAACATGGTTTTCCTTTAGCCAGTAAGATTTCTAAGAAATTATGGGTACTTGAAAACACTTTAGCATTATCTGCCATTACAAAAAATCGTGATTTTATAGAAGACTCTAAGTTGGTTCAAATAAAGCGTGATTTAGATAAGAGCAAAAACTATAGGTTAATGATTTTATTAGAAAAATCTAAGGATTACAAAAATCGTTTAAAACCTCTAAAAACCTTAATTAAATCACAGGAACTTTTCTAGGATTTTAATCTCCAAACAGATTAATTAGAGTTTTTTATAGCGAACCGTAAAAAAACATAAAGTTTACTAAAATTTTTATACATAAAATTTCATCATTTACTAAAGTAGGTTTGAGAAAAAATATAACGTTAGGTTTTAATAAATAGTTTTAAAATCTAAGAAAACCATTTTATATCGTTATAACACTTATTAGGTTGACATACATTTGAGTTTTTCAGAAGATGAGTTAAAATTAAAAAAAATTCTAAATAATATTATCAATAGTACTCCTGGATTGAAATATGCAGTAATTGTTGATGATACAGGAATTACTATTTTGAGTCAATCTAAATTTACTTTTTCTGATAATAATACAATATCCATTGAAAAAATTGGTGCGATTGGGGGCGCAGTCTTTATTGCTGGGGAAGAACAAGGCCATATCTTAGGATATGGAAATATATCCTTACAGATTACAGAATATTTTGAAGGAATGATCTTTTCAATGAAAGTAGGGAAAGGAGTTTTATGTATTGCTACTGATAAAAAAGTTCAAATTGGTTTCATTATTGCTACTATGAAAAAACATGCACCCCGTATTGCTGCAATACTAAATCAGTATTTACAAGCAGAACAGGGTCAAATGAGCAAGGAAATGAAAGAATTGTTTCGATCCGATTCCGTTGGATTGTTGTAAGCTAAAAAAATATTATAACCATCTGGTGAGTATTTAGGTGCATTTAGTTTTGTCTTATTTTGACGGGATACAAGGTCCAAGTGTGTTACTTTCCTTTCCAGATGAAAGACTAGAAGAAAACATCATAAATAAGTTAAAGAAATTTTTTGACTTAGAGATCGATGACACATTTTTTGAAATCGTTCTTATTACAAAGAAAAAGAAAATCATCAATTTCCATTTTGAGCTTCCGTCTAAGTGGGCTCGTGGTAAAAAAGAATTTGCTATGCTTTCTCTAATAATGAAAATCGAATATAACAGTGAAGATTTATATGCTTTTTTAGTCGATTCTTCTTATAAAATCCTAAAAACTGAAAATGTTTACAAAGCCTTTTATAAATTTGATGAATTTCATGATAATGATATTGAAATCGACCTTAACTATGAAATAATAAGAAAAATTCTCTTTAATTGCTTACAAAGCTTAATTTTAAGAATTGAAGATAAGATCAAAGGCATAAGTAAAAAAGAACCTTTTCCTTTCACGAAAAAATAAATAATTTTATAACCTTATTATTCTGTTATAGTAACGGGAACACGATGACGGAAAAAACCGCGTTATCGAGGACTTATATGACTAAAAAATGATTATGTAGTGCAAAACAACGCGAAAATCTTGAGTTTAATAATCAAAAAATGCATAAACTATATGGGCTCTTATCTTAGCAAAGGTAAACACCAGTGCAATGAGGATTGAGTCAGTAATCCCTAGATTGCAGACATGATTATGGCCCCAAAAGCGCATAGAGGTTATTGCCTAGCACGAGAGAACGTATTTGATTTTAAAGGCATTACCCTAAAATGAAAATATCGTGTTAGTGTCCTTAGGCTAAATCTATGCCACTTTTAATCATTTAAGCTTTATTCTTTTTCTGTAAAAAGAGAGAGAATATCATCATATGATAAGGTTAAACCGGATTTTATTACAACATCAATACGGAGAAGAATGGCTGGATAATCTCGCTTCTCCTTGGATACCTTTCTTAAATTGGATCTCAAACGATTATGTTGCTGGTTTTATAGGTATTATTCTTACTTTAGGAATCATCATGTCTGTTTTTTACTTTTTAAGACTGGTAAGGAAAAAGAAAACATAAAAAAAATTTGTTATATTGTTTCTAAATTACACATATCCAAATTTATATTGTTAAAAAATCTATAGTAAACAGTTTCTATTTAGTAAAATACGAATCAACTCTGAGTTATTTATGAATCTAATTTTTTTTATTAAATCATCAACAGTTAACATAGATAACTATACCATTAAAGATATTCCCGGGTCTTCCGGCAGATTAGATGTAATCTCGAGGTGTATTCTTGCAGCTATAATAAAAAAGGATGGCTTTGAAGAAAATATTGAAATCTGGGCGTTTTTAGATAATTATGGCACTTTCATTTTTAACTCTGAATTAAATTATGAGAAATTACCAAAAAATGAGTTGTTACTCACCGATTGTTTTGTTGACCTTTTACTAAAATTAAACTCAAGAAAACAACTCATCCATAATCCACTGAACTCTATTAGAATCTCTAACTTAAATATAATAGACGCTATCAAAAAGTTTCAAACTCAAAATTATAAAATCTATGCTTTAAGAGAAGAAGGGGTAAATTTTTTAAAATTAGGAAATACTTTTTTAGAAAATAAAAATATTGTTTTCATCCTTGGAAGTCAAGAAGATGAATTTCTTAATTCAAAAGAATTAAAAGCATTAAATCTACCAATTGTTAGTATTGGAACTCAATCTTATTTAGCCTCCTCAGTCATTCGATTATTGAAATTACAAATCTTTGCATTATAACAAATTTTTTATTAGAGAGAAATTTTAAAAATAATAATCTAAATTATTGAATGTTAGGATTTGTCAAGGAATTGAACGACATAGAAGAAACAGAAAAAAGAACTCGACAGAGAGAAATTTCAAATAGATACATAAAACTCCCCGTGGAATTTTTAATTAAGCATAATATAACACCAAATAAGATATCTTTTATAGGATTCAGCTTATCATTATTAGGGTCATTTTTAATCGCAATGGGTTGGTTATATGCATCCCTTTGGTTTTCTTGGATTATTCCTGCCTTTATTGGATTAGCAGGAGCCTTTGATCTCTTCGATGGAGCAGTGGCAAGAAGAACGGGCAATGAAACACCAGCAGGAGCATATCTAGATTCGAATTTAGATAGACTTTCCGATGGTCTACTTATTTTAGGTTTGATATATGGAGGTTTGATTAATTTTTTATTGGGTTACATTCTTTTGTTTTTGGTCATAATGATATCTTATACACGCTCAAGAGCTGAAAATGAAGGAGTAAACATGAAAGGAGTTGGATTCATGGAACGAGCTGAACGACTACTTTTTTTATTATTTACAATCAGTATTGATTTAATCTTTTATTTTTCAACATTATTGATATATGGTGAACCCTTAACCATTTATATACCATTAATAACCCGAGTACCTGTTACACCGATTTTTCTCATAGGTATTATTATATTTATATTTACATTAGTTTACACGATCATCCAGAGATTAAGCTTTACTTTTAGAAATTTAAAGAACGCGAATGTAAATCAAAAGGAAAGTTAACGTAAACTACACTCTTTCTTTTTCTAATTTTATTCTCATAATTCTTTACGCTTAAGGAAAAAATATTTAAGTTTTCTAAAATTCAATTAGTAAATAAACGTGAAATTAAATCGTAAAAAAATAAAAACTAGCTGATAGTTATTCCAAAAAAGAGAAAAAGCGGTGGAAAGAGCGGCTCGAGAAAAGGTCAGTATGCTAAAGTTCAGTGCACTAAGTGTGGTAGAACTGTTGCTCGTAGCAAAGCTAAAGCGGTAACAAGAAGGGTCTCTCTAGTTGACTCCCGGATGTATACTGAATTAAAAAAGTCAGGAACGATAATTCAAGCTCCAAGTAAGACAAAATACTACTGTATTTCGTGCGCCATCCATGGTCATCAAATCTCACAACGAGATAAAAGTTTAAGGAAAGAATAGCCATTCTATTTCTAGATTGTATTACAAATTTAACTGTTTAAAAAAAGATGGAAGAGAATAGTTAATTTGAACTGTGTCTTTCTGTGTTATTTCAATAATAGCCCGGATCAAGAAGTCATTTTTTAAAGTCTCATCAGGTTTGTAGATTTTTGCTTTTGCTGTGGGTTTTATTTTTAAGGTATAGTTTTCCGCAATTCCAGTTATATTTTGACTAGTTTTGACTTTAATACCTAAAAGTCCTAATTCAAAATGAGACACTATAAAAAGTATTTGATCTTGATTTTCTGTTGTTTTTTGAAAATATACCACCTCAAGGTAATCTTCCTTTAGTTCTTTTGGTAAGTTTGAAAACGAAATTACCTTCTTCTTCCCAGTAATATATGGAAATGGGGTGTAAAATAAAAGATTAAAACTTGATATCTTTTTGATTTGTTCGTTATATTTTTCAACATCTTTTATACTATATGCTTTATCTAATAGTAGATCTAGTTTATCAACCATGTCCTCCGCAGAATATCCTTCTAACACGGTGGAAATATAGGCCCTTTTGAGTTTCTCTATTAAGATTTCACTTTTATGAGTTAATTTATAATCAATAGATACCTCTAATGCTTGGTTATATAAATTTGCGGCAATTTGGGAATGCCCTAATGCTAAAAAATAATCCCCAAGTTCACTAAATACAATAACAGCATCCAGAAAATTTTCATCCAAATTTATACTTGAGATATGTTCCATAATATTTATGGCAGTATCCTTATCATCTCCTTGAATATAGAGAGAAATCGCTTTTCCAATTAAACATTTGAGTTTTAATCGATCGTCATTATAAATTTCTGCCAATTCTTCAGTAAAATTATATTGCATTATTGCACTCTTGTATAATCCATGGAACAAATAGATCAAAGCCTTGACATAATTAAGAGTTAAACAAGTTTTATGATTATGAATAATGGTTGAGAATAATGCTGCTCTTTCAAGTGAGCTAATGGATGAATTTATCCTTCCTAGTGAAACTAGTAAAAAAGCTCGCAAAAATTCCATTTTACTAATTTCCGAACAAATAATTTGTTCAATAATCTCATATTCTTTTATTTTTGTTAATTCTCCTGAAGCCACCTGAAGTAAAGATATTAAAAACTGATTTCCTTTTTTCAAATATTTTATTGCATCCTTTGATTCACTTTTTACAATCGCTTCTCTTGCCCTATTAACATATTCTCTAGAAATTCTCAAATTTTCAAGAAACTTAATAATACCGACTACTTGTTCCTCTTCACTTTGAGGGAGATCTTGATTGGAAATATATTTTTCAGCAATGTTTATTTCTTCTAAATGTCGAGATGCTCCGATTTCAAATTTCACTCCCACATCTGGATTCTCGATTTCAATATCTTGAGTTAAAATTGAGTCCTCTGTAACTGTTATTGCTTTTTCAATTAACCAAGTAATTTTTTGTTCAGCAGGATAAGTTTTAGATCGTTCAATCATATATGATAAAGTATAATTAAGGCTTCTTTTCCAGATATCTTTAAAATAATTTCTCATTTGAGAATTAGTAGTGCTTCTCTGAACTTTTAATAAAAAACTTGAAAGAGACAAGATGTTAATTTTCCCTTTATAGAGCATATTCGTGTTTTTTACTAGTTTAAAATCATCCGTTACCAGGTGAACAGGTGAGGAATCAGCTTTTTCTAGTAAATTTTTTGCTATATAAACAAGAGATAGATCTGGATCTTGTGCCGGGAACCTTACGTTAAATGGAATAAGGTCATTTTTTACATCTTCAATTTCAATGGGTAAGATTTTTTCTACGTCTATAATTTGCCTCAATTTATCTTTGTAAGTATGAGGTGCCTTTATTTCATCAAACACAATTTCTGAGATATAATATTCATAACCCAATTCCTTAGCAGCTTTGGCTAGGTTTTCTATAATATTACGGGCTCTAATTTGTAGCATACAAATGAAGAAATTGGCGTCAAACACTAACCTTTGTTTTTTATCGGGCATTCGAGAATAACTTAATTTTGAGATATATAGAAAATCTTAACTAAATAAATATTAAATAGTAAAATATTATAATCTTTTTTATTGAAAATAGTATAATTAAAAACAACTAAGGTAGTTAAACTTTGAGAAATATTCAAAATTAGTGTGTGTGATTTCAATTAAAATAATTGATGTTATTGGATATTCTGGTTCAGGTAAGACATATTTTATAGCAAAAGCGATAGAATTACTTAAAAAGCAGATGAATTATAAGGTAGCTGTTATTAAGAACGTTAAACATCACCAAATAGATAAAGAGGGAAAAGATTCATATAGATTCGCAGAATCTGGTGCATTATTTTCAATTATTAAAAACATTACTAACGATATTGGTATTTTTTTAAAAATCAAAGAAGATAATCTAGATGGACTTATTACATGGCTTCAGAAAGGTCCATATGATATAGACTTGTTTTTTACTGAAGGATTCCGACATTTGAACCATCCAACTCTATTATGTGTAAAAAATTTAGAGGAGATTGAACCACAGTTGAAGAAAAATGTTAAAATGATCACAGGAATAATCTGCTCTGATGAAAAGTATAGAGATATTATTTATGATCCACCTATATTAGAGCTTGAAAGAGACTTTCAAAAATTCTTAGAAATATTTAAAATTAAATAACCTATTTAATTTAATCAAGATTTTTCCAAAATGGGGCAAGTTCCTGACAAATAAACTTAAACTCTTTTATTATTTCTTTATCTTCAATATCAGAGAGGAAGTACTCTCTTAGCTGTTCGTATACTTCAATGTCACTAGATGGTTCCTTTACTAAATTACGGATATTTAGAATGAAATCATTTAATGGGATGATCACTTCGTCAATCAACCATTCCTCAAAATATGGATGATCTGAGAAAGATTGTATATTGTAAGTAATCATTATCTGTGTTAACTCTTCATCTGTATAGAATTTTGTCTCTGGAATTAAAATATCGAACTTTTTTTTAATATTCTTCCTAATCTGTTCTTTATTTAAGCTAATTACGAAATCGGGCCAAATATCGTCGCTATAGTTGATATCTTGAAATACAAATAATTCTAAAACCCTCAATGCAATGTTTTTCCCTATATAACGACTCCTAGGATCAATAAAGTTTTTGGAGGCATCATCAGGATTAGTCCTTAGAAAAATTTTATCGATTATTACATAAAGAATTCTACATATATGATCTACAATTATATCAAAGGTAAAGGGAAAGTTTTCGGGGTTTTCCGAGAGTAGTTCATTTTCTTGATTAATTTTAGATGTAAAATTCGAGTTGAAGCTTTTTAAAAAAGTCTTAAAAAAGCCATAATTCACATGTGATATGGTTTTTTTGAAGATTTTTAAGAAAAAGAGATCAATATGCTCAATGTTAGACAGAGTGTAGAGGAATTTCAAAAAATTTTTAATATTTTTTATCGAATTTGTCCCTATTACGTCCTCTACTTTCTTATTGTGTCTATCTAAGGCTTTCTTAAAAACTGTGGGTAAAAAGAGCAGATCTCCAACTTCTAAAGCTTCAAGTCCACTTCCAAAATAATATTTCAAATATAAAAGAAACAAATTTAGTTGCGATTTTTGAGAGGGTAGATTGTTTGCTTGAAATGTTGAGTATAATGTTGATTTTTTATCAAGGAAATCAAAAAATCCTAGTAAAGCATTTTTTTTCTCAGTACTATAATCATCCAGATTTGCTAAAAATTCCTTTCTTATAATATTAACTTTCGAAAATATAGAATCTTCCACCCTTGCTCCCACAAAATTAAAAAAATCCAACAATGGAGAAAAGCTTTGTAATAGTCTACATTTTGTATAAAAATAATATAATAAATCAACTAATTTTTCTTTTGCAAATGGATAATCATTCAGGGCCATTTGATATAATTTTTCTCTTCCTTTCAGAAGTTTGTTGAAGTAATCTTCGGAAATGCCTTTAATGGGTCTAAGAAAATAGTAAAGCACCATGTCAAAGTAGCTATGTAAAAGTTCATCTTTACTGTTCTTGATTATAATCATAAAATTCAACGATGTATTCTCGTCGCTTGTTTTGACGATCGCTGCATCTAGCAAGATGAATATATGTTCCTTAATTGCTTTCCGAAATAAAATACCTAAAAGTCGAATAATAAAATAGAGATACCCCATTGGAAAAGAAAAACCAAAAAAAACTTCAGATTCGAATTTTCGTGAAAATTTTTGAAAAAGTTCTTCTTCCTCTTGGGTTAAGTAATAATTGTACTCCAAAAATAAGAATTCATCAGAAACTTTCTCTTTATTTATCAATTCTAAAGAACCTTCATTAAATCCAAAGAAGTTACGCAAAAAATATTTAAAAAAATTATGAAAATTATCATAGAAAAAGGTTGTAAATGTTCTCTTTATAACCCTTTTCTGGTTTTTTTGGGTAAACTCATCCCATTTTAAAATGATTTCGTTTTGAAATTCTTTGAAATCCTCTTCTTTTCTTTCTAAAATTTCGAAGAGCACACCAGTTTCCAATTTAAGGTCATACCCTAATCCTTTAACTTTTTCTTCTAAATATTCTAATGTAGTACCTAATCCTTTATTATCCAAATTTTATCAATTATGTATGTATTAAGTGTAGAATATTCGATACCTTACAACCCAAATTAAAGCTATTTACTAATAAAATAAAACTTTGAAAATAAAAATATTAGTATATTCTTTAAAACAAATCAATTTTATTATGAGTTAAAAGATTTTTGTTATCTCATCAGTTTCTGAGTATTTTAAGGGATAAAATTTACCATCCTTCTTCTTAACTCTTAACCCTTTTTCTTGAGATACAAATTTTCCAATTTTTTCTGCAATTATTTTATTTTTTCTTAAAAGATCAATTAACTCAGGTGAATCTTCTGGATTTGCAGCGATTAATAAGGATCCAGATGAAATTGTATTATAAGCATTAAGATTAAACAATTTACTAAGGATTTTGGGCTCAGGTAATATAGTAATTTTTTCTTCTTCGATTTGTACTCCTGTCATTGAAGCAATTGTCATTTCAGCTATCGCGGTATATAATCCCCCCTCAGTGGGGTCATGACAGGATTTGATTTCAAAATTACTATGTGCTAGTAAAGCTTCTCTATAAACACTTATGCCTGGATCAAATAAGTAATCTTGGCACTTTTGTATGAAATCATGATCAAATCCTTGATCTACTAACTGCTTTTGTTTCTCGCGCCCTATTATAGATGTTCCTTCAATGAATATACCTTTAGTTAATATTAATGCATCTCCCGGCTCTGCACCAGAAGTAAGAACAAGTTTATTCTTTTCGACTTCTCCTAATAATGAACCTATGATCACTGGTCTATTGAGTTGTGGTGTAATTTCGGTATGTCCCCCGATTACGGTAATTCCCATAGATTTACATGCGTTATTAATATCCTCATATATTTTTTCAATTAGTTCCGCAGTGGTGTTTTTTTCAGGTAGTAATATTGTAGATTGAAACCATTGCGGTTTTGCTCCAGTGCATACAAGATCATTAACATTAATATTTACTACATAATATCCTATCTCTTCTGTGGCAAAGGTGATTGGATCAGTCTTAGCTACTAAATATTTATCACCTGGAATGTCAATCACCGCAGCATCTTCTCCGATTTTAGAACCCGAAATTACCCTTTCATCATGAATTTCGAGATTCGCAATTAAGTCAGCTAAATATTTGTGTTTAAGTTTTCCAAGAGCAAAGTTCTTGCTATTTCTTCTCATTTAATAATCAATATATTAAGAGAATAAAAATATTTAAATTTGGTTTTACCGTTCCTCATGTTTTTTGATTTAACCAAGTTAATATGCTCCTTTTAATCTCATTTAATATTTAACAAAGAACTTTATGTTTAGTTTGACATAGCTGAATTTTAATTTTCTCTTACACTAAAATTTAAAAATTATTTACGTTTATATCTTAATAAATAGTATTCTTAATTAAAATTAATTAATAGACGAGTCTGAGAAAAATGGGATTTGGGAAAACATTTTTATTAAGTTTAGTTGCTTTCGTGGGATTAAATTTTATATTTTCAATATTGTATTTAGCATTAGGACCAGGATTTGGTGAATTGCTTAATAGATTTAACCCTAGTTCACCTCAATATGCCCCACTTATGATTATATATTATCTATTTGGCTCGATCGCTAGTATCCCTTCAATAATTTTAAATTGGGTTATTATTCTACCTATTTTTCCCCCAAATGTAATGGATTTTCTTATTGTGGGATTGGGATTTCTAATTGCACCTCTTATCGCAGCGATTCTAGCGGGAAAATTCGCGGAGAGTAAGTTTCAAGGATTTGCAGGATGGTTGTTAACTGCTGTTATAAGTACTGTAGCGGTAATTATTGGTGCATTTTTAAGCCCTATATTTCAAGGAACCTTGACAACCTTATATGGTCCAGCTTGGTCTACAATTGTGATTACAATTACAGTCGAAGTGATGATAATCTTTCTGGTTATCAGTTGTATAGTAAATATTATTTTCTATGGATTCTTCGCTTTGCTAGTGTCGAAAACGGAGTACTATTAACTTCAATTTGAATGAATAAAGATAATTTTATTTTTTTCTTTTTATTACATTTAACGAGTAACTCAAAAAATTAAAGGAATATTTACCTAACAAGTAGTCAAGAAAAAAAGGATCCTCCAACGTTATTGGTTGGAGGAAAATTATTTCCTGCCTCACTCTGGATAATAACTTTTCTTACCGAAAAATTTTGTCTTAAAAGATATTGGGAAGGAGTATTATATTTAAATATAATCATGAGAGACTTGATCGGTAAGTAGAAGCGTTCTACTCTATAAAATCGATTTGACAATAATGTCGAATTCTAGAAAATTTCAATTTTAGTCCTCATTAACATAATTGTCAATTGAGGAAAATTGTATTTTGTGTTGAAAAAAGTGAAACTTATAACCAAAGTAGTTATGGAAAAAAATAGCTTAGAGAATTTTGCTAATAATAATAAAGAAAGCTATAAGAATATTAATTATCGGCGTTTATAACATAAATCTTAATCTTAATTATATATCAAAGCTGAGTTCTATTGATCTTCATAATCTCTATCACTAAATTTAGTTTTATCTATTTTAGAACCATAAAACAAATCGGGATAAATTGGTTCAAATTTCTCATTGAATATTTTATGGTTCATCCAAATTTTATCTTTAGCATTCCATTTGAGGTTAATTAGTGGATTATATTTTTCTAAGAATTTTAAATTACCAAATGCATTTTTAATTAGAGTATTACCATTGACTAAATCAGTTAATATAAGATAGTGATTTATTTCTAAATATTCAAACAAATAAACAAACACATCAAAAATTTCGTCCAATTCACATTTGGGGAACCAAATTTCAATCAAAAATCCCGTCTCAAATGACTTCATCTCCTTAAAACCATGGAAATAAAAATCTCCTTCAATCTCATATATCCGACACCTATTGAAGAAACTGAATAATTTAACTATCTTATCTTTTAAGTCTGTTTTAACATTAGGCAGAATTAGTGAGATTTTTTCTTGAAATCCTAAATTTTTAAATGAGAGGATAGGAAAAATTAACTCTTTCCTTAGAAGAGAAGTAATTCTATTGATAATTGATTGTTTATTAGTTCCTAAGTAAGATTTAATATCCAAAGGACGACAATTATAAATTTGAGTCAACATTTCAAACTCGGGGGTTTCAGGACCAAACACTGCTGTGTTAGAATATTTATCAATATTAAATTCTCTTACGTTTTTTATTTGAGGGATATAAGTTGGGTTAAAAAGAACATTTTGGGTGTGAAGTTTGAAATGATTTGATGAATAATGCCATCCCGCAGTGCTGATGCTATGATCAAAATGAGTTGTATCATAAAATTTTTTGATAAAAAAGAAACAACACTCCTGTACTGCTTTTTTTGATTTAGCTAGCCAGTTTATATATGATTTGTTAGGTGTTCTGTAAGGAAAAAGAGATTTTATGAATACTGGTTGATTCTGTTCAAATTGAGCAGGATATTTAATACTCTGAAATGAGTTGATAAATAATAGTTTTAAGTCTATATCATTCCAATCGTGAGGTAAAAAAAATATGTAATATTGAGCTAGACCATATTTTCTAAAAGCTGGTATAAACTTTATCGACTTAACATAAGTGTTAAAAAAATCAGATGATTTTGCATCAATGAACTCACCATGGTCTAATAATAAGTGTTCTAACTCGGTTCTAAATTCAATTAATTTGTTTATATTATTTGAATCAAAATTAATTTTTTGATGAGAGACTCTTTTTCTTTCATTTTTTATTAAATTTTCCATCCTATGATCCGTTGACCAGAACAAATTAGGCCTTAATGATTTTCTCTTTTTCTCATATTTCCCTAAGTTACCTTTACCTAAAATCTTTTGAGAATAAATATAAAACTGTTCGAAGAAATCTTTAGTATAAAAAAACTCCTTGTTCTCAAAATCATAAAAATCTTTTACTCTAATTTGGGATTTTCTGACAATACCTCTCCAAAAATTCCTTCTTGTTGCAATCAAATCCTCCTTGAAGGTTTGAAATAAACTTGAAATATATTTCCCCTTTTCATTGATATTTACAGAATAAGGTAATATTTGTATTAGCTTGTCTTTAGTGTCACTATCTTCCAATTCTGAAGTTAGAACTCGGGGAAAATATGATTTAAATTTTTCAAGCTTCTTATGATTTTCAGGAGTATCTTTGAGAAATGTCTCGGGATAATATTTAGCAAATTGACTCGTTATAATCGTATTTAGAAGCATTGGAACGATAATAGGGGGCGTGTTAGCTAAGAATTTGGTAATAGTTGCTTCAATTTTTTGATTTGTTATTTTATATGATTTAGCACGTTTGAATGCATTTTTCAGCCTTTCTTCTTTTGTTCTATTTATCTTTGTAACTAAATCTGGATTTTTTATAATGGAGGTTATTGAATTTATATTAAAGAGTTTAAGGTTATAACAAGAATTTATTACTTCGTAAAACAACTGCATTTTTTCAATTTCTTTCTTAAGTGATATAATAGATTGAAAATACTTTGGAAGAATATCATTAAAAATAATTTTTTTAATAGTAATGTCTTGGAAAAGTAAATTTTCTTCAAGAACATTAGAAACGTTATTTTTTTGTAAGAAATTAGTGAGTTTATAAGCATTTGAGATTTTCGGATTTTTATTTGAAATTTTTTCTATCACAGTTAAATTCTTTATTAACAAGCTCAAAGTTTCATGCACAAAGAAAAAACCTTGATTTTGATTTTGAGTAAGAAAGGTTATGAATTCTTCCTTTAATTGTGCAGAATTTAACAATTTTTTAAAACTTTCCTTGAAATCTGTTATATATGTCAATTGTTTTCGGTATTCATTTTCTACATCCTCTTTTATAGCATTTAAAGTCTCAACTCTTTTATCAAATGTTAACCCTGTAACCGAAAGATAAGTTATTCTATCAAGAATAGTACTCTCAAATAGTGAGAGTGGATATATAGGAGGATTAAAGGGAAAATTAATTAAATGTTCGCACTCATAATCTTTATTGTAACTTCTTAACGATGGATTAATTATTTTTGAGGAGTTGGAGATATCTGAATAATAGTTTAAATTTAGAAAGTTCTTTACGGATTTAAAAAAGTAAACACGCTTGTCAATAATATATCCGTGTGCTTTACATTTATTTAAATACTTTTTTAAGTCTTTTAAATAAACTTTTGGTAGATTAATTACCATAGTAATTTTACTAGCAAAACTGTTTTCTATGGTTTTTGGTGAACTTACAAAGGGGAAATTTTCAAATAATCTTTTTACTTTATTCCTTTCTAAAAGAGGATTGAATGTTATTTCACAAATAAGAGGAGAACGACCTATTGCATTATAAACAATATTATAGCTAGGAGCGATTGATGTACAATTATTAATCCATAACAAGTTGTTATAAAATCTTAATGAACTTAAATTTGATTCTATCTTCTCCTCTTCTAATAGTTTTTTGTACAAATTTTGATAATCTGTAAGATTCACATATTTTTTGTTTTTATAAAATAATTTCAATAATTTTTGTAGAGTTTTAATGATATCTTCATTATAGAGAGATTTTGAAGTTTTGTATGTGTATTTCTCAAATAATTCATTATAGAAATTAGCTATATTTCGATTTTCAATAATTAATGCGTTTTCATGAATCTCGCTAAAAAAAAATTGAACTGGGGTTTCATGCTCTTCAGATGCTTCAATCTTAAAAAACTTCCGTAGTTTATCCACTTGTGCAATTAAAAAATCTCTATCGACTAATTTATCTCGAATAAAAGTATGCCAATTTCTAAAACCATCTGCTTTCTCAAGATCATTTTCTATAATTTGATTAATATAAACTTTAATCATTTCATTGTCTTTCACTTCCTTTGGCACAAAACAGTAATATGCCTCCCGAAGTAAAATAAAGGGCAGAAAATCCTCATTCTTTTCATAGATCTCAATTATGAGAGAACTATTTTTATAGGTTCTATTAACACCTAGATCAAGGATTTTTACATTCTCTTCAACTCCAATATCTTCAGAAAGTAACCTAATTTCAACATTTTTATTAATTGGCTGTAAATCTAAATAATCACCTAAATCCGTTATTATTAATTCAAAATAATATTGAATCGACTTGTTTTCTTGTATGCTAAATATTTTATTCAATATGTTTAAATTTTTTAGAGTTGACATGAATAATTATATTTACATTTTTAACCCGTTGTTGAAAATCTTCTACTTTTTTAATAATCTTGTTAGATATATATAATTTTACTTCGATAAATTTACTTATAAGATTTTTGCCGTGCTAAGATCCTTCCATTTTTTCTCGTACTTTATATAAATAAAATATGATATGTAACTACCTAAGCATTTATAGTTGGGGAAGAGGTTTACTACAATGCCATTTCAAGGGGAGACACAACCATAAAGGATTAGTAGAATCCAATTTGGATTCTAACTCTATATTTCTTTTATTATATTAAGATTTTCCTGCATCCTTAATTTATTTGTCAAAAAGAATTGTAAGTTATGCCAGTGCTTAAAAAAGAATCAGAAAAATGAAAGATTCCTAAAATTATCTTATATCAAGATTTGTAAGGTTAAATTATTTTTACTTTCCTAAAATGTTTCCTATAAGCTTAGATTAAAAATGATGTATTTTATTGTTTGATTATCAAAATTTAATGGAATTAAAATACTCTTTAATAACATTTTAATTGAATTTACAATTAGTCTAATCATCAAAATATTCTAAAGAGAGATATCAAGAATTAAGTATTTGGAGAAAATGATATGCCGAGGCCAAGTCCATTAGAAGTTTACGCTGTTTTAGATAAAAGTAATTGTAAAGAATGCGGATATGATACCTGCATGGCTTTCGCGACAGATATCCTAGAAAGAAAGGTAAGTGTTCGGGATTGTACTCATTTAAGCCTACCTAAACAGGCAAAAAATCGAGACAAGCTTATTAAATTAATCACACCCCCTCAAAAACCAGTAGTCATTGGAACTGGTGAACGTGCTGTTACTATAGGTGGAGAGGAAGTGCTAATGAGGCATCAATTAACTTTTTACAATCAAACCGCAATATTCATTGAAATCGCAGACGATGATGCGGATTTAGAGGAAACTATCAAATATCTTACTGATATTAAGTTAGAGAGGATTGGTGATGTGCTTACTTTAGATGGTATTGCTTTACGAAACGTATCGGGAGATAAGGAACAATTTAAACTTGCTGCTAACAAAATAGGAGAGGTTTCAAACCTTCCCATTATGTTATGCACCTTTAATACTGATAATTTGTTATATGCCGCAGAAGCAATAAAAAGTAAAAAACCATTACTCTATGCTGCAACAAAGGATTCTTGGGAACAATTAGGAACATTTGCTGTAAAGAATAACTTACCCGTTGCTGTGTTTTCAAACGATCTGGATGAACTTATGTCAGTTAGCGCAACATTACAGAAGTTAGGAGTAAAAGAAATAGTATTAGATTCAGGTTCGTTTTTCGGTCCTGGTAATCTTTCAGTAACCTACGATAATATTATGCAATTAAGAAGTGCTGCTATTGACAAAGAAGATGTTAACGCAGGATGGCCAGTTATGGGAGTTCCGGCTGTATATTGGAGTCAAGTGAAGATCGGGGAGGATAAAGAACTATGGGAGCATAAATTTCAAGAAATAATCATGGGAGCAATAATGGAATCCATTGGCACCAGCTTAATTATCTTACATACAGGTCAGAAAAAGGAGGATATTTGGGCACTCTTAGCATTAATGACTTTACGCCAGAGTGTATTTTCAGATCCGAGAATATATCCTGCTGTTGATGCTGGTCTTTATAAAGTTGGCGAACCAGGTGAAATGGACCCAATTTTCGTCACGAGTAATTATCGTATGACGAAGATCCCTGTTGAACAGGATTTGCAAGGAGCTAACCTGAACTGTTGGCTTTTAGTTGTTGATACAGAAGGAATAGGTATTGAAAGTGCCGTAGCAGGTGGTCAGTTTAATGCCGGAGGAATTGCAGAAGCAGTTAAAGAGTTTAATGTGTTTGATAACGTGAAACATCGAGTCCTTGTTATTCCTGGTATGGCTGCACGTTTAAGTGGTGCTCTAGAAGATGAAGCTGATGCTTTTGTTGTGGTTGGACCACGAGATAGCAGTGGAATTCTCAAATTCATGGAATCTCAATGGAAACCAGATGAATTTATGAAAGAATATGAATCCTGGGAAAAATAAATAAGTTTTTTCTTCTTTTATCTTTTTGAAAAATAAATTCTGTTATTTTTAATTAGTTTTATTTAATAGAGTCAAGATCTTACCGATACTAATTTGTTTTACACTTTTTAAAATTAAAGTTAGTTTGATATTTGCTCTAGCTTTTCTTAATGAGTCTTCAGTGTGAGAACCAGTCAATACACCTATAAACGGACAGTTCAGGTTTTTGGAAAGGAGGGCATCTTTAGGATGATCTCCAATTATTATAAAACTAGATCTTGGATATTTTTCATATAAAATTGACTTTAGATTTTGATCCAATTTACTTTTTATTTGATCTGATTCTCCTAGAATGTACTCGAAAAACTCAGCAATTTTCAAATGTTCTGCTATTTTAATAGCAAGTTCCCGCTTTTTTGAGGTTATGACTCCTAATTGGAAGCCATAGTCTCTTAACTCCTTTAATTTATTATTGACACCTGATAGCAATTTAGACTGATATATTCCTTTAGCCCCATAATATTCTCGAAAAGCATATGATAATTTCGAAGGTTCTAATTTAGTGAATGTTGCAAACATATCATTTAAAGGAATACCTATCATTTTTTCAATGACAGATTTACTTACTTCAGGTAGATTAAATTTCCTCATAGCATAATTAAAAGATTTGACAATTCCTTTCCTATTATCAATTAAGGTGTAATCCAAATCAAAGCTTAAAATAGTCTTCTGAGAATTATGCATATTTAATCCATAAGTTAGGGAATTTTATATTGTTTTTCTTGAAGTATAAATATTAAAAAAAAAAGAAGTTTAGGATTTTATCTTTTACATTAAGATCGTGAGCAGGGGATCTCCTAATATTGTCATACCCATTGAATTAGGATCACTCGGACCATGTAATGGATTCCAGTACCATAACCGCATTGCTTCACCAAAGACTTTTCCTTGGCTTAGAGGAGTGTAAAAATAACTATTCATTGTCATGCCTCCTATTTTTGATGATCCCACTACTGTCAATGTGTTATTAGAAAAGAGATATTGAGTCCCTAAGTTATTCTGATATTCAAAATTAGCTGCAGAACACGCAAAGAGATTATAAAATAGTGCCTGAGTGTTTGCATTTAAGATATTAGTATAAGTAACCTTTCCTTCTGCTCCAAAACCACCTGGTCCAAACATGTGTTCATAAGGCCAAGAATGTACAAAGATATGAATAAATTCATAAGAGTGTGTCAAACGGTTCAGGTAATCTGCTGCTGTTGTTGTGGTCGTAGGTAAACTAACACTTGTCAAATTATTATAGGCTGTCATATCACCTAGCCATTCATCCACGAGTTGTTGCGTTGTTGCCCAATCATCATCAATATAGACTAATTGTGAATGAGGCCGAGAAAGTTGGCCGATACGATAAGCATGGTTACGAGCAAAATAATTTTGATAAGCTGAAAGGTGATTGGTGTTATTTAATGATTCAGGACAAATTCTCCCCACCCAAATTTCTGGATAAATATCCCCTGTTCCGTTATTATGAGCATCAAATAGATCATCTGCTTGATCAATATCAACCCATTGACCATCCAAATCAGTAAGATAGAGATCTATTGGATAAGTCCTCCAAACCCCCCAAGGAATATCGAAGTATTGCATCATGGCGGAAGGAAGATCTCCAATTAACACAGCACCCTCTAAACCTTGAGTTTGAATACTTGCGTTAATCAAATCATTTCTTAAAACTGTTACGTTGTTATTCGACCAGTTAACAGTTTCTACAGTATATCCTTGATCGATGATATCTTGACTATATTGAGAAATTTCTGTTGATAAACTAGTGTATATTGTAGAATTGACGTAGATACGAACATGTGCAGGATGAACAGGTCCAGGAGGAGCAGTAGAAGTTTTAAAAAAGTATACATAGGTAATAGGGATACCCGCCCCTAGAATTACCCCTAAGATAATTATAAACACTAAATGTTTAGTCGCTTTCTTCATATTTTAACCCTTTATCGAACTTTGATTTGTCAGTGTAACCAATTTATAATTAGATATATATCTAAATTTCTAATTTGGTTCGATATTAAAAGAAAGATATAAATTTCTATTAATATGTTTAACCATGCTTTATAAGGAGATCTTACAGAAGAGTCAATTTAACTTAAATCCTTTAAATAACTTTAAAAGAAACAGTATTTCTCCTGAACTTTCAATGAGTCTCCTTAAATTATAAGGAAAATCATCTAATACAACCTCTTCTCCTTCGGATATTCGATTAATCATTATCTTTATTATTTCTTTGAATTTTCTTACAGTAATACCTTCTGAATCAATTTCCGAGATGACTTTCCAAGCTTTATCTAATTTCCCATTTAAAATTAATGAAATTGAGGCTAATACATAGCTTAATATGATGTGAGATGAACTTATCTTCTTAAGATTTGCCGCACGGTAATAATAGCGATACACATTATTAACCATCTCCCGTAAAAGAAAATCTTTGGCTGTATCAAGTTGTTCATAAAATTTTATACTCTCCAAAATGAGAGTTGCTGCGGTAAAAAACTTCTTATTTTTTAAATCTTCTTCTGCTATTTTATTTAATCCCCTAACAATTTGATTGAAAATACCGTATCTGTCAAATTCCAATTGTCCTTCAATAGCAATATCATACGCATTCAAGTAACTTTCAGTAGATTCATTAATACTTCCTATTTTCCAGTAATCATCCCCTGCCTTTATAAAATTTTTATAAGCTAAATCCATATTATTCAATCCCTTGAATATATTCGCACCGTCGAAAAAGTTCATAGCCGCCTGACTATAATCTTCAATTTTCTCAGAAAAATTTCCAGCTAATAGAAAACAGGAAGCGCATTCAATCAAATTATTTTCAATTTCTTGATAACATAATCCCGCGCCCCGATAATATCTTGCAATCTTATGATAATTTTCAGTGTTTTTTTCTAGACCTTCTGCTATATCTAAGTAAGCTCCAGCTTCTTTCTTGGAAAAATTAATATAGTTTTCTTCTTCAGCTAAAATCTTATAAAGGTTTTTTAATATCTGATATATTTGAGCTAAGGTTAAATTCTCGTTATTTTCTTCGAGTTCTGTTGCCAAATTTGAGAAAAATTCTACACCTTCTAAAATTATGTCTTGAGATGTGCTATAATCATCTATTTCTTCATAGCAAGTACCAATTTGCTGATAGGAGTAAGAAAGCATATCATAGTAATAATGAATTTTCGAAATTTTGATAACTCTACCGTAATACTTTATAGAATTCTTAAAATCAGATAATTTTAGATATAACTCTGCAATATTTTGGTAATTTTGGGCAAGTTTCCTTGTTTCATTAAATTCCTTTAGGAGAGTGCTTTCTTGCTTTAAGAATTGTATACTGCTCAAGATATTTTTTTTTTCCGAAATTATGTCTTGAAATTTTTCCATGGATATTTCGGAAATTCTGAGATATAACTCCGCGATTTCGTGAAGCTTTGCCTGTAATTTATAATCAACAATTTGCTTCTTATATAACTCAATAATCCGTTCATATAATTTAAGCGCTTCAGAAAAATCAAGATCCTCTATAATCATTGCCGCTGCATATAAAAACTCACCAGCTTCAAAATATTCCCCGGACTGTGCAATTTCATTAGAATAGTTAATCGATGATGAGATAATTTCTTGTATTGATTCTGTTCTCTTCACGGGATCATCGATATCCCTAATCTTTACCTCGCATGCTCTAATCTTCTCTAAAAACTCCGCATAATCTATGAATTCTTCCTCTTCGATAATCTTATGATCTCCTCAGATTAAAAATGACAACTATGTATTGAAATTAAAGTTGTTTTAAAAAAAATTGGATTTCACAAATATTTAATGAAATTTTGATAGAGTTTGAAAAACAGTATTTATAATTTTTTACTGATAAATATCTCTGTTATAAGTGATTTTAGGGGAGGATTGTCTCTTAATTCAAGGACTTGACTTGTTTCATAAAATTTTTCTAATGTCTGCCAAATGGATGTGGTGTTTTGTATCTGCTCTGTTTAAATTACCCGAGATAAATATAATGTAAAAAATAATTATATATTTGTTTCTAAAATTACTTTTTTCTCTTTTTTCATTTCTTCATTTAATTCATCGCTAATTCCAGCAATTCTTTTGACTATTTCTTTCTTGGATTCGATATCATATTGACTCGTTATTGCGATACTTTCCATTACAGGGGATCCGCCTCCATGATAATTTCCAAAGAGAGAGACTCCTGACGTCGCAGAAACGCAAACGTCACCAATGTACCGCCAGAATTGCGCTGCATTTTCAGGTGAAATATTAGGATTTCTCATTATGTATTTATTTAGATAATCCTTAATTTCAGGATTAACAAAATCTCCTTCATGTGGAAAAGTTGCTGGAATACCTCCACAAAGATCAACTATAATTTCAGCTTCCCGAAATACATTTTCTCCCGATAAACATCTTCCAACATTACAATAAATTGAATTTGGAATATAACTTCCTGGTCCATATGGAATAACTCCTAAGCCAGGCATATAGACTTCTGGTTTACCTAAATCAGAAGCGGTGTATCCTGCAGCATACCCAAGTTCTGAAACCATAATTAATTCAGCTAATTTACTCCTTACATGTGAGGCTCTATGAATATTGTTATATTCTGCTGCTAAAGCAGCAGTACCAACAACTAAATCCCCAATAGCCGGTTTACATCCAGAATAACTATGGCGATGAAATAAAGCAAATAATAAGGCAAGAACACCACCATGTTGATGTTCACCACAGAGAAAAACTCTTTCCCATGGAACAAATACATCATCAAAAATGATATATGAGTCTGTACCCCCCGGCATAAAACCACGCTTAAAATGTTTCCTTTCCCGCAAATTATGAATGGTAACCACATGTTTTACCCCTTCATAATCTGCAGGTAATGCGAATGCTACAGAATAATCACTATCTTCTGGTCTCAATCCTCTTGTGGGGACAACCAAGATTTCATCAGATACAGACGCTTCTGAAATGTGAAGTTTACAACCGCGAACTATTATTCCATCACTTCGTTTGTCTACAACATGAACATACATATCAGGGTCTTCTTGATCTGCGGGGCGTTTTATTCGATTACCTTTAACATCGGTTTGTGCACAGGCAGCAACCAAATCTTCCTTCTGAAATCGTTCCAACCATTTTATAAAGTTCCCATGATAATTAGTTTCTCCATTATTTGATTTATCCGCTTCATAGGTAACGTTATATAAAGCATTAGATGCATCACAACCCATACAACGTTGGATACAACCACCAACTATTTGACAAAGTTTACGTGTCATATCCTGCTTTTTATGAAGATCATCTGTACTTTGATGGATGTGTGTAAATCTACTAATAATCTCACCAGTTAAATGGGATTTTACCTTCATTAAATCAGCGTATTTATCAATAACCTCAAACGTCGTTCCCATTGTATTGATAGTATTAATCTGTTGTTCATCTAAACGATTGATTTTTTCACCATTAAAGTAAATGTTGTTCTTCATTTTACCTAAATCTTCCATATATTCTTCTTTAGTTCTCATATTGATCACTTTAATTTGTTTTAAAGTTACAAGTTTTTACTTATACTTATATATTAAGATCATTGTCTTTCTCTACCCATACTGAACATTTTAAACATATAGATTACAATTTCATTCATATCTACGAGGATTAATTAAGTCGCACAGAAAAGTGTTGGCGCAAATATTTTTGACTATACAAATTTATTAAATGATTACATTATCCAATTTATTGACGATAAATAATCTGGTAAAGGGAATAATAATAACGGGATACCTAGAATTAAAATGCTATTGTTTTAGTTTAAAAATATCAATATTTAATCAGCATCGGATCTTTAAATAAAACCTTTTTTTATATTCTTCATTTGAGTATTTAGAAAAGTTAAAACAATTAATATTCAATCAACTAAAGTGTAAAATAAAATGTTGAAAAAAGACTGGGAATTGCACCATATTTGTCTCGTTGTTAGGGATTGGAATAAAACTATAGAATATTATCAAAATAAAAGAATGGGAATAAATGTAGGACCTCAAGTAATGGGCTTGGATTATAGAGATGGTGGACCTGTCGATTCCTACTTTAATAAAGACGTTCCGCGGACAAGGGGAGGTTTGGGACCAGGAAAACCTTTGAAGGAATCTAAACGAGGAAGACGAGACAATTTCTATAAATATATGGATAAAGATTGCCAGGTTGGAGATCTATTACTTGAAATTGGGGAAGATATGGGTATCCCATTAGAAGGAATTACCCACATTTGTTTCAATGTTCCAAATATCAACGAAGAGACAGAAAACCTGTTGGAAAAAGGTTGTGCCGAAATGATGCATTTCATTCAAGGTGATATTATTTTGGAAAATCATATTGATACTCGCAAGTACGGTAACGTGGACATATCATTCAGACCTCCTGTACTCAAAAATGAAAAAGCATGGATAGATCACCATCGTTCGTATCCGTATCTAAAAGAATGGAAATTCCATGGACTTGGCATTGGAGTGAGGGATCTTGATAAAACAGTTGAGTACTGGGAGAAGTTAGACATTATCGATTTTCAATCTGAATCTGAACTTAATAGCGGCTCTTTTGATCCAATCAATGTTTCCAGTGAATCTAAGGAATCGAAATTCAAGACGAGAGTAAGGGTTGGTCAAGTAGGACCAGTGGCTTTTGAATTCATTCAACCCCTTGAAGGAGCTTCAGTCTATCATGAATCAATGGAGAGTAGAGGTGAAGGTGTTGCCGATATTTCCTTTACAGTAGCTGACCTTGAGAAAGAAGCAGAAGCTATGATATATAGGGGTATGCCCGTAGTGCTCAGTGGTAAACCTAAAAACGGCCCTGCTTTTGTTTGTTTTGATGCTCGTGAAAACAGCGGTAATATCATGATAAGATTGATCCAAAGAGAATAACGGAAAATTGTTGATCTGGGCTCTATTATTACATATTCTATAATATTAACCATTTAATCTCTTATTTTCGGAACCATAAATCTTTATTTTACTAAACAGTTTAATTGAGTGATGATGAAATAGAAAATTTTCTAAAATAAAGAATTATTTTCATAAAAATGGATACTGAAAAAATTTGGAAAGAAGGTGATTGGGCAACTGAAGCACGTCAAATAATTGATGGGCTTAAAGAGTTTCCTGATAATTCAAAAATAATCTTAGTTTTAAGACATTCTCATCGAAATCCTCAAACAGCATTGGAAGGTGCTCAAAAAACAAGATTAACACCCCAAGGTCATGCAATTGCTAAAAAATTTGGTGAAAGTTTACCCATAAATAGATCTATCAAATTATATCATAGCATTATATGGAGATGCGAAGAAACTGCTAATGATATCAATGAAGGTTTTAAAAAAGTTGGGGGAACAAGCGATGTATTAGGAGTACTTGAAGCCCTTGCATATATTGGAATTTCTGATAAAAAGTTTTATTTTGAACTATTTAATAACACGCCTATTCTTAAAGCTTTTTATCGATGGGTAGTAGGCTTCTATAATCCTAAAGATTGGATACCATTCAACCAATATTGTCAATCAATGGCTCATGTTATTTTAAACCAAGCAAAAAACTCTCCTGATAAAGGATTAGATATATTTGTTACTCATGATTTTAATATAATGGTTCTTAGATTTGGGTGGTTTGCACTTCCACTAACTCGAAAATGGGTGGATTTCTTGGGCGGATTTGCATTCACGATACAAGATGATCACTTTTTATTATTAGAATATGGAGAGTTAAAAAAAGTGCCAATTCCACATTGGTTAAAATAACTCAATTATCGTCCCAACAATTTATAGAATCGCTCTTTTTCTTCATCTGTCATCTTGGTAAGAATGGGTACACCAAATTCTGTTTGAGGAAAACCCTTAACCTCGGGTGAATGTATAAGGCGTCTAGCGGTAATATTATGAAGTCCCTCACCATCAATGCCAACGAGTGCCTCTCCAATACCTGGTGGCCATATTGGTTTACTTCTAAACGTATTTGTTTTACTCCCTTTTCCAACCATCATCAAGTCATTCTCCAGAATTTTTTCATCATTCCCTCGTTTTGCTTGACCCTTTAGATCATAAATAAAGGATGAGGCATGTGCTATTTTTGCCCACTCGACACGAGCATGAAATCCAGGAAGTTCTAGGCATTCGATCGGTAATGATGCTCCTCCGCTGACCTTTCCATTGTGGATCATAAAATGAAAGCCTACTTTTTCACGTCCAGCTAAAAGTCGTTTTGGTATGTGTGTATATTCTTCGCTGAAACCCCATTCATATTTATCGAGATCTAAATTTGCTTGGTTAAGGAGTTTTACACCTGTTTCAGCAGCAAACTTGCACCACTCTAAAGAACCGAATTCCCACTTTTCAAGATCGTTCATATTAACTCTCTTCTAAAATTAAATTTTATCTTAAATACGATAGTACTGCAAAATTCATTAAGTATTTTAAATTTGCTTAAATGATTTTTTAGAGAGGTAGCCATCAACCAATCCAAAAAATTAAAATTTAGTATAATACTTTCCTACTTATAATTTGAATAGGAAATTTAAATGAATTTTAAATATATTTTACCAATTGATACGAAAACAGTCTCTTTGGAATTGATCGGTGGTAAAGGAAAGTCTTTAGCAAAGATGGCATCAGCAGGAATGTCAGTGCCTACAGGCTTTTACTTAACGACATCTGCATACAAGGATTTTGTTGAAAAGAATAATTTACAGAAAGATATCATCAATCTAGCAAAACCGGAAATTATAGGTAAGACACTATCATTTGAATCAGCATCGAAGCATATTCAAAAGCTGATAAAAGGAGTGGAACTGCCTGATGAAATTACTAATGAAATCCGGCAGGCTTACGATAGATTAAGTGGAGAGAATCCAGCTGTGGCTGTACGTTCTTCGGCTAATGCTGAGGATCTACCAGATTTATCTTTTGCTGGACAACAAGATACTTATCTGAATGTTCATGGTAATGAAGAACTGATAAAAGCAATCCGCGATTGTTGGGCATCTCTCTGGACACCACGGGCGATCAGCTACCGACACCAAATGGGGATTAAGCAAGAAATAGTAGCTATGGCTGTAGTTGTCCAAATTATGGTACCCTCAGATGTATCGGGGATATTATTTACTGCTAATCCTGTAAATGGAGACAGATCAGAAATCATCATCAATTCAAGCTTTGGTCTAGGTGAGGCAGTAGTTGGTGGACAAGTAACACCGGATAGTTATGTGGTAGATCGGAGAACTCTTACCGTGAAAGAGACTATGATCGGTCCAAAGGCACAGAAGATTATTTCCAGTGACAAACAAGGAACAGTATTACAAGATGTCTCTGAACATGAACGCAACCAGTCGTCCTTGTCTGAAAAATTACTCAAGGAGCTGACATCAGTTGCACTTAATGTAGAACAAATTTTCGAAGGTGCTCCTCAAGATATCGAATGGGGCATATCTGATGGTAAACTCTGGATGTTACAATCCCGTCCTATCACTAATCTTCCCCCACAGCCCATAGAAGTTACTTGGGAACCAACTCCGCCGGCACGGATTCTCGCTCGACGTCAGATCGTAGAGAATATCCCTGATCCTTGTAGTCCGTTATTTGATGAGCTGTATCTAACTGAAGGTCTGGAATCTCCTGCAAAAGGACAGAAGCGGAAAAGTTTCTTCGTAGGGGGTGGTCCTATGTTTGTAACAGTAAATGGTTATGCCTACCAACGTTTTGATTTTCCACAAGTTGTAGACATACAGATAGAAATAGACAAGGCTGTAAACGAAGAAGAAAGGAAAGACATAATCACAAAAATTTGGAAAAAATGGGATGATACATACGCGCAAATGAGAAATAAGAGCGATTC
>JAEOTR010000078.1 GCA_016839705.1 Promethearchaeota archaeon | reverse complement strand
GTCATACCCCACATGAGTTTAAACATATCAATCACTTGGTATTATTTATTAAATTTCTTTCTATTAAGAAGAATTAATAATTTAGGCATAATAAATATTTAATTAGAATAACCTAAAATTAATTGTTTTAAATTTAATATGAACGATTCAAAATATATTTACCTTGACAATGCTGCTACAACTCCAATGGATCCTCGAGTTATTGAAGAAGTTAACAAGCATTTTAGGGAAACTTATGGCAATTCTTCCAGTCTACACTCAATCGGGCAAAGAGCAGGTCAAATTTTATTAAAATCACGTGAAACAATAGCTTCACTTATCAATGCGAAAAGAGATGATATTTTTTTCACATCTTCGGGAACTGAAGCGGATAATATGGCTATTTTTGGTGTTGTTTCAAAAAATAAAAATAGAGGAAATCATATAATCACAAGTTCGATTGAACATCATGCAGTAGAAAACCCATATAAAAAATCAGAGAAAAGTAATGTTGAAGTTACCTTTCTACCTGTCGATAAATATGGTTTAATTGATACTAACGATTTAGAGAATGCAATAACAGACAAAACTATTCTCATTAGTATTATGTTTGCCAATAATGAGATTGGGACAATTGAGCCAATCAAAGAAATTGGAGCTATTGCGAAAAAACACGATGTTATATTTCATACTGATGCTGTTCAAGCATTCGGAAAGGTACCAATTGATGTAAATGATATGAATATCGATTTGTTATCTGCTGCTGCTCATAAACTCTATGGTCCGAAAGGAGTAGGTATGTTATATATTCGGAATAAAGGAGTGAGAGAGGGCTGGGGTAAGTATATTGAGCCTATTATGTATGGTGGAGGTCATGAAAGGGATATGAGACCAAGTACTGTAAATGTTCCCGGTATTGCTGGCTTTGCTAAAGCTGTAGAATTAGCTAAAGATGAAATGAGCATTGAATCTCAAAGACAGATTAAGTTAAGAGACAAAATCATAAAAGGGGTAACAGAAAATATTGAAGATACATTTTTGAACGGACATCCCACTCAAAGACTTCCAAATAATATAAATTTGGGATTTAAATATGTTGAGGGAGAATCTATTGTATTAGACTTAGATATGGAAGGGATAGCCACCTCTACCGGCTCTGCATGTTCCTCAAAATCACTAGATCCCTCACATGTATTATTAGCAATTGGATTAGAACCAGAAGTTGCACATGGAACCTTAAGGGTTTCTTTAGGACGCTTCACTACTGAAGAAGATGTAGCTTATTTCTTGGAGAAATTACCTGGTGTAATTGAGAGACTAAGAAAGATTTCTCCACTTAAAAAAGGGAGTTGAATATATGTTTACTGATTCTTCTCATGATGATCATCATTAAATAATTATTAATTAGAAACTAAAAAATTCGAAAGGATTTTTGTAGAAGATGCTTTCTTCTACCTAATGAGTAATGAGGAATTTAATTTTTTAGATAAAAGTATTTTACTTGAAAGAAGAGAAGATATTAGCTCTTCATACAAAATTAATACCTATATAAGTAAACTCAAATTTATGGAAAACAAGAAAATTCCTCAAAAAGATATTAAAGAAGTTCTAAATCACTTTTTTAACAATAACACATATATCTCAATCAAAACGAAGAATTCCATCTCTAAGATTATATATTCTCAAAAGGCTAGAATCGTAATTTTAATTATTGAACATGGAAAAGAAATTATAACAAATCGAGATAGATTAATAAGAAGTTATGGATGGTTCTTTTTCATAGAAAAACCAATAAAAACACCTAAAAAGAAAAAACCTAAAAGAAAGGAAGAATCAAAAGTAGAAAAAACCATAAGTAGAGAAGAATATCATTTTGAAGAGACAATAATTCCTTTAAAACAAAAGGAAAATATGAGACCACTATACAAAACTAAAGAATATAATCATTACTTAAAAATAATTAAATCCAAAGAAGTACCACAAATTCCTATAAAGGAAGTACTTGACGATTTTTTCCTAAAAGATGAACTCGTTCCAATAGAAGAAAAAAAAGGCATTCGAAAAATAATCTATTATCACAAGGAAAAGGTAATTGTAATTAAATCTCTAGTTGGTGATGAAATGTATGAAAATCTCGAGAATTTAGTTAAAAAATATGGATGGTACTTTTATATCACTGGAGTTCCTGTAGGAAAAAGCGAACTTTGCATTGCAATTGATAAAATAGAGAAAAAGTTTAATGCAGCATACTTTTCTAGTCTTTCTCTTACAAATGATTCTGAGATCAATAATGAAATAAGAGTAACAATCTACCCTATAGTCCTTAAACCGAATCATAATTGTCATATTTTAGGATTAGGAAATCTCAATATCTTATTAGATTGTGGGCTTTCAGAAAAAGATGAAGAAAACGAAATCGAAGG
>JAEOTR010000077.1 GCA_016839705.1 Promethearchaeota archaeon | reverse complement strand
TCTTAACAAACTTAATTTTTGTTTTTTTTCCAATACCAGGGATACAAGTTATATCTTTGTCTTTTAAAAGGGCTTTGAAATTGTCTAGTGTGAATATTGTTAATCCATTAGGCTTTTCAAAATCAGAGGCAATTTTTGCTAGTGATTTTGTTGGTGCAATTCCAATCGATATTGTTATTTCTACTTTGTTTCTTATTTCATGTTGAATTTCTTTTGCTACTTCTTTTGCTTCCTCGAAATTCAGACAACTTTCTGATAGGTCTAGATATGCTTCATCACTACCAACCTGCTGGAAATTTTTGGAATATTTCTCTAATATTTCCATGACTTTTTTCGAAACCAAGCGATATTTGCTAATATTAGGTCTTAGATATATTCCATCTGGACAACGCTGATATGCTTGAGAGATTGGCATTCCAGAATGTAGCCCAAATACCCTTGCTTCATAAGAGCATGTTGAAACAACACCCCGACCCTTTCCATCTTTTGGATCCGCACCTATTATAACAGGTTTCCCTTTAAATTCGGGATTATCTCTTATTTCTACAGCAGCAAAGAAACAATCAAGATCACCATGTAATATAAGCCGGGTCATGATATTTTAGTTGAAATAATATTAATATGAAATATTCAATAAGAGAAAATCTCAAATTTATTTAAAAAAATAGACTATTTTGAATTTTTAAACAACGTCAAAAATTTTTTTAAAGATTTTAATCATTTCGAAATATGTTTTTAACATAGTCATAATTATTTAATTTATGACGTTAACTAAAGAAGATATGCTTCGGATTGAAGTAGTTGAAGGAGCAAAAGCAATATTCATAAAGGGCTTAGTAGATGCGGGAGAAGGAAACGTAAGTATTCGCAATGGGAAAAGAGAAGAACTTTTTATCACTCCCTCTTTTAACAAGTATTTAACACTCAAAAAGGAAGAGATTGTCCATATGAATTTTGATGGCACCCCACTGAGCACTGGAAAATTACCGTCAACTGAAACAAAAATGCATATCGCAATTTATAAATCTAGACCAAAAGTTCAAGCAGTAATTCATACACATTCTGAGTATGCAACTATACTTTCGATAGCTCAGAAAGGTATTCCCATCATAATGGAAGAGATGTATATTTTTTTAGGAGGATCAGTTGATGTTTCGGATTTTGGGAAAGCTCATACTGAAGAAATTGGACAAGTTGCTCTTAATACATTAGCTAAAAAAAATGCTGCTTTATTAGCAAATCATGGGGTCATTGTTTGTGGAAAATCTATGGATCATGCGGTAAAATTTGCAGAATTAGTAGAAAAATTAGCGAAAATTTATTGGGGAACTCTGCAAATCGGAGAACCTAAAGTAATATCAACGGAATATTTAGAAAGATTCCAAAAATTACATAATAGTTTGTTTGCTAATTATTCACGTAGTAAAAAAAAAAAATAAGTGCAAGGAAGTAATGGAAATGGAATTAGGTATTAGTGTCTTAGGCTATATAATAGAATATGGATTATCTCAAAAGTATGAGAGTTTAACAGATTTGGTATATAAAGCATCAGTTGATTGTCTCAATTTTGCAGAAATTAATAACATAAAAACTGTAGAATTAGTCCTAGAACCCCCAGAAGTTTTATATAATGAAAGATTGCATGAATTCATAGATCTAGTTAATTCCTATTCTTTAAACAAACAAGTTCACGGACCATTCATCGATGTGAATTTATGCACACATAATATAGTAATATCTAGCGCTTCAGTAGATGCCTCTTCTGATGCAGCCCAATTTTGTAATAAAATTGATGCTAACTTACTTACGATTCATCCTGGATTAGGAAATTTTTTAATCAACTCAATTAGAGACTATAATAAAGTACAATTAGCACATTCAATGTATAAATTACTAGATACTGTTAAAGACCTTCAGATCAGTATTTGCTTGGAGAATATGCCGCAAAATTGCTTAATTATGTTAGATGAAAATGATATTGAAGATACCTTTCTAAAAATAAATAGATCTGATGTTTTTTTCACATATGATACTAGCCATTTTTTCACATGTGATGGAGATGTAAGGATCCTTTGGGAAAAATTTCATAAAAAAATAAAAAACGTACATATAGTAGATAACGCCAGTAAGATTTCAGATAAACATCCTCCCCTTGGGACGGGAAAAGTAAATTTTCCTGAAATTTTTGAGGTAATTCAATCATACAGTTATAAAGGATCGTTAATCATTGAATTGTCTACGGCTAAGGATTTAGCTCAAAGTATTAAATTTCTCAATAGATTTTTCTAATAATTAGGGGGATTGGTCATAATAAATGGTATAAATTTATTTTATTAGAATACTTACATGATTTTATAATGCCAATAATATCTCTACAAATTAGTGATGATTTACTAGAGAGGTTTGAAAATGTCCGTAACTTGAGAGGTTTCAGCTCAAAGAGTGAAGCATTAAGGGACGCTATTGTAAGTTTTATAGAAGGAAATGAGAAATTTGAAACTTTAGAAGGATATAAAATAATGACAATAAATCTTGTCTATCCTTTTAAGGATATAACCATTGATCAAATCTCTGATACCTATTCCCGATTCCATCGAATCATTAAAACTATAACAGATTGGCGCATAGCAGAAAAAAAGATTGAAGTTGTTTTATTAGTTGGGGAAATTGAAACAATCAGGGATCTTTATAAAGAGTTAGCTAAAATTAAAGATGTAATTTGTTCTGTTCGTGAGCTAGTAATTGATTAATAATTTTTAATCAAATCGAAGAGAAAAATCAACTTGTTCTGAGGGAAACTGAGTTAATTGACCAGAGCTTATCACATCGGGTTCTGAGATTAAAAAATCTATTATATTCTCTAAGTTTATACCCCCAGAAACCTCAATTATTACTTTATCTCTGAGATTATGTTTTTTTAATAAATTGATACAATCTTCAACCTCATCAGGACTAAAATTATCCAGCATTACGATATCTGCTCCATTTTTTGCAGCAATTAAAACATCCTCAACTTTTTCTACTTCTATTTCAATTTTCTTTGAAAAACTGACTTTTTTCTTCATATCAGCAAGAAGATTTTCAACATCTCCTTTATAATATCGAAGATGAGTATCTTTTAATAAAACCATATCATCTAATGAAAATCTGTGTGGGTCACCATGACCTAATTCTACAGCCTTTTTCTCAAATATCCTTAATCCTGGAGTGGTTTTGCGTGTACAAGCAATCTTGACCTTTTTACCTGTATGTTCAATTAATTCCACGAATTTTCTTGTTGTTGAAGTTATCGCACTCATATGTGTTATGAGGTTAAGGCATACTCTCTCTCCTAATAATATATTTTTAGCATTTCCTTTTAATGTAGCAATAATATCTCCTTTTTGAAAAGTATTACCATCATGTTTTTTTAATTCTGTGGAGACATCTAACATCTCAAAAACTAATTTTAATTCTTCTAAGCCTGAAACATAGCCTGCACTTTTGGCAAAGATTTTTGCTGTTACTTCAGTATTAAAAGGAATTGATCTCGAAGAAATGTCTGCAAAATTGCAATCTTCTTCAATAAATCCTTTAAGTTTTCTTTGAATGATAAATCTATTATAATAACTCATATTTCGCACAATATTTTATGGTATAATTATTATAAGTTAAAAATTAAATAAAACTATGGTTGATATTGAACAAATATTCATTCCCAATAATGAAGTTAAACTGGAAGCCGAACTCTTTCAATCAATTACAAATATGGAAAACCCAGTAGTTTTGATTTGTCACCCTCATCCCCAGTATGGGGGAAATATGTTTAATAATGTCGTTTCAGGTGTGTTTAACGCTTTAATCAAAAATAATATTCCATGTTTAAGATTTAATTTTAGAGGAGTTGGAAGATCTACTGGGACTCATTCAGATGGAACAGGTGAATTAAGTGATGTTAAAGCTTGTATCGATTTCTTAATAAACGTGAGATCTTTTCAGAAAATGATTTTATGCGGTTATTCGTATGGAGCAGCTGTGGGATGTTCAGCCGTAAACCATTCAGAAAAAATTATTGGTTATATTTCCATATCTTATCCATGGGGTTTCATGGGATTGAAATACAAGGAAATGTCTCAAAGCTCCAAACCAAAGTTATTCATTCAAGGTAATAGAGATATGACAGCAAAATTTCAACTTTTTGATGATAATTTCAAATATTATTTAGATCCAAAGAAAAGTAAGATAATTGATGGCGCAGACCACTTTTACATCGGTTATGAAGAACAAATAGTCAATGGGGTTTTAGAATTTCTAAGAAATTTTTAAAAGAATTTTGTTTTAAAAAATAAAAATAGGTATGGAATAACATTAAAGTGTAGATAATTTTTCTAAATCTGCTCTACTATTTTCTTCCGCCCAATCTAGAAGTTGATCAGTATATTTTTCAATTTCTTCTGATTCTGGTAATTTTGTGAGGACAGCTAAAAGAAATTCAGTAGTTTTATTTATAATTATATTTCTCATTATAATGAAATCTTCTTTATATTTTATCTTCATACTCATTACATCTGATAAACCAATTTCTTCAGAGGCTTTATAAGCGGTATCACTTAATAAAGAGCCCATGGCAGCTACTGCACGTTCATCTATATCTTCTTCTTTTTGGGATGCTAAAACAAGACCTGCTGAAGTAGCGAATAATGATGCTCGGAAATTACCATTGTCATTAAGTTCTTTAAGTACTAGATCGAGTCTACCAACCAATTTAACGCACAATCGTGATTTTTTTAGTTTTTTTCATTACTTTTTAGAATGAAATAAATGTATTTCTTCAGTACAAACTTTCTTAGTATAAATAATATGAGTTAAATCCTATTTAAAATTATTTGATGTGGAATATGAAAACAGAAGAGTATTCAAAAATTCTACTTAGGAATAGGTTTATCCCATCTCAAATTTTCAATGTTATAATAAATGTAGACAATACATCATTTTCATCAATATTCAAAGTTATAACGCTAGGTCTTGCCACCGGTTTAAGAAATCCTGGTTTTTGGGGTGGGGTTTTTGGTACAGTAGGGGAACCCGGGTTTAAGAGTAAAGTATTGAATTTTGTTCCTTTTATTAGTGGGATATGGGTATGCCCAAAAATAATGATGTGTAATTCATATTCTTTCATGAATTCTTCAAGATTCTCGGGTAGTAAATGAATTACTCCGATATTATAACGGCCATAAGAAAATTTTATGAACTGTTCTAAGTTTTCAATATTATCTACATTTCCTCTAACACACGTAATAGGAGCTAAATTATTTAACCTATTTAAAAAAAACTCGTCACTAACATCTCCCGCATGAATAATTTTATCGACGTCTTTGAAAGCACGTTTTAATTGTTCAAATAGAACCTTAATTTGGTCTGTACTAGTATTAGAAGTTATATGAGTATCAGAAATTATCCCAAACTTCATATGATCAACGCTCCATTAAATCGCAATCAGCATACCCATAAGAAAAATTAAAAGTCCAATTATAATGTCGATAAAGACACGGAAAAATGTATCTCCTTTTGTAATTTCGTTAGAATCTCTTTCATTTTCTTTAGAATCTCGCTTAAAATACGTTTTAAACGTAGAAAATCCATTTGAAAGTCCTTCCTTTAAACTAGAGATATCCCACACCAATATTAAACAAACAAAAACAAATAATACACCAATTATAAATAGAGGAACGTAAACAAAGAAAATCATTATTTGAAAACTAATTCCCTGCCAAAAACTCCATATAGTGTGAGCAGAAACTATGTTATTTAATGCATGTGCTATGATAACCGGAAGAATCCACTTTTTTCGTAATACAAAAAGAGCCAAGATTATCCCAATTATAAAGGTTTCCACAAACAAAATAACTGGATACCAGGAAATATATTCAAGAAGATACGCTAAGTGACCTAATCCAAAATAAAGAGATGATATTATCACCGCAGACATTGTGAAAAAGTATTCACTTCCCCTTTTAGCGAAAAAACCTCGAGAAACTGTTTCTTCTGTTAAAGCTACTGAAAACTGTATAATGATTGCAGATATTAAGAATATTAAATAATTATCAGTTAGTAGATAAAAATTTGTATTTTTTAATAGTACAAATGCTTGAAAAGTAATAGATTCTGGAATTAGATAAGTGAAAAAATCTATAGGTAAGAAAATTACAAAAAAGATGAGGAATCCATATAAAATCTGGAATTTGTAATTCTTTTTAGTCATCTTATATAACTTTAGATGACCTGTTGCAGGAGAGATATCCTCATCAAGGATGATATTTTTTTGAGATTCGAATAAAAGATTGGTTAAATATAAAATAAGCGGTATACCTAAAAATACGATTATTGCTCTTATTAGATAAAATAAGATACCGTAAAGGGTGCTTCCTTCCTTAGCAATGAGTGGAATTAAAAACACCGGTATAATAAGGAGGATAAATAGAAAAACAAATACAAGTGCAACTTCATAAAGAAAAAATGTAAATCTAACTTTCGCGATTCTTTTCTTCTGTGTAGAAAAAACCATATCTAATCACTCAAAATTTGATAAAAAATTATTGAATTGAAAAATTAAAAACTTTTTGATTACACACATTAATTATATTAATTTAATGTCTCCCACTTCAGGAATCCCATTTCTTGCTCCCAAATTTTCAATACACTTACCAGCTATAAAATTTCCTATCTTAACACTTCTTCTGAGATTTTCGAATTCAAAGCTAGAATTATGGCATAATCCGTATATAAAACCAGCTGAAAAAGCATCTCCCGCTCCAGTGGTATCAACAACTTTATCTATTTTAAAGGGGGGAATCAACTCCGAAAAACTTGGTGTAGCTAATAACGCTCCCATTTTACCTAAAGTAATGACAAGAACGTCTATTCCCATGGAAAAAAATTTTTCAGTTTTTTCCATAGTAATATTATGATTGAATTCTTTTTCCGTGAGAGAAAAGAGAACTTGGAATTCTCTTTGGGAAATGATTAGAATGTTAATCTTTTCTAATAGTTCTCTTATCTTCGTAAAACCTTGTTCAATTATCAACATCCCAGGATTCAAAACCACAGGTATATTCTTTCTTTTTCCGATTTCTGCAGCTCGCAGAAAAGGTTCTAAATTTTTTAAACTGCTTAAAAAAAGGATTTTTGCCGAAGATAGTTCATATTCATTAATGTCTTCTTTTGAAAGATAATTTGCCGCTCCACTGTGAGCATATATTCTTCGATCTCCTTCTCTATTTAGTGCTACATATGCAGATCCAGTGGTATTATCATCTGAATATCTTAGAAAATCGGTATTTACATTAACTTCATTGAAGTCATTGATTATTTTAGTTCCAAAAGTGTCATTTCTACCTATTTTTCCAATAAAAGCAGTCTTTAATTCTAATTTCGCGCACGCATATGCGGTGTTGGCAGCAGCACCTCCGGATAACAACTCTAACTTAGCAACAAAAACTTCGTCATCGTCTTCTGGATGTCTCTCAACTTGAGCCACAATATCAACAAGGGCGGCCCCTATACAAATTACATCAAAGATTTGAGACATTTTTAGAAGGTTTAAATATATTTATAAGCTCCAAACTCAGAATGGATATCGACTATATTTGTCTTAGATGGGGATTTCTCACATTGGCCAATAATTTTTGACTCTACATTAAATCTTTTAGCAATTTTTATAATTTCTCTTGTTGTCTCTTCTTCGCAATATAATTCCATTCTATGGCCCATATTGAATACACTATACATGTCTTTCCACTTGGTTTCTGATGAGTTTTGAATTACTTCAAAAATTTTTGGTAGAGAAAATAGATTATTTTTGATATAATTAATACTATTACCATAATTCAAGTTCTTTGTTTGACCCCCTCCTGTTAAGTGTATGAGACCATGAATCTTTTTCCGAAATTTTTTCAACACCTCAACTAATATTGGGACATAAGTTCTAGTTGGGGATAATAAAGCTTTCCCTATCGTTAAATCAAAACCCTTTATTCGATCTGTTAATTTGTAATTTCCAAAAAAAACTAATTCATCCTCCAAATTTCGGTCATAGCATTCAGGATATTTTGAATAATATTCATGAGAAAGTACACCATGTCTTGCTAGTGTGAGTCCATTACTACCAATTCCACTATTAAACTCGTCCTCATAAGATGCTTGCCCATAACTTGCTAGCCCCACAATTACATCACCAACCTGAATGTTAACGTTATTGATAACCTTTTCCCTTTTCATACACGTAAATACTGATGCATCGAGAAGGACAGTCTTCACTATATCACCAACATCTGCAGTTTCTCCACCACACAATATCACATTTAAACCAAGATCAGTTAACTTTTTGCTATAATCATTATACTCTTCAATAATCGTTGCAACAATATCTCCGGATATATAATTACTGTTTCTTCCGAGGTTATTGACTAAAAACATATTCCCCGTTGCTCCCACACATAAGATATCATCAATATTCATGATTATCGCATCCCTTACAACATTTTTAAAAATTGATAGATCTCCCGTTTCTTTATAATACATGTAAGCTAAACTTGATTTAGTACCCGCACCATCCGCATGGGAAATTGAGCAATAATCCTTTCGACCAGTCACGTCTTCTACTATCTTACAAAATGAGCCCGGAAATAAACCTTTATCTAATTTTTCAATAGCTTTGTGTACATCTTCTTTTTTAGATGAAACACCGAGTTTGGAATAGATATTCTTTTCTTTAGCCATTTTATTAGGCTACCAACTATATTTAGTTTTAATATGATTAACTAAATTTTCAACCTGTTCAATTGCTTTACCCACGTAATTATTAGGATCAAATAACTCTATTAACTCTTCTTTTGAGAACAAATTTTTTATTTTAACATTTTCATACAAAATATCTATCATAAACCTCTCTTCTCTTCGTGCTGATATAGCTGCTTGTCTTAGAAGTTCATGTCCTTCTTGCCTTCCAATTCCCTTCTTAACAAGTTGAACCATAACTTTTTCACTGAGGCATGCCCCTTTAGTAAGATTAAGGTTTTCTTCGATCTTCTTTTCATTGAATTCTATGCCTTTAAGATTTGAAGTTAATTCTTTGATCATATAATCCAGAAATACAAAATTTTCCCCAAAAATAACCCTTTCTGATGCCGAATTTGTTATATCTCTTTCATCCTCTAGTATAATATTATCTAACGCAGGAATGATATTTGACTTAATTATTCTTGCTAAACTACATATTCTTTCTGATTTATGAGGATTTCGTTTATGAGGCATGGTTGAGCTACCAACTTGAGCCTTTTTAAAAGGTTCAAACATTTCTGCAATTTCATTTCTCTGGAGAATTCTATTTTCTCTAGCTATTTTCGCCAAAGATTGTCCAATTAATGTTGTTAAAAATATGACTTCAGCATGTCTATCTCTCTGAATTACTTGGTTTGCGATCAGAACAGGATTCAAATCAAGTTTTTTCATAACTTTGCGTTGTATTTCAATTGCTTTCTCTCCAAAACTTGCCATAGTACCAACAGCACCAGACATTTTACCATAAGATATACGATCTAAAGTTTCAGCCAATCTATCAATATGTCTACTAATCTCGTAAGCCCAAACACCAAATCTCATTCCGTATGTCGTTGGGACTGCATGTTGACCATGAGTTCTTCCGATACAAACTAAATTCTTTTTTTCTTCTGTTAATTTTATTAAGACATTCAACAATTCCAATAAAGATGTTTTAATATATTTTAATGCTTCTCTTAATTGCAAAGCAGTAGCAGTATCTTCAATATCATAACTTGTAGCCCCTAAATGTACAAATTTGCCTGCATCTTTTTCACATTGTTCCGCTAAACTTTTCACCATTGCCATTAAATCATGATGGATTTCTCTATCAATTTCTTTAACTCTTTCTAACTTAACATATTTCAAATTAGCCTTTCTGTTAATTTCCTCAGCAACTTCTTTAGAAATATTTCCAAGATCGGCATGAACCAGTGCTAAAACAGCTTCCACTTTCAACCAATATTCTAACTTTTTTTCCTCAGTAAATAAATTAGCAATCTCAGTTCGATACCTGGTTTCTATTGGATTAATAAATTTATGATCCATAATTTCTACGTTTTTTTTTAATTACTTATACTTAAAATAATGATTCATCAAAACATATATCTTATTTTATTTAAGATAAAATAATTTCTATAGCAATTGAGTACAACTAATGATTTTTAAATAACAACCATATCACTAAAAAAAGCAAAAATCAGTAAATCTTTTAGCTAATATAGAATAAATTTTCTATTCACTTAATCCTCGTTGTATGTATAATAAAATAAAATACTTCTTTTTTCGATGTTATAACTGTGGGGAATGGTATTACAGTAATCGAGTCATTAAAATGAAAAAATGTTGGAAGTGTAACCATTCATTTTCATTCAAAAATGCTGCGAAGTTCACTAAAATATGTACAATACAAGGAGCTATCGCGATTATAAAAGAACTAAAGGTAAAGCCCTAAATTTTTTTGCTACATTAAAGTAGATAATTGAAAAAACAAAGGTATTTAAGATATTTTCTCCAATTCTTTCATGAATCTTTGTTAACTAAAATACTTTATAATTATTTCTAAATGAAAATAGAGCAGAGAAACCAAAATGGATATTGCTGATGATTTAAAGGAAATTGATGATAAATTAATCAAAGAATTAAATAATATTGCCAAAGATAAAATTGAATTTTGGGATGTCAGAACGGGTATCAATCATGGTACTACTTTAGATTTCACCGATCTAAAAACTAAAGAAATTTCTACTCATTATATAACCGAGTGTGGAATTAGAGCTTTTATTAATGGCGGGTGGGGTTTTTGTGTATTAAAAGATCTAAATAGAAAATCGATACTAAAAGGGTTTCAAAAAGCAAGTAAATTAGCTAAATTATCAGAATCCTTATGTAAAAATAAGTTCAAAATAACAACACGGAATCCTATTATTCATGATTTCAAAGTCAACAGTAAGAAGAATTTAGAAGAAGTCGATATCGAAGAAAAAATCAATCTAGTTAAATATCATGAGAAAGTTGCGTCTGATTATTCCCCAAAAATAAAGAATACTCATACCCTTTATACTGATGGTCATACAAACAGCTTGTTAGTAAATTCTTTCAATAGCTACATTTTTCAAGACTTATCCTTTTTACGATTGTTTAGTCTAGTATATTCTAAACAAAATGGAATTATTCAGAGAGCAGTAAATTCTATTGGGGGTATTGGCGGTTTTGAGATTGCAAAAACAGAAAAGGCGGAGAACTTGAGCAAAAAATCAGCTAAAGAAGCTGTGGATCTATTAAATGCAAAATCGCCTATTGGGGGCAAATTAACAATTATAACGGATCCAAAATTGACAGGGACATTAATCCATGAGGCATTCGGACATGGTGTTGAGGCAGACTTGGTGCTAAACAATGATAGCTTATTGAAAGGAAAAATTGGTGAAAAAGTTGCATCAGAAACAGTTAATATCTTAGATAATCCGAGTATGGATCAAGGCAAAAAATTTAATTTACCATATGATTTGTTTGGGTGTTATTTTGTAGATGATGAGGGCATCCCCGCACAAAAAACAACTATAATTGAGAAGGGAATCCTTAAAAATTACTTACATAATTTAGAAACCTCTTCTAGAATGGGTGTTCAATCAAATGGTCATGGAAGAGCATCTTCCTCATCTTCAAGACCTCAAGTTCGTATGGGTTTCACCTTTTTAGAGCCACGTGATTGGAATAGCGAGGAAATAATCGAAGATACGAAAGATGGGATTCTTTGTGAAGATTTTCAGTATGGGTATACCGATCCTTCGACTGGCAACTTTCAGTTTAAATGTAAGTTTTCTTATAAAATTGAAAATGGAGAGAAAAAAGAATTAATGAGGGATGTTTCCTTAAGCGGGATGATTCTTGAAGTTTTAAATAAGATTTCAGCAATCGGAAAGCAAACCAGTTATTCTGATGGAATATGTGGAAAGGGAGGTCAAAGTGTTCGAGTTTGTGATGGTGGACCTCATATTCGTATAGAAGATATGACCGTTGGAGGCTTAAATTAAATGGAATATGATTATGATATATACTATCTTGCAAATTTTGTCCTTGAATTAATTGAGCAAAGAACTAATGAATTCATCCGATCTGAAGTTTTTTTTGAAAAAAACAAATACATTAGCATAGATATAGAAGAAAATTCTGTGAAGAATAGCGAAGTAGGAGAAGACCATGGTGTGAGCATTCGAGTTATTAATAAAGACGGAGCTTTAGGATTTGCCTTCTCGAATACAATAGAAAAAAAAAAAGTTGAAGAGCTTTGTAACTCTGCTCTGAAAATGATGAAAGTTAGTACACCTGATCCTGATTTCCATGATTTACCAAGTGTATATCAAAATTATCCGGAAGTTAAAGGTTTGTTTGATACAAACTTGAAAGATCTACAAATAGAAGATTCATTGAGCTATATTAATACTTTAATTGAAGTCTGTGAACAGGATGATAAGGCGATCTCTCAATCTGGAAGTTTTTTGTCATATTACTCAAAAACAAATATATTTAATTCAAATGGATTAGAAATTTCAGGAAAGGAGACTAGTTGTTCATTATCTTCACACATCATTGTAAAAGATAAAGTAAGTAATGAAACCTCATTTGGGTATGAATGGCAATCTGAAAGAACATTAAAGAAAATAAACGCATTCGAAATAGTGCAAACAGCTCTTGAAGAAGCTAAAAGGAATCTTAATAGGAAAAAAATTAGAAATATGAAGGTTCCAATAGTCTTAACTCCTAAAGGAACATTGCAGCTTATTTTAAGACCAATAGCATCCGCGATAAATGGGGAAACTTTCCAATATAAAAGAAGTTTTCTCGTAGATAAAAGAGATGAAATTCTCGGCTCAGAGTATATGACCATTGAGGATAATGGAATAATTGATGGTGCTGTTGGATCTGCGATATTTGATGGTGAAGGTGTTCCATGTAAAAATAAAAAAATTTTTGAAAAGGGGAAATTTTTAAAAAGTGGTTTACTACACAATAGCTATACCGCAGGAAAGGAAGGTGTTGAAAGTACAGGAAATGCTTCAAGAAGTTCCTATAGTTCTATCCCTTCAATTAGTACAACGAATTTTATCTTTCAAAACGGGGATATAAGCATTGAAGAAATCAGAGAAGATGTGAAGGAAGGAATTTTATTTGACTATACAGGAGACTCTCCTAATATTTCAACTGGAGACTTTTCTGGTTTAATACTTCACGGGAATTTAATACTTAATGGAGAAATTAAAGATCCTCTTAATGAAACCATGGTTGGAATAAACTTATTGGATTTATTTAAAAATATTGATGCTGTATCAAGAGAATTTAAAACATATGGCTCATTAAAGGCCCCATACGTAAGAGTTAAGGACGTACAAATTATAGGAGCAGTAAGTTAAGATGTTATATTTAACCAAAGATATAAATTGTCAAAGTATTTTTCAATTCCGGAATTTTTACTTTCCCAAAGTTCAACAATAATCCTCTGATTAACTCCAGGTTGAGAAAATGAAATATTCCACATTTCAGACATCCAAAATTGATTATTCAATAATGTAATTTTAGAAGTGTTAAAGTAAGATGTTGCATTGATAGAACCAGAAGAAGATACGACAGTTTTATTATCTCCTTTTAAAATCTCAATTCGGAATGAAAAATCTCGTTTCATTTGATTTTCAACTGAGACATAAAATGAAATATTCTGACCTACAGTTGCATTAGTGGGGTAGTTTTCAGCTTTTTTTTCCGAATTAAGAATTCCAAGAGTAACATAACCAGGTTCAGGCGTAATTATATAATATATAATAAAACCCGAAATAACTAGTATCCCAATAATTAAACAGACTTTAAGCAAGAGATCAAATTGCTTTTTACTCTGTCTATTAGTGTCTTTCTTATCCTTTTTGGATTGATCACTCATTAGTTTTAAACCAGGCAATTGTTTTCTTTAATCCTTCTTGTAAAGAAATAGTGGGTTCCCAGTTTAGGATCTCTTTTGCTTTTTGTATGTTTGGACATCTACGTATAGGATCATCAATAGGTAGGGGTTTAAATACTATTTTTGAATTTGAATTAGTTAATTCAACTATAATCTCCGCTAATTCTTTTATGGTGTACTCTTTATCATTGCCTATATTAATTACTTCTCCAATGACCTCATCGTTATGGACATACTTAAGAAGGCCTTCAATCTCATCTACCACATAAATGAAAGATCTTGTTTGGCTCCCATCCCCAAAGATAGTAATGTCCTCATCGTTTATCGCTTGGTGAATAAAGTTTGGTACTACTCTTCCAAATTCAGGACCATATCGTATTCTCGGTCCAGACGTATTAAAAATTCTAACGATTTTAGTTCGCATTTGATGCTGTAGCTCATAAGCTTTGACAAACGCTTCTCCCGCTCTTTTAGATTCATCATAACAACTTCTAGGTCCAACTGGATTTACATGACCAAAGTAACCTTCTGAAGTAGGAACAGCATCTTTTGGGGGATTCCCATAAACTTCAGAGGTACTTGTATAAAAGAAAATTGCATTATGGAATTTTGCAATCCCTAACGTATTCATAGTTCCTAGTGTATTACTTTTTAGAATTGAAATTGGTTCCTTCGCGAATTCAAATGGAGATGCTCTACTTGCCATGTGCATAACTATGTCAATTTTTTTGATATCCCCTATACAAATACCTAATGGATGATAAGAAAACCCAAAATAGATGGGGTATGAAATATCATGATTAATAAAGCGAAAGTTGTTTCTTTTCATAAGGTGTAGTACATTCTCGGGCTGCCCCGATGAAAAATTATCTAAACAAATGCAATATGCCCCTTGTTCGACTAACACATCACATATCCAAGAACCCAGAAAACCGGCGCCACCTGTGACAAGTATCGTCTTGCCCGCAAATGAAATTTCATCCTTTTTAAGTCTTGTGATGATTTCATTTATATCATCTTTAATTTCGTAGCTCAATTTTAAAACCTAAAGTAAAATTTATTATAATTTTTCTTATTCAGACTTTTAAATAAATTTTTCTCAAAGAATTAGCTTTTCTCAAATATCCAATCATTAAAATTAGATACTGATTGAAATTGCTAAGAAGAAAGTAGAATTACAAACTGATTTCATTTTATTGGGGAATTTAGGAATTTAAATCGTTTTTGACCCACAATATTGACAGAACTTTAACTCTAAGGGATACATTTTTCCACAATTAGAGCATCTCTGTAAAGAGTTTTTAAGAATTTCACGACCTAGTGTTTCAAATGCTTTTTCTATATTTTTACCTGTTTTTGCTGAAGTTTCAAGTATTTCTCCTTGAAAACCGAATTTGTCAAATATCTGCTGCGCATCTTCCTTTTTCACGTTCCTCTTTAAATCTGTTTTCGCTTCAATTAAAATTTTAGTTTTAGGTGGATTTGGTACGGAAGAAATAACATTTATCCAATCATAGAGATCATTTACTGAATCGTTGTTAGTAACGTCATACAACATTAAAGCCCCAGATGCCCCTGAAACATAAGAAGGGAATAATAATCTGAATTTTTTCTCTCCAGCAAAATCCCAGATATTCAAAAGAATTTCTGTGTCATCCACAATGACTTTTTTTGTCTCAAAATCAACCCCAATTGTAGATAAAGTTGATACTTCAAATTTTCCAGTAGCATACCTACGGATTAATGAAGTTTTTCCAACGTTTTTCGCCCCTGCAACTACGACTTTAAATTTAATCATAATAAGTTTACTCGGATTGTATTTTTTTAAATATCCTTTCTAAATCAATTCATTAATATAATTAATAATTATTAAATTTATTATGGTTTTCATCAATTAGAGATTTGTGTCCTTCCAAATCTAATTATCATTTTTGTATCTAAATCGGCTAATTTTATAAATTTCTTGAGCTATTTTTTTCCCAACATTTTCTACTTTTGTCAAATCAGGTATATCTGCTAAGAAAATGTTCTGGAGAGTTTTTAATTCCTTCAATAAATTTTTTGCTCGGAGCGCATTAACTCCAGGGATTCCGGCAACAATATATTCTAAAAGTTGAGAATGTTCAATGGGTGCTTTATCAAATCTTAACTTTAAAGCCGATTTACGTTCAGACTGCTCTCTTCTTGCTAACTGGTATAAAAACATAGCAGTCTCCTTGGCATCCTTTGTTTTGTATATTGTTACTCCTAAATTTAGAATAATTGATGATATAGCTCCATAGATAGCATTTTCACTAAGATTTGAATCTATAAATGGATCCTCTTCTAAGATTAATAATGACCTTTCATAAGTATCTGTTAGGGACTTCAGTTCTTTAAATAACCTTCCATCTTTTATTGAATCTGTAAAGTCTTTCGAAGTTTTTCTTTCAATGCCAACTCGATTTGAAATTACATAATCAGCTACAGATAATTGTTCTAATTTTATATCAACACCCATCAATGATAAATTCCTAACAACTGGAGATGCTGTTTCTCTATTATCACAAACAATTTTAAATTGATCCGCACCTTCTACCTTTTCATTTGAGTTTCCATCTCTTTGAGGTTTTTCAATAAAATTAAGAAGACTCGCTTGTCCCTTTTTTGATTCATTTTCAGAATTCTTAATTCCCTTTAAGTTTTCTCTCATATTTTTTTCTTTTACTTTTTCAGCCCAATAATATCCTTCATCTCTTGTTCCTTCTGCCATCAAGATATATACTTTTCCTTCTTTCTTACGACCAGTTCTACCTCGTCGTTGAATTGAGCGAATGGCACTCGGAACAACATCATAAAATATAACCATATCACATTCAGCAATATCTAACCCTTCTTCAGCAACACTAGTACCCACTAGGGTATTATATATTCCTTCTTTAAATTCTTCAAGAAGTGTAATCTGTGCTTTTTGAGTCAACCCCTTATCAGCTCCTTTATGTGCCTGACCAACGAACTTATGGGGCCTTATGATATTATCATCTTCGAAATATCTTACAATATTATTAACAGAATCTCGAAAATGAGAAAATACTAAAATTCTTGAATCGTTATTATCTTGTATTTGGGAAGTCAGTAATTCTTTTAATTTCTCAAGTTTGGGATGAACCATACCCTCTGAAATTAACTCTTTAGTATATTTTATTACTTTTTTAATCTCTTGATCTGTAAATAATTCTTTTAAGGATTTATTAGCAGTATTGTCTCGTATTTTTTCTTCATTTTTATCCATATAATCTTTTAGCGCATGAACTCCTTGTGTCTCAAGAAGCTCCAACATATGTGATATCCTAATTGCATTTGCTTGCAGTTTTTTAGCATTAAACATATCAAATTTTTCATTATCATCCCTCGAAGCTGAGATTCTTCTGTTAATGATATTATTTAATTTAAGGAGATCTTTTCGAGTAATTTTGTTGATATCAAAAGAATTAATTAACTCCTTTTCTTTTAGCCATTTGTAAATAGTTCTTAATCTTTCTTCTAAAAATCTTTTAATTTCCATGAATTCTTTTGGGAGTTTTATTTTAATCCACTGATTATCTACCTTCTGAATATAAGGTTTGACATCAAGATCTTTATCTGTCCTAATCTCTACATGGTCAATAAATAAGTTTTCTTTAATCTCATTTATTTTTTCTTGAGTGGAACCAGGACTAGCTGTAAGCCCTAGTATCTGATGTGAGTTACCACTCTCTTTATATTTTTTTGCAATAAAGCAATAAGCATAATCACCCACAGCCCTATGGCATTCATCAAAAATAATCAAAGAAACATCCTTAATTGAGTATAAACCTGAAATAAGATCGTTTTGTAGTACTTGGGGTGTCATAAAGGCAATTTTTGTTTGATTCCATAACGAATTTCTTTTTTCTGGAAGTATCGCACCTGTATACACTTGTAATGAATCAGGTGATAATAAAGTAAGATTTAAAAAAGATTTATAATGTTGGTCTACTAATGGTTTTGTAGGTGCTAAGAAAATAACCTTTGAATTTGACATCTCCGTTAACCTGTGGGCTGCAAGCATTAAAGCAATAATAGTTTTTCCTAAACCTGTAGGAATTACAACTAAGCAATTACAATTCAAACAATTAATAAATATTGATTCTTGGTATTCTCTACGTGAAACAAAATTTAATTTAATTAAAGGGTGAGAAATATATTCTTCATTCGTTGCGACAATTATCACCAAAGGAGTTACTCAATAAAGGTTTGAAGTTAAGAATTGAAATGAAATATTTAAACTAAAAGACTTTACAAGATCATTAAAAAATTCTTAAATTCTTAAATCGATTTACTAATAATTTAATAAATTAAATTTAAAATTGGAATACAGTAAAGTTTAATTCATATTTTCCATTATACTTATATTGAATTTAGCGCGAGTGGTTTAGTGGCTATAACGACACGCTCACACCGTGTAAATTTACATTGA
>JAEOTR010000012.1 GCA_016839705.1 Promethearchaeota archaeon | reverse complement strand
TCGAAATCTTTTTTAAAGAGTCCTTGTGAAATATTGTTTATTTCAGCAGGTTCGAAAATCTTTGTATAATCAAGATATTGTGCCCAATTTATCTCTTCCTTTTCTGAGCGAGTGATTATCGCAGTTCTTGGTTCTGTCTTTTCCATCTTTTCACCTCCATTTTATTTTCCGTTATTTTTAGAACCTTCGAATTCTTTTTAAGATAGCATCATCTGGATATCAAGAGAGAACAAATCCATGAGAAAAGGTATATCAAAAAAAGATTCGGGTTCGTCTCTCTTGATTTAGAGTAATACTACTACTACTACTAAATCTAGTAGTACCAATACTAATAATTTTTTCAAGAGAGGTTTGACGAACATTATTATTATACAGATCGATTGTACATATTTAAAGATTTCTGTAGAATTAAGCAAAATATGGGAAAGATAGAGTAAAAACTCAATATCAAAACAAGAGTGATTCTCATATTTTTATTTTGAATTAAATAGTGTTTTTTTGTTTAAACGTAAATAATGGTTTTTGTTTTAAATTATTTGAATTATGAAATAAGGATTTGAGGTTTTGGTAAGGATAAATAATAATAATTCATCTGTTGTTCATTGAAATTGGGGGATTACTATATGGTTAAGATATTTATTGTTGATGACGATCAATCTCTACAACGGTTATATGTTTTAATATTAAAAGAAGCAGGTTTTGAAATTATTGATACTGCGTTTAACGGGAAAGTTGCGGTGGAAAAGTTCCTCTCATTTGAACAAAGACCTGATATAATTCTAATGGATCATCGCATGCCGATAAAAAATGGACTTGATGCTATGACAGAAATCTTGAGAATAGACGGACGTGGTAAAATAATTTTTGCAAGTGCGGATATTAGCATAAGACAGAAAGCTCTTTCTCTTGGAGCTTGTGAATTTCTCGATAAGCCTTTCAATATGGGTAAATTATTAAAAACAATCCAGAAAGTAATCAAAGAAAAAATTATTGAACATTAAATTAGAAGGATAATAAATGGAATACACATTTTTAAAAAATTTTTCTCATCTAATTAAAAGCTTAACGCTAGTTCAATTTATTAGACTTCTGGTAATAGTGTAATACGATTTAATTATTTTTGTTTTAAAGGTTAATATTATAAATAAATTTCGATTCTATTACTTAATTCAAACTAAAAAATGTGATAATTTATGGGAATTGGAAAAATCCTAAGTATAGTTGCTGGAGTAATAACTTTACTCGCTACATTTCTATTTTCCTGGTATGCCGTTGACGGAGGAGGAGGAAATATCTATTATGCGGGAGGATTAGGGATAATTAAAAACCTTCCTGCCATGTTTACAAACGCCCAAGGCTTAGGAAGCACCCTAGGAATACCTTTTTTTGCATTGTACATTATTGCGGGTATTTTCATCTTGTTTTTAGCCTCGGGTATTTTACAAATATTAGGAATAAAATCTCCAATCCCTTTAATAATCGGTACGATTACCTCACTTGGAATAGGTAGTCTAATATGGTTGGGTAGCGCTGATTTGATTAATAGGGTTGATTGGATTGTCAATATTTTGGGGACGGATACACCTTTAATTGAAGGGATTATACCCTTGAGCATATTAGGTATTGATATAATTGATCTTGGGATATATTTATTATATGCTGGTGGTATTATAGGAATCGTAGCTGCCGTTTATGGTCCATAAAATTCAATAAATTACATTTTTTTTCCATTTTTTTCCTTTGAAAAGGCATTTTTATATACTTAATAGTTCATATACTTCATATTAAATTAAAATCAAAACAAAATTTAAAGTGATAATTTATGGGAGCTGGAAAAATTTTAGTTCTTATTGGTGGGTTATTAACCCTCGTATCAACCTTTTTCCTTTCTTTTTATGCGACTGGTGGCGGGGATTATGGTTCTGGGTTAGGATTTATATATAACATCGCTGATATAATGACAAATCCCGGTAATTATGTCCCGGGAGAAACTATGACTGTATATATTGTTGCCATTGTTTATATCGTTTTCTTGATTTCTGGTGTTTTGCAGTTAGTAGGATTAGCTAGCCGGGTAATTGCAATTATTGGATCTATAATTGTACTAGTTATAAGCATACTGATGTTATTAGTTCTTCTTAATGCGCTTGCGGTGTATGCTCCATATTTAACTTTATTCGACCATACTGCTATTGTACCAGGTATTTTACCACTTGACGTTCCTTTAGGTAGCGCATCTTTGGGCACATATTTGTTATTAGCTGGTGGTGCTTTAGGGCTTGTTGGCGGAATTTTAGGTATAAAAGACTATTAATCCTTTTTTTTTTTATTTTCTAAAGAAAATTTCTACTCTAGTTGGCTTTTAGTTTCTTTAGATCTTCTTGAGTATTAATATTTATAAACGAAACTAAATCTTTATCAAGCGGTTTGATTGAATTTTCTATTGATAGATATTTTATCTTCCATTTGCTATCAGCAAAGCTAGTTAATTGAAATTCTTTTCTCAGTAGCTTTTCTTTTGATCGATAATATGCACTTTTAGTGGGATAAATCGCTAATAATGGTTCTATATACCCATTGTTCCATCTAGGAATGCAACAGTCAACTCCTTTAGATTGTTCAATTATGAATTTTATAACATCATATTTGATTAGGGGTGTATCACAAGAAAGAGTAAGTGTTTGTTTGTACCCTAATTTATTTAATTCTTTATATGCAGAATACAATCCTAATAGTGGAACATTTAATTTCGAATCTGAAATTAGATCTTGATCATCCAAAATAAAAGCTATAACCTTTGTAATATCAATATTGTCAATATAATTCTGAACTTGCTCAGTGGTGTGGGCGATTAAAAAGATATCATAAATTCCTTTGCTTAGGGTGTTTAGTAGATATGATATAAGAGGGTTTCCTTGATATTCATAAAGACCCTTATCACTTCCGAAACGAGTACTTTTACCCCCAATAAGGATAGCAAAAGCAATATCTTTTGACGTATTTGTTATTTTTGACACGTTTTCTTTTAATATTTCTAATATTTTATTTAACTTATTATTAAAAAGTATTTATGATTTATTTTAATTGAAGAGAATTAATTTACTTCATTCATTTAACCTCATATTATGCACATTCAAAAAAAAGATAAGTTCATCGTAAATAAACCCAAAGAACATTGTGCTATTTTTGGGGTAACTTGTAATGACCTCGGATTTTCAGTAACCAAATATTTATATCAAGGTTTGATTGCTTTACAGCATCGTGGACAAGAGTCAACTGGAATTTCAATATCAACCCCCGGTGGAAAAATTTACACTTATAAAAGAAATGGATTAGTTCCAAAAGTTTTAAATAATAAAATCCTATCTAAATATTGGGGTAATGTAGGGATAGGACATAATCGGTATGCGACTACTGGTGCTACAGGATATAAGTCTACAGATTATATGCAACCATTTCATTTTAATAATAATGAAATTGAATTTTCTATAGCCTTTAATGGGACAATTGCCAATTTCGATGAAATTAAAAAAAATATGAATGAATTGGGTCGTGTTTTCATTACTGACACTGACACAGAAGTAATGGCTCAATTGATTGGCTCTATTGCATTAGGGACAGAAGATTGGCCAGAAGTTTTAAAAATAGCTAGTAAATTGTTAGACGGTTCATATTCTTTAATCTTAATGACATCTAAAGGAGATATTTATGCAATGCGAGATCCCCTTGGATTTAAACCTTTATGTATTGGGGAGTTAAAAGACTCAAAGAAAAATCTATATTTTGTAGCTTCTGAATCTTGTGCAATAGATGTTGTAGGAGGAATCCTCTTACGCGATGTGAAACCTGGTGAAATAGTACATTTAAGCCATCAGAAGGACATTCATTCAGAAATAATTTTAAAATCAAATAGAACAGCCTTGTGCCAATTTGAATTTGTATATTTTTCACGTCCAGATTCTATTATTGATGGGGTATCTGTTGCTGAAGTACGATTTAGATTAGGAATAAACTTGGCAAAGAATGATCCAATTTTGAAGAACCCTGAAATTAAGGAAAATGCGATTGTAGTTCCGGTTCCAGATTCTGGTCGGAGTGTTGCCGTAGGTTATGCAAAAGAAGCAGGATTACCATATATAGAAGGCTTAATGAAAAATCGATATGTTCACAGAACCTTCATAATGCCAGGTCAGGAAAAGCGAAAAATAGCAGTAAGAGAAAAATTAAATCCTATTAAAAGTATAGTTCAAGGGAAGGATGTCATCCTCTTAGATGACTCTATTGTTAGAGGAACCACAACTCAACAAATTATTGCTTTATTAAAGGAAAAAGGAGGAGCTAAGCGTGTTCACTTACGTATAAGCTGTCCTCCAATTATTAGTCCATGCTATATGGGAATCGATTTTCCAACAAAAGAAGAATTAATTGCTGGGAGATTACAAATCCTTTATGGTGAACAATATCTCGAAGAGATTCAAAAAAGAATAGGATCAGATACAATATTATACCAAACTATTGATGATTTAACTGATGCTATTGGAAAAAATAAAAATCAATTATGTTTGGCTTGCTTAACTGGTGAATACCCTTTGAAGTCTATACAGAAATTAGCTGAAATGGAAAGTTCTATCATTAAAAGCAGAAGTTAATATTCTTCCTTATTTCGAATAGGGAGAATTATTCTGCTCCGTCCCAACAGTAGGTGCATAATGAACTTTTTTCTAATCCAATAGCCTTAACTAAATCCTCAAGTTTTTGGTATTTTAGCGTCGTTAAACCTAACCTTTTACGAATAATTTCAACCATCGCTTTATAATTTTCTGATTCGGGATTAATATATTCTCTTGGGTTAATAACATCTTTTCCCACTAGTTCTTTTATAGCCCAACGTCCTGCTAAATCTAACTCTGAACGAGATCTAGAAAAGTTTAAAAACTTACATCCGTACACTAGTGGAGGACAGGCGGGTCTCATATGAACTTCTTTTGCTCCATACTCAAATAGTCGTTCGATTGTTTTCTTTAGTTGTGTCCCTCTCACAATTGAATCTTCGCAGAAAAGCAAACTTTTCCCATCAATAAGTTCTTTAATAGGGATTAATTTCATCCTTGCTACTAAGTCTCTTACTGATTGAACTTGAGGCATGAAACTCCGGGGCCATGTTGGAGTATACTTTACAAATGGTCGAGAATAAGGAATCCCTTCTTCATTTGCGTAACCTATACCATGCCCAATTCCGCTATCAGGGATACCAGTAACGAGATCAATATCAACATTATCATTTTTTGCTAAGTAAGATCCACATCTATATCTAACGACCTCGACATTAATATCTTCATAATTAGATGCGGGATATCCATAGTAGACCCATAAAAAGGCACAAATTTGCAATCGATCATTAGGAGCGATTTTCTGTTCTAAACCATTATAGTTGAGGGTTATAACTTCACCTGGTCCAAGATATTTTGTAATTTTGTACCCAAGATTAGGGAAAGCGCATGTTTCCATAGCAACCGCATAAGATTCGGGTTTTTCTCCTATTATAAGAGGTGTTCTGCCATACTTATCCCGTGCAGCGTAAATACTATCTTCTGTTAGCATGAGAAATGTACATGAACCATCTATCATATCTTGGACTTTTTGAATTCCTGCTTCATAGGTAGAACCTTGACTAATTATGGTCGCAACTAATTCTGTAGGGCTTATTTCTCCTCCGTGCATTTCTGAAAAATGGGATCCATTCTTCAATGCTTCTTTAGCTAGATCATCTAAATTATTAATTTTTCCAACTGTAGCGATTGCAAAAACACCTAAATGGGAATTGATTATTAAAGGTTGGTCATCATAATCACTAATTACTCCTATTCCTCTATTCCCATGCATTTTTTGTATATCCTTTTCAAATTTAGATCTAAATTGAGAAACCGTGATATTCTTGATGAATCTTTGAAAACCACCAGAATTTTTTACTGCCATTCCTCCTCTTCTGGTGCCTAAGTGAGAATGGTAATCCGTCCCATAAAAGAGATCCTCCATACAATCAGTTTTAGAAAAAACTCCGAAAAGCCCACCCATAATTTATCCACTATGTATAAATTGGAAGAGATATTTTTAAATCAATCTATTAATCTAATAAGTTAAAGCTTATTTCCTACAATAATGGATAAAATTCTGATACATCATTATACCATACTTACTGGATTTTTCAGGATGAAATTGCGTGGCAATTACATTGTCCTTACAGACAATGGAACAAAATTCAATTTCCCCATACTTAGTCTTCCCAAGGACATTTTCATCATTTTTTGGTATCCCATAATAACTATGAACAAAATAAAAATATGAATTATTTGGTATTCCTTGGAGGAGGAAATGGTTTTCATCAGTGAACTCTACATTATTCCACCCAATTTGAGGAACTTTATCTACTTTTAAGATATCAAATCGTAACACTTCACCTTCAATAATATTCAATCCTTTATGATGTCCCATTTCAACACTATTAGAGAACAGCATTTGCTGTCCTAAGCAAACTCCAAATAAAGGTTTTTTATCCTTCACAATATCAATGATCACAGTATTAAGATTATTTTCATATAGATTTTTCATGGCATCCCCAAATGCCCCTACCCCAGGAAGAATAACACCATCAGCATCTGTTATTACTTTTGGATTTGATGTGATAATACCATCTGCATTCAAATGATGAAGTGCCTTATAAATGCTTTTCAAATTTCCTATTCCATAATCAATAATAGCAATTTTAACTGTCATAGCTTACATCCTCATAGGAACTCCAGCTTTTATACATTCCTTCTTTACCATTTTAATTGGATATTCATTATAGTGAAAAATTGAAGCTGCTAAAGCTGCATCCGCCTTTCCAATTTTGAATGAATCGATTATGTGTTGAGGATTCCCCGCTCCTCCTGAAGCAATAATTGGAATATCTAATCTCTTACTAAAAGCATTTGTTAATTCTAAATCATATCCCTTTTTAGTTCCATCACAATCCATAGAAGTCAATAGAATTTCACCACTTCCTAGATTTGCAACCTCTTCGCCCCATAAAATAGCATCCTTTCCTGTGGGCGTTCTACCACCATTAATATAAACCTCCCACCAACAATACTGATTACCTATTTCAACAACCACTCGATTTTGTACTTTTTCTGGAGATGCTACATAAACTCTCTTAGCATCTATTGCTGTTACAACACATTGAGATCCAAATATTTTTGCCCCTTCAATGATTAATTCAGAGTTTTGAACTGCGGCAGTATTCAGAGAAACCTTGTCTGCTCCTGCTCTTAAAATTTCTTTAATATCCTTTATAGTTCTTAAGCCCCCACCCACAGTAAATGGAATAAATACTTGTTCACCAGTTTTTTCAACTAATTCTCTTAATATTTTTCTCTTATCTGAGGATGCTGTAATATCCAAAAAAATTAGCTCATCAGCTCCTTCTTCATCATAAAATCGTGCTAACTCAATGGCATCTCCAGCATCTTTTATATCAATGAATTTCGTACCTTTAACTACTCTATTGTTTGTCACATCTAAACAAGGTATTATTCGTTTAGTTAATGGCATAATTTTATGCGTACAATCCTCTTAAAGTTCAATTTCAAAATTAAGAACAGGGTATGAGTTCTCTTTCAAGCCTAATACTTAGAAATATTACTTATTTGAAATATTTTAGCATTCTTTTCTAAATAAATATTCGATGAATTAATTCTTTCGAGTATGTATAAACAACCCTCCAATTAATTGCCCTGTACTAACTCCAGCATCACCAGGTGGGATTTTGTTATGCTCCAAAAATATTAAATCTGATTGGAGAACTTTTTCCTTTAAAGTCTTAGAAAAAGAAAAATTATATGCAACACCCCCCGTTAATCCAATTTTATCAATTCTGTTATCATTAGCCAGTTTAATGGCAACTTCAGCAAATGTATTTGCAAACTCAATTTGAAATCTCGCAGCGATATCCTCATTTCTAAATTTCCCTTCTCCCATCAGTGAAATAATATCCAGTACTAAATCTGATGTTTTAATTTCATACATTCCATTTTTCTTGGTAAATCCTATTTTAAATTCAACATTTTCAGGATGTCCTTTCATCGCCATAGCTTCAAGTCTCATGGCGGGTTCTCCTCTATAAGTTTTAATCTTTGAAGCCCCTAAAAGGTAAGAAAGTGAATCAAAAATCCTGCCAGTAGAACTTGTTAATGGAATAGTCTGAAATGGAAATTTACGTTTTGATTTCTCGAATTGAGAGATTAAAGTTTGCAATTCATCTTCTTTATATTCAAGATCATTTACAATTCTTAATTTTTTAAAGATCTCAATAGCTTCATCTGTACCTAATGCATTCAAGATTATAGAAGCACTCATTCGAGCAGGAAATTTCGTACAGCGATCTCCTCCTATCATTGGTTGGTATTCAAGCTGCCCTAATCGCTTATAATCATGATAAGAAGACAACAGAATTTCACCACCCCATATATTGCCATCCTCACCATAACCAACACCATCTGCAGCTATTCCAATAATTTTTTCATACTTCTCTACATTATTCTCAGCCATCAGTGATAAAATATGGGCGTAATGGTGTTGTATTTTAAATAGACTGCACTTATATTTACTTTTTAACTCCTCCGCAAGTTTAGTTGTAATAAATTCGGGATGTGCATCGCATGCTATAAATTCAATTTCAGAATCTTCAATCTGTAAGAGTGTTTTCATATGAAGTAGAGCATCTTTTAAGAATTGATATGTCTCAAGATGTGAAACATTTCCAATATGCTGTGTTGGAAAAATTCTATTTCTCCTTAAAATAGCCCCAGTTGTTGCTAATAGAGGCCCTGTTGCTATTGCTCCAGGAATTTCTACATCAAATGGCAACGCTAAATATTCTGGTACATAACCTCGTGATCTTCTAATCAATTTTACTTTATCATCATGAGTTCTTAAAACACTATCATCTACTCTTTGATGAATTGGCCTATTGTGAAGGAGAAAAACATCTGCGAGATCTTCTAGTTGATCAAATATTTTCTCGTTATCGATGGCCATAGGGATGTAAGATTTGTTTCCGCTTGTATAAATTAATGGTTTTTCTCCAATGTAATCAAATAATAAGTAATGGATACCCGAATAAGGAAGCATAATTCCGACATTATTTAATCCCGGAGCAACTAATTTACTAATTATAGACTTTTCAGTTGAATTTATCCTTTCTAAAAGAACTATAGGCCGGCGAAATGATTTTAAAAGTTTACTCTCTTTTTTGGAGATTCTGAACGAATTTTTAAGAATATTTAAATCTGGTACCATTAGCGCAAATGGTTTATACTTTCTGTCACCTTTTTTTTCCCGTAATTTAAGAATAGCATCGTCATTATCACAATTTGCGACTAAATGAACCCCTCCTATACCCTTGACAGCAACAACATTCCCTTCATTTATTCTTTTAGCGGTTTCATATAAAATTTCTTCTATCGAACCATCTTTGATGATATCTCGCTGTTTAGTATAAAGTTTGTAATGGGGTCCACAAACAGAGCAAGCAAATGTTTGAGCATGAAATCTCCGATTTTTGAAATCTGAATATTCTTGTATGCATGATTCTGGATCTGCCTGTTTACAGAGAGGAAAATTAATCATAGTGCTTCTCTCCCTATCATAAGGTAATTCAGTAACCGTTGTAAATCGCGGACCACAAACAGCACATGCAATAAAAGGATAATTATAGTATTTTTTTTTTTTATAATTACGCATGTCATTCAAGCAATCATTACAGATTGCAATATCAGGAGGAAGGGTTAAACTAATCCCTCGTCCTTTTTCACTTTTTTCAATTTTTAATTCTTTAAAAATTAGATCAGAGACAATTTCTTTAACTTCAATATTCTCAATATAACTAATCTTTGGTTTCTTTTTTGTTATATCTGTTATAAAAGTATTTATATCATTTCGTTTTCCTTGTAGGATTAATCTTACTCCTGCATTTCCTCGATTTAATATGCTTCCCTTTAGATTATGAACACGAGCTAGGTTAAATAAAAAAGGTCGAAAACCTATACCTTGAACAATTCCTGTAATTTCTATTTCTGTATTAATTATTTTTATCAATTGCCAGTTTTTTAACTAAACTAAGGAACAATCATAAAAAAATTAAATTGAGATTTTATAAATTTTTTAAGAAAAATATTAAGTAGAAATCCTTGAAGGATTCTACCAACCTATTGAAAACAAGAAAATATATATTTTAGGTTAATTTGTACTTTCTGGCTGTGTTTCTCCTTGGAATGGCATTTTATAAAACCTCCCACCATCAATTAATGGTTCGGTGTTTTATATCTTAAAAAGTGTATTTAAAGTACGAGAAAAATAATATTAGAATTCATATATTCTTCATATTTATTTAAGGATTGAAAAATAGACGAAATTTTCCTGCAACAGATTTATGGGAATCAAAAAAATATAATCAATCCTTTCCGTGGTCTATTTAGGATTTTTATTCACTATGGTATTTATAGTAAATAGAACATGTGCCTTCCATTGATACCATACAAGGTCCAATTGGATTAATTGGAGTACACTCTTTTCTAAATAACTTGCATTCATAAGGATAGAGTTTTCCGACCATTATTAAGTGGCATGAACAACCAGGAGGAATATCTTGAGACTTTTCAATCTTTATATCATATTTTTTATCTGCATCAAATTCTTCATAGTTTTTTCTAATAACTAAACCTCCATCAAGAACTCTCCCGATTCCCCTCCATGGAGAGGAAACAGGCTGAAAAACATCCTCAATAATACTTTGAGCAATTCTATTTCCTTCTGGTTTAACAACTCTAGAATATTCATTTAAAGAGTCATATTTTCTATCTCTCACTTGTTTTAAAAGCATAAAAATTGAGAGCAAAACATCGTTAGGTTCAAATCCCGAAATTACATTAGGAATTTTATACCCTTGTGAAAATATTTCATATGGCTTCATACCGATTATGGTCGAAACATGACCCGGTGATATAAATCCATCAATTTGGAGTTGAGACTGGCTCATTAAAAGTTCTAAAGCAGCTGGAATTAATTTATGAGCACATATCACAGAAAAGTTCGACGGAGGATTAGATTGTAATTCATACCCAATTAAGGGAACAGTAGTTTCAAACCCTATGGCAAAAAATATAACTTCTTTATCTGGATTCTCTTTTGCTATTTTAACAGCATCATTTGGTCCATAGACTATTCGAACATCGGCACCTTTAGCCTTGAGTTCAGCTAAAGAAATTGTAGTCGCTGGAACTCGTATCATATCTCCAAAAGTTGTTATAATTGTATCATCTCGCTGTCCAAGTTCAACAGCTTTATCAATATCTGCTGCAGGACAGACACATACGGGACACCCTGGACCTGACAGAATTTCAATTTCTTTTGGTAAAAGCGTCCTTAATCCATACTTTGAGATTGTATGCTCATGAGTTCCGCATACATGCATAAATTTAACAGGTTTGGATATTTCTTTAATCGTATTATTTATTGCCTTGATGATCTGAGATGTGAACTCTTTACTCCTTAAAAGTTTTAATCCAGGAATATCCATACTCTATACCTCTTAGCAAATTCGAGGAATGGGCTCTCCTAAAGGCATATCTACAAATCTAGTACCCCCCACAATTGTTTTTAGGAATACTCTCTTCGGATTATCAGCCTTTACTTCTCCAATTATTTTAGCACCCTTTCCAATTTTAGTCGATTTTAATTTATCTATAACATCTATTGAATATAAAGGATCGACCGCCAATAGAGCTCTACCCTCACAGGCAATATTATAGGGATCTAATCCTAACATATTACATATAGCGATGACTTGTTTTTTAATTGGGACTGCCTCTTCATCAATCAAAATGCTTACATTAGATTTTGCTGCCCAATCGTTTAAAGCTGCAGCTAAGCCACCTCGTGTAGGATCTTTCATAGCATGAATATAATTATTAGTAATCTCAAATTTGATTGCGTTATAGATCTCAAGTAATAATGAGATATCTGATTTTAAATCAGTAGAGATATTTAAACCCTCTCGAGAAGCCATTAATGCTGTTCCATGATCCCCAATAGATCCAGTAACGATAATTTTATCTCCAGGTTTCAGTAAACTATCTAAAATTCTAATTTTCTTATCTTTTATCCCAATACCTGTTGTTGCTATAATTATTTCATTTAGTGTACCTCTCGGCATAATTTTTGTATCTCCCGCAATAATAGCTATATTTGCTTCTTTTGCCTTCTTATTGAGAGAATTAACGATTTCTCCAAGTTTAGTGAATTCAAATCCCTCTTCAATAATGATCATTGATGTTAAAGCTAACGGTTCTGCCCCCATCATGATTAGATCATTTACTGTCCCACAAACGCTCAAACTCCCTAAGTCTCCTCCAGGAAAAAATAAAGGAAACACTGTATGCCCATCTGCAGTAATGACTATTTCTTTTTCATAGTCTTTTAATGGAATTGTCGCTCCATCATCTAACTCCTCCACACCAATTCCATTATTAACATTTTTAAAATAAATATTTTGAGTGATAAATTTTATTAACTCTTCTTGTAAGACCCCACCCGCACCATGAGCTAACCTAATAATGCTGGGACCTTCTTTTTTTTTACTCATAAATGAAAAATTGAAACAAAAATTAAAAGAATTTAGATTATAACAAACTGAAGAAAACAAGAAATTTATTAAGAATTTTTAATATAAAATAAAAAAAAAAAGAATTGTTTGATTGATTAAATTACATATTTATAATAGTCTCACTTCCAAAAATCAAATCAATAACATCGCTCGATGAAATTAATTTTATTTTATCAGAAATGAAATTGTTTAATCCTCGGATATCTACGTCTTCTTTACATGCTGCCACAGTTTTGTTTTGATTTAAAGCTTGGGAAACTGTTTTGTTAGATTTACTTGCAAAATAGACCGCGTTTTGAAGGAAAAATATTGTAACATCATCCTCATCAGTATGTTCCATAGCAAGTTGTACTCCTGTTATATCTTCACTTGAAATAAAATACAGAACTTTTTTGCCCATTAGTTTTGCACCTCCTAAAATGGTATGGTAACTGTTGATTTTTCAATAATTTGTAAGATTTCACCATGTTCCTTTATTTCAACGCTTTCAATTAAATCATCTTTAGTGAGTCCACGCTCATCAAGTGATTTTTTATCTACATAAATTTCTAAATCAATATCTTTTAAGAAATTAATGTGCATCGAATACATGGTTTTATCTACATCCTTTAGAAACGTATAGACACCATCATTAATGGCTATAGTTATTGGTTCAAAATCACCACTCACCGCAACTGACATCCTTAGTCCCTCGACAGGATAAAGAGTACCGTGAGGAGGTTGCCGTAAAAGTATAACTATCTCTTTTTCTTCAGACATGATATCACCTCAACATATTACAACTAATCGATCCGTTTCTTCAATAATCTTCGCCAGATCAGGAGTTCCTGCTCGTTTAACGTCACCGCATTCTCTCTTTAAGCAATTTTTCATGGTACCTCTTACCAATAAACAGAGATTACATAATCTCACTGTTGCTCCTTTCTCGAGGATCTCTTTAAATCCCTCTTCGATATTATAGATCCCCTCAACATTCTTTTGATTCTCTAAAGCAGCATTAACAGCATCCATATAGCAAAAAATATGCACTTCATGCCCTTTGTCTAACGCAGCATTTGCTAATTTCACTACTGTCTCTGAGGATTGTGCTTGGTAAGGACCATTGAAAAAAAGAATTCCCAGTCTTCCCATTTTTAACTCATCATCTCCACAGTCTAATCTTTTCTCCACATGAACAATAGATAAGCTGCAATCCAAGATCCAAACATTATACAAGCGCCTGCTACTATACTGTGCAATGAAAGTTGGGGTACTCCGCCTAAAATATTTGTAATATTACATCCTGCTGCTGTTATAGCACCAAAACCCATTAAAAGACCGCCAATAAGCTGCTTGAATAAAGTAAGTCCATCTGGAGCTCTAAGTTTAAACTCTTTAGCGATGATAGCACTAATGAAAGATCCAATAATAACCCCAAAAATTATAAAACCAGCCCAACCAATAACAGTTTCTAATACAAGCCATTGATCTATCTGTCTCCAGCCACCTGTAATTCCGACTACTCCATTAAAAGTAATAAAACCTGCTGTTAATATTAAACCAATAAGAATACCTGTTACCCACCAAGGATATCCTTTTTTAAAGGCTGATTCTTTAAAATTTTCAGTTTTTATCAAAGGTTCATTTGCGTCTCTTTTCTTTTTAATTGCTGGCCATCCCCAGAAGTAAAACATTAATACTATTCCGATTAAACCAATGATAATCATCATGGTCGGTAAAATCATTCCTAATGCTCCAAACTCTCCAAAAAGGGTAATTTGTCCGAGATCTACAACACTTCGTAAGTAAATTCTCACATCTCCTAAAACACCCCAAGATGCCATTACTGCGCCCAATGTAAGCCCAATAGCTGCAACCAACGATCCTATCATACCCTCTCCAACGCGATATGTAGTTCCACTCGCACATCCTGCCGCAAGAACCATTCCAATTCCGAATACTAAACCACCAACTATTGCGCCTACTGGTTGAAAAGAGTTAGGGTTTAAAGTAATGACTCCACCAAATGCAAAAATTGCGAAACCAACCATTAGAACTGCTAATGAGACAGCTACTGCTTTTGCTAGTTTATATTCCTTCAGCAAGATTATATCTCTAAAGGCTGAATTCATACAGAATCTTCCACGCTGCAGTATAAAACCAAAAATGGCTCCAATTATGAGCCCTGCTATTAACTGATACCAAAAATCCATTTTTTTTTCACCTTATTTTATTTTGATTAGAATCTTCCAAGAAGAAGTTCCGGTTTTATCAACAGATAATACCTCATGCCCTAAAGACTCCATGGTTTCAGGAATTCTTTCAGCTGAAAGAGGATAATCAACAATTACTTCCAAAACTTCGCCTGAATTCATCTTTTTTACTTTTCTTTTACTTTTCACATCTGGATAAGGACATACTTCGCCCGAACAATCCAGTGTTTCTGTAATATCTACCATTTTAATCCAACTTTTTTTTTGAATAATTATTCGATTTAAAATCGATAATAAATTTTATACTTTAGAATATTTAAAATTAATTAATATTCCCCAAGATATCACTTTAAATTATAAAATTATTTCGAAAATCGAGCTCTTAATTAGATATTTCTCGTTTATGAATATATATTCATAATCTTTTCTGAACTTCTCTTAAATAGAATATTAATTGAATCAGAAGCTTTTAATAAAGTTAAGAATACACTATCTCAACTAATTTTTTTTATTACAAATTAGCTAATTTAACCAAATAAAAAAACAACAAAAAATTGATATAAAATGGCTGTAAAAGTAGCATTCTTACAAAATTCTGATTGTTGGGGGTGTCATCAAAGCTTACTCAATCTACATTTAGGTTTGCTTAATATACTTCCAGCATTAGAGATTGTCTATTGGCCAGCTGTAGTTGATTTTAAATATGACTCATTGAAAGCAAGAGCAGACGGAGAAATTCTTGTAGGATTTGTTGAAGGGAGTTTACGAACTAAACATGATATCGAACAAACAAAATTACTACGACAAAAATCAGCTTTAATTATAGCTTTCGGATCTTGTTCATGTTATGGTAATGTGCATGGATTAGCTAATCAATGGAACAAGAATAACTTAGTAAAGCGTAAATTTTCGGAAGTAGAAAGTATAGCTGATGGAAGTAGTGGAGAGCCAACGATTAATATGCCAGGATTCACCGATAAAATCGTTCCTGTTGATGAAATTATTAAAGTTGATGCGTATATGTCTGGATGTCCTCCAAAACCAGAAGCAATTGCAAGCGCAGTAGTTTTCTTATTAGGGCAGAAAGCACAACCGATGAATGATTTAGCATTCTGCAACAATTGCGCTATTAAAGAAAATTGTTTATTGGATAGAGGAACACTCTGCTTCGGTCCAATTACTAGTATCGGGTGCAGTTTAAAGTGTACTAGTGATAATAAACCTTGTGTTGGTTGCTTTGGACCTGCGAAAACGGTTGATTCTAGGGCGGATAAACTAGTTAAAATGGCAAAAAAACCAGGTAAACTCAGTTCGGGAGACATGAAGACTCTTTATGAATTCCTGCCACTATTTTTAAACATTCCTTTAATGGCGGGATTTGATTTAGCAGGAGATATATTAAAAAATATAAAGAGACATGGTTCTCCTGGAATTGTATTAGCAAATCTCCCTCCTACGACAGAAGAGATCGCTAGAACATTGATGGAATTCTTAAAGGATAATCGTGGCTTCACTGAAATTTCAACTGTCTGTGATACTTGTCCCAGAATTATTGGGAGTAAATCTACAATGACTAGAGTTAAAAGAGACTACGAGGGGCTTCCTAATATGGAAGATTGTTTTATTGAACAAGGATATATTTGTGCGGGCCCCATTACTCAAGCTGGCTGTGGTGGTATGTGTATAAAGGTTAATTCTCCATGTACAGGCTGTTTTGGTCAGACTGAGTGGGGTGTTAATCAAGCAGAGAGATTTGCAGACCTAATACTTAAAGGATATAATGTGAGTATTTCCAAAAAGGAATTACTCGCTCAGGTAAAGGACCACATAGGCACATTTGAGAAATTTACCTTAGCAACTAATAGAAGTTTTAAAGGAGGCGAATAAAAAATGGGAAAAGAAATTGTTGTCGAACCTGTTACTCGATTAGAAGGCCATAACACGTTAAAAGTGAAACTTGGTGATGATGGAACTGTTCAAGATGTTCAATTTAGTATTACATCTACGAGATTTTTTGAAAAATTTCTCGAAGGGCGTTACTGTGAACATATTCCAAGAATAACTCCCCGAATTTGTGGTATTTGTCCGATTCCTCATCATCTAACACCTACTAAAGCTGTAGAAGATGCGTGGGGCGTACAGATTCCTCCTGCGGCATATAAATTACGACAATTATTACAAAACGCAAAACAATATTCATCACATGCACTGCATTTTTATGCACTCGCAGCCCCGGATTTCTTATTAGGACCTATGGCTGATCCTGCATTACGGAATGTAGTACATGTTATTAATCAAATGCCAGATGTAGGTGCAATGGCATTAAAGATGATGGATTTTGGTCAAAAGTTATGCCAAGAAATCGGTGGAAAGTCTGTACATCCTGTTTCGGCGATTGTCGGTGGTATGAAGAAGCCTATGGACGAAAGCGCAAGGGATTTGTTTTTAAAACAAATCGAGGATCAAGTTGAATGGTCAAAGAAGACAGTAGAAATCGGGTTGAAAGTTGTCGAAGATTATTGGGATGTTGTTGCTAATGTCGGAGTTGTTCCTACCTATTATGTTGGTATAACTAAAAATGGCGTTCATGATATTTATGATGGCGATATTAGAATTGTCTCTCCCACTGGAGAAAAATTTGATTATGCTCCACAAAAATATTTAGACGCATTAGGAGAACACATTCCAGAACATTCTTACGCAACCCATATGTATTATAAACCCGCGGGATATCCCGAAGGAATTTATAGGGCTAATACTCTAGCGATGATTAACTGTGCTGATAAAATGGCGACTCCATTAGCAGATGAGGCATTACAAGCAATGAGAGCAAAAGTTGGTACTAATGTTATCCATCACACATTTGCGTATCATTGGGCTAGACTTATAGAACTCGTTGAATCAATTGAAGTTATTGCTACCCTTCTTCAAGATCCTGACGTGGTCAATCCAGACTGTAAAACTCTTGATGTCCAACCAAGGGAAGGAAATGGTGTAGGAGTAACTGAAGCGCCACGAGGATTACTATTATATAACATCTGGTCTGATGCCGAAGGTATCTGTAAAAAAGCTAACCTTTTAGTTGCTACCAACCACAATATAGCTGGAATTGAAAAGACATTAATGCATGTTGCTAAACAAGTTTTCGAAGACAAAGCACTTGATAGTTTAAAATTACCAGACCCATGGATTAAATAAATAATATAAATTGAAAATTAAAGGAAAAAGTGAACAAAAAAGATGAGTGATGTACCAGAAGGTGTGGTAAATCTCTTAGAAATGATAGTTCGCTGTTTTGACTGCTGACTATCGTGTGCTGCTCACATCACAGTTGTTGATGAGGAGGGCACTGAGATTTACTCTCGAGAGATGAACGTGGGCTTAGGATGAATATCCAATAAAAATAATAAAAATTGGATACAACGCCCCTTGCGTGGGGTAAAAGCCTACGAATGAATAAATAATCATTCAAAAAAAACAAAAAAAGTGGAAAAAAATGGAAGCAAATTTTGAATTTAGAAAACAAGTTATGGATTTTCACATTGGGCCTGATGTAATTAAATACTGCTATCAATGTAGTAGATGTGCTGATAATTGTCCTGTCACAGCTGTTACTGCTGATTTTTACACTACAGTTGGATATAATCCTAGAAGTAACATTTTAGCAGCTCTTTTAGGGTATAAAGGTTTACTTCTTGGAGGAGATGATTTGACAATATGGGGTTGTACAGTATGTGATACTTGTGATGAAGTATGTCCTCAGAACATTGAGCTTACTGAGATTTTTACTTTTCTCAAAAATCAAAGTATAGCTTTAGGAAAGGGACCAGATTTCATATATTCACAAGCACAGGCAATCTACGATAATGCTAAAGCTATTCCTTCACAACCGGCAATTGAAAGGAGGCGAGAGCAATTAGGTCTTCCAGCAGTAGCTACTCCAGATGTAAGTGAAGTACAAACATTACTAAAAAACATTGGTTCAGAAAAAAAATTAAAGTAATTCGAGGGTAAGAGAAAATGACAGAATATAAAATGTTTGAAGGATGTACGATTGGAAATAGAATCCCATTTATCGAAGCTGCTTCAAGAAAAGTTTTTGATAAACTTGGAATTGAAACATCACAAGCACCATTTTCATGCTGTCCTGATCCGACGGGGATGAAAAGTTTCGATAACGATGCATGGTTAGCTATGGGAGCTAGAAATCTTTCAATAGCCGAAGGCGAGGGAAAAGATATTATTTCCTTATGTAATGGGTGTACAAATACATTAAGAGGAGTGCAACATCAGTTAAAACATGATAGTCTCAAAAAAGATAAAGTCAATGCGGAATTATCTAAAATTGGTAAAAATTATAAGGGATCTATTGACGTAAAGCATTTCGTTGATGTTTTAAAAGACGAAATTGGAATTGACAAGATAAAAGGTGCGATTACTAAACCGCTAAGCGGATTAAAAGTTGCGTGTCATCCAGGGTGCCATTATATGAGACCCGCTGAGTGGATGGAATCAGATGATCCATTAAGACCAACCAATTTAAAAGAATTAGTAGCTGCATCTGGTGCAACAGTTGTAGACTATGATGAATTAGCACTGTGTTGTGGTTCTGCGGTTACAAACGCCTACGAAGAACATGGTATGGCAAACTTAAAGAAAAAGATGGATAGTATCAAAAATGCGGGAGCAAATGCTATTGTTGTAAATTGTCCTGCATGTTTTCAACAACTTGATACACGTCAAAGAGATCTTTCTAAAATGTTTGAGACAGAATATGATATCCCTGTTCTTTATTTAACTGAGTTATACGCTTTAGCAATGGGAATTAGTCCTGATGATATTGGATTAAAATTCCATCGAGTCCGATTGAAAATGGATTTATAATAAGTCTTTACTTAAAACGTAATTTTTTTTTTATTTTCTTTATTTTTTGTCTTTTGGACATTAACATTTAAATAATAGAGAATTCTTTAATACATTGGAGTTTTAAGAATATACGAATTGGTAACTTAATTTTAGAAGATACTATAAAGATGACTCTCTATAGCTTAAGTCGGGAAGTTCCTTGGTTTTTCCAACATATTGAAAATTATTATCATTTATTTTTAAACATTAGATTGAATAATAGAGATATTGTTGAAAAACTCATAACTTATTCAGTAGAATTGGATATTCAAGGATTTGAAGGTATTATTTTTTATATGTATAAACCACATCCTAGAAAATTAATGTTTGATATTTATAAACAATCGATTGATCAAAGCGTTGAGATAAAAAATCTAAGTTACATACTGAATAATCAACCTATGAATTCCATTGATTTTGCAATAATCCCTTTTGGTTATTTTAAGGATGAGCACAAATTTAGATTATTTATAAGGAATGATAAAATAGAATCAAGTTTTGATATCTTTTCTTGGGGACCCTCAAATCTCTATAGGAATGTTAAGTCCGTTATCAAAATTGATAATCGATATAGTGAGTTAATACCTATTGATGATTTTAAAGGATTTTTCTATCAAGTAGACGGATCATTTAAAGGAAATGAAACTGGACGTCTATTTGATTTAATTAATTACCTTGTTGAGGTAGATAAAAGTATCGATGAGGTTACAAATAAATCTATGTTTGAACCAATGGATTTAGAAATAAAGAAGATGGTTTCAAAAACTAATGAGTTTTTATTTGAACTTTGCCAAAAAACAGTTCCTTTAGGAGTTAAAAACATATTACGAGAATTAGAAAGACTTAAATTTAATATTGACAATTTATCGAAAGAAGAAATCTTTAATTGGCTTGATGATCTGATTGCTTTTTATTCTAGGAGAACAAATTAGTTAAAAAAATAAATCGGAATATTCTCTCAGAATAAATTTTCTATTCATTTCTCTTTTGTATTTTTTTAAGTATTATAAGGATTAATGCTAGAATAAAGTAAATTATTCCGATAAATAGTAAAGCAAATTTTATTGAAGCACTAAGAGAGGCCAATAGAGCGTTAGAATCTGTTACAGAACTTGGATTGGTTGCCATTATTAGTAAAATCACATTTTCAATGACATCAAAAATACCTGTTAAAAGTGGCGTTATTATGACATATCTTCCAATAGTTTGAATTCGCTCATTTGATCTTTGAAAGACTAATGTTATTAAACTAAATGCTAATGATACATAACCTATAATAAATAAAAAGTCCCAATATATTGCAATTATTTGATGATTTAGTCCTGTTGAACCCCAAGCTGAAAAGATTGAAAGAACTCTAGTGGCACTCCAAGCAAATTCATAATCTAATATTCCATATGTTGAGACTTTTGATTCGAGGGGTATGAAGACGAAAATTTCAACTAAGAGGACTATTAAAAATCCGAATACTGCCAAAACATAGAGAATCTTATGTGTAGGGAACTCCTTAAATTTATCCATTATCATTTTTTACTACCAAATATTTAGTGATAATTTTACTATATACAGTTGATAAATTAAAAATAAGGAAGAATAGATTACTTAAAAGCCTGTTGCACAAAACTTCTAAAGTCTAATATGGTTTTTTTAATACTGAACCTTAAATGGTTCTTTTTTAACGAGAAATCAATAATTTTATTTGTTGTTCAATATTATTTACTGTGTATATATCAATTGTTCTTAGTGATCTTTCATGTGTTTAGCCATACCTGGAAAAATTCTGAATATAGATGGTAATTCTGCTTTAGTCGACTTTGATGGTCTTACTCAAAAAGTGATTATAGCTCTAATTCAAAACCCAGAAGTTGGGAAATATGTTATAGTTCATGCGGGTTATGCCATTGAAATGATGAATGAAGTAGATGCTCTAGAAGCAATAGACCAATGGAAAGAACTCGCTGAAGAACAAAACTTAGATTTATCTGATGTTTTATAGATAAGGATAGAATTATTTTCTCTATATTAGTTCAATAGCTTTTTTCTCATTTAAGTTATAAATCAAATATTTCCGATTTTAACTTCTTTAATTTCAAGTATAGACTATTGATTGCCTGAACTCCTTTAGATGTTTGATTAAAATCAATAGGAGACTCCCCATTCAAATCAGCTTTCCCTATTTCAGGGTCGAATGGAACAGAATGATAAAGTGGAACTTCCCAATCTTTAATTCGTTCATTAAGAACATCTTTCTGAGATTCATCAATCAATTTATTTGCGATCAAATAGATATTGATAACTCCTAATTTCTTGGAAAGGTCTATAATTTTTTTACATAAATCTAATGATTTTTGGGAAGGCTCTGTAACTACTAGCATTAAATCAATACCTTTTGCTGTCCCTCGTCCTAAATGTTCGATACCTGCTTCGAAATCAACAATTATGACTTCATCTCTTTTTACCATTAAATGATACAAAAGAGTTCTTATTAAAGCATTTTCTGGACAGAGACATCCGGTGGCAGGTTCTTCAATTCCACCTAAAACTAATAGTTGTAGACCATCTGGACCAGACACTTTATATTTGTCGGGAATGTCAGAGACTTTAGGATTAATATTGTATACTCCAGGACCTGCTCCTTTTACGAGTGTTCTTTCATCAATCATTGATTTCATTTCTTTAATTGGAATAATCTGATTTTTAGTACCTTCATCAAGACCTAAAGTATAACTTAGATTCATTGCTGAATCGTTATCTATTGCCAAAACCTTAAAACCATCTTTTGCGAACATTCTTGCCAACGTACCAGCTATTAGAGTTTTTCCAACTCCCCCCTTTCCTGAGACCGCTATTTTCATCGATATCAAAAATGAAATTTTTTATTTGATTGATGAAGGAATTTCTGAGATATGAATTTCACGGTTATTAATCAGAATAAGATTCTTATAAATTATGACAAAAATAAATGGATTAACCTAAATAATTTTTAAAAGTTTAGAAAATAATTTATGTATAATTAGTGATGATTTATTATCTAAAATCAAAAGAGAATAAATAGAGTTATTATGACAGAGACAAGAAATAGAGGACTTGCTCCGAAGAATGAGGTTGAGCACGCCTATTATAGTGGAATGATCATTCAGCGGGTGCGTGATTTCGTAAAAAATGATAGTGTAAATGAACTCATTAATTGGGGATATGGCCCAAGTGGTAGGACAATTGATCCTAAAACCGTAAAGATCGGAGGAGATCGGGGCACAAATGGAATTTTTACTGCGTTTCAACCAGAAAACATTGAACTGTACCAATCGCTCCTACCGAAACAGCTTACCATACCAGAAAAACCCATTGTATCTTTAGTTACTGTAGATTATAATACAGGTAATTCAATTACCCGTTACAATGAGGGTATGGTAATGATTAAGGGAATATGTCCTGATAGTAAAGAAACTTGGTTTGTATTGAGCATGCCAGTTGAAACATGGTTAATGATGGAAATGGGAGTGGATTGGGGATTTCCAAAACGAGTTTTTGATATAACTGTTACTAAAGAGAAAACTTTAGTATTGGATAAAGGTATCAAGCATTTAGCCCTAGAACTAATTCCAAACTCGTCTCTAAACGAAGATGACCTTATTATACCTAAAGGAGATGCATGGGGAATCAACAATATGGCAGTTATCCATCCGGTTAGAAAAGATATTTTGTTAATATTTTCTTATGGTCCGATTAGCGTTCAAGAAAGGACTAAAGGATTAGTTAATATCTCTGTCGATCGAGATCAAGATTGGGCAGGATTAATTCCTGAAGAAACAAACATTCCTGGAGTGTCACAGAGATATGTCTCTGTCGGTGACTCCCTAATAAAGAAGGTCTATTAAAATCGGTGACCAATTTATTTTAAAACCATTAAAAGTAGGCTTGGTAGGAACAGGCGCAATGGCATATGCTCATTTGCCAGCTTATCTTAAATTTCCTGAGAAAGTTAAAGTAACTGCTGTATGTGATATCCGAGAGGAAGCTGCGAGATCTTTTGCTAAAGCTGCAAAGATTCCCTCTGTTTACACTGATCTCGAAAAAATGTTGGGTAAAGAAGATATTGATGCCGTTGATATTTGTACTATCCATGATCAACATAAATATCAAACTATTCTAGCTGCTGAATCGGGAAAGCATATTTTACTTGAAAAACCAATGGCTTGTTCGATACAAGATTGTCGAGATATGGTTAAAGCAACTGAAAAATCAAATGTTAAATATATGATTGCACAAGTATTAAGATATCTACCATCCTCCCAAGCAGTCTTGAGCCTTATAAAAAATGAAGAACTTGGTTTCATCAATGCGGTGCGAGGAGATTCTATTCTGAAACAGTCAAGGCTATTACCTCGAGACCATTGGATGTTTGATGGCAAACGTGCTGGTGGGGGTGTTTTGATAACTCTTTCAATCCACATAATAGATCTTTTAAGATATTTTATTGGAGATGTGAAAAGAGTAAGTGGTTTTTGCAAAAACTTTAGCTCTTTGTTTGTAAACAGTGCTGAAGATTACTCAACCGCCATTTTAGAATTCAAATCTGGCACAATTGGGAATATCTTCGGGAGTCTTTCTACAGGTAGAACTCCGTGGAATATAAAATACATAATCTATGGTGATTCTGGGACAATTTATTCAAATCCCCCTCCCCTAAATAAAGGTCATTATCAAATCGGTAATGCTATGCTATCATCTAAAAAACTAGATAGAGATGGAAAAACGTCTCAGAAAGGAGAGTTTATTCCAATAAATCAAGAATCAAAAATATTAGAAGGCAATGATCCTTTTATTAACGAAGTTATTCATTTTGTAGATTGCTGTCAATCGAATGAAGAACCAATAAGCAGTGGGAAAGATAATTTAAACACTATGAAAATTATCTTTGGAATCTATAAATCTTCTAAAACTAGTACAGTTATTAATTTAGATGACCTATAATAATGAATTATTAAGGAATAATTATACATTTGAGCAAGCAGAATCAATTCAAACTAAATATCAACACCTCATTAATAATTCAAGCCTGAACGAAGATAATATTGATTTTAAATCAGTAAATACAATCGCTGGTGTTGATATTTCCTACTATGGTGAAGATAAAACTGAATATGGTGTCGCTTGCGCAGTAAATTGGAGTATAGAAAAAAAATCAATAGAAGAGTACTCCGTTGAAACAGGTATTATTAAATTTCCATATAAACCAGGATTCTTAGGATTTCGAGAATGTAGTCTACTTGCTAAAGCGATCTCTAAACTTCATAAAAGACCAGATCTTGTTATGTGTGATGGTCATGGTAAAATTCACCCTAAAAGATTTGGGGAAGCAGTTCACCTTGGTTTTGCTCTCAACATTCCTACGCTTGGAGTGGCAAAGAACCCATTCATTGGGTATTCTAAGTGGAAAGAAACTGAAAGGTTCAAAGGAAATAAAACCCCTATTTGGGCAAATAAACCTGGAAGTAAGACGAGAAAGTTATCCAATGAATTGCTTGGGTATGCAGTTTGCTTAAAAAATTACACAAAACCCGTTTTCATAAGTGAAGGTTATAAAATAAATATCGATATTGCTGTAACAATCTGTTTAGCCACAACTAAAGATCATCGACAACCAGAACCACTATTTTTAGCAGATTATTATTCTAGAGAAGAAGCACAGAAGTTCATGCTCTAAATATTTAATAATAATAAATTATGATATATCTTCTAAAACTTTGGTTGCAAGCTCCCTGACGTCTACATCTATATCTGTTGTAAGTTTTTTTAATAAATCTATAAAAACCTGATTTTCAAAACCAAATTTAATAAGTGTTTTTATAACATTATATCTAATTACCCAATCATCATCATGAAGTAGTTTAAGAAATGCATCATAGACTTTATCATCTCTAATTTCTCCTAGAATTTTTAATACAGCTCTTTTAACATCTACGTTCTTATTATCCAATTCTTTGATTAAAGCATCAATGACTTTCTTTTTATCAATTTCAATTAAAAGATCATACATTTTTATGAAGAGTGAAATTTGAAATTGCTTTGGAAAGTTAAAAATGACAGTTTGATTTTCGCTTTCACTTGGTTGACTAGCTTTATTATGGTTTAATTCTAATAAAATATTATTCAACCTTTGATTTTCAGTTTGAACCCGAGTTAATTCATCTTTTAAAGTATTGAATTCATCGGTCGTATAAGTTAAACTTACAGGAGTTACAAGCTCATTTTCTAATTTCTGTTGTAAATGTCGAACTTGCGCGTCATACTCACCCAATTCTACCGTTAAGGCTTCAATTTTCTGATTCGCTAATATTAATTCTTCTGAATCAAAATTATTCATTTCTTCTTGTAGCTGTACTTTTAAAGATTCAACTTCTACTCGCAATAGCCCTTTTTCTGCCGTTAAGGCTTCAATTCTCTGATTCGCTAATATTAATTCTTCTGAATCAAAATTATTCATTTCTTCTTGTAGCTGTACTTTTAAAGATTCAACCTCTACTCGCAATAGCCCATTTTCTTCCATTAGTTGAAAATTCAATCGTTTGATATTGACCATTTCTTCACTTTCTCCCATTTGTCCTTGATCATCAATTTCAATTTCACTTTTTCCAGACTTCATAGAGTTGATTTGGTATTTCAGTTCTTCAATTTGGTTCTTAAGGTCTTCATTTTCCTCAGAAAATGCAAGATTCAATTCTTGAGCTTGAATCAAATCCTCATTATCTTGTTCTTTAATAGTTCCCACTTTTGATTTCTCTAACTTTAATGTTAAATCATCTATTTGATCGTGTAATGCCTCGTTTAACTCATCTTTTTTAATTAACTCTTGTCTTTGGGAGTTGATAAGATCCTTTAATATATCAATTTCACCCGGGACATTGCTCAAAATAGTTGAATCAGATTGATCGTTGATCAACTTTTTCAGTTCATTTATAATACCATTTTGCTGATTAATCTCTTCGTTGAGTGAGTTAATTGTAGCTTCTAATTCTGCATGGGTTTTTGTTTCATTTTCAATAGTATTAATTAAATCTTTGAAATCTTTACTCATGATTTATACATCTAAATAGTTGTATTTTATATGAATCAAGTTAACTTCAATTATATTAATATCAATAGTTATATAATATCTTTTAGGTTGCTGCTAACTATTAAAAAGAAAATGCTAAATAAGAAAGAAAAAAAATATCTCAAAATTATTGAACTTTAATTTCTTTTATTACATCTCCTTGGGCAATAGAATCTACGACCTTTTGATCAGCAATAGGATCTACAATGCTACCAAAGATAGTGTGCTTATTATTAAGGTGTGGTGTTGGAACATGAGTAATAAAGAATTGGGACCCGTTTGTATTTGCACCAGCATTTGCCATAGCTAGAATACCAGGTTTATCAAATTTTCTTCCTGACTGAAACTCATCAGCAAATGGGTATGATACTTGCTTCCCTTGAAAAGGAAAGGAAGTAATATTCTTATTCTTAGGACCACCATAGCCTTTGCCCAGTGGATCTCCACCTTGAATCATAAAATCTGCGATGACTCTGTGAAAAATAATTCCATTAAAATAACCTTGTTTTGCTAAAAAAAGAAAACTAGCTACAGTTAGTGGAGCATCGCTGTCAAACAACTCAAGATTAATGTCACCCTTATTAGTTACTATAACAATTTTAGTCATACAATAAGAAAGGGTTTTGTATTTTTTATTTCTTTTCAGATTTTTTTGCATTGTACAAGTATTTTAGATAACAATAAAAAATTTTAAAGGAAGTATGATTTTAACATTTTATAAAAGTTGGTAATAAGAACTATCATTAGATCTGAAAATGGCTCAAAACGACATTTCATTTTTCTTTAATCCAGCAAGTATTGCAATTATAGGTGCAAGTGCTACACAAGGCAAAGTGGGGAATACAGTTTTAAATAATATCATTAATTCTGGGTATAAAGGAAAAATCTTTCCAATAAATCCCGGAGCTAATAGAGTTTGTGATCTTACATGCTATAAAAGTGTTTTAGATGTACCAGAGAATATTGATATTGCTATTTTTGTGATTCCTGGTAAATTTGTAAATCCTGCTGCTGAGGAATGCGGTAAAAAAGGTGTAAAGGGATTGATAGTAATATCTGCAGGATTTAAAGAAATCGGGGGAGAAGGCGTGGAAAGAGAAGACCAACTGATACAAATAGGTAAGAAATACAAAATGAGAATTTTAGGTCCAAACTGCTTAGGATTCATAGGACTTAATTACAATGGTTCTTTTGCTGCCGAAACCCCTAAGGAAGGAGGGATAGCTATGATATCACAATCTGGTGCTATGCTTACTGGCATGATGGATTATTCTATGACGCAAGCTTTTGGTTTCTCTTGTAATATTAGTCTTGGGAATAAAGCAGATTTAGGAGCGGTAGATTTTATAGAATTTTTAGCCAATGATGACAATACTAGTGTTATCTTATGCTATCTAGAGAGTATTAATGACGGGCAGAGGTTTTTAGAAATCTTACCAGAAGCTACTCGAAAAAAACCAATTATTATTTTAAAATCTGGAATAAGTGAAGCAGGTGCTAGAGCCGCTTCAAGTCATACGGGAGCACTAGCAGGAGCGGATATTGCCTATGATCTTGCTTTTAAAAAATGTGGAGTTATAAGAGCAAAAACGATGGAAGATTTATTTGACTATGGAGAAGTTTTTCTATATCAGCCAATTCCAAGAGATAATTCTTTTGCAATTATAACAAATGCGGGAGGTCCGGGAATTGTGGCTACTGATGCATTTGAACGTGAAGATTTAAAGTTTGCAGGATTTTCAGAATCAATTCTACATGCATTAAGAGCGAAATTACCTTTAGAAGCTTCAATTTTTAATCCAATTGATATCGTTGGGGACGCTGCCCCTGATAGATATGAATTTACAATTAAAACTGTTTTTGGTATAAATAGTAAAGCAGAATCCAATGAAATTTCAACCCAAGGTGCTTTAATAATTGTTACTCCACAAGCTCAAACAGAACCCACGAAAGTAGCAAAATTAATTCATGAAATTGCATCGAAACACTTAAAAGAAAAACCAATTGTATGCTCTTTCATAGGAGGAAAAAGTATTTCAGAAGGTAGAGAATATTTAAAACAAAATCATATTCCCTGTTATAACTTTCCAGACCGAGGTGCCCACTCATTAAAAACACTAATAAAGCGAAGAGAATATTTAAGAAGCACTCCATTAGAAGAATTAATTATTCCAAAATTTAAAGTAAACAAAAAACGGGTAAAACAAATTTTCTCTACTGTACATGAAGATAATAGAACCGTTCTATTAAGTTATGAAACAAGCGAAGTTTTTGATTGTTATGGAATAAAATCACCTAAATCTAGACTCGCCCAAACTCCTCGACAAGCAAGAACCCTCCAATCAGAAATCGGGAAATCTGTTATGAAAATCGTTAGTCCAAACATTATTCACAAAACCGATGTTGGAGGAATTCTATTAAATATTGAAACAGACCAAGATGCGTTTGAAGCTTATATACAAATTGTAAAAAATGCTAAAAAATTTGGGCCACAAAATGCGAAAATTTATGGTGTAGAAGTACAAGAAATGATCGATTTTAAAATTGAGCCAAAAGTAAGTGAAATAATAATCGGAATGTCGGGAGATCCTCAATTTGGGCCACTTCTCATGTTTGGTACGGGAGGAATTTATGCAAACTTCATGCAAGATGTAGCTTTTGCTTTAGCGTATAAGTTTACTAAGGATGATGCCAAAAAATTGATTGAGAGTACAAAAATCTTTAATCTCCTTCAAGGAGTGAGGGGAGAATCACCTTCGGATATAGAGGCCATACTGGATGTACTTCTCAGATTATCTCAGCTTGTCAATGATTTCCCGGAAATTGTAGAATTAGATATTAATCCTCTCTTAGCATTTGTTAAAGGTTATAGTGCTGTTGATATTAAAATAACAATTAAAAGATAATAAAACTCATAATAAAAAATTAAAATTAAAAAAATTTAACAAAAAGTGAAGAAAATGGTAAAAGTATTTTATTTAAGTTCGTTGAGAGAACGTGCGGGGAAAAGTTTTCTTTCAATTGGTTTTATCCAAAAATTAAAAAAGGCTGGTAAAAAATTTGCTTATTTTAAGCCAATAGGGGTACCAATAGCTGCTTTTACTAATAAAGCTGACCCTGATGTTGGATTTATTCTCAATACAGTATACAAAACGGACCATCCATATGATCTAATTTCACCAGTCTCGATTCCGGATGCATATTATGTAGATTTAGTAGATGCAGGTAAAAAAGATGAATATCTTCAAAAGATTAAAAGTGCTTATGATGAACTTACAAAAGATGTTGATTATGTGGTTATTGAAGGGAATCCAAGTATAAGGAAATTTGTTAGAACTGGAATTGATGATGTGAGTATAGCACAGAATCTTGGAATAAAAGAATTAATCTATGTTTCTGTAGAATCAACTGATCGATGTATAGACAACTTCTTTTTTACAAAAAATTATTTTGATTACCGTAAAATTGGTATTCTGGGTATAATTTTTAATAAAATTGAGTTTGAGTATATTGCAAGAATAAAAGAGATCACTGCCGATCATATCACTCGATATAATATTCCTGTGTTAGGTATTATAGAAAAAAGTGTAGAATTATTCTCTCCACGTGTGAATGAGATCATAGAGCAAATTGGGGGAGAATTAATAAACGATGCAGCCTCTTCAGGATTGAATAATCTTGTTGAGACATTTCTCATCGGTGCAATGAATGCTCAAGCTGCTATAAAATATTTAAGACAAGTGAAAAAAGCAGCGTTTATAACGGGTGGAGATCGTACAGATCTCGCTATGGCGGCACTTGATCAAGATGTGTCGACCTTAATCTTAACTGGGTTCATCCAACCCGATTTGGGGGTTATTACCGCTGCAAATGAAAAAGGTATTCCAATTATCTTGAGTCCTTCTGATACATATACAACCATGAGAAATTTGGAACGCTTGAGGCCAGGAATACAAGAAGATGAGATGGAGAAGGTTCTAAATTTAATTGAAAACGAGATAGATTGGGATATATTATTATAAGTCTTTTTTCCATTAAATTAAGAATTTCTTATTAAGCAGTAAAATTATTTAATTTTCCAATACATTTTCATACAACTCATATAGTAATAGATTAAATAATAATTCAAGACTCGTGTTAAAATGATTTCTCAGAGGATTAATTCAATATCTTATGCGATTAGAGAAATTGCTGCTATCGCGGATAAAGTCGCTAAGAGTGGGAAAAAAATATATCATCTAAATATAGGAGATCCAGTAATTTATGATTTTAATACACCTCATTATATTTCCCAAGCATTAGCTGATGCTTCTTTTGGAGGAAAAAATTATTATGTTAATTCGTTAGGTGCCCCAGAACTTCGGGAGGAACTAAGCAGAAGTATTAACCAAAGATATAATTTAAAAGTATCCTCTAGTGATATCTTGGTAACAACAGGAGTTACGGAAGCGATTTTCTTTCTTATAGCAGCAACCATAGAAAATAAAAAAGAGTTACTAATTCCAGGGCCAAGTTATCCACTTTATATTAATTATACAAAATTTTTTGATGGTGTTCCTATAGAATATGAACTTGACGAAAATAACAATTGGGAGCCCAATATTGATGACTTAAGAAAAAAGATTACAGATAAAACAAAAGCAATTTTAATATGTTCTCCAAATAACCCAACGGGAGTAATGTATAGTGAAAAAATGATAAAAAATATAATAGACATTGCAGGGGAATACGGTTTATTTATATTATCAGATGAGATTTATGATCAGATTATTTTTGAAAAGGAATTTACTTGCCCAGCTACTCTTAGTAATGACGTTCCAATTATAGGCCTTAATGGATTCTCCAAAACTCATCTTGTTACAGGATGGAGACTAGGGTACATGTATTATCATGATCCTGAGAATAAATTAAATGATTTAAAAGAAGGTATTGCTAAAATGGCTAGAGCAAGACTTTCAGCTAGCTCGATTGCTCAATATGCTGCTATTGAAATATTAAAAAATCCTGGAACGCATACTCAAGAAATGGTGGCTAAATTAAAAGAAAGAAGAGATTATTCTTTAAATAGATTAAGAAAAATTGAAGGAATTACATGTGTAGAAGCTAATGGAGCTTTTTATTTATTCCCCAAATTTGATTTCGCCGAATTAAAAAAGTGGAAGAATGATAAAGAATTCGTTATAGATTTTCTTAAAACTACTGGAGTCTGCACAGTCTATGGTTCTGGATTCGGAGAATATGGGAATAATCACGTTAGGTTTACCTTTTTACCTAAAGTAGAGATATTAGAGATTGTGTACAATCTACTTGAAGATTTCATCAAATAATTTATCTTTTACCCCAATGAAAAAAACAAAATAAAATAGTAGTTGTAATAAAATGGTACATACTGAAGATAGAGTAAAAAAGGAAAGGCAGCAACTTTATTTTGATCTAATTTGCGGTATAATTTGTTCAGTCACTGCTTTATCTGGGATAATTTTTATGACTATTGTGCATGGGATTTCAGATATGAGTGGCTGGTTAGTTGGTTTTACTTTTTGGATGGTTTATTTAATTTTTTCTCTATTCTTGATATCAGTGGGTTTATATACTAGGTGGAAAGATAAACACTTTGACGAAAAAAAACCTAGGAAGGATTTAAAACCACCTATAGTATAGTGATAATAAAAATAGTAATTTTTTATTATAGCAATATACTGTTATTAAAAATAAGAAATTATTAATAGAAAAAACGGATTACATCAAATTATGTTTAATAAATTCTATGAGAACCTCGCAAGATTAGTTGTTGATTATTCTATAAAAGTGAAAAAGGGAGATAGAATATTTATTACTGGTCCCGCTTTCGCTAAAGAACTCTTCCAAGCACTCTATGTTGAAATTACAAAATCTGGGGGACATCCGACTCTGTATCCACAAATAGAAGGAATTCAGGAATTACAATTTAAATATGCATCTGATGAACAGTTAATGTATATAGATCCTCTTCAGAAACAAATACTTAAAGAAGTTGATGGCTATATAATAATAGAGGGGAAATATAATACTCGTAAATTAAGTTTAATAGATCCAGAAAAAATAGCAAAAACTCGTAGCTCTCCAGATCAAAAGGAGATCTGGAGCATTTTAATGGATAGAATAGGTAAGAAGAATCTTAAATACCTCATTGTGCCATTTCCTTGCAACTCATTGGCACAGGAAGCAAATATGGACTTGTTTTCCTATTTTGAGTTTGTAAAGAATGCTTTATTACTTCATAAAGATGACCCTGTTAAAGAATGGTCCGAAATCGATAAAAAACAACAAAAGATTTGTGATTTTTTAGAATCTGTTGAAAAAATTCAGGTTATTGGTGAAGATACAGATTTGGTACTTTCAGTAAAAGGGAGAAAATGGATTAATTGTTCTGGAAGATTAAATTTACCTGATGGAGAAGTTTGCACAGGACCAGTAGAGGATTCTGCTAATGGTCATATAAGGTTTACATATCCGGGATTATATCAAGGAAATGAGATTGAAAACATATATTTAGATTTTAAAGATGGAAGGGTAGTAAAAAGTACAGCAGAAAAAGGGGAAAAGTTATTAAAGGAAATATTAAAAATCGAAAATGCTGATCAAGTGGGAGAATTTGCTATAGGAACAAATTATGGGATTACTCAATTTACAAAAAATATGTTATTTGATGAAAAATTGGGAGGAACAATACACCTTGCTCTTGGTTCAGGAATCGAAGAAGCTGGTTCTACACTTAAAAGTGCTATACATTGGGATATTTTAAAAGATATGAAACAATCAGGATCAAAAATCCTTGCTGATGAAGAGATCATTTATCAGGATGGTAAATGGCTAATTTAATTATTGAAAACATTCTAGAATATTTAAGATTAAATTAGACATTAGTGTAAATGTATGAAAAAAGGATGAAAAAAGCTATTAAAGCACCTCTTATGGCATGAATTTATAATCAATTAAATTGTTGTAAGGCAAAGTTTTATATACCCATATGTCTTATTATTTTTCTGGAGTACTGAAATATCATTCCCTAAAACTTTGGGGTGATTTATAGACTAAAACGTATAGTCACTGTACTGTATGGCATAATTATCGTTAGCCTTAAAAGTTGTACAAGTGATACACGAGACAGGAAAACACCTGGTATTCAAAAATTAAATAGGATCTATATTCACCCCTCCCTTAAAAATGTTAATCTATTGAAGCGGGGAATTTATTTTAGAACCTTTCCAGTTTCCAAATACCACATGAAAAGGTCAAGTTCACCCAAAGTGAGATTTAAATCTTCTGCGATTTTACCTAATATTTCTTCAATTTCTAAATACTTTTTCTTGGTTAATGTTTTTGGTTTAGCTATTAGTTGGAATTTTGTAAGAAGATCTATGATGTGAAAATCAATAATCGCATATCCTGTATATCCAATATTCCTTAAAAAATGACTAGCTTCTTTATATCCTAAACCTTTAATGTTTTTAACTATCCATTCTCGGACTTCTTTTGAATTACTACTAGTAGTAAGTATTTTTTCTAACTCATCTTGGAGTTCTCTTGCATTTACTATATATTCTGCTCTGATATTAGGAAAACGATAACCATACGTTTTTAATTTAATAGATAATTCTTTTTCATCTAAATCGTGAAATCCAGTTCCTACTTTTTGTTGTACTTCAATACATTTTTCAGCACTACAGTTCGCTGTCATTATGCAAAAACAAAGTTCACTAAAAATAGTATTTAAAGACTCCTTCCTGATTAGGCTAAACTCTCTAATTCTATTTTTTATCAACTGATTTACTTCACTTTTTTTAAGATTTTCAATACAATTTAGCAAATCCTGCATCATTTCAGAGAAATTAAGCATAATTTTTATTTAGCATCCTTTAATAAAATAAGTCCTATTCTGCCTTTCTCGATTAATTGTGATATATAGATATTACATTAGAAAATATAAATGCTTGAGAATCTCTTACGTAAATATTGAAGAATTTTTACACACAAATTATTTATTATAAATCTAATGCTTTATTTGGCTAAAAAGCAGAGCAAAATTAGGTTAAAATAAAATTGTGCGGAAAGTTATAACACAAAATTGTTAAAACAAAGCGAATTAAAAGTATGTTTTATCATTAAAAATATAGAACCAAATTGTCAGTTAAAGAAAAGATGAAAATCTGCAAAGATAAAGATGATTTAGAGTTAGATTGTTATTTAAAAATACTTGACTATTTTCAAGAAGATAAAATAAATAAAGAAAATACTGAAATTTGGAAAAGCCGCTCCTTTATTGAACTTATGAAATTATTAGAAGAGAAAAAGAATCGGGATTTGGTAACTAATGCAATTATTTTAATATTATCATTATTTGATGATATCCCCCCTGATACGTATAACAACCGTGGAGTTGATATTAAAAGGATTTCTCTTGAAGATAAGAAATCTCTAATTGCCGGTTTAGAAGAAGAATTTTTACCTAATTAAATTTATTCCCCGGGTTTAAACTATTGTAAAATATTATTAAAGGATTATTTCTGTTATTAATTTTTAGTTAACTAGTAAAGAATGATCAATCTAAAGGCAAATATTAAGTAAAAAAGATATATATCCCTTTAAAACAATCATTTAAATTTATGAAATTTCATTTTTAATACATATAAGGTATATTGTTTATTATTGAGTAGAGATATTTCAAATGATCACATTAAAATTTCCAAAAAATAGAAAAATTCTCTTTATATTTGCGATTCTAACTTTTATAACATTTAATATATTTTTAATGAATTTAGGACAAAATCAAAATTTTGATGTCTCAAATCAATTTGAGGAGCATAAAGTAGATTATCTAACAAAAGATTTAAAGAGTCAGGATTTAACTCCCGATAATTCATATAGTGGTATTGGAGCACCTTGGAATGTCACACACTGGGCGAATCGTACAGACTTCGATTTAGACGTAAGTTTTACAAACAATTCTTATGATTTAGTTGATGTTCCTCTAGGAAATGGATGGGATGGTTACAAATTAAATGCTTCTATTAAGGATCTATATGATACAAGAAATTGGATTAACGGAACTTTCAATTATGGAACTGAGGATGCAGTATTATATCCCGATAATGACACTTCTTATATAGCACGCAGTTATAACACTCATAATTGGACATTTGGTTCATGGGATTCAACTGAATCAAGTAATGACATGAGTGGAAATTATCTTGACAGCACCTATCCTGACACTGATGGTCATGATTGTCTAGAATTAGATATAGAGGGTGAAAAATCTGGTGGTTCATACTCATATGATACAGGAGATACATGTTGGTGGTATACCACATTTACAATCCCGAGAGGTAGGGTAATAGATAGTCAACTGGCATTTGAAGCAAAAGCTAATTATATGTTAGATTTTAATGATTTTGAGTTAAGATTTAGTATTAACAATGAAAAGGTTTATTCTATTGGTGCTTATAGTTTTAAAGAACAATTTGGAACCTCTTGGGGTAATCTTAATATTCCTCAAGGACTTTGGGTTAATACTTCTAATATTTGGACAAATCCGATAAATGATTCAGTTGTAACCATTAAGGTATCATTATATGATATAGCTGGTGCTGTCTATAGTGGTTATAGTTACCTAGAATATCAACAAATGTTTGTTGATAATATCAAATTAATCATAACGACAGAAGCAAAACCATCTCAAATAGGGTTGGAAATGAATCAAACGATCGTAAATGATATTGACTGGGGTAAAGGTTCAGTGGAATTAGAAGGTGGATGGCAAACTTCAAATGTTTATGCTAATTTTTCCAGTAATATCATAGAAGAGTTCGATATTACATTAAAAACAAATTTAAATCTTTATTCAATAAAGCATACACCAGATACTAATTATGAAACAAACGCAGAATCACTTGGGAGTGAATTTTCTGTAAATAATAATAGTATTGTAAACTGGGAATTTTATAGTTATTTTTCGGTTCCAACAGGATATAAGGAAACCGAAATGAGAATCAATTTTCCTTCAGATGTTATTATTACATGGGTATCTGAACCTCAAGATCCTAGTTCTAATCAATTATTCTTGTGTGATAACTCAATTCCAGGACTTTTAATAATTCCAGTAGATATAATATCTACAACACCTGATGGTTTTTGGCACTTTAAAGCAATATCACCAAATTATTGTGAGCAATTAAACATATATAATAATGCGACGGGTTCATGGAATTCTACTAATGAGTTTTTGAGTGGAGATTATATTAATATCACCTCAAGAATTACTAATTCAATATTAGTGTCTGAATATCTCCAACAGACTAAAGCTCAACTTCAAGTAAGATTTCCTAATGGGTCAATATGGATCACAAAAAATCAATTGAAATCACCTGATACTAATGGATACGTCTATTTTGATTATTTTCAGATACCTACTTCACCGCCTTATTATGAAGTAGGAGAATATGAAATTATAATAACATGGAATAATTCTTATAATATTTATGGCCTCAATGAAACGGGAATCATCTCAAACAAATTTGAAGTTGTTCATAACTCGGTAATGATCCCTGATCAAAACTATTTTGAAGAGATTTTTGAGGATGAATTAATAAATTTAAAAGTTTCATTTAATGATTTGGAAAATAGTGATGCTATACAGGATGCTTTAGTATATCTAGATAATTTTATTGGTGGAAGAGAGTATTTTAGTGAAATAAGCCCGGGTTATTACTTTCTTGAGTTTAATACTACTAATGGTGTTGCTGGTAATAACACTTTAACGGTTTATGCAAATTCCTCTTCATATGTAAATAATCAAGTTAATGTAACCATTGAAATTATACAACAAACACTACTCACTGCCCAGGAATATCCAACATTACAAGTCGTATGGAATGAAAATTTTACAATCCATCTTAATTATACTATGAAATCATCGGGTACAGGAATCTCAACCATACCTACAAATAATTGGATAGGGGATACTTTTGTTATTGAAGGAATCCCTGGGGAGTACAATATAACATGTAATAGTTCTGCATACGAAGTAAATAAGCTTCATTCATTAATTATTAATGCAGATAAGGAGGGATATGAATCTCAATCGATAATTTTGGGAATTTTCATAATTCAAAGGGATACAAGTTTTTCAGTATATATAGATTCATTAGAAGTCCCTGAACTATATCAAGCAGACAGATCATTTAACGAAATTTTATCAATTTCTTTAAAGATATATGACATAATTGCTGAGAATTTCTTGCCAAATGAAGTCATCACCCTAATTAGTGGAAATTATGTCGATAATTTAACATATACAAGTGATTTCTGGTATAATATATCTATCCCCTGTTCTCCTTCAAATTTCTCTTTAGGGTTAAATTCTATCGATATTCGTTTTATTAAGGATAATTACGAGATAAATATTTTTTCTTTTCAGCTATTTATTAGCCAAATAGAGATTAAGGTCGAACCGATTGGATTTGAAGATCCCTTTTTTGCTGACATTGGTGAAACAATAAATATTCAAATACAATTATTAGATAACACTACTTATGCAAGTATTGAAAATGCATCAATAAGCTATTCATGGAGATATGGAGTTGGACCAGTAAACCAAACTTCACCTGGAATTTATAGAATAATTATAGATTTACCCGAAAGTGTTCGGGGAAATTACAAAATTGAGTTGATAATTACCCCAGAAAATTCAACTTATAAAACAACACTATTCTCTTTTTTCGCTATTATTGGTGAACCCATCCTAGGTGGAGATGAATTCACAAGTCTTCTATTATGGATAATTATTGGTGTTTTGGTTAGTATTGTAAGCGCGTTAGGTATTTTGAGTATGCGATCTTATGTAATCTTGCCCAGAAAGCGAAAAAAAGAGGCAGAACTATTATCAAAAACACAAAGATTTAAAGATCTTAGAAATATTCAAGCGATTGTAATCGTACATAGAATAAGCGGAATTCCACTTTACACTAGGACTTATTCAATTTTAGAAAAACATAAGAGGGAATTATTCTCAGGTTTTATTCAAGCTATCACTACTATTGGAGAAGAATTTACCCAAGCTGAGCAAATTGAAAAGAAGTTAGATGCAGAAAAAGAGAGTTATGGAATTGAAAAAATCATTGAATTAGATTTTAAGTATTTCTATTGTCTGATAGCAGATAAAGAAGATATAAGGGTTGTATTTATCCTCAAGGAAAAATCTTCAGAACACCTTAAGAATCAAATTTCACATTTAATGTTGGCTTTAAATCTCAAATTATCGCAAGATTTAGAGAATTGGGATGGATCTCTAGATAAGTTTGAAGAAATAGTACCTATGATAATAGAGGAGTATTTTGAATTATATTATAAAGGTTCTTTTACCCTTCCCAGAAAACTTGATCTTCTTAACTTACGAAAAGAAAAATCTCTATCGAAAATGGAAATACGAGTCTTAAATGTAGTCGAATCAATGTTAAAGAGAAACGAAGATATCATTAATTTAAATAGTATAATCGAATTAATAAGCGAAGAGAATAAAGATCTCGTTATTCAAGCAATAGAAGGATTGATTGATCGGAAATTAATAATTCCTGTCAATCCTTAATAATATAAGAAATAAATTCAAATTTTAAATTACTTTTTTTTTACTTGAATGATAAATCCTAAAGAATTAAGGTTTATTTGTACTAGGTGTGGAAATTGTTGTACAGATAAAGATACCCTTGTTAATATTTCATATCTTGATATTTTAAGACTACAAACAGGTCTTAAGTTAGAACTACAAGAATTACTAGATATAATAGGATTTTACGTTTTTGATAAGAAATTGACTGAAAATACTCTTAAGAAAATGGTCGTATCACCCATTGAAACGGAAAGAGGCTTAGCTTTTACGGGACTTCTTAAAAACAATTTAGGAGAATGCTTTTTCTATAATAAAAATAATTCGAAATGTTTAATTTATAATATAAGGCCGATGTTTTGTAGAACTTTTCCTTTCTCATTTAATATTTCAAATCTTAGGGGAAATAAAGCTAACGAAAATATTATTATAAATTACACCGAGAAAGCTAAAAATTATTGTCCTGGCATAAATTCAGATTCACCGATCATTGAATATGATTATTGGAGCCAAATTGGTAGTGAGACGATAAAAGAACTAGAAAAAAATTTTCATTTTAATGAAAGATGGAATAGCAGAGTTAAAAATGGGAAAATTGTACCTAATGTAAAAAATTATATAAAAACGATATTGAACGCTGATGATAAAAAGGATTGATTTAAAGACTTAACAAACTATTGGGTGTATATTGAGAACATGCTAATAACGCCCAAAACAACATCTTTAATTCGATTTTGTATGCTAATTTATCAATTCGCCAATTAAAATCTTTATCAAGATTTACTAGATTAAAGAAATCTGTTGATTCTATAATAAAATTGAGTAACCGACTGCTTAGTAGTGATTCTTGATCTTTCATGTCAAGAAGGCTTAAAATTAATAACATTCTTGCAGATTCTGTTATTAAATTATCTACTGAACCCTTTGGAGTTAGCTTTTTTTTAAGCTCACTAATATATAACACATTGAATTTTGATAGATCGACATTCCTATCTAAAATCTTTATAGATCCTAAGTGATTATAAATATCTAAAGTAGGATTAAATTCGTTTAAATTTGACAAATTTAGTCTTAATAATTGAGATATTACTTGTTCTTTTTTCGCTAATAAAATTTCATTTTTTGCAAGTAATTTAAGCGAGAGAAATGTATAGTAATTTAATTTTAGTTTCTCTGGTATAAAAAAATTTAATTCAGATTTGAGAAATTCTTCTATTGCGTGAAGGTTTATAATATTTGTTCTATGTATTAAATCTAACTCAGTAACAATAGCTAACCCATAAAAGATACTTACAGGATCTGGAGTATCGACCCTAGAAGTACTAAAAACCATATTAGAAATGTAATTCTTTAAGATCTCTAAAATTTCTATTGCTGTGAAAGGAAATTCAATTTCTAACATTTTCATAATAGAAATATAATAAAACAGATTTTCCAAATCTAAAAAATCAGGATTAACCACTCTTGAATTTAGCAGGTTTACAATATTAATTTTAAATCTATTACTAAATTCGGGATTTACTTGTGGTAAATTACCGATCTGATCAAGAAAAATTTCTTCTACCTTAGTCACATAATCCAAATTAGGTGGAATGGAGGTTTTTGGTTTAACTTCTTGTATAAGCTCTTGATATGCCTCCTGTTTTTTTTTAATTTTTTCGAATGAGGATTTAGATGCATCTGTTTTTGGTGTTTGTAGGGTTTCAATGGAATCTTTTTTAGCTTCTTCTAATTGTCTTAAAATATCATTGGTATCCATTTCATCTTTCTTTGACTTCTGAGTCTCTTTCGGGTCATTCATAAGTGAAATTTCAATCTTCTTTGGATTATTAAAGGTTGTATTTACTTTAATAGATAATTCTGAAATATTTAAATATTCTTCAATAGCTGGGTAAGCAATATATTCCTTTGTTTTATCAGATATGATATGCATTCTTTTGAATTCAGACAATTTGTCTATAGTACTGGAGCTTATCAGTTTGAATAATTTTAAAGTCTCAATTTTATTGACATCTAAATCTAATAAGTATTCTACTAAAATTTCAAATAAAAGTTTATTTATATATTCCTTGAGGTATATTTCCAGATAAGAGCTGTAATTAGATATCTCAAGCCCTTTTCCGTCTAGTTCCATTAAGAAGAGACTCTGAATTTTGCTTATTTTATTTATTGGAATCCCAAGGGTATTTAAACCTGTTTTTATTGCTTTTAATAGAGTATTGAGAGTTTCTTCTATCACATCTTCGGCTTTGGTTGATATTTGTAGCTTTAAATTGATATTTTTGTATGAAGCAAGGTCTTTTAAATAGAAATGAGATCTCTTGTAATAATCTACAATGTCATTTTTCAACAATGATAAAAATTCAGTTAGAAAGACAAAATGATCTTCCATTTCCCTATTTCCTAATTAACTAAAGATATATATTGAAAATTATAAATCTATGCTAACATATATAAGTTATAAAAAAATAAAACATTTTCATTTCATGGAAAGTAATACCTTCAATCAGATTGCTAAGGACTACCATTCAAAAAGAAAAAAACCTTGGAAGCCTCTTGAATTTTTTTTCAATTATTTGAAAACAAAAAGTTACTTTTTCCATGGGATATCTCTCGATCTGGGCTGCGCAAATGGGAGAAATTTTAAGATTTTAGGGAATAAACCTAAAAAATTAATTGGGATTGATAACTCACTTGAATTTTTAAAAATTGCTCAGAAGAGTTTAAACAATACAGAGCATTATCTAAAATCGGAATCAGATTTTATTCAAATTATTTTAGCTGATATAAATTACCTCCCTATAAGGAAAAATTCAATCAATAATATTTTCTCAATCGCAACTATTCATCATATTAAAAATAAAACCAATAGAAAAAGTCTTATAGCACACCTCAATAGTACTTTAATAAAGAATGGAAACTTACTAATTACAGTCTGGCGTAAATGGCAGAAAAAATACCGAAGTTATTTTCTTTTAGATGGAATAAAAAGGAATTTAAGTTTTCGACATAAAAAACGACAAAGTGACGCAGGTTTAAACCAGTTTGGGGATAAGTATATACCATGGACCCTTTCTGAAAAAAACAAGGTATACAAACGGTTTTACCATTTTTTTTCCAAGCATGAAATTAAGAAATTACTAAAAACTTTTGTAATTAACGAATTTAGAATCATGGGTGGACCAAGTAATAACGATAATTTTTTTATCCTCGTCCAAAAAAAACCTATTGATGGCATTCAATTGAATTAAAAGTTTTTAACAAATTTGGTTTAAATTTTTCGTACATACCCTCTATTATTGATGTGTGAATATTAATTAACCGTTCTGTGACTTCGCAATAAAAAATCCCATGTATTACTCTTTCAATATAATATCTCTTTCGTATCATTTTTCTACGTTGTCCCAACCAAACCGTAAACTCATGACTCATTTGCCAGTCTCTTTCTTTTTTTGTTACCACAATACCAACTGCATTATAAGTTTCAATGCTACTTTCTACTTCTTTATAATAGAACAGATTTGCTCGATCTTTATGTTCCCAATTTAATTCAAGTGTTGAATTTGGACCCCAAATCTCATCATATTCGTCTTGAGAATGCATGGTAATAGAACCATTATTTTCATCTCCTTCAAAAGTTACCTCTCTAAGCCAAATAGGCATTTTATTAATTGAAAAATTGCATTCAGGTTTATTATATACATAAAAGTGGTATTCCATGATTCAAACTACTCAATTTGATTAAAAATATACTAAACTGATTTATTTCTAAAATAAATTTAGCATTTATAAAACTTCTGATACAAGAAGTAATTGTATAATCTTTATAAAAAGCAATGATTAAATTTAAAGAGAAGAGATTTGTTTATTGTTTTATTAACTCTTTTCCTTCTTCAATCCATTTCTCTATTCTTTCTAGAGAAACTCCCTTGATTAATGATGATAATTCTTGAGGATTCTCTTTAATTAAATCCTCAATCGTCTCAACTCCAAGTTCCACAAGTTTTTTTGCTGTGGCAACACCTAACCCCGATAGTTCACTTAAGGATCTCCCTGTTTCTTCAATTTTCACCTTTTCTTTCTTGACAGGTTTTATTTTCTCTTTTTTAATTACTTCTACCTTTTTCTTTACAACTCGTTTTTTAGGAGCCTCAACAACTGTCTCTTTAGGTTTATCTTTCGCTTTCTCTTTTATTGGTTTAAAGGGTGTTCTCTTTTTCTCCTTTTTCACAAAAGGACTACGTTTCTTTTCTTTTTTCTCTGAGATTTTTAGAGTTTTGAGCTTATCAACATTTTCTTGATAGGAGGATTTTCTAAAATAATCAATTTTTATATTTAATTCCTTTAATTGATTAATAGTTCTTCCTGCTTCCTGTATTTCCTTCAAAGAATACCCTTCTCCTTTTCTTAAAAAAGATTCTTTGGAGGGAGTTTTTACTGTTGCGATGAGTTCTATTTTGTTCCCCATGATTAACACACGATGATAATAATACTAATGTAATTTTGATAAACTAAGAAACCATTTATTTTTTTCTATTTATATCAAAGGTGTTAAAACTAGTTTAAATTATTATTTTCAGATTCATGCCTATTAAGAGCAAGGTTATCACAGTTTAATTATGTCTAATTGTTCTAATTTTTTAAGTGCATCATATGTCTCATCTCTTTTCAAGCTTAATATTCTCGAGATTTTTAAGGGAGAATTTTTTCCACTACACAATAGTGCAATTTGAAAATCAAATTCATTAATCATACCCATCGTTAAGACTTTTTCTAACACACTTTTTGCAACAAGTAGTTTTGGGAATATTTCTGCGATTTTCCCACCCCTTGTGAGATTTTCAATATCGGCATTTAACGTTTGAAATCGAGTTTTTTCTGTTGTTGCTCTAAAGACTTTAAGATCTGACTGATGTTTTTTCCAAAACCTTTGAGCAATTTTGTGAATAACATCCTTTATTTTTTCCGTATCGTCATCTGCATCTGAAATCGAACAGAAAAGTATTCTTGATAAAGGGTGATAATAAATGAAAATAGTTGAATCTTCAGATTCTATGATCCTATTCATTTCATTTACTCGTCTTCCTTTTGCCATAGACTCTTGAATAACATCAATTGTTTTATTAATCGCATTAAAAAACCCCGTTAAGATATCATCTTGAATTTTTTTTAATTCTTTAAATGTTGATTCAAAAAGTGAGATCCCGTTATCTCCATCGATCAAATATACTTTATATATCAAATTTTCAATAAAATACAATATAGTCTTGTTATAAAATTAATAAAAACTCACCCTTTTGAATTTTTATGAATGTTAAGTTTCTAAATAATTAAAATTAAAAGCAGAAAATTTATACCTTTTATAAAAAATATACAAATTCTCTGAGTTTAATAATGAAAGTAAAATCTGTGTTTTTCATAGTATACTTTTTTTTCTTACCGATTGCAATTACGGGATATTCCCCTTCACTTTTGTCATCGACTACGAATTATGGTAATCCATTTATTTCTTCACCCGATTATGGAGTTTCAAACTATAATATCACTCAAAGTGTAAAATATCAAGTAGAAATTAATTTTACATTGACTCATAAATCTATTTCTAGCCGTTCATATTGGTTTCAATTCACTAGGTTAAACGATAGACTCCCCAATTCAACATTAACTCCATATTGTGCTCCATACCAAGAAAGTGAAATATTATATAGTAACATCAATGTTCCTTCGTATCTATTACGTGATGAGTTTAACAATACATATGATTTATTTAATGATACCTTGAACTACAATGAGCAAATCACTTTAGATCAACTATACAATATTACACTGAATGAGGTTAGCTTTAACAATATCAATGAAATGGATATCGGCACTTATAATCTCTCAGAAAACATCTTTGATTTATATTGCAACAGGTCGGAGTTATATTATGAAAGAAATAATCCTACTTTGATTTCCGCTTCAAATAGTATCGTGGGTTCTAGTGTTAGCCCAATTGAGAAAGCAGAAAAGATTTATAACTGGATTGCAGATAATATAACATACAACGATGCTCTACCCGAGCAAGAAAAAGGTGCGTTATGGGCATATAATAACAAACAAGGTGATTGCAGTGAGTATTCAAGCTTAATGGTGACGTTATTACGAATTCAAAATATACCCGCTCGAAAAGTAATCGGATTTTGTATTTCAGACAATCCTGCCACAAGACCCGTTATGGGTAAAGAATGGATTTTTACTCGTTCAAAAACAGGTGAAATTTCTTCTACCGATTTTCTAGGACATGCTTGGGTTGAATATTATGTACCTAATATTGGATGGATTGCTTGTGATCCAACCTGGCATGAAAGTAGTTATGAGTATTTTAATCGAATTGATTATCTTCGTTTAAACTTAAACATCGGACAATGGTTCTCTATTCCACTATTACCTGATGAAAGTGAATTCCCACATCCATGTATAGTTTACCAAGAAGATTTGTTTGATTATTCTTATCAAGTTAAGATTACTGTTGTGGGGGCAAACCTAGCACCCTTAGCAGAATTTCCATTGTTATTTCTGGTGTTCATAGGAATTGGTGTTGCTGCAGTATTACTTACAATAATATTAATAATGAAAAGAAGCGGAAAGAAAAACTTTTATGAATAAATAATTTCAAAATGTATTAAACTTTTTTTTTATTATATATAGGTGTGTATCAATTCTACCAGGTTCTTTGAGAAATCTGGCAGATTTTTTTCTATTTTTTGAATTTCAAGAGACTTTTCAATAAACATTAGTAAATATAAGCTATATTTTCCAACTTGGATTTTTTTAAAAACAACCTTTTTAGTCTCATCCGCAATTCCGGAGGATATTAGAAAATCTTGTTTTAATAACTTGAATTCTTTAAATGTTTTATATAAAGTCTGAAAGTGTGGTGCTGATATTTCGAAAACTCTGTCGGAAATTTCAGATTTTGAAAAATTAGATAATATTATTCCGTTTTCATTAAGTAGTAAAATTGCATCTGAATTGGTTTTTTCAGCGAATTGCTTCAATTGATTTTTAAATAATTCCCGATTAGGGCTTAGCTGAGAGAGCCCATAGGAATATGCAGTAATAAGACTCCAATGGTCGAAAATACTCGTTTGGAATATTTTAGTTAAAAAACTACGCGAACTCTTCTCTATTTCATCAGCTATAAGTTCTAAATTTTTAAAAATTTCATTAGAACCTTTCAAGTCAGGATCAAATTTATTTAAACAAATAACTATGGGTGGAAATTCATCCAATTCTACTAATAGTTCCGAAATTCTTCGGAAAAGATTTAATGCTTCTTCAATTCTGTTTACATCCTGTATATCGATAAAGAAGTAAATAAGATCAACATTATATAAATAGACTTTACTCTGTTCAAAGAACCTTTCTAAATATTTTTTTTGACCCCCTAAATCCCATAAAGAGATTAATGAGTTTTGTTCTTCAAAAATATTCTCTTCTGTTCTTTCAACTCCTTTAGTAGGTAATGCTTTAATAATCTCTGAATACTTCCTTCGGATTCCAAACAAAAAACTTGATTTTCCAGCTTTATCTAAACCAGTCAACAAAATTTTAATTTGCCTTTTGGGTGAAAATGGATCTTTTAATTCCTTAGTGAATTCAATCAGCTCCTCCCGGATATCATCCATAATTCTCTGTTGATCGTTAGTTTCTTTGACATCTTGAATTTTTGTTGCTGCTTTATCGATAATGATTCTTAAATATTTCATATTCTCATAAAAAAAAACTTTATCTTCTTCATCAATTAATACAGTAATTGTTGCTGCTAATGCTTGACCGCGAGCCTCTTCATCAGGAATAAGAAAGAAATATGTTAAACCGTTTAATTGTAGATCAGGGAAAGGAAGAATTCCAAAATAGTTAACACCTATATCCGAGCCTTGAGAATCTTGATACACAGAATCCCCCATAAGTAAGCTGATAGTCTTCATGGCTATTAGAAGTCCTGATTTTTCTTCTAATTCGGCAGGCCATACGATTTTAGGTGTTGGACCTTTATCATCAAATATACTTAATACAACCGCTTTTATTAGATTGGGTCTTTCCTCAATTATATTGTTTCCATTGATTTTTTTCTTATTCGATTTTGAGTCGGTTTTTGTCAATGTATTCCCTAACACTAAAATAAGTTTTCTTATAGTATTTTATTATCTTCCTTAACTTATAATCTAATAAAATCTATATATCACTTTAATAGATCCAAAATAACAATTATTATTAAATCATTACTTTTCTCCCAGAAATACTGAAAGATCGGATTAATTTATTAAAAAAATTTTACCCTTACTAATTTAGAAGGTAGAAATATGCGTTTAACAAAGTCATCCAAATTTAGATTGCTTGTTTTTAATTCAGTTAAAGAAATATATTCAATCGCTCCATTATCAAGATAATCATGATAAATTTCTTGACTTTCAACTTGTTTAATTACATTAACTTCAGCTTTTTCTCTGAAATGTGCAGAATTTGTATAATAGTGCATTTCTCCCTTGATTTGGGGTATCGCTTTTTCAGGAAAATGCTTTAGATCCAAATTTGCGAATCGAAAAGGTGATTTTTTTGAGATATTTTCACTTAATACAAAATTTTTATTATGTTTTTTAGATAGTTCTTTACAGGCTTTATTCATCTCAAGTAGGGTCTTTTTACCAAGATTGAACGCATCCAAATGCTCATGTAGTTCATAATCTATTAAAGATTTTACAGCTTCATTTAAACCTATAAAACTTATTGATAAGCATTGATTTTTTAAATTATAGATATCTTGATTCTTTATTATACCCCCAAATAGCGGTAAGTGATTTGATTTTAATCTTCTTCTTATAATATCATATTTTTTTAGTAGGATCTTAGAAGATAAATTGATTTTTGCTTTAATTATCTCTATGAAATTTTCTTCATCCTTGCTTAGATAAGCAAAACGAGGAAGGTTCATACACACCTCTTGAAGCATACCTTGATTATTATAAGTAGTTGGAGAAATAGCTTTATCCCATTCATGATCAAAACCATGGATATCTGAATTTGATAAAATAGGAGTTCTCATCGTGAATGTTTCATCCCAGATTTTTTGATACGCACTACTATAATCTTTTAGCAATGATTCACTAATATACACTTCGTGTTTTGGTGTATAAAATGGATTTTTATTATGATCACCCTCTTTAAAGTTATATGTAAAGCTGTTAAATAGTTTCAAACATTCATCATAAAACTGTTCATAACAACCTTCGATTTTTCCATAGGGTCCAATAGCTGGAACTTTTAATAACGATTTATCAACTGTAGGGTGTGTTAAAATAGTTGTTGGAGCAATTTTTCGACCAGTTATAGCTGAGAAATAATTCATTTCATAAATGAAATTCTTGATTATAAGATTTAAATCTGGATCATTCAATTCTTTAACATAAGGGGCTAAATAGGTTATTATATGATTATATCCTTGGTTTCCACATATTTCATTTTGAGTTAATACCAGCCATTTAATTAAATGATCACAAGCTTCCCTCAAGTTTTTTGCGGGATTTAGGTTGCAGCACGGTATATAATTTTTTAAAGGAGGTGAACCATTTTCTAATATCATACGAGGATCCCAGATTTGGGATAATGGTCTTAAATCAAAATATCGCAATTTATGAATATGGATATCCCCATATAAATGAGCTTTAGATTCTTCATTGGTAAGAATTCTTAAGTGAGTATATTCTTCAGAGATTCGATTTGAAGACCAATTATGTATCTTTTCGGGATTCATCATCATTTTTGGGTGCTCTTCTAAACCCTTTTCAAGAATTTCTTCGTAATCCATTAAGGGCATTCCAATTCTAGTGTATAACTTACGCTCATCCTCAAAATGCTGTTCAGAAAGTATTGAGCACACAATTTCTCTTATATGGGGTCCAGACAAAAATTTAATCCCTGAACTAATAATTCTTCTTACTACAAGCTCAGTGATCATTTTAGCTTTATCTTCACTTAACCTTGTCTCTTTTACAATACTATCAAAAATTCTCGACGGGTCAAAATCTGTTAAATCTCCTTCGGTTCTAAAAACTTTTGGTAATAAGTCCATGGTTACGATGTTAGTTTTTATTTTGTTTTTAACATTTACTTCTGAATTATTATATTCAAAAACCTTTAAAAAAAAAAACTATTAATGGATTAAATTAGATATTAATAAAATTTTTACATAATAGTACTCAAACTCTAAAATTATTCGTAAGACGCACTTGGTTTGAGATTATAACTTATTATAGAATTTCTTGACTCTCTTTATGTTATTTTAAAAAAAAGAATAGATATTATTATATGTCAAAGTCATGCTCGTTTTCTTCATTACAACGTTTTTTTAGCAACATTTATAGCATCCTACAGGAAACTGATAAAAAAATTATTGAAACCTGGTGTGAAATCCCAAAGATTACCTCTTTTAAGAATTTTGGGAAATCTGAGCTTATAGATTTCTTAGGAAAGTTTGAATTTATCTCAATTAAAAAAGGGAACTATATTTACTATGTTGTAATTAATAAAATATTATTTATCATCGATTGCATTAAATTTTTACAAGTTGACATTAAACACCTCTCTGAAATTTTAGATTATAGTGGTTTTGAAACATTGATAAAAGAGATTTTATCTAGAAACAATTATCGTTCTATAACGAACTTCAGATTTTCAGACGAATCCAAGTCAAGATCAGAAAATTCCCAGAAAAGATATGAAATCGATGTTATTGGAATATATTATAAATATCTTTTAATTATCGATGCAAAACAATGGAAACGTAAAGATACATATGGTTTATTAAATAAAGCAGCCACCAAGCAATATCAACGAATGATAACACTTAAAAAAAATGCAGTGGTTTTCGCAAAGCTTGTAAAAGAGATTTTAGGTGAAGACGCTAATCTTAAAAAACACTTACCACTTAATTTAATACCTATTATGGTTACTCTTGAAGATAATAGCATTAAATTAAATGATAATCAAGTACCACTTGTTTCGATTTATGAGTTAAATGCTTTTTTGCATGAATTACCAAATAACCTACAATATTTTAAGACTATTCAAGTAGAAAGTGTTATTTTACATAAAAAAGGGTGAAGTTCACTTAAGAAGTTATTTTTCTAATCCTAAATAATGTTTCACTTGTTTTTTAATGAGATTGATTGCAATAGAAATAATACCACTCTTTACTTGAGGTTGTGAAAACAAGATAAGGATCATATCTTTTAGACTTGAATTTTCTAGATCAAGAAATGCCAAGTCTAAAATTCCCTCTGTACCTTTCAAGGATATCGATTTTAAAGTCCCAGCACTTAAACCATCAATGATATCCGAACTTATCGTTGAAAGATTAATCCCAATTGTACCAAATAAGGTTTCAGATATTCTGCTTGAAACCGCTGAAGCAAGCATAGTCCCATCTGTCTTTATTATTGCTGAAGCCTCAATTCTCGAATCTAATGTTATTAATTCTTTCAAAATCTCATTCATTGAAGATGGTGGTAATTTTTTCTCTGATTCTTTTGTAGAGGTTGATTTTGGTTCTTTTGTTTCTATTTTCTTTACAGTTATTTTTTTAGATAAGAAACCAAGGACTTCAGACATATCTTTCTCTAATTTCTTCTGTTTTATAACAGCATCATCAGAGTCTACAGTTTTTTGGGGTAATGGAGCTGGGGAAGGTTTAGGCTTCTTAATTTCAATCTCAAGAACAGATTTTTTAAGTTTTGTGAATGCATCAGAGATAGTATCTTTAGATTTTGGCAAAAGAGTATTTAATTCTTTTTTAGGGGAGAATATTGTACTTTGAAATGGTTTTGGTGTTATCTCTTGTAAAATCGGATTTTTTTCTTCTTCTGAGTCATCTTCTGTCTCAGAAGGTATTTCGACAAGGAAATCAGATTCCATACCCTCATTAGCTTCTAAAGGAATTTCTTCAAGATTTGAAAAATCATTTTTTTTCTCTTCTTCTATTGGTATTTCTTGTAATTCTAAGTTTGCTTGACCTTGATTTTGTTTAGTAGCTTCTTCTATTGTTTGGGTGGTGGAAACCGTTGTTGATTTTTTTTCTTTACTGGTTTTTGGTTTTTTAGTTCTAGAAGTTTTAGTGGAGATTGGGAGCAAGGCCCCACATGTTCTACAGATACGGGTAATTTTCTCATTATTAGTTGTCCCACAGTTATTGCAAATTATTATTAGCTAATCTCCCCCCGTATGATTTAAGCACAAATCCCATAGTAAATTTATGAAATTTTTGATAAATAGTTTTATAATGTTTAAATTATTAATAGAAATTTGATTTTATTAATATTAGTACGACTAATTTCTCATTTTAATTTATTCTATAAATAAAAGTGTTTTGAATATCTTTTTTTCTATACCTCTACAATGATTTCTTCATCTAAATATTTTTTGTCGAGAAATAAAGAACTGACACACGGGGAGATCGGCTTACATAAAAAAATAAAAATAGATGCTTTTTACCATATAAAGGGTATTAACTTCTTCTTAGTTTTTTGAGCATACTCTTTATACCCTTCAAGTTCTTCATGAAGCATTTTATCTTCAAATACAATGCGAAAGATTAAACCTATTACTATAAACGCCACGAATATGAGTGAAAACAGCGATCCGAGGGCTAAGCACCACCCCGTCATAAAAATTATTAGACCTAGATACATGGGATGGCGAACAATTTTATAAGGACCCGTGGTAATAACTGTATGTCCTTCTTGGATTTCCACTGCCTTCGATAAAAAGGAATTCTCCTTCATTGTTAAGAAAATAATAATGACACCTATATTAAACGCTATAAAGCCAATTATTTCAACTACGATGGTTACGTTTGACCATCCAAATTGTCTATCTAAGCCGGGAACGAAGAAAATCGGAATGAATCCAATTGATGTAAAAAAAGTCACGATTTTATCCCATTTTTCTTTAAATTCTGGCTTGGAGCGTTTCTGGATTAAATCGGGGTCGTGTTTGCTGAAATATAAGATATTATTTATAAAAAACACGTAAAATAAAATGAGTACAATCCAAGCCTCAATCCATAGAAAATCATTAGCGGGTATGAACATTCCTAATCCAAGCAAGAACGTTGAAAAGGTTACTATACCAATAAACTTCCCTTTTGACACTTCTTTCCCTTTATCTCTCATGATAAAAAGTATTATGCGATCTTATTAAACTCTTCTTCTAATCCTCCATTAGGAGTTCTTCTGGAAATATGTCTGACATACCTTTTCATTCATTTATTGATTTAATTTTTATAAGAACCAAATAAAAAATGAAAATAAAATTTTAGATCTAATTTAATGATCAAGGTGGTTGTACATCAGGGAGCGATTCAGTAGCTGGTTTGCCTTCTATTCCCCAATGACTTTTAGGAATTTCATGAACAAGAACTTCCACCGCTCGAGCAGGGATACCCATATCAATAAACACTTTCGTTATTCCCGAAATTAGTTCTTTTACTTTTTCCTCCGAAATCCCTTTCCACTTATGTACATGAACAACTGGAATGTTTTTTTACCTCATATATTTTGTTTTAAAATATGTATTAAGTATTTTTATAATAAAAACTTAGTCCAATTATGAAGGATTTTGTTAAAGAAGTAAGGAAGATTATCAAAAAGATATTGCTAAGCAATTCTTCAGTAGCGAGAATTACACAAGAAGGTACATAAGATGAAAAAAGAACCTAAAGCAAGTTCTATGGAAAAAGCTCGGCTTGAAAAGGCCGAGGAGCTTCAGCGTCAGGCGTTAGGTGTAATCGAAGAGATCGGATTGTTAACGAAATGGGAACAAGTGGGCAAACCAATACTAGTCGGTTCGGTTCGATTTGGACTCATGACAACACCCAATATTGATCTGGAAATTTATGCTGAAAGATCGGACATAAAAGCGGGTTTCGAAGTTATACAAAAATTTGCACTATTACCAGGTGTGAAGAAGGTTCGATATTCAAACGAGCTTAAAACAATACATGAAGGATTATATTGGCGAATTGATTATGTAGACGAAAAAAGTGTTGCGTGGAGCATTGATAACTGGATGCTTTCTCATTACCATCCTCATGCAGGGGTAGCAGATAAATTCGCAAGAGCAATGGAAAGGGCGCTTACTCTGGAAACCCGACATCATATCCTTGAAATCAAAGCGAATATACCTCCTGAATTAGAAGTTCGAAGGAGAGACGTATATAAAGCAGTACTGCGGGATGGTATAGAAACCTCTTATGAATTTCAGCAATGGATAAAAGAAAATCCGTCTGTAGAAATTGAACATTGGCGACCATAGAAGAATCAACAATAATCGCGTCTAGAGCATAATCGCGTGATTAATAATTAGGGAATATTTAAAACATAAAAACCAAAAAAATCGATAAATATGGTACTTGAAAAGTTGGCACCAGAATTGGTGTGGTCAATATTTGAAAATATTATTGCTGCCACTCCTCATATTTCATATCATGAAGAAGAATTGCGTACTAAAATAAAGGAATATGTTAGAGCAAAATCGAAAGAAAATGATTTGGGTATTACAATAACGGTTACCCGAATCTTGTTCTCAGGTTCGATCAATGGTATTTTATAATCATCTAATAATTTCTTAGAGCTTTAATTTTAATCTAAAAAAAAAATAAAAAAAAAGATTAAATAGGATTAGTGTCTTGATCATCTGCAAAGAGAAATACCTCATCGATTTTAGAGTTTAATGCTTTTGAGATTTTATGAGCTAGAACAAGAGAAGGATTATATTTTCCTTTTTCAATATAAAGGATCGTTTCGCGCCGGACATTAACCATTTTAGCTAAATCACTC